>JAEEIU010000035.1 GCA_016281495.1 Treponema sp. | reverse complement strand
TAACTGGATTGAAAACTCCACCAAGACCAGGAAGATTCTGATTATGTTTTTTAGCTTCATCGTTTATTGGAGCCTGTGGCACATACTCGCCCAGGGCCGGATCCGTGCTGATCCATCGGCTGTACTTGGGGTCCAGGTATCGGGCCCCATAGTAATACAGGCCTGTCTCCTCGTCCATCTCCTTTCCGGTGAACTTGTAGGGGAGGAAGTTCAGGTTGGCAAGATGTTCTGACTTGGGAGCAAACTTTTCAACCCAGGTTTCACCGTATGGCGTGTATTCGATCCTTTGATATTCATAACCATCGTAATCCGTAATCAGGGATGCAGAACCCAGATGGTCGGAGTGATAGTAATATTGCTTGAAATATTCCTCATGGATTGTCATTTCTGTTGGACTGGATAGTTTCGTTACGATCCGTGTGTCACCAAGATATATGTTCTTGGCAAACTGGCCGCCTTCCGCGGCATTCCCGGAATCCGTGTGCAGAGTCCACATCTTGTTGAAGTAGAGTGTCTCGCTTGATGATGTGTACTTATTGCTACGCTGTCCATCCTGACCGTAAATGTACGATGTCGTGTGGCCTGGGTCAACTGAACCTATCAGCAGGTTTCTCTCATCCCATGTATATTCCCTGCGGTATTTGTTTGATGATGAACTCTTGCCTCCTGATTTCTCCCTGTACAATCCCCAACCGTAGTCAGTGGAGTAAACGCCCTCTGCTTCCGTGTTTATCTTGTGGTAGGTCTCAGGTTCTTCACCGTCAAATTTTCCTTCCTGTTCGCAGATTACGTTTCCGTTTGAATCATATTTGTAGTAGCGGTTATCAACATTTATAAGACGATGGGCATATTTTGTGTCGTAGACATAACCGAAGCTGTAATTGAGGTTGTCGCCAATAGATACCGAAGGATTTACAGTTTCACTGGAAACCTTGCCAATCATGTTTCCCAATCCGTCAGAATCAAACTCGAAGATTTGGGTATATGTCGATTTAAATTCAGGAACAGACGACTGATACGGATTATAGGTTGTCTCTCCGTTTACCTTAATCAGCTGATACAAATCATCGTAGCTGTATGTCTGGCTTGTCTTGTACTTGCCACTTACGGAATCCAGACAGTCATTCTCGTAGCCAAGAACGTTACCAACTCCGTCGAATGTGTAGTTTATGTTCTGAAACACTTCGCCCCATTTATTTTGTGTCTTTATTGTATCAAGCCACCTTCTTGCAGGGTCATAGCTGTACTCCGTGTAAGTGCCGTTGCCGTATACAATTTTCTTACGCTGCCCGTATTCATCATAAAGGATGTTGGTTACATAATTGAATGTATCGGTCGTGGTCGGCTTTTTTCCGGTGACGCTTACTACCTGTCCACCGTTGTCATATCCGTAGGTAACAGTCTCTTCGTCGGGATACTTTATCCACTCCATGCGTCCAAGATAGTCGGAGCGGTATTCCATAACGGCCGTTTCCGTCTTTTTCCTTCCGTTAAGATGAGTATTGAGAGTTCTCGTTTCCTTTGTTACCTCGCCAAGTTTTCCGTATTCATATTCAATGGTTCCTGAGGCATCACTTATAGAAGCTATCTTTCCTGCGGCACCATGCGGGGCATTCTTTCTGCCATATTTGTAGACGGTATCCTTTGTTTCCGGATAATCAATTGTTGTAAGCCTGTTAAGTCCGTCGTACTCATAGACTATCTGCTTGTGTTTTTCACGAAGAACGGAGTTATTCTCACGTACAAGGTTAGAGCTTCCGTCATAGAAGAATTCCTGCCGCCCACTGTCCAGACTTTCAAGTGAAGTCCTGCGTCCCAGAAGATCATATTCGACTGTCACCGGATATCCTTTCGCATCAAAGGCCTTGAGCATCTCTCCCATCTCGTTGTAGAGGTAGGTCACTTCCGTGAGCTGCTTTCCATCTGGATCCAGCTTTGCCACACGGACTATGTTGCCGCGTGAATCGGTCTCCTGCACGGAAATGCATTTAAGAGGATCTACCCCATAAACAGTTGTCTTATCGTCCACTGTGACAGAATGCTCCTTTTCCCTGTAAAAGTCGGTTGAGCTGACGACAGCTTTTCCATTCTTTATCTCAAATGTGGCATGCTGTTCCGAACCGTCGGGAAGCACGGTCTTTATCTGACGGTCCTTTTCATCGTAATCATACGAGTTATACAGCTGTGTCATTTTTGGACTTGAGTTGAGTAAGGCAGTTAAATCTTTTCCTGAGATGAACTCCGTCATACCTTCCTTCACGGTCCTACCCTTGACGTCGTATTCCACGGCACCGCTTGCGTTCCAACCGTCCTCTCCGTTTACACAGCCTGTCTTTGCGGTACGCACCGCACGTCCCAGTCCGTCAACCTGAACTACAGTCTGTATGATTTTTCTGTCTGAAACATCAAACGAGACCTTGTTGTTTGTTACAGCATACCACAATTCCCTATTGCCGTCTATGGCTTCAACAGGGGTATGATACTCATAGCTTACCGCAGGAGTTTCTCCGTCATAGGCCGTGAAGATTTCTGAGATCCTCTGCCAGTCATCATACTTATACGTCATGGTGTTTCCGTTGCAGTCCGTCTCAATTGCCTTTGTCTGTGTGTCAATGTAGTACTCAACCTTACCGGTATATGTGTCGGTATCTTTACCGTACTGTGAGATTTCCGTGGGGAACATGTTCTCTGCACCATCATACATATAGGAGATTGTTGCCCCCTGATTGTCCACCACAGAGCTTATGTTACCATATTTATCATATGTCAGCCTGTTGGTGATGTAACCTGTCTCACTATAATACTGGTGAAGCTCCACAAGCTGGCCCTTGCCGTCATACTTTCCTGTACGGTGACGCAGTAGCTGGCTTCCGCCTGTTCCGTACACCTTTATGTCGACAGGCAGACCCATTATGTAGGAATTGGGATTTATGTCTTCATACCTGATTTTTGCACTGAGTTTTGTTCCGTCATCAAAGCTCTGTGTAATATCCGTGCAGTTACCCATTGAGTCGTAGACATATTCAGCAGCAGTGTGTATGAAATTGTCTCCACCGCTTGTCTTCTCGTATGTCCATGACTCTTCCTTTTTAGGCAGGACCAATGGGGCTTCACATAATGTCGTCCATGACTTTGAGAGGATTGCCCCCTCTTTGTCGGGTGCTTCTGTTTCTTTTTTCGCATACAGGGTGCTAACCTCAGGCACACACTTGGAGTAATACTCACGGTTGTAGTATTCATCCACCTGATAGGTTCCGTCTGCAAAGGTTGTCTTTACAGTCCTGAATCCGTAGAAGTCCTTTCTTTTCCTGTCATAATATCCTCCGTCATATTCATAGAGCGTGGTTACTGAGTGTGCCCCATGCTTAATTTCCGGTAGAGGGCCCGTTCCGTCCGTGCCGTCATTGACAGTAACTTTTGACATCACGTACTTGAAGTTGGGGTTGTCTCGTGTTCCGTATTTTTCAGAGTAATCTATCTGAATGTTGCCACCCTGGGGGAGTGTTATCCGGTTCAGAAGTCCGACCTTTCCCATCATGTTCCTCTTCCACCAGATCCCTTGTCCCGCTACATTTAGTACGTGGTCTGCAAGTCCGTCTCCGTCCATGTCAATCATCTTTACGGTTGCACTGGTTGTCGTGCTACCGCCATTGACACCTCCACCTACGTTTGCGGTGATGTTAATGCATAATTCAGTAAATACAGGAATCGAAACATTGACGTTTACCGCCAGATTTCCGCTGGTATTTACCGATGCCGTTACCGAGCAGTCAAGGGAATCGATGTCCTTGTTGAAGTCACTAAGTTCAATTGTCTCGGCCTCGTTAAGTTTGACAGTGTCATTGCCACCGGATATTTTGTTTCCGTTTATCGCCTGATTGTTTACTTCGATTTTTCCCATGGAAAGGTTTTCATTCTTGCCTTCCGACCATTTTGGTATCTTTAGTTTAAAGGGAGTTTTCGTCTTCTTTACTTCAGACCCGGTATTAAAGAATACATCATAGATGATGCCGGAGCCGTCATCTGGTTCTTCTGACTTCCTTACGGCATCGGCAAGTCCATCTCCGTTCACATCCATGAGCATGAAGTCCTGCACGCTTGAGCTGGTGCTCACGCTCACACCGACATCACCGGAAATGCTGGACTTTAGGTTTTGGGAAGCACTGTTGTCACTTCCTGCAACCGCCGGAATACTGCTTCCCAAACTGAAGCTTCCTGAACTGCCGGATACATGTCCCTCGCTTGTGTTTTCAAATCCATATTCAAAAGTTCCTTTTATGAAGTCAGAACCGGTACCAAGATATACTGCCTTTATACTATGTTCAGAATCATAATGCACATAATCCGTGATACCGTCAGCGTTGATGTCCATGAGAGTCGCCGTGGTTTCATTCGTTCCGTTAAAAACTGAGCCACTGATTCCGTTTGTAAGACTAATTCCCTTGACCTTTCCGCTTGGCGAATAGATTGTCTGTATTGCACCTGAGTGACTGAAGGAGAATCCTGTCGAATTGGAAGTGTTGTAATTCTCAGTAAGTTTCAGTATTTCTTCAGACATATTTACTGATTTTTCAGGATATTCTATGTTTCCCTCGGAATCAACGCTTCCGAAATAAACGTGACATCCATCTCCTTCGATTATCAGAACGTCAGGTATCCTATCAGAGTTCACGTCCTGCATGCTCTGGACCATCCATGCGCTACCGCTGTTTTCTGTAGATGTGGGTGTATTAAAAACACTAAATGACACCTGGGGACCCGATGTCACGTCCGTCCCTGTGTTCATAGTTTTCTGCAGGGCCATCCTTGTTGTACCTGATGCCTCCGGGATAACCTCTATGTTGAAGTAAGAGGCTCCTCCAAGCCTGTTGCATCGGATTTTACCAGCACTGATGAAGGGACTTGACACTTCCGGTGTGGGTTCAGAATTGAGGACGCCGTTGACGTCATGGACCTTCTCCACCATATACGTAGACACTGTTCCCTCAAGCCGTAATTCTAATTCGTCATCCTTTTCCTTTTTTTCAGGAAGGTATCCTCCAAAAGCGTAGGCAGGTTCCAAGGTATCCTTGTTTTTTTCTAGGTCTTCAGACTTTTTCGTACCACGTTCTTTTATTTCATCTTTGCCTAGTTTTTCGCCAACTACATAATCTTTATAGTCATCACTGCCTTCAGTATTTCTGAAAGTACTTTCGATGTTCATTTCCGTAAGGGGATGCTCTTTCTCACTTCCCGTCCAGATTCCATAGTACCATCCGTACTTTCCGCCGTAAAGGAATGTATCATTATCCTTTATGTAGATAGTTTCCTTATCATCCTTATATACAGTAAGCATGGCCTCTTTGCCATCACTCAGGTTTGTCGTATCAAAATCGTATTTGGTATTGAAAGTGCTTCTTCCGTCCGGGAACCATAGCTTGAAAGAAGTCTTTGCAAGTCCTTCGGCTGTCGCTTCAAGCAGGGTGACATAACCTTTATCAACGTCATAGGTCTTGTCAGGTGAATATTCAATGGTAACGTCAGCATTTTTATAATAATACAAATATGCAGTTTCTTCTTTATCATCATTAATGTCATTATGAGTTATCCCTTTAAAATCATAGCTGACCGTATACCTTCCGTCATCTATGTCAAGCACGCAATTGTCCTCATCGAATTCCTTTACGCTGATTTTCAATCCACTTCCATATAATGAAACAACTTTTTTGTAATCAACATCAATTATGACATCCATCCAGTCAATTTTTCCTATGTTTAAAAGTTTATTTCCATCATTCATGTAGCATGTACCTGAAGAGAAGTTTCCTCCTGAAGTCACTTCCGGGCCAGCGGACGATTCAACGTATGATACAGCCGTCTTTTTTCTATATGCGGGTCTTTCACCGGAAAGGTCTACACTGATTCCTGTGGTTGTGGAGTAGCAGGACATCATTTTTTCAAGTTTATCTTTATTAAAAAATCCCTTTATGTAATTATTGAAGAAAGTATTGTCTAGTGTTCCGGTAAGGTGATAAAGCCTGTCGTAG
>JAEEIU010000034.1 GCA_016281495.1 Treponema sp. | reverse complement strand
TGGTTTTTCAGGCTGTAAAAAGCTTGAATGATACTGCAGATATTTAACTATTAAGCTGATAAAGGATTGATGATCATATAATGAAAAATGATTGTCAGAAGATTGTTTAATGTAATTGAACAGCAGAAGATATAAAAAAGGCTGCCCTATAACAGACAGCCTTAATAGTCGTTGCTATAATAAAGTCATATGATTATCTGAATAATTCCTGTGCCTGTAATTTCTCTTGCTGAGACATCTCATATTCAATATTCTTAAGGGCATTAATTGCTTTTCTGTCACCAGTAATTGAAACAAGCTCTTGCATTTGACTCTTAGCTTCATCCAATCTGCCCTGTGCCTGGAGCAAGAGAGCTGAATTGTAACCTGCAGAGAAATTACCGTCTTCATGATAAATCTCCTCAAACTTCTGCTGAGCCTCTTCTATATATCCACGGCTTGCAAGATTATCTGCAATCTTCATCTCAGGATTTTTAGTCTTATCAGAAAGAAGAGACAAATTAACTGTTTCATAATAAGGCTGAATCTGTTTACCGATTTTGAGAACCAGGCTGTTGATATCAGATCTTATAATCTGATAAGGTGTTTCAAGCTTGTTTTTATTTGCGTCCCTTTTATCACCATAAGAATCAAAAGTCATATAGTCGGTTGAAATGACGCGGTTTGTTGATGCGTTAATAACTTGATATACAATTCGTCCTTTAACATGACGGCGGTAAATTGGAATCTCTTCCTCCAAACTCTGCAATTGTTTCTGGTTTTGAATTTCATCAGTGACCTGATAATCTGAAATATAACCGTAGAGATATGCATCTGCAGGTATTTCAGTTCCACGTTCTAGAGCAACTTTGACCCTTGTTGAATTCTGAAGCTCGTAATACTCTGTTGATGCAAGAGTTTCTTCCAGTGCATATGTAAGGTTTGAGCAGATTTCCTCTTTATCTCGGATGTCCTTGTCGTTGCTGTTACTGCTGGAAAAGATACCCCTCATGCTGCTCTGACTGAGAGTAGGATCAACATACTTGGGCTGGAAAGGAAGAACTGCAAGAGTTCTGGCACCCTGCATGTCAAGTTTAGCGGGCCTCTTTACCTTAACAGGAACGGTAGTTGAGCAAGAAAAAACTGTTAGAACAAAAACCGAACACAAAAACGTAACGAGCAAAGTTTTAATTTTCTTCATAATAAATACACTCCTATATTTTCTTTTATATCAAACATGCCATTTATATGCTTGTTCTGGTGGCAACGGTTGACTGAAATAATAACCCTGTATAACATCAGCTCCAAATTCCTTAAGCATTTCAAACTGCCATTCTTCTTCAACACCTTCGATAATAAGTTTTTTACCGATATCATGAGCGAGATTGACAATATCTTTTATTATTGATTCTTTTCCTTCAACTAAATAAGTATCAACTAGAGATTTATCAAGCTTGATTATGTCTACAGGAATGTATGTCAGATATCCAAGAGAGGAATATCCTGTTCCAAAATCATCCATAAGGATTTTTACACCGAGGGCCTGAAATTGAACAAATAGATTATCAACTTGACGCGAGGTTTCCATGAACAAACCTTCTGTAATCTCAATCTCAATGTATTTAGGATCCACGTCATATTTCTTTAGCATTGCCTTAAGGAAGTTTACATAGCCAGTATCATTCAGTTGATTTCTTGAATAGTTGATTGAAATCGGTTTTAACTCTATTCCCTGATCACGCCATTGTGCAAGCTGCCTGATTGTATATTCTGTGGCCATGCGTCCTATCTGTGTGATGAAACCACTCTGCTCTGCTATTGGAACAAATACACCAGGAGAAAGCGTTTCATTTTTCATGCGTATGAGTGCTTCAAAACCAACAAGTTCTTTTGTCGCCGTTTCGATTTTCGGCTGATACAACATGTAAAAACCATCGCTTTCTATTGCATCAATTATCTTTGCCCTTGTGTTGTTTACCATTGCAACATGTCTTTCTATTTCTTCTGAGAAAAGAATCGTACAGTTCCTGCCATTTTCCTTGGCATGAGTAATCGCTATGTCCGCACTTAAAAACAAGGAACTAACAGTTGAATTCGGCTGAGAATTTGCGACACCTATGGAAATGGTAGCACGAACTTCTTCCATTCCGACAGTCATTGCATTATGGAAAAGTTTATGAATTCCTAAAACTGCATCATCATATTCAGAATAAATGTGACGGTTAACATACATTATGAATTCATCACCACTGTATCTGGAAATGTAAAATGAATTTGTCTCTGCATATTCCTTGAAAAGATTTGCGCAATGCTTTAAATAATCATCTCCAATCTGATGTCCATATGTTTCATTAAGTGATTTAAAATGATCCAAATCCATCCTTACTATTGCTATGGGAAGATGTTTTTCAAGCTGTTTTTCAAGATATCGTTCAGCGGCCTGACGGTTAGGGATTTCAAGTAGTATGTCATAATTGGCATCATATTCAAGCTGACGCTCAACAGCCTTAAGCAGAGCATAATTGATTACAAATCCGGCAAGAATTACTATAAGTCCGCAGATCGTAAGGGCAATAGGCAAAAGAATTTCCCTATACTCCTTGAATACATTAATTGGCTGGTTAAGTAAAATTGTCTCAGGAGGTAGAAGCCCGATGTCCAGATTGAACTTCTTCATCATGTTGTAATCATAAACAATGAAGCCTGGAGTTTTCTTGTTAAGCGGAATCTCGGAGATGTCACGGCCGTCAAGAATCTCTGCCATCAATTCTCCAGTCATCTTACACTGCTCGGTGAAATTCATTTGAGTTCCACCAAGAATTCCATTCCCCTGCCCTTCCGAATAATTTCTGAAAATTGGAATATGTGTGTGTTCGAGAATTATGTAGAGGCTTTCGGGGATTGTATAATAATTTGATTCTGCATCCTGAAATGCACTCAGATAAATTAAAATGACATCTCCGCTAAGTTCTTCAAGTTTTTCCTCAAATTCTTTTCTTGTACATTCACTTGTATTGATTCCGCTAAATGTAAAGTCAGGATATTGGGATGCAAAACTGAAAAAAAGATTTTTATCTCCCTGACCAACAGGTGTATTATCATAGATGGCAACTATTTTTGTTGCCTGAGGCAAAAGCTGACTCGCTAGATCAAAAGTATCGTTTAGATAGCTTTCTTCTGTAAAGCCTGTAATAAACGGAGACTTTGCAGCTGCTTCTGCAATTTCGATATTTTTAACCCCATAGAAAACAATTGGAACCCCGTTAAATAATTCTTCCTGATAAGCCTGTATGAATCTTAATGCGGCATCATCTCCTGCGATGACCCCATCATATCTGCTTTTTATGTCAGGATATCTTTCCTTGAAAAAACGATAGAATTGATCTATATCCTCATCGGTACCGTAATTCTTGGAATCCATATAGACAACATCATAACTTATGTTGTTCGGATAAAGTCCTTCCTGAATTCCCTTTTCCTGGAGATCATAAGAAGGATAAGTCGGTGAGAATGAATCAATGTAAAGAACCTTATGCTTTGACCATATGGGTTCCGTAATTGAGGAAGCCTGCTTTTGCTGAAGAGAAGGATTAAAAACAAAATAGAAAATCAAAAGCATGAGGGCAACAAGAATAAGAAGACTGCCAAGTACAATAAGAGCATTTCTGATAAATGTGGCGAATTTCGCTAGATTCTTTCGTTTTTCCATCTTGACCTAGTTTTCCTCTAAATCTCCCATATTTTTATATTATACCACATATCTGATTTAATCTCAATCTTTAATTCTACCATCAGTTATTTCAGTTCAATGACTGTGCATAGGCCCATAAACCATATGTTTTCCCATTTACAACAGCCACGGCATTTGCATGTGCACCCTTAAACGCCGGAGATGCAATCTTCCCCGGTTCCTGAATGAACTGAACCCATTTCAGGTTGGGACAATCGCGGCATGTGTTGCTTGGAAGATAATTGTATTGCCCTAATGTAAGCCATTGCAGATTCGGATGATTGTACAGGAAGAAATCTGGAAGCGGCTGGAATTTCTGGGCTTTTTCATTTACCTGCAGGACAGTGTTGCTCAAGTCAAGATAAATCATTTTGTCTGTCCTTGTACTGAGTTCATCTTCTATACGTTGGATAAGATTGTCTGTCATTTTTCCCGATGCCGTTACGCATAAAAGGTTCCCGTCAAGTTGAACCTCATCATTTGAGGCCGTTATGATACTAAACTGTCTTACGGTTGTCAAATCAAATTCTGTTACGTCGCATTGAGTCAAGTCGATACGGATGGTTTTCATAAGATCAAAACAGTGTTCTCCGGCCATGAAGAAATCATGCGGGAATACTATCTCCTCTATCTCTGAGGCATAAAAGCTGTATGGAGAAATCTCAACAACTGAATTAGGTATGACAAGCTGGTCATTCGCCCTTGTCTTGCCTCCACAGTATAAAACCACCCTCTTGACCGAACTGCCCGGTATCTTCTCCAGAATCAGATCCTCCTGAATGGAATAAGGTCCTGGATTCCCGTTCTCGACAAATTGAATTGAGGATGCATAGGAATCATAAAGATTTCCGTTTGCGGAAACAAAGGCACCCGCCTCTATCTTTTGAACCGATGATGGTATCAGGATTTTTTTTGCGGCAACCGTTATCGCTCCCCTCTCGATTCCTTTTGTAGATAAAGGCAGCGTAAGGGTATTGAAGTAACCTCGGATTGAGCCCTCCCCTATCGTGTCCTGAAGCGCCGGCGAAAAAGTACAGCGGCTCATGTCTAGATTCATGTTCCTGTTTTTTGAAAGCTCTATGTCTGGCGGAAGAAGCCGATACATTGCATCGAAAAATGACTGGTCAAGTTGCCCGGTCAGAATGATATCATACAGGCCATGCTCATCAAGGACCTTTACTGTTGATTCAAAATCATGGACATCAACCGTAATCTTTTCATAATTGAGTGAGTTTTTTTCAACGGTTACAAATGATTCCTGGTCAAATTTAAAAAGCCATGGTTTTGCATATGGTGCATCTGGGAGTAATTCAACTGGGCGCATCATCTGAACCATGAAATCATAGTTGCCCCATGGAGTCTGTTCATCATCTTCCATCTCGTAAAATGACATTAATGTTTTTAATCCAAGCTCATCTGCCTTATCAAAAACATATTTGATGTTCTTTCCTACAGAGTCCATTGCATCCAGCCATTGGCCGTTGCGGTAAACCGAACAAGAGAAATCTGATGTCACCTTGTTTCCGGCATCCGTGTCCTCCATGAATGAAATCATCACCGGATCAAAACCTTTTTCACGCCACATATGTTTTTTAAGCCGATCGTCCTGGAAGATTTCATTAAAAGATTGCTCAAGCACTGATGTATATGGATCTGCCTCGTAATCACCATCTGAGTTGACGCTAATCTCCGCCAAGCATGTTTCATCAGAATCATCGCCTGGATAAACAGATCTTATGACCATACGGATGCTGTCGTATTGGGCAAGTTTCCTGTATCCGTACAAAAACTTAAAGGTCTGGCTTTCCATCGTATCTTCCAAAATGATGGAAAGGGGCACTTTCTCATTTCCAAAATAAATGTCCAGGAGCTTTACCCGGTTTGTTTTCCAGAAGTTCTCCGTGTTGCCGTTTCCGTTCTTAAAAGTAATCGTGCTTACAGGCGTGCGTCTTGTAAACTGCATGAGGATTTCCGTTCCAACCCCGCTGTCTTGTTCCGCCTCAAACCAGGAATGCCATGAGCCGTCCGCAAGATTTTCCGGACCGTATCCTTCCTGGGATGAACTTGCCTTTATGCCTGCAAAAGTAACGGGTTTGGGTTCTATCGCCTTGCTGAAATTCCAGCAGTAATCATACCAGTCCTTGTATCCCAGTACATTCTTACCACAGTTTACCTGAGCCGAAGAAATTGGACTTCCTTCAAGCGGATATTCAAGGCCATCGCCACTATATGAGAAAATGTATATTCCCTGGTCGGATGCATTTATTTGCTTAAGGGAAACGCAACCGGAAAAAGCACCCCCCTCTATTGCCGTCAAGCGTTCCGGTAAAGTTACTGCAGAAAGGGATACACAGTCCCTGAACAAATTTTTTGAGACAGTAAGGAGATTGTCCGGTAATATGACAGATACAATATTTTTCATTCCGGAAAACAGGTCATCCGGCAGCTTAACATCCCTGAAGGATCCCGCAGGCACCTCTGCAGCATGAAGATCCAGCTGGATGCGGGTATCGGGTCTTTTTGATATCTCCTGAATCAGCCGATCACAGCCATCCTTGTCCAGTTCATAATCCACCGTGATTTTATGTGAACCCTTTAGCTGCGGCAGCTCCAGAATTTCCTGTGCCTGTTCAACTGAGGCAAGCACGTCCGGAGATTCTATTTTTCCGTATTCATATGGTTTTTTCTTGCAACCTGGCAGCATCAAAACTGTAAGCAACAGTACATGCAGCAGCCATTTTATTTTGCCGTCCATCCTGCAATGCCGCCTTTTTCTGAGCTGAAGACAACGACGACCTTGACACATTTTTTTTCATCCACAGCCATCTGTTCCTCGTAGCCCTTTTCCTCTATTCTGGCAAAAGCATCCTCCGTCACTTCCTGAATGGCAAGCCCCTTGTCCATCTTGAGCGCAAAGATATATGTTATCCAGTCCCCTTCCCCATCAGGAACACGGAACATGATGTCGCTGGATGTGATGCCGCTTGAAACATCCGTTCCCAGGAGGTTTGCAATAATGTGGAAAAGCAGCTTGAACATGTATTCGTCGTTAAAACGCTGTTTGTCGGAATATGGATTTACTATCGTTTCCTGCAACTTTGTAATAAAGCCACCGACATTCTTATTCCTAAGCAGTACCTCAAAAGATGATAGAAGGGCTGTTGAAGTTGATCCGCTGTCTATGCGCGCAAAGTGAGGCAGCATGGCCTCAAGAATTCCTTCCACGACCTCGGCATTGGGCATTGACGTGGAAAGCACAACAGAATTACCTCCCCTGATAGTCATATATCCAGCCTGGAATAAAAGAGGTAGAATGTTTTTTGAGGAAGGATTGTATTCAACCAGCTTGTTCCGGGGAAGCTCCGTTCCGTAAATAATATTGAACAGATCGTATTCTCGCCTTATCAGCAGGTCAACAAGTGCATCCGGCCTTCCAAGTTCAAGCCAGCTTGAATGCATGATCTGTCCGTCGTTAAAGTCCCTCTCGGAATTAAAGTCGAGGGCCGTCCAGATTGAATATGGATTGTAAACCATCTCAGCCTCTGGAGCAAAACGGTAACCTCCAAAACAACGGTCAAGAGTATCAAAAATCGTTCCTGTATCCACAACCGGAAGATCTGCGTCCACTTCCTCTGCGGCATCTTTCTTGCGCTGATTCTTTTCCTGAATGGCAGTCAAGGTTTGAACAGCCGCTTCCAGTTCCGGAGGTGTGATTCCACACAAATCACCATATGCCGGATAAAGCGAGATGTCCCTTGTCTGCATTGATCCGCGTATGAAATTATCCGAAGCAGTCTTGGAAATTCCTGTTATGAAGACAAACTTCAGGTAGAAATCATTGCTAAGCACTGCGGCAAAAAGCTCGTTCAAGATCTGGGAATTGTGTTCCCTGAGGTCTGAGAAAAGAGCATCTATGATCGGCCTGTCATAATCATCAACAAGAAGGGCAACCGGCTTACCGTGTTTCTCGTAGGCCCGGCGGATAATAGAATGGAGCCTGCGCCCGAATGTATGATTCCATTCCTGATGCCCGTAAACTTCCTCATATTCGCTTAGAATCGCATCAAGCTCATCCTCCAGGGCACCCTCCCTGGAATAAACAGATGACGAGAAATCTAGCTTTATTACAGTATGAAGGGCCCATTCCTTTTCCATTGATTCAATTGCAAGACCCTGGAACAGGTCCCGGCGGCCCTTGAAATATGCCTCAAGAGTTGACAGCAGGAGGCTTTTCCCAAAACTTCTTGGCCTGCAAAGAAAATAACAGCTTCCTGAATGAACCAGCTTGTAGATCAAAGCAGTCTTGTCAACATAAAGATATCCGTCTTCCCTTAGTTTCTCAAAATCCCTGACGCCAATCGGCAGCTTGCAATTAAAATCCATGCATACAGTATAACGGAAATCGGAACGGTAGTAAAGGCTGAAAAAAACACCATACGGTAAAAGCGGGGCTGGAAGGAGACCGGAGGTCGTACCCGTAAACCTACGGGTACCGCGCGTCAGCAAGTCCTGGAAGGCCGGAAATGTGCCGGTATCTGTCCGGGTTTCATGCCGCAAAAAAGAAAAGGATAATTGGACAAATAATAAAATGGGCTGTATAATTTTTTTATGAAAGATGAAAAAACGACAGTGGTTTTTGGGGCTGGCGCTGACTGCGGAATATTCCCGATGACAAACCACCTTGTTGCGGCGATAAATCGATTTCTGGAGCATGATGAGACCGGAAAACAGACAGACAGACTGTTAAAAAAGACCCTTGGACTTAAGCATTACGGCTACTCGAGCATAATGGACGAGGTGGCCTTTAAGTTTGTAAGGAAACCTGATTGCCTTCAGATTGAGAACATCATGCGGCGGATACAATCACTCTCCCCTACCCCGGCGGAAAAACCCCTTTGTGACCTTATTCTTGGACTGTGCGATGAGATGAGGAACTGTCCAAAAAAAGTAAGGGAAAATGACCGGATTGAATCCAGGCCCGATTTGCAGAAACTGCTGGATGCGGCCGGTTTGGGAAAAATGGTAACAGTTTATCCTGAAACTTCGGTCAACGCCTTTCTCCTAAAGTCTTTCAGGGTCCTGCTGCATGTATATCTTGAGGATCCGGAAAACAAAGCCCTGCATCAGCTTTTTAAGACAATGGTTCGGTTTGATGCCATTTTGCTTGAGCTTTTCCTGGGATTCTACAACGGCAACCAGACCGACATACGGCGCTATATGTATGTCAGCTGGACGATGTGGGCGTTTTTTGTATATACGGAGCAAAATTTTCTTTTGAAAAATGTAGAAAAACATTGCATTTATACGAAAATTAAAGAATGTTCCGCAATCACTTTGAATTATACCACGCTTGTTGACCGCTTTATGGGCATAAACAGGAAGGTACTGCATTTTCATGGTTCTGCCGTGAATTACATAGACTGCGGCACCAGGGAAGAAATCACCCTGCCCTCTTTTTCCTCCAGTAATTATGTCGAAAAAACACCCTCCATGCTTGAGGTCTTGGAAAACGATGTCCTTCCTCTCTTACATCCTGACTGGAACCACAGCATTATTCCGTCCATGATACCACCGTTTGAAATCAAGCCCATAATAGCCAGCGATACGATTGAAACCTGGCACAAGGCCCTGAAGGTTCTGGATGAAAGCAGAAAAATCGTGGTCATAGGTTATTCCTTTAATCATGTTGACATGCATTTCAACGACAACATAATCAAATGGGCTGGAGGAACTGAAAAAGAGCTATTCATAATAAACCCTGACTTGAAATCGATTTTGACGTATTTTGACTCATGCCTAAGGCTGGGAGCCTTTAAAGATCTTCCATGGGAAAAAGTTGCAATCAAAGGAACTGACATCATTTGCCTTAAAAAGTCTAATGTCGTCATAATTCCTGGAACAACAAGAGACATCATGTCCGAAACGGATTTTTATATCGACATTAAAGAGCTTTGCCTCCGGGAGGAAAATTAGTAACAGTTTATATTTATTATATGGAAGAAAACTTCCTTCTCTTCAATAGTTTGGTAACAGTTTATGTTGGAAATACAGGCTCTTTTCAATGTATCTGCAGTATTATATATTTTAAGTAACAGTTTATATCTGATTATCCACAGTTAGCTGTGGATAAATACAATTTAAGGTAACAGATTGTATTATCTTGCAATAAATTGCTAATTCTTTATATTATATTAAATTAAGTATTAATTAGTAACAGTATTTCCTATAATTGGTAACAGAATATATCGAATCTTCTATTATATACAATTAGTTATACAAATATTTATACAATTAGAATTAATAATGTGGAAAAGTGAATAAACCAATATAAACTGTTACTAATATATATTTTTATTAAGTTTATTTTAATTTTTATTAATTTTATTTTAAGCTTTTCTGATTATTTTATAATAATAAATTATCACATATCTTATTCTTCTTCAAGCCTTTTTAAAGTTTGTTAGCCAAACTATTTTACACACTATATAAGATGTAATATAAGTTTGTTAAACAAACTAATTTATCATTAGAAACTTAGTAACAGTTTATATTTTTTCTTGTCCAATTTTCACAATGTATATAGCTTTTGCTAGTAATAATCACTTTTAACCTGTAAAAGTTTGTTTAACAAACATCTAATTTTTTTTCCATAAATTTTCCAAATTTACAATTCTTAAATTATTAAGAAAAATAAACCTTTTCTTATTTTTATGAATTTTTTTAATACACTCTTGTTTAGATACATTTTATAAAAATTGGTAACAGTTTATATTGCTATTGGTAATGTTCCTTTCCTATATAAAAAAACCTTCCTTTTATGTTTGTTAAACAAACTTATATTTTTATCCATTTTATATCCAATTATCACTTTCATTATATTTTGGGAATTTTATGAAATTATAAAAATCTTTACTTTAAGTTTTTTTCCATTCATAGTTTTGTACGGTTAATTTAAGATAATAAATTCTGTTACACTTTTTGTTCTTTTGCTGATTTTCCCATAACTGAAATTCTTGCTTTCAAATCAATTTTTTATATTTCTCAAGAAACATTCTATGACTTTTTATACCTTTTACCTTTATGTTTGTTTAACAAATTATTTTTCCTTTTCGGCTGTAATTAAATATTTAATCAAATGAGTTTATAGATTGTCATTCATTTTAAAACAAAAATTTCATAAATTTTTACAGAAAAATATAAAATTTCAATGCTTTTTGAAATAAAAGAATTGCAATAAAGATAAACACAGAGTATAATGAATAAAAAATGGGAAGTGAGGGGAATAATGAGTGAAAAAATTTTCAAAACTTTCTGTGTATTCATGCAAAAAGGCGGGGTAGGAAAAACAACTCTTACCAACATGCTTTCGTATGAATTGACACAGTATGGAAAAGTTCTTATTGTCGATGCAGACCAGCAGGGTAATCTAACTTACTTGTATGATTCAGAAGGAAAACTTATTTCTGAGGAAAAATGTTTTCTTTCAGTCCTTAAAGAGGAGACGAATCTTGAAGATGCAGTAGTAACCTGCAGGGAACCAACTGAAACGACAAAAGGTCTTTATTTGCTGGGGACAAAAAAGAATGACAATGACTTAAGATCATACATGGAAAGTGGATTCCGTGATGATCCGAATTCAATCAGAATGCTTGTAAAAAAAGCCATGGAAATTGGATTCAATTACGTTTTCTTTGATTTGCCGCCGTCATTTGGATTTTATGAAAAAATAATCCTGGCCAATGCTACTGATATAATTCCGATTATTGAACCGGAAGATTTCGCAGTGGAAAGCCTGACAAATTTCAATACTCAGATAAAGAAGTTAAAAGTTCAGTATGATGCAAAATTTTCAAATTGCAAATATCTGGTTGTAAACAAAGGGAACAATCAGAAACTGGTACATAAATTCTGGACGGATACTTTGAAGAAATCTCCATATGAAATATTTGAGTTTCATGATTCAAAGGCAGTTTCCGGAGCGATATCATATCATCTTCCGATGCAGGAATATAATCCGGGAAATCCATTGTGCAAGGTAGCTGCCGAACTTGCGGGAAAAATCAAATAAGAAAAGGAGTGTGGGAATGGGTAGAAAAAGACAGCCATTATCAGAAATTCATAACAACATTAGTTTTGATGCCGTTATAGAAGAAAAACCGTTACCAGTAAAAACTGTTACTGAAGAGCCATTAAAAAAAAATAGTCTTGTTGAAATTCCAACAGAAAAACTGATACTTGATAAAAACATCCGAGATACATATGTTGATGATTCTCTAGAACAGCTTGGTGATTCAATTATTGAAAATGGCCAGATACAACCGGTAATCGTTACTCTGACAGATGAAGGCTATAAAGTCAAGGTTGGCCACAGACGCGTTAAGGCATGCCTGCTTCGTGATATTCCAAAGGTTAAATGCATCATAGAGGAAAACTTTGATGATGAGAAGCAAAGGATAATAATTCAGGCAATAGAGAATGAGCAGCGGTTGAACCTTTCATCCAGAGAAAGAGAAGCTTATATCGCTCAGCTGTTGGATTTCGGAATGAGCCAGGTTGAGATTGCAAAAGCGTTACATAAAACAAAAGGGTGGGTGAGTGAGGCCATAACGGCTTATAATTTTGTGAATGACAATCAGGAAATACTGGAAGATCTGGTTGAAGAACCTTCTACACGAGATGCCTGGATAGCAAGCAAACTGCCTAAAGAGCAATTAAAGAAGGCTGTTGAAGAGGCAAAAAGTCGTGGAGGAACAAAAGAAGCTTTTAAGAAGGAAATTTCAAAAAGATATAATCAGAATTCTGTGAATAAAAAGAAAGCTGATGTCCAAAACTTTGTTATAAGCAATTCAATTCGAATAGATTTTGAAAACAAAGAGGTTAGTGTAGAAGCCGTGAAGTATCATGACGAGGAGCTGGCTGGAATAATTCTCGATAACATCAAAAAGTATTATAAAAAGCAGGGATATACAGTATATGCAGAGTAATTGATTGGCAAATATAGCTGATAAAAAGTGGCATGTTCAGTTTTAAGACTTGAATATGCCACTTTTTTTGCACTTATATATAAGCAAAATAGCAAACTTCAAAAAAAGTGGTCATTTAGTAGATGAATTTAACGTCATGTACAATTATAAGGGTTGAATATGCCTTTTTTTGTGCGAAAATTTTTGGGAAAATGGTAACTCTAAAATATCTATTTGCTCCAATTACTCTTGTCTAGTAGACAGAATGTGTCTTTTTATAGACAAAATTTAAGTTTTTGTCAAAGTGGGGTAATCTGGAACACAAGTTTTCAATGTTTTTGCTGAAAAATATTTCAGCAAAGTTCCTGAAATTCTTGGTTAAATTCAGTCAAAAATGAATTTTCGGCCAAATTTCGCATTTCATTTTAAAAATCGTCATAAATTTCAGAATTCTTGAATGTAAAGTCAGGAATTTTGGAGAAATTTCAATAAATAAACCTAGCGTTGGGAAAATTTCAGAAAAATGAACAAAAAATTGGAAATGAGAAAAAAATTTTCTGTAAGAAGGAGGGTAGGGCATTTAGATCTAAAACCAAACGCTGGCTTTATGCAGGGAAAGAACAATTCTGGTATGGCTACAATTAATTTGTTAAAACCTAAGGATGGGTTAAATATTTATGTATTTTACCCGTTATATAAGGCGGTTTTTAATGAGGAGAACATACAATCGTTCGTTAGTTATGAGCAAATATTAGCTAGTAACCAGGATGTAACGGGTGTCCTTTGGTGCCATGATTTGAGGAGACTGATAAAATGTTATGCCAAGATAATTGCGGTCTACCTGAAATTGCAGGTCAGGATAATATTTTGTCTTTATTTGGTAAACCTGGTCAACAATGTATTTGAAATTGGCCCTCTCCTGGTCCTTTTGCTCCGGATTTGTAACAGGCATAAATTGGGATACCATACAGGAGCGTGGTATAAACAGTCCGTCAGACCCTATGGAATTATTCCTATATACTATCCAGGCATATAAATCCTTGCCCAAGGCGCTTGAAATGTCCCTATAGACAGAATAATCAATGGGTACAGAATGCTCCGCACATAATTTTACGAATTTATTGTTAAGGACGAAAGAAAAGGCAATGCTTCTTTTGTCAGCTGAACCGTCATCAAGCTCTATATGCTGCATGCTGTCAATGAACATTATGTTTCCGGTTGAATATTTGGTGGCCGTCACAAGGCCCTTGTCGTCAGGGGAGAAGTATTCGGGGAATAAACTTTTCTGGGCCGTCGTCGTCCTTTCCTCGTCGTATACAAAAGTAGCCGATTTAAATCTATTGAGTTGTTCTTTGATTTCATTGCTGCGCTGTTTCGGAAGTTTCATCTCATCCAACAGAGCTTGAAGGGTAGGGAAGCGAACGGTAACCGTTCCGTCGGGATTGAGGTTGTTTTTGGACTGAACGGCATGGGTCGTAAGGACGGACAGAAGCAGGCGGGCATATTTCCCATAAGGCACCATATTTGGGCTATTTAAATGAAGAGTAATGCTGTTGTATTTGCGTTCAAAATGCGTCTTTTTTACGTCCCGTAAGGGCAGTGAAGCGGCGATAAATATTCGCGGGATAAAACTGCGGTAAAATTTGGAGGTCTGCTGCTCGTTTAATGGAGCAGGGAATTTTTTTTCAAAGTCTAAAACTTCTTGATCAAGCATAATCCCCTCTGTATAGTGTACGGTTGTGTACGCTATATCTGCTTTTTCTTTAGTATAACATATAATCGGGGGCTTGACAATCCCTGGAAGACAGATTTATAATTTTTTGAAAAACCAAGGACGAATCAGGTTTTTACAGTATTATAAAGTATACTATATAAAATATATTAACAAAGAATAGGCTATAATGGAATAAAATCGTATACTATCTAGACTGAATAAGATATAAAAAGCAAGAGGAAGTATGAAAAAAGATACTGTAGAAAGCAGCTTCCGGCCCATAGAAGTAAGGTTAATTAAGAAGTTTGTTTTTGCATAAATATGCATTAAAGGGGAAAATATAAAACCCGGGTGAAACAGATTGTCATTCCCGGGTTTTTGGCTTCATTTTTTATTAATTCTGGTCATTTTGTATACTTTTTGAGCATTAAAACGGGTTCTTCTTCGAATCTCAGGCGAGGTAAAGATTTGATTTCAGTGTAATAATCAGTTAACCAGGGGCCAGATTCAGCTTTATAAGGGTCTTTGCCATCAAAAGGATGATTCATACCGTCCGATGGAGGTGTAAAAAACCGTATTTTGATGTCTGAAGGCTTTTTAAGTGGTTTTTCAAAGAAACAGGTCATCAAATCGATGCATTTTACGCCTGGTTTTTTATAGAACCAGTATCCCTCAACTTCGACCAGGAAATTCATCTTTTCAAGTTCATTTTCAAAATAGATTTCCGCAAAATGAGGGTTTTGTTTCAGCGAGACCTTCATTTCAAATCCCTCAGAATCCTCAGAGCCGCCCCAGCGAAGGTTTAAAGGCAATTCAACTTTTCCAACTGATTCTATCTTTGAACTAAAGAAAGGTTTATGAAGCTGCTCCTTATACATTGTCATAAGAGGCTGCTCAATGCCAACTTCACTGTTGTTTGGATCAGTTATCTCGAGACCAAGGCGGCCGTCATCCCTGAACTGATACATCGTCAGTGCACTAAGCCAGTGATCTTTGTCGTTCTGAAGGCGTTCCAGAAAATGTTTCATCATCGCTGCCTGCTCAAAGGGGCCGCTTACATCTCCGTCTGCATTCAATTCAGAAAGAACCATAGGCTTGTTCTGTCCTGTGATTTCTTTTAAACGCTTCCAGGTGTTTTTACCGACATCGTAAACTTCATCTACATCTGCAGAATAAAAACTATTTCCACCTTTTAGGGCGACATCTCCAGGCCAACCAAAATGGAGTGAAAGATATCTATCTCCAGACCAGATGTCAGCTTCCTTAAATGCCTCAAGGAAAACATCTTCCATTTCAACTTTTCCGGTCTCTTTATCCCACATACCCGCACACAGTATCAGTTTGATGTTTGGAGCATGTTTATGAAATACTTTGCAGCACCGGACAAAAAACGCAGCGAGTTCCTCATAACTTGCACGTTTGTTAAAACAAAACCATGTGCCGGTACATTCATGATTAATGCGGATAAGAAGCCTTCCATAAGGGCGTAGATCTTCAGCAAGTGTAACAAGATAATCGTCGGTTAAACTTGGATCAATTGTTAAAGTCAAAACAACATCCTGACCATGTGCACGTATCTCTTTCATAAATTTGAAAGGTTCATCATCACGCAATCCTTCGACACCACCACGATATGGAAAATAATCTTCATACGGATAATTCCATGCACCGCTAAAATCTTTTTGTGGAAAAGCGATGCTTGCTCTTTTAGGCCATCCCTTGTCGTTGGGGTAGTAAGTATACATTAAAGAAATACCCCGGTGTATTTTCCCCAGCTTTCTTAAAATGTAATCTTGATTGACATATAAAGCACGTTCACTTCCATCACCTAAATCAAGTGCGCAATCGGCACCTTTCAATAATACCTTGTTAATAGTTTCCATATCATAAATTATACTCTGCTATTAAATAAAATGAAAGTGATTAAACGTTTTTTTTGGAAGAAAAAAATAGCATCAATGTTCAATCGAATAAGAAAGCAAAGCTGATGGAATTGAAAAGAAAAAAAATTGATAATGAATGTTGAAAATGTCAGTTAGTCATAAAGATTAGCATATTCTCCGGATGCAAGGATAGGGGTTAAGCATCTTCAGGGAAGAATGAAAATATGCAAGGAAGTAGACAGAATCTTTATTATAAGCAGTAACACATTATGTCTGTTTGTTTCTAAAAAAAGACAGTTGCGGCTGGTTTTTCAGGCTGTAAAAAGCTTGAATGATACTGCAGATATTTAACTATTAAGCTGATAAAGGATTGATGATCATATAATGAAAAATGATTGTCAGAAGATTGTTTAATGTAATTGAACAGCAGAAGATATAAAAAAGG
>JAEEIU010000033.1 GCA_016281495.1 Treponema sp. | reverse complement strand
CTGGATATTCCCGCTCGACTTGCATGCTTAAGACGCGCCGCCAGCGTTCGTTCTGAGCCAGGATCGAACTCTCCATGATATATTCTCAAGGGCCGAAGCCCTAAAGATTACCTCACCGTTCTTTTCCCGCTCCATTTCTTATTAATGGAATTGTTTCCGAAGCCTCAGCTCCGGATTCAAGGAAGGACAGTTTCCTGCCCCTTTTGATGTGTTTTTTTGAACGTACTGACCTTACTAGATTTGGCTCGTTATGCACGAACCTATCTTTAGTCTACTTTATTTCCTTCCCTATATTTTCTAATATCAGGTACCCCTTTTTGGGGGTGCTTTATTAACATACAATAAAGCAAAAAAACTGTCAATAGCAAAAGTACTTTTTTTGAATAAATTTTTTTATTTTTTACATTTATTTTAAAAATCATCGCACAGACTTAAGAAACAACCATTTTTTCTACTATATTTATAGACTATTCATAAAATATTTTTTCTGCTAGAATGAATTCATGATTTCAAGTTTTATTTATATCTACACAATCGCAATCCTCTTTGGCATCATACTTCCAATGTATCATGCCCGCAAAAGAAGAATGCGCCTGCAAAGATTGAGAAGAAGACAAAAAGGAGAAACTCTTATGACATCAAAGTTACTTTCAGAATGCATCGGCAAAAAGGTTGAGCTGTACGGCGAGGGTGGAATTTCCGGCTACTCAGGAACCGTCATCGAAGTTGAAAACAACCTCATCAAAATTGAAGACAAAACGACCATCCGCATCATCAACGCAGACATGATTGCCCAGGTCAGAATAAAGAAAGAAAAACAGAAAGACTAAAAAATGAAAATTCTTGTCATCAACAATTCTCTTGAAGAAAAACATGTTGAACGCATTTCCGCCGCTGCAAAATCTGTGGGGGCGGATGTTTCGTTTTATAAAAATGAAGCTGAGATTCCGCAGTCTGATTATGACGCTGACATCATCTACGGATTTGCCCCTTCAATCGTAAAAACCAGCATGAAGTTAAAGTGGCTTTGTGTTCCGTGGGCTGGAGTTGACTCACTTATGGTACCGGGCTATTTTGCAAATGAGGCGTGCCTTCTTACAAACTCAGCGGGGGCATACGGGGTTTCCATTGCAGAACATATGATTGCAGCAGCCCTTGTAATGATGCGTCGTCTTGATGAATTCCTTTTGGAAACACACGAGGGTAAATGGCTTTCTCCACGACCTCAAAAATCACTTAAGGGATCCAGGATAACAGTGCTTGGAACAGGTGATATCGGAACCAACTTTGCAAAACGTGCCAAGGCATTTGAACCGGCCCAGATCATCGGAGTATGCCGAAGCGGAAAGAGTCCGGAAACAGTTTACGACAGGGTACTTCCTGTAAGTGAACTCGACTCAATTCTACCCGAAACCGATTTACTTGCAATGAGCCTTCCGTCCACAGCAGAAACAAAGGGAATACTTTCACGCGAGAAAATGAACCTCTTACCCGATGGTGCATACATAATAAACGTAGGCCGAGGTTCTGCAATTGATGAGGATGCTCTTGCCGACAATCTTGAAAGCGGTCACATCGCAGGTGCGGCTCTTGATGTTTTCCAAACTGAACCACTTCCAAAAGAAAGCCGTCTGTGGCATGTGAAGAACCTTTTGATAACTCCCCACATCGCAGGAAACATGACGCTCCCCTACACTCGGGATAAAAACGTGGACATGTTCATCGAGGATCTGCATAATTTTGTGGCTGGCAAACCACTGCACTATCTTGTTGACAGGAAGCTGGGGTATTAGGACATTTCAGATTCATTTTGAACGGGACGGAAACATGAACCATAATCCAAGTGAAAGTGAAATTGAATTTGTAAACGACGCACTCGCACGGTTTAACGATGCAAAAGTTGGACCTGACAACCACGAGCTCTTGAACATTGTTGAATACGATGACAGCGGGAATGTGATTGCGGGCATCCTCGGCGGCACATACTGGGGCTGGATGCACGTTGACATTCTGTGGGTGGATGAAAAATTCAGGAAACGGGGCATAGGATCAAAACTGCTGCAGGCTGCGGAAGATGAGGCAAGACGGCGTGGAGCCCATTCCGTACACGTTGATACAATGTCATGGCAGGCCCCCGACTTTTACAAAAAACACGGCTACAAGATTATAAGTGAATTAAACGATATTCCAAAAGACAACAAGAAATATCACCTGATAAAGCAACTGTAGGAGGAGAACATGAAAAGATTTGGTTTTATAGTTTCTGGCATGACTTTGATTTTAATTGGTGCGGTATTCTCGTCATGCTCTAGCACACAGTTCAAAAGCAGCAAAAAGAAAATTGAGATGAAGGGAAACCCGACAACCGGATACACATGGCTTTACACGATAGAAGACGAATCCATAGTCCGACTTGAACAGAAGACAAAATACCTGGGCTCAAAAAAAATGTCCGGAGCACCGAGCCTTTTCACCTACACAATAATTTCGCTAAAACCCGGCACAACCAAAATCACCTTTGAATACAAGCGCCCCTGGGAAGACAAACCCGCCGAAGACACAACAATCTACACCGTAACCGTAGACGAGCGCGGCAAGATTGAGCTGGAGATATCACCACAAGCTTGATTCGGGGGCTCATAAAAACACTAGTTCAGATGTATAATTAAATAACACTTACAACTGTTTCAGTTCATCCTCGTTCCATTCCACAGGGATTTCTATGATAAGCGTCTGGGCTTTTTTACCTTTACCACGCTCAATTGTGAATATCAATTTGGATGGAGCAGGAATTGATGTCCAAAGATAACTAACGCCTATTTCAAGTGCACTTCCCGATTCATCGACTAGAACAATTCTCTTGATTACATCCTTTGTCTTTATACCGCTCTTTTCAAAAACACTCTTTTTTACCCTAAAAGATTTTACGGCAAAACCACCTTCCACTTCTGCTGTTTCCAAGACACGCATCCATGAATCTTTTACTTTGCAGACAATATTCGTATGAAGTTTTCCATTTTCAAAAGCATATGATTCTTTTTCTTTTTTGGTTGCATCCCTGTACAAATACTGTTCACTCATTTGAATGCTATTATGTAGTTTATATTCTTGTCCAGCAACCACCTTTAGCCTTGAAAGAAAATCACTTTGACTTAACTTAAACTGTCTTCCTGCAGAGCCATCCAATAAGAATGTACTTGTATATTCATTAAAAGAATTGTCAAGATTAATTCTGTACACGATGGAGTCCGTACTCTCCCCAGTCCTGTAATCATAAATAAAACGCCTAGACACTTTGCCATCTACATTTATTTTTCCAAAGTATGATTTTACAGCTTCTTGTATTGCTTTTTCCTTTTCTTTTTCATACTCGGCTTTTTCATTTTCAGTAGGAGTTCGTATTAATTCTGATGAGCTAATCGTGTAATTCTGTCCTGTACTTTCTCTTATCCTTGCAAGAAAATCATCTTTTGATATTGTCCATAACTTCCCGCTGGAATCTTTCAGCACAAATGAACTAGCACTCTGATTATATGATTCATCCAAAGGGATATTGAATATCCGAGTATCGTTGTATTCTTTAACTGAACCATTTAAAGCAATTTTGTTGAAATAACTTTTAACAACTTCTGTTTTCGATTTATCATAATCGTTTCTTTCTTTATTAGTGGCTCTTCGGATTAACGAAGAATAACTGATTGTATAATCTTGATTTGTGATTTCTTTCAATTTTGAAAGAAAATCGGCCTGAGTTATATCCCATGTTTTTCCAGAAGAATCTTTTAAACTTAGCGATCCAGAAATATTATAGGAATTATCCAATGGTATGGAGAAAATAACACCATCAGACATTTCCACAAAATTACCCTTCAACAATATGTTATCAAAATAGTTTTTAACAACTTCTTTTTTTGATTTTTCGAAATCTGCCCTTTCTTTATCTGTTATTTTTCGAATCAATGCAAAAGTATTGATAGTAAAGTCTTGATTTGTAATTTCATTTAATTTTGAAAGGAACTCTCCCTGAGTTATATTCCATTCTTTACCTGATGAATCCTTAAGAATAAAAATACTGTTTTCAATGTAGGAATTATCCAATGGGATTCTACAAATTAGATTGTCAACATTTTCAACTATCTGTGAATTTACAGAAATTTTCTCAAAATAGGATTTGATGGCTTCCATTTTAGATTTTTCAAAAGGAGCTTTTTCTTCTGCTGTTGCTTTCCTAAGCAATTTCAGATTATTCACTGAATCACCACGAATAATAAAACCTGTGGCATTACCATCATGATAAACTTTATCTTCAATCTTCCATTTTGCCACATCGTAGACATATTTGTCACCCACCTTTTGACAGTAACAAGGTGTATACCCTTTCTTAGTACTAGCTTGATTTGCAATAGCATAAAGACGTGTGAAATATGAATTACCTTCAAATGCCTCGATAAATCTTATTTCTCCGAAATCAAGGAATCCATCATCGATATAGGTTATGGATGAACGAGAAATAAAATCTTTAAGAAGGTCCTGTTGAGCATTTCTAATAATTTGAACATTGGAACATACCACGCGAAATCCAACCTCCCCATCATTAGAACCATAAGATATTGGAACATAATCATCAATATCTCGATACCAACTACCACCTTGAGCTATACTATACCATTCATCAGGAGTTGCAGGTCTATATCCAGGAGCTCTTTCCCAAACCCATTCCGCAACATTTCCCCCCATATCGTATAATCCATATCCATTCGTTTTTTTTTGAGCTACAGGATGAGGACGTCTTCCGCTGTTTTTTTCATGCCATCCTATTTCGTTTGCATTATTGCCACCTGGATAATCAAAGTCCTCACCGCCATGTGCGGCATATGACCATTCATCAGAGGTTGGCAATCTAAAACCATTTGCGTTCACATTTTGCTTAACATTTTTATAGATATATTCCCGAGATTTTTTCCAATCTGCAACTTTAGTTTTTCCATTCAGAGAATAAACTGGAGCAAGGCCCTTCAGCTCACTTAATTTATTGCAAAAGATTATTGCATCCACCCAACTAACGCTATCGACAGGTAAATTTGAACCTTTAAAGGAACTCGGATTTTCTCCCATTACAGCTTCATACAAAGCCTGGGTTACCTCGGTCTTCATCATCTGTATAGACAGACCCTCTACGTTTGTCATTCCTAAATTGTTGATTATTCGATATTTATTACCATACTTTTCTGCTTGTAAAACATTTTCTTTAACTTTATTCGATTTATTATTCAAGCAAATAAGCATTGCCTGATTTAATGGCAAAGATATTTCCTTATAAACATCTCTGATATAAATATCCTTGACAGGGTCATATCTTAATCGATCACCATATTGTAAATAACAGGCCACAGGATTTACAAAAGCTTTTCCACTATCAATTAACTTCATAGTTTCAGGATTGATTTCAGAAAAATATATCCTTTGACTTTCACCTAAAAACCACCTCTTCTTTTCAACAACCTCCTTTCCCCTTTGATCAACAAGGTTAAAATCAAAGCTATATAACTGAAGCATAAAAGCATTATAATCTGAATAATCAGTATAAATCAGAACACCTTCAGTGCTATTGGAACTAATTGAATCTTTTGGCCATCCATAAGGAATCCCATCCCAATCATTCCTGCGTGCGGCTTTCAAGCCCTGTTCCACCACACCAATGGTTTTGTAATATCTATCACCCAAAGTATAATCGATTTTAGCAGAGTACGTTGCCGTCTTTGTCTTGTAATCCAGGCTTTCCTCTTCCAGATTTCCTACAACGATATCATATACACAGATGCTCGAACCATATTTTTCTGCATCAATTAAAAGCTTCTTCCACTCATCGTAAATCGTAAACTTATCGAATTTTCCGAACCCAGGATTCCCAGCCTTTATTGTATCTGCAAGCGTCGTATATCTTTCATAGGCCTCCACTTTTTTCTCTGGAAGTTCATCAGTTCCCATTGCATCATAGTAGGAGCCAAGAGCATAACACCATCTTTTTTGTGATTCATATTTTTTTGCTTCCGCAAGATATTCAGAATAGGTTTTGGCAAAAAGCGGGGAAACAAACAATGCCAATAACATAGCAAATAATGATTTTTTCATGTAGTCCTCCGTAAAGACCCTAAGATTTCTTATATCCTACCCCATCCCCACCATCAGAATATGATGTACCAAGGGAACAAATCGAATTTACGTATAAAATTATACGACAGTTCCTGCCAAAAAGCAACGACAATCGCATTCATCTTATAACCCCATCACCTCTTGACACAAAACAATTCCGTCGATTATACTCGACAATATAGGGTATTTTTGTCGACTGTAATCGACAACCTTTTAACGTTTTGTCGATTATATCCGACAGATTTTCGTGGTTTTGTCAAACATGGCGGACGGAGGTTTTATGGATTTTGCTTTGCTCAAGAATGTGGTTTATGACCAGCATGAGATTATCAGGAATTTCAGTATAACTGACCGTGAGTATGATTTTGACCTAAAGGCAAATTATGTTGTCATCGGATTACGGCGAGCCGGGAAATCTACCCTGCTTTACAAGCTTGTAAAAGATCTGGTCAACAAAGGAATCGAGTGGGATCAGATTATTTACATCAACTTTGAAGATGAACGTCTGGAAGGATTTTCATCACAGGACTTTAACAGCATACTTGAGTTGCAGGCACAGATGAGCGACAAGAAGGGCTGGTTCTTCTTTGATGAAATTCAAAACATAGACGGATGGGAAAAATTTGCAAGACGCATGGCTGACGCAAAGGAGCATGTTTTTATAACCGGCAGTAATGCAAAGATGATTTCAAGAGAAATTGAACAAAAACTGGGCGGGCGTTATCTTACAAAATATGTCACACCTTACAACTTCCGCGAATTCCTTACCGCAAAAAAAATGGACTTCAGTGAAAAATCAATTGCAGGAACCAAATCCGGCGGAAAGATTAAACGTCAGTTCGATGAATACTTTAATTTTGGAGGATTTCCCGAAAGCCTCGAACTCAGAGACAAGCGCGAATATGTTTCAAGCGTATATCAGAAGATTCTCTTGGGAGACATCGCAACCCGCAACAACATCAGGAACAGCAACGCCCTAAGACTTATGATAAAAAAAATCGCTGAATCGGTTAAGGACGAACTTTCGTATTCCAAGCTCCATAACATTCTCAAGACCGTGGGAATCAAGATAAGCAAGGATTCTGTAATCGACTACACGGATTATGCTCAGAACTCATATCTGATTTTCCCTGTCCGAAATTATTTTTCAAAATTCGTTGAAAAGGAAACAACACCGAAATACTATTTTAATGACAATGGACTGTTGAATCTTTTTCTTGTGAATGAAGAAACCAGACTCCTTGAAAACCTTACAGCACTTACACTGCACAACAGGTATCAGGACGGATTATATTTTCTTCGCTCTCAAAATTTGGACATCGACTTTTTTGTTGAGGATACCGGAACACTATACCAGGTGGCATGGTCACTAAAGAACATTTCCAATACACGCGAAACGGATTCCTTGGTTGTGGCGGCAAAAAGCATGAAAGAAGCAAAGCGATTTGTCGTAATCACGTTCAACGAAGAATCAACTCTGGAAATTGACGGCATTAAAATTGAGGCATTCCCCATCTGGAAGTGGGTTTTGGGTATTTGCGAATAAAACATAGAAGGAGGAACATCACATGAATAAAAAAATTATCAGCATAGCGAGTTTGATTTTTGTCGCAGCAATTGGTTTTATATCATATTATACCGAAGTCATGATCAACGGATGGGAAGGATTGAAGTGGACAGGAAATTTCTACTGGACATTCATATTCCTGCCTTTGGTGTTTTGCATCTGGCTCAAGCTTGTTGCGGTAAAAACTCTTTCTGTAAAACAGGCTGTACTGTTTTTGATATCCTACGTCATCTCCTTTATCCTGATTTTCCTGCTTTTGTTTTTTACATACAATGGTCGTTCAACAGGACTAATTCTTTTTATGCTTACGGAGGGGATCCCTCATTTTGAAGAATCCGGTTCATTAATGCATTTACTATATGCTACAATTGCAATTAACGTAATGCTGACATTTCTTGTGGCGTTTGCGGAAAACATGATTGCGGCAAAAATATTCAACATTAAATTTTTAAAGTGTGCCAAGGTTTTAGTTTTCTTCTTTCCCGCACTTTTCTTTCTGGCGGCATGGGCACTTTTGATCGTACTCTATTTCCTCAAGGTTTTCCCGCGAATGAATCCGAACAATCTAAGCGAATCAATCTTCATATTCAAGACGGGCACGATAATATTTTCCACAGTCCTTGGCGAAGGATTGTTTATTCTATCTGGAAGAAAAGGAACTTGACACCATATTTAAGCCACTTTATACTATAATAATATAGTATCTATAGGGAGTTGAGTATGGTGAAGAAAAGTTTTTTCATGGCATCAGTTTGTGCACTCATGGTGGGCATTATTACAGGATGCGCATCCACTGATGTTCCGTCACAAAAACTGGACATCGAAGTAAGCGAGACAGTTGAAGAAGAAGCCGTTACCCCACGCAACACTGTCAAGGAAAAGAAGACAGAAACAGCCACAACGCAAACTCCACGGACAAGCGAGCAAAACCGGACAACTGACAAAACTCAATCCGGAACAGCAAAAACAGAATCAACTAAAACTGAACCTTCAAAAACCACCACGACAAAAACCGAAACCACAAAGACTACCACCACAAAATCCGGTTCCACTACAGTTCAAACGACGGAAGAAACCAAAGTTACTGTAACCGTAACAAATGTAGAAGAGAAGAAAACCCAAACCACCGTCACAGGAAATGACAAGTCAAAGTCAGGCAGCACTTCAAAGCCGACCAGTCAAACTTATGATGACGAAGACCTTGATGACTTTATAGCATGGCTTATGGGATTGGACGGCGACTATTCTGAGCTGGACACCGGAACCGATTCCTATGACGATTCAGATGACTATGGCAATTACGGTTGGGACAACTTCTTCTTTGGCACTACAACTTCCAACGTCAATATAAACGAAAAGGGCATGACTGTAGAAACAAGATTCGATGTTCCGGAGGGATATGAGCGTGTTTCTGTGGCAGCCGGATCTTACGAGGATTTCTACAGAAAGCTCCCGCTCAAACCCGCAGGCACTCCAATCTACTATTATGACGGACAAAAAAAGAACAGCAATTATCATGCTGCCGTATTGGATTTTCCCCAGCTCAAGGAAGACTTGCTCCAGTGTGCTGATTCCTGCATGAAGATGAGGGCGGAGTATTTGTATTCAAAAGGCTATTACAATAAAATTGCATTCACTGCAGAAAGCGGAGTCTTGATTCCGTTCAGCAGATATGTGGACGGCTACAGGCTTACCGGCAGCGGATGGAAAAGCGGATACAAGAAAGGCACTTCACGGGAAATCTTTGACGAATACCTAAAGATTGTATACAGCTATGCAAGCACTCGTTCCATGGCAAAGGAAATCGTTCCAATCAAAATAAGTGATTTGCGTATTGGTGACGTTTTTGTAAAGAGCGGTTCCCCGGGACACGCTGTTTTCGTCGTTGACATGGCGGTGAACAAAAAGACAGGAAAGAAAATCATGCTCATCGGGCAAGGATACCTGCCGGCACAAGATCTTCACATCGTAAAGAGCATGGAATCAATTTCACCGTGGTTCTATGTTGAGGACGATTCCTGGGGCGGAATGGATTTCTCTTTCCCCAAAGGATCTCAGGGAAGATGGCCTGAAAGATGATGATTCATAATTCATAATTGTTACTTTTTCCTGATTCGCTTGTTTATTCATTTAGGAGATTTTTCTATGAGGATTAAACATTCAAGCAGGGCTGCAATGTGCTTTTGTCTGGCAATGGCAATGACAGGAACCTGCTGTGCAAGTAACGATAAGAATTCAAAAAACGACGATGAAGATATTTCTGTAGAATTTCCAGTTGAAAGTCCCGACCCAATAGCCATAAAAAATCCCGGCGCTCAAAAAGGCAGGCCTTCAATTTCAGACAAAACAGTTTTGGTCACGCTCAGGGAAGATTGCACCGACGACGACATTCGTTCCCTTGCAAAAGATTTCAATCTTGAAGTGAAATACATATATAGTTTTGGAAAAACATGCGCGCTGTCATCAAAGGTTTCGCTTTCGGAAAAGGAAATCTACAACCTGATTGCACTCCTAAAGGCAGACAGCCGTGTCATAACAGCCGAACCGGACCACATCATCTACCTCGATGACCGTGAATGGAAAGGTTTTAACAAACCGGAAATAATGTAATTTTATTTGAGAATTCCCGCCAGTTGTGATATGATATATTCAAGTGCAAGGTATTCATAACTGGAGGATGGTATGAACAGATTCAGGTTGCCGGACAGGCTTTTGGTGGAAGAAGGGATTGCGTCAAGGATAACAGAGTCTTTGGCACAGCAGATGCCCGGTGTCGAAAAGAAAAGCACGCTTCTTGTTACGGACGAAACATTAAACAAGATTTACACGGACAAGATAAAAAACATTTGTGCCAGTTTTGACAAATGCGAAACCTACATCGTAAGCGACGGAACCTTTGACCAGGCCGTTTCCCTTGCAAAATACATCGTCATGAACGAAATCAGCACCGTAATCGGTTTTGGAGGCGGAAGCGTTCTGGACATGGCAAAGTATGCGGCTTTTGTAAGCAAATCACTTTACATCTGCCTTCCCACGACCCTAAGCAACGACAGCCTTGTTTCTCCTGTTTCGGTTTTGGGCACTGAAGGAAAAAAGAGAAAGACATTCCGCTGCACGATTCCCGATGCAATTCTGGTTGACGTTTCCATAGTCACAAGCGCGCCGCAGATTCAGCTTTTATCCGGAATAGGCGACACCATCAGCAAGTACACGGCATTAAAGGACTGGAAGATTGACGCAGAGGTCTCCGGTAACGCCATCGACGACTTTGCATACATGATGAGCAAGATGGCATTCAACGCAATCTGCTTTAACGAGGAAAAGAACATCACGTCAAAAAGTTTCATAAAGGTTCTTGCGCAGGTCCTTGTAATGGGAGGCCTTGCCATGGAAATAGCGGGAAACTCAAGGCCCTCATCAGGCTCCGAGCATCTTTTCTGCCATTCACTTGAAGAAAACTTTGACCAAATCAGAATCCCACACGGAATAGCGGTTGCCATGGGAACTTATGCGGCTACAATCTTTCACAAGGGAAACATGGAAAAAATCAAGAGGATACTGCACCAGTACAAGCTGCCTGTACGTCCAAGCCAGTGGAACATAACGGAAGAAATCTGGATAAAGGCATGGAACAGTGCAAGCGACACACGTGCAGACCGCCATTCAATTTTGGATACTGCCGATTTGAGTGCGGAAAACCTTTCAAAAATCTACAGCGAAATGGAAAGTGAGTTTGCAGAATGAGTAGTTTTTTATATCCAGATGGTGCGTCAAGTTCCTCCGTATCTGCGGCCGTCATTTCAATTTCCATCATACTGATTTCCGGTTTTTTGATGACACGCGTTACCAAAAAGCTGCGTCTTCCAAATGTTACGGCTTACATCGTTGCGGGAATCCTGATAGGTCCCTTTTGCCTGAACCTAATCCCGGAACCGATAATCAAGGGAACTGAATTTCTTCCTGACATTGCAATGGCATTCATTGCGTTCAGTACGGGACAGTTCTTCCGCCTGGACGTCCTGAAAAAAAGTGGCGGCAAGGTTGTGGTCATCACTCTCTTTGAGGCACTCAGCGCTTCGATCCTGGTCTTTATCATCACCTTTTTTGTGCTGCATTTGAACATGGCATTTTCCATCGTTCTTTCCGCGCTTGCTTCCACAACGGCATCCGCTTCCACAATGATGATAATACGTCAGACGGGGGCCAAGGGAAACTTTGTGGAAACCCTGCTGCAGATTGTCGCACTGGACAACATCATAGGCCTTCTCGCATACAGTGTGGCCATTTCCATCGCAGTCCATTCAACTACGGGCGAGGCTTTTTCCATGTGGAGGATAGCGGGTCCTATTTTAACCAACATCCTGGTCATCTTTTTGGGAGCCCTGTTCGGCCTGATTCTTTCATGGTTCGTAAGGCCCAAAACACGCACCAGTGACAACCGCCTGATCATTTCTGTTGCATTAATGTTCGGCTTCTGCGGCATCTGTACGATATTTGACGTCTCTCCCCTCTTGGGCTGCATGTCCTTGGGCACGGTTTACATCAATGTCACCGACGACGACAAACTGTTCAAGCAGCTGAATTATTTTTCACCACCGTTTCTCCTCATGTTCTTTGTACGATCGGGAATGTGCTTTGACCTGAACGCCCTCCTGAACAATAGCGGTTCAATCGGTTCATCTCCACTCATCCTGATAAGCGTAATGTATTTCCTGTTCAGGATCATCGGCAAATACATCGGCTCATTTGCAGGAAGCTCAATCGTAAAGATGAACAAAGAGATACGCAACTACCTTGGACTTGGTCTGGTTCCTCAGGCTGGAATCGCAATCGGTCTTGCCGCGTTGAGTGCCAGAACTTTGGGAGGTGAGGCAGGAAGCGCACTGGAAACCATCATCCTTGCATCAAGCGTCCTGTATGAATTTGCAGGTCCCGCATGCGCAAAGCTTTCACTTTATCTTTCCAAATCATATTCAACAAAACTGGAAGACATGGTCAGCGTAACGGAAACCACACCCGACGGAAAGGAAAAGACTCAGGTTGAACTTTTGATCGACCGCATTCAAAAGATACAGGAAGAACTTCCGTCACACACAATCAACGAAGCAGAAGAAGCATTTACCGAAGCAGCCGAAAGTCAGAATTCAGCATTCTGGGATGACAACCACACTCCGGGCTTTGGAAAAAGATTCAGAAATAGGAGAAAATAATCATGAAGGATCCAATCGCACAATTACTTGGAGAATGGTCAGTGGACCTGGGCATATATTCAATTCTGTTCCGCATAGGACTTGCAGTATTCCTTTCCGCACTCATCGGTTGGGAACGCTCAAGCAAAAGGCATTCGGCAGGATTCCGCACCTTCATACTCGTAACGCTATCGGGCACTGTCGTCATGCTGATTGACCTGTGGCTTAACACGCTCTACGACGGAAAGATTTTCATCCTGTCGGCAGTGGCGGTCATCTCGGCAACAAGGATTGCAACCCATACAATTTTCTTTAACTCACGCAATCAGATTATGGGAATCACAACCGCGGTGTCCTTATGGGGAAGCTGCATTCTTGGCATTGCAATAGGAGCCGGCCTCTACACGATTACCGCAGTCACTTTTGTCGCATTACTGTTCTGCCTTGCAAAACTCCCCGACCTTGAGTATTACCTCAAGAACCGTTCCAATCATTTTGAGATTCACCTTGAACTAAAGAACAGCCTTAACCTTCAGAATTTTGTAAGCACGATAAGGAAACTCGGACTGACAATCGACGCAATAGAAATGAACCCCGCCTACGCAGGTTCTGGCCTCAGCGTCTATTCAATCTCAATCTCCATCTCAAGCAAGGAGCTCAAGAAATACAAGACCCACAAGGAAATAATCGAGGCCTTGAGCACATTGGATTATATCTATCATATCGAGGAGTTGGCGTAAGGCAAGAGTCTGTTAGTTTGTCACGCGGATTACCACCAGAAGTCGGTATAGTCAAAGATTCCCAGAAGTCTGAGGCCTGCGGAAAATTCAAAGCTGTTGGAATGCTCGCTGTTGTTGTATGTCACACTGTTGCCGGAGAATGAAACATAGGGTGCCACATATTCGTTGATTACAAAACACAAATCCACTCCATAGTGCGTTCCAAAGAAAAGACGTGCGGTTTTGTCATCAAAAAGCTCAGAGACATTGGTAAAACCAAGACGGCCTTCTACAAACGGTATCAGCATGAAACGCCAGACATCTACAGGGATTTGAATACGCACCACCCCTCCGAATGTACTTGCCCTATGCTTTCCAGTTCCACCGTCATCTTCCATGGTAAGTTGTTCCTGCTGGAAGAAAAATCCCGCACCAAAGAATTGAAGTTCCAACAAGGCCGAAATGTCAAAGCCCCTGTCATCATCCCTTGAGTTTTCTGTGGGAACAAGAAGTGCCCCCTCAATCTTAAGTAAATATGGATCTCCATAGTAAAAATCGTTTAACCAGGAATCTCCACCATATTTTTTCAGCTTTACATTTTGACCAACACCTTCTACGGAATAAAGCTTCCATGTGCCGTTTTCCATTATCCATTCAGTTTGAATCTGCCTGCCGCTGCTTTCGAACACAACCCTGGCAAATTCCTTCGACTTATCAACAGACGCAACCGAAAGATTGGGATCAGACCTAAAAGTGTTCTTTATTACATCCGCCGTCTTATACGCAAGATATTTGTACGGATCTTCTCTGAATGACGTTTTATATGACGTACCACCTGCATTTGTAATGTAAAGGTCTGCGGCCACGGTGCTTAAAAGCTCATTTGAAATGAACAGGTCTGCAATACTCTCCAAGTTGGTATCGTGTGAAACATGGGAACTGGGATCTTTTTTACTGATCATACTGATAAAAAGATTCAGGGGCAGTTCAGAATCACTTCTGTCCATGTAACGCCACTTACTCAAAAAATCTTTGATTGCCGGATTTTTCTCTGCTTGACTCATATCATCTGACTTGGAAACATGATTCACACCCAAAAGTGTGTAAGCTGAATCTGTGTTGTTGTCATGAAGCAGGACAGGGCTACCAACAGGAGGATACTTGTATGACAGGGTAAAATAACTCCGGTCTTCATATGTGGAACCAATCGTGGCATAGTGTTCTTCCCAATGACTGGTGGTAAAATCCGGAATCACAACGTTTTGTCCCTGTACCGGAAGTTCGTTGGTAACACGCAGGGCTTTACCGGTATAGTTTTCGGGCAACTCAATAAGAAGAAAACGGTATGTCGTATCATCCAGGGCACTGACTTTTAGCTCAGGAATGACAATCGCTTCGGAATCATGGTCGGGGGCAAAGTAAATGTCAAATGTTGTAAAATCAGAAAGCGCTTTTTCTCCGGACGTTAGAACATATTTTTTTCCCGCATCATCACGTATGACGACACCCATGTTTCCCACTTTGGCCAGGAATGCCTTGATGTCTTCAGCCTGATCCTTGTAATTGTATATCCTAAACCGAATCTCGGCGGACTTAAGCATTTGATAAGCCTTGTCGTTTTCACTAGGGACCACACGGCAGACAAATTCTTTGGGAGACTGAGCAAAAAGCACAAAGGCCTGCATGAGCACAAAACATACAATCAAAACATTTTTTCTTCTATTCATACCTTTAGCTTACCACAATGAGTATACAGGTTCAAGTATAGGACAAGGATTTGGATTTCTTCCATTTTGCATTGACAACTATCACTTATTACTTGATAATTAATTATAGTCGGAGGTAAAAAAATGATTTTTCTTTTACTCCTGGGACTAGGAATAGGCGGTTTGATTTTTGCCATATACAGATTAAAAACGATGACAAAAGATAGTACCGAAAACCAGAACAAAAGAGGGTCCTACAAAGCCATGATAATTGCCAGCATTATCCTTTTGGTACTTCTAGGAATTTTTGTAGCATTAATATGCTGGTATATCTTTGGAGCTCACGGAAAATAAAGGGCCAGAGTTTGGTTGAATAAAGCGGATATATGGATCTTTAGGTCTGTATTCCGATAGACTTTTTTTGCAATTTCTTCTATCATTTGAGGCATGAAGAACTCAGCATCAATTTCCAGATTTTTCTTTTTTCTTTTGATTCCATTCTCCATGTTTTTTACATCATGCATCTCTAAGGGTGACATGGCGATTCAACAGGGATCCGCTTATTTGCAGAAAGGTCAGTATGATCGGGCTGAGGAAGCTTTTACATCCGCATTAAACGAGGAATGCACCTATGGCAAGGATTACATTTACATATTGATTTCCACCTGCCGCGTACAAAAGGGTGATTATGATGGTGCAATTGAATGGAGGAAAAAGGCCCTGGACATAAGGGTTGATCCGGACAATTACATCAACCTTGGCATGCTTTACAGGCTAAAGGAAGATGATGCCACCGCCGAGGAAATGTACAAAAAAGCAATAGAGATTGCACCGCAAGACCCCAATACTTACGGAAGCCTTGGAGCCCTATACCTTTCCCAAAACCGCATTGACGAAGCCATACCATATTTCCAGGAATGCCTGAGGATGAATTCATGGATTGGCATAATCCACGCTGACCTGGCCATCTGTTACGGAAGAAAAGGTCTTTTTGACGAGGCCGAGGAAGAAATGTCTGCCGCACTTGCCTTAAGGGCAGAAAACCATGATGACTTGCGTACCGAGCTTGATGAACTGGAAAATAAAGCCGGATACGTGAAAAAAACAACCGAATCAAACCGCTAAAATCACCGACTGGAGGATTATATGTTTTTTGAAGCGAAGAATGCCCTTGTATTCAAAAAGGGTAACGAAACTCTGATGATTGAACCATGGGGAAAAGATTCCCTGAGAGTGCGTTCAACTCTTGAACCAGCCTTCATCGACCATGATGTTGCGCTTACGGAAAAAATCAATCATGGAAACGCAAAGATTTCTGTCACAGAAAACGGGGCTTCCATCTTCAACGGAATGCTTGAGGCAAGACTCAACAACAACGGGGTAATTTCTTTTTATAAAAATGGAAAGTTGATTTTACAGGAATATTACCGTCAATATGATCCAACTGCAACAAAAGAAAGCTGCTGTACAAAAATCATAAGCCGTCAGTTTCAGGGAATCATTGGCGGAGACTATTCTCTCACGGTACGCTTTAACCCGAATGATGAAGAAAAACTTTTTGGCATGGGACAGTATCCCACACCTTATCTTGACATGAAAGGCTGCACGCTCGAACTGGCGCAGAGGAACAGTCAGGTTTCAATTCCATTTGCCCTGTCTAATCTCGGCTATGGTTTTCTCTGGAATAATCCTGCCGTTGGTCGAGTGACATTTGGTAAAAACATTACGGAATGGCATGCGGAAAGCACAAAGGAAATGGACTACTGGATTACTGCCGGTGATACTCCCGCAGAAATTGTAGAAAAATATACCGCCGCAGTAGGACGTGCCCCTGCCCTTACGGAAGACTACCTCGGCTTCTGGCAATGCAAGCTCCGTTACCGAACTCAGGAAGAGATTCTTTCGGTTGCAAGGCGTTACAAGGAGATGGGCATTCATCTTGACGTTATCGTAATTGATTTCTTCCACTGGCCTCGTCAGGGAGACTGGTTCTTTGACAGGGAATACTGGCCGGATCCAAAGGCAATGTGCGACGAGCTTCATGCGATGGGAACAAAGGTTATGGTTTCGGTGTGGCCCAACGTTGACAAAAAATCAACCCACTTTGCGGAGATGCAGGAGAAGGGTTATCTGATTCGTTCTGACCGCGGAAGCAACCAGAGCTTTGACTGGCAGGGAGACTGTCTTGCAATTGACGCTACAAACCCAGAGGCACGCGAATACCTGTGGAATATCTGTAAGAAAAATTATGCAGATTATGGAATTGACATGTTCTGGCTTGACAACTCGGAGCCTGACTTAAATGTTTATGATTTCGGAAACTACAGATATCAGATTGGAAACGGCCTGCAGGTTGCAAACGTTTATCCGCAGATGTACAGCCGCTGCTTCTATGACGGAATGAAGGCTATGGGAAAGACCAACTTCGTGAACCTTGAGCGCTGTGCATGGGTGGGAAGCCAGAAATACAATCAGGTGATATGGAACGGAGACGTTCAGTCAACATGGGAATGCTTCAGAACTTCTGTCTGCGAAGGCTTGAACATGGGCCTTGCCGGAATCCCCTGGTGGACTACTGACATAGGCGGCTTTATGTACGGTGACGTCCGAACGGAAGAATTCAAGGAGCTTTTGATACGCTGGTTTGAATGGGCTGTCTTTACACCGATTCTAAGGCTGCACGGAGACAGGGATCCCCACGACATTCCTCTTTTGGACAAGGATCCACAGCGCGGTTATGGAGGAGGACACCTCTTTACCGGACGTGACAATGAGATCTGGTCTTACGGAGAGGGGCCTCAGAAAATCATGGAGGCTCAAATCAAGCTTCGTGAGAAAATCAAGCCCTACGTGACAAAGCTCATGAAGGAGGCAAGCGAGAACGGAAGCCCCGCAATGCGCACGATGTTCTACGAATTCCCCGACGATGAAAAATGCTGGAATCTGCGTGACCAATACATGTTCGGCTCTGAATATCTTGTAGCCCCCATCCTTGCACCGCAAACATTCAGCCGCGAGGTATATCTGCCAAAAGGAAATTGGGAGGACATCAACGACGGAAAAACCTACAATGGCGGCCAAACCGTAACCGTAGATGCCCCAATTGAAAGCATACCTGTGTTCAAGAGGAAATAGACGGGTAACATCGTCATCCCGGACTCCAAACACGTCATCCCGGACTCCAAACACGTCATCCCGGACTTGATCCGGGATCTTAAACATTACACAGTAAGATGCTGAATCAAGTTCAGCATGACAGGCACCGTCATCCCGGACTCCAAACACGTCATCCCGGACTTGATCCGGGATCTTAAACATTGCACAGTAAGATGCTGAATCAAGTTCAGCATGACAAACCACATCGTCATCACGGACCTTACTCAGTTTTGAAGCGGTTTACATCGGCTCCAAGCTGGGTAACGTTCTTGTCCAGTTCTTCTACGCTTCCGTCAAGCCTCATTCCGCTCTTTACAACACTCTGTGCGTTTTCTGACATGGCTTCCATGCTCTGCCTTACAGCATCCAGTGAATCCTGAAGTTTTCCCATCTCCTCAAGTACCCTGCTGCTTCCACTTTCCATCTGCATTGAAGCTGAACGTACGTTCTCTGTATTCTTGTCCATGCCGGAAAGGGATGCAATGACTGTCCTTGAATTTTCGTTCTGTGCCTCAAGCGACGTCCTGATTGACTGAACAAGTGCGTCGGTTTCCCTGATTCTGTTTGACACGCCGGAGAATGCGCTGCTTGATTCCTGTGATGCGGCAACAATCTCCCCGATGCTGTTCTTGATGTTCTTAAGCTGGTTTCCGATTGTCTTGGACTGTCCCGATGATGTTTCGGAAAGCTTTCGGATTTCATCTGCAACAACTGCAAAACCTTTTCCCGCCTCACCTGCATGTGCCGCCTCGATTGCCGCATTCATTGCAAGAAGGTTTGTCTGTCCTGCGATTGAAGCTATTGCCATGTTTGCTTCCTGAAGCATCTTTGACTGGTTTTCAATCTGCATGATCCTCTCGTTTACCTTCTGCTGCTTGGACATTCCGTTCTGAGCCTCACTGTCCAAAAGTCCGAATGATTCTGCCATTGATTCCATGGATCCGCTTATCTGCTCTATGCTGTGAATGAGCTGCTCAACGCTGGCTGCTGACTCACGTATGCTAGCAGTCTGGGAGTCGATCATATCGTTTACAGTTGAAATGCTGGATGCAACACCCTTAACGGCAGATGCGGCCTCGTCAAATCCCTCCGTCTGATTCTGAATCTGGGTTTGCACGTTTTCTATGCTCAACCTGATGCTCGTCATGGAATCAGAAACAGATGCCACACTCTCCTTCATGTTAGTGGAGACGACATCAAGATTCGCACTGGATTTCTTTATTGTTCCCAGCATGTTCTGAAGCCTCTGCATGAATTCATTCAGATAGGCCACAATGCTGTGGATGGATTTAAACGGAGTGTTGATATTCGTGCTAAGGCGGCGGGTCAAATCAGCCTCACCGGAGACAACATTTTCTACCGTGTTCTGAACCTCATCAAGAGGCCTTAACAGTGAAATCACGGAATATGCGATAAGAAGAATTGCACCCAAAAGAATGAACACCGAGAATGGTACCACGGCATTTTTCAGGAAAGCCTTTGCAGTAAACGGAACAAAAAGAACCATCTCCCACCCCAGGGATTCAACAGGAGCAATCAGGTATTCTCCACGGACACTGGACAAGTATATATCGCCGTTTGGGAAAATCGTTTTGGCTTCCTTAAGGTCTGGCATGGCTGTCGTAACTGGAACCTTATTTTCCAAATCATCAAGATTCAGGGATGCGGAAATCTCGCCGTTTGAGTTATACATGTACATTGTAACTCCCTCATCAAGAGACTTGTACATGGCATCAACAAAGTCATTCAGCTCAACACCGGTTCCCGTAATGCCCACTACCTTTTTGGCCTCATTGTAGACAAGGACGTTGATCCACATGAAGGTCTTCTTTAGGCCGATGTCATAGTCAACATAAAACTGAAACGGCAGGTTCGCGTCTATGGTTGCCTGATACCATGCGTTGCCTGGATCTGACTTGTCCAAAAGGTATACGAAATTCATGTTGGAGTAATACTTAAGGTCTTTGTCGGAAATCCAGAAAGTCCTGTGGGAACTGAATGAATCCTGGAAAGTCTTGAAGTCACGGATGGCAGAACCAAAAACAAGCGGATCCGAGGGATTCTCCATGTAATCGACGACAAGCGGAGACTGAGCCAGCTGCATCGCAAGCTTCTTTTCCGGTACAAGTCCGCTTTCCATCTCAAGTATTTTGGTATATTTTATGTGGCCCAGATTTTCTCTGGTGCTTTTCCTAAAAAGCAGAACGGTAAAAAAAGAAACCGCAGCCAAACCGATTAACACAAAAATAACGATAAACAAAACCCTCAGTTTATTTGAAGCCTTCATCTTGCATTTACCTCTTGCATAGAGTATACACCCTTTTCCTTAAAAAAATAATAAAAAAACTCCAATTCTTCCACAAATTCAGCAAAAACTCTTTGTGTCCCAATTTATTGAAGAAAGATTCCATTTATGCTATACTTTTTGCATTCTGCACGAAAGAGCGGTAGTGCGGAAGAGAGGTGTAAAATGATAAAAATTCTAAATGCAAATCAAGTTGAAGACTCTTTCTTTGAAGGAAGGGATTTTGGGACTACGATTGATACCGTACGTCAGGTTCTTGTAGACGTCAAGGCGCGCAAGGATCAGGCACTTCACCACTATGCCGCTCAATTTGACGTTTCAGATCCAGAAGTTTTTGAGATTCCTGTTGCAACCCTAAAGGCAGCAGCAGAAAAAATGCAAACGGAAACCCCGGATTTGTACAATTCACTCTGCCTGTCCAGAGATCTGGCATTGGATTTTGCAAAAAAGCAGAGGGAATCATTCAATGATTTTGAGACGGAGCTGAGGCCCGGACTTTTTACTGGACAAAAGAACATTCCGGTGGAAAAAGTTGGCGTATATGTTCCGGCAGGACGTTTCCCGCTTGTAAGTACCGTAGTAATGACTATAACCCCGGCTGTAGCGGCTGGTGTAGACGAGATAATACTTTGCACTCCACCAAGGGTACACCCCGATGACATGGCACGTGCGGAAAAAGAAGGTCTTGGCAAATTTAGAAGTGCATTAAAGGGTGGCAAACCCTATGCAGACGAAAAGATTATGGCGGCGGCATACCTCTGCGGCGTAAACCGTGTGTTTTCATGCGGCGGAAGTCAGGCGATTGCGGCAATGGCATTCGGTACGGAATCGATTCCCAAGGTTGACGTAGTTGCAGGCCCCGGAAACAAATATGTGGCAGAAGCGAAAAAGCTTGTATACGGAACGGTAGGCATAGACATGATTGCAGGCCCCACCGAGGTCTTCATCATAGCAGACTCAACTGCAAATCCAGTTTGGGTTGCGGCAGACCTTCTAGCCCAGGCAGAGCACGATGTTGTGGCACAACCGATTCTTGCCACCAACGACAGGTCTCTTGCACAAAAGGTTTCAGATGAAATTGAACGTCAGATTCAAACTCTCAGCACAAAAGAAACTGCCAGAAAGAGCATAGACACATACGGAATCATAATCATAACCGATACGCTGGAAGAGGCTGCTGAAATAGCAAACAGGCGTGCCCCGGAACACCTGGAACTTGCAATGGAAGCAGGTTCACTAAGGGATAAGCTCCAGAACATGGCAAGGGATTACGGTTCCATGTTCATAGGTCATGGTACGGCAGAAGTATTCGGAGACTATGCGGCTGGACTCAACCACACGCTGCCAACATCAGGAAGCGCAAGGTTTACCGGAGGACTTTCGGTAAGGATGTTCCTTAAAACCGTTACGACACTGCGCGTAAAGGAAGGTGAAAAGGGTGTCAAAGATTCTGCCGTTGCAGCAGGATTCCTTGGTGATGCCGAAGGTCTTGCGGGACATGCCAGGGCAGCACGCTTACGTCTTGGTCAGGGAGTGTAATTGAATGAAGATATATAAATTGGGCGAGGAAGTTCTACGTGAAAAATGCGTGGATGTAAAGCCGGAAGAAATAAACGATGAATTCAGGGCCACCCTGAACGAGATGTTTGAGACTATGGAAAGTGCCAATGGAGTCGGACTTGCGGCCCCCCAGGTAGGAATTGCAAAAAGGTTTTTTGTGATTGTTGCAGATGATGAGATACGGCGGGTATTCATCAATCCAGTAATCACAAAGACCTCCAATGACCTTGTTGACTATGAGGAAGGCTGTCTTTCCATTCCGGGATTTTACGAGAACATCAAGAGGCCTTCAAAGGTTTCGGTATCTGCACTCAACGAACAGGGCAAACAGTTTGTAATTGAAGAAGCAGACGGATTGCTTGCCCGTGTAATCCAGCATGAAAACGACCACCTGGACGGTATCCTCTACATTGACAGGGGAGACCCAGCATTCAAGAATTCCACAGAGGAACAGTTCAAGAAACGTGCCGAACGTGCCGCGAAAAAGGCTTTGGAAAAAGAACGCAAACAGGCTTCAATCGCCGCTAAACTCGCTGCCAAGCAGGCAAAAAAGGAAAGTAAATAGAAATGCTGAGGGTTTTATATGCCGGAAGTCCAGCCGCATCTTCCCGCGCACTTGAGTTGATTCTCAAAGACAGCTACATGTCCGCATCCATACCGGAGGAACACTACAAGATTGTCGGTGTACTCACGAACCCTCCTTCAACCCAGGGAAGGCACAGGGACCTTATTCCAACAGAAGTCGCACATTACGCACAGATATGGAACGAAGCCCGTGATGAAGGAATCGTAATACTGAGCCCGGAACACCTTAAGCAGGAAGCACGAGACCAGATTGCAGCACTTCATCCCGACATATTCATCTGCTTTGCTTACGGCCACATTCTGGGACCAAAGTTTTTCTCGCTTTTCAAATATGGCGGAATAAACCTGCACCCTTCAATTTTACCCAAATACCGCGGGGCAACTCCAGTAAACCAGGCAATACTCAACGGCGACAGTGAAACCGGAATCAGCATACAGAAAATGGCACTTGGAATTGACGAAGGCGACATCCTGAGCATGCAGCGCTGGACATTAACCGGCACAGAGACCGCAGAATCCCTGTTAAAGGAAGTGGCGCTTCACGGGGCAATCTCCATCACCACAATATTGCGGTATATCGCAAAACACCACGAGCTGCCTGTTTCCTACCCCCAGCGTGGAGAGGCATCCTACTGCTCCATAATCAAGAAAGAGGACGGAAGGATCAAGTGGACAGACAGTGCTGAAAAAATCGATGCTCAGATCAGGGCATACACACCGTGGCCGGGCTGTTTTACCAGCTGCAACGGTCAGATGCTCAAGATAATCAAGGCACGTGATGCGGCAAAAATCGCCTTCCAGGATAATTCCATCCCCAAGAATACGGCGGCAGTACCGGGAACAGTCCTTTCCTACAACAAGCAGAGGGGCATACTGATTCAGACAGGGGACGGGGTTTTAATTGCGACAGAACTTCAATGGCAGGCAAAGAAAGCCATGGACTATAAATCTTTCATGAACGGGGCCAGAAATTTTATTGGCAGTGTTCTTGAATGAAAACCTTTAATATGGTAGGATTTTTAATATGAAGAATGAAATAATTGAAGCAAAGAAGACTTCCAAGGAAGTTGCTAAAGTGCCAAAAGAAAAGAAGCCCAAGAAGAAGTTCCGTCTTGGAACAGCCTTTAAGGAACAGATCGCCCAGTTGGGTAAAGGCGGATGGCTTTTATTTTTCACAATGTTCCTGTCACTTTTTATCATGGTGACGGCATGTTTGGCTGTGTTCTTTTCATCAGTTCAGGGAGAAGAAAAAGTCAAGGTTCCCGATGTATTGGGAAAATCCCTTGTTGCGGCACAGCTTGAATTGCAGGCAAAAGAGCTTTATCCAAAACTCCTGCTCAAGTACTCGGAGATTCCAGGAACAGAAGGCATGGTCATTGACATGGATCCGGGTCCTGGCTCCATTACAAAGGCATATCACCGTGTTACGCTTACTGTAAGCCGTGGCGTCCAGACTGAATCAATGCCTGATTACGTCGGAAAGGATGCTGATGAGGCACAGACCAAGCTGAATACTGAATTTGCAGGTTCATCTGTCGTTACTGTAGCACCAATCGTATATCAGAAGAGCGACAAACCGGCGGGAACAATCCTTACACAGTCACCAAAGGCAAAGACATCACTTGATGATCCTGTTACCGTACACTTTGTTGTATCAAGCGGAAATGTACAGGCACGCACGACAGTACCTGATTTGATGGGAAAGAGCCTGCCTCAGGTTTTGACTCAGCTTGAAAAAGCACCATTGGTATTTGACTTTACCGCACATACTGCAGGAGAAGGAGACATTCCGGGAACTGTAACATCACAGAGCGTTAGAGAGGGTGAGGTTGATGAATTCACACATGTTCAGATTGACATGGCATTCCCTGCACCACAGGAAGATGACACCAGCGCCTACGGCATATTCTCTTATACTTTGAATGAATATCCATACCCTGTTCCAGTACGTGTTGAAGCCAGCGATAACGAAGGCAACATTACCAAGCTTGCAGACTTCATGCACCCAGGAAAAGAATTTACGATTCCATATAACGTAAAGAAGAACAGCGTAATCACACTGTACGTCATGGGCGAATCAACCGCAAGACACACGGTACAATAAGAACAACGTCATTCCGGACTTGATCCGGAATCCTGATATTAAATGGTAAGATGCTGAATCACCTGTCTGCCGACAGGCGTTCAGCATGACAAATACAGTCATTCGGAAAAAACGGTAAAACTTTACTCATATGATTTGTCTTGCCCGCGAAGGCTGTCATCTTTTACAATACATTTACATTGCCGTCTTCTGTTGCGATGAACACAGTGGGCGGCAATTTTGTAAAGAAACCGCATTCAACTACACCGGTAATCTTGTTTATGGCATCTTCCATAAATGCGGCATCAACACTTTTTTCCCAGACACAGTCCAGAATCATGTTGCCGTTGTCGGTAATGACAGGACCAGCCTTTTTGACACCATCCCTCAGCGTACATTTTGCACCAAGCTTTTCAAGTGCCAGAGTAACGGGTACCCTTGCCTCAGCGATTATTTCTACAGGAAGAGGGAATTTTGTTCCATGGTCTTTAACCGCCTTGGAACTGTCGGCCACAATCACAAAGCTGGAAGAATTGTAGGCAACAATTTTTTCACGAAGAAGAGCAGCCCCACCACCCTTGATCAGGGTCTTATCCGGACCGATTTCATCCGCACCGTCTATTGCAAGATCAAGATGGCCTCCTATACAGCGGTCGTTCAATGTATAAACAGGTACACCGTTATCCTGAAGTGCAACAGCAGTCTGAAAACTTGTTGCCACTGCCTTGATGTCCTTTAAGGTTCCGTCCGCAATCCTTTCGCACAACCTTTTTACAGCTGGCATTGCAGTAGAGCCAGTGCCCAGACCAATCTTCATTCCGCTAAAAATCCTTCCCTGCTCAATCAAAGTGTCAATCGCCTTTGTTGCGGCAAGCACCTTCTGTTCGTCCTTTGAAACTGCCATTATATTCTCCTCATTAACCTAATATTCAATTCCAGTGAACAGCTTGAACTGTTCATATCCCTGGTAGCGCAGCATGTCATATCCGTTGCAAACCTTGCATCCCGACTTTGCGGCACGTGCCATTATCGGTGTAACGGCAGGAACATACACTATGTCAAAGAGCATTTCCTTACCGGTAAAATCATAGAAATAAAGCGAATCATTCTCTTCGTTGGAGCTTTCATCACTGTTCATTCCGACTGATGTTGTTTGAATTATGACGTCGCTGTATTTTTTCAACATGTCTATTGATTCAGGTGAAAGGCTTGCATATTTGAATCCATAAATCTCCGCAAGTTCCTGGGCTTTTTTTGTTGTCCTGTTGAACACGCATGCATCACCCTTCAGGTTCTTTACCGAATATGCAATCGCACGAGAAGCACCTCCGGCACCGATTATCGCAACCTTTTTATGTGCAAGATTTTTTGTTCCAAGGAATTCCAAAAGTGATTTTGTGAAACCGGACACATCGGTATTATACGCACGCCACTTTCCGTTTTCATCCTTTACGACGGTATTGCTTGCTCCAACCTCCAGCGCAGTTTTTTCTACAATATCAACATTGTCCAGAACAGCCTCTTTATGGGGAATGGTAACTGACAGACCCTTTACCCCGGCAACATCAGCAAACTCCATCACATCCTTGAAAGATTCAGAGCGAATCGGAACATAGACTGCATTCAAGCCATGCTTTTCATAACCGGCATTGTGCAAGTCAGGACTGGCTGTTCTCTTAAGCGGCCATCCGGTGATTCCATACAAGTCCGTATCTTCTTTTATCTTATTGAACCTGTAGCGGTTGTGAAGTATAAGGGGATCAAGATGACCTATTTCCTTAAGGTTTGTGTTGATTTCCGGCGGCGACGCATATGTCAGGTAATTCTTGAGTTTGGCACTTAAAATACGTGTCGGAACTCCAAGCGGTCCCATTGCAATGACTATATGGTTTGAATCCTTTAACTTTGCGGCCTCATCAAATGCAAGCTTAACATCATCAAGACTGTGCGGCATAAAGGCAATTTTTGGAATCTCAAAATCAGATGCCCTAAGACGTTCAAGGCGCTGAGCTATGTTTGCAATCGGATTCTTCATGTCATGGATGCTGCGTATGATCCTAAGTCCGTAAGCCGTTGCGGCATCCTGCAGGCTTGAAACATGAAAGTCTTCCTCAAAATCAACATAAGAAAAATTACGAGATATGTCCTGATCAATAAACGAAAGAGCTTTGGCAAACAAAACGGAACGGTTGGCCTCTCCCTCAAGGAACTGACCTCCATCTACCTTTCGCCTTATAGTAAGAATACAGGGCATCCCCGCCATCGCAGGAAATTTCCGGATAACCAGGCGCTCGTCATCATTAAGATAATCCGCCCTAAGTTCCACCACATCAATAAAATTCCGATATTTATTGATAATATCAATATCTTCTTTAAGGGTCTTGCCCGTCAAGGTTAAACAAATCAATGGCTGTGACATGGTTTTATTCTATCACAATTACAATCATATGGGAACCTCTAAAAAAATCAGTTTTCAGAGATGACCTTATTTTCAATAATCAAGTTTTCCACGGATTTTTTTTACGCTTCTTGCAGAACCCAACAGGATGGTTTTCTTTTTTCCGTTGTTGCACAGGATTGTTACGCTCGCATTGCCTGATGCTTTTTCAAGATCCACAGGGACACCGGTTATCGGTTTTGAGCTTTCATCCACTTCTATCTCCACAAGAGACTTTGACTGAAGGGCATTTTCAACGACATGAATTTTTCCGGAATAATCCATTGCCAGCGCCTCAAGTTTTTCAAAGCGGACAGAATTCGGCCTGAGCTGTTCCTGGTTCACTATGATGCGCCTTTCAATTCTTTCTTCAAGTCCTTCCCTCTGCTCCTGAGGCATTTCCATGTTTACAAGGGCATCGTTCATTGCATCAAGGATTTCTTTTGCACTTTTTTCATCAAACACTGAATCAGATTTTTTAAGCTCATCCAGGGCCTTACCTTCCGGCATGCGAATCAACGGATACGACAAGACAGGCTGCTTGTTTGTAACCTTGCGGATTTTTCCAGTGAATTCCATTCCGCTTTTTATCATCAGGCCCTGGACTTCCTCATCATCACACAGGTCAAGGAGATACACACCCGGAGCAAGTTTTTCGATTATATGTCTTGAAATCGAAGGATTCTTTTCTGCTATTGCACTGTTATGTTCAGAAAGCTTAAGCACATATCCGTAAAAAAGCTTTGCAGATGAATAGGATGAAAACCATTCCTCAATAATCACCTTAAGGTTTTGTGGCATTGTGAAAGCCGAGAATGAATCAAGAAGGGATATCACATCGGAAGGAGTGGCACCCGTATCAAAATAACGCGTAACGGAATGCCTGTTCATTTCATAAACTGCCGCCACATCATAATGACAGATGTCCATCATGCGGGCAAACGGAATCAATTCCTCAAGGCTCAAACCAGGCATGATTGTTATTGAAAGGGATGTATCAACACTCAGAACTTTTTTTGTAGAAGACACAAGCGAATTTAGATCATCGGCCTTTACGGGAACATACAGGTCCTGGCCTTTTTCATCTATGCCGGCATTTTGCAAAAGTCCAAGATGAATTGAATTTTCAACAATTGAGCACAGGATTTTTTTGCCCGTCTCTTCATCATCCATCTGAAGTGAACTTTCATGCTGTGCAAGTATGCTTTCAAAACGGCTTACGGGTTCAAGTTCTGCATCCCAATTTTTCTCATAAAGCAAAACCGCAAGTCTTGTAAGATTCGTAAGACTGTAACCGCTTTCCGGTATCAATAAAAATAGATTAAGGAGGACATACGAATACTTCTGCAGGTATTGTCTTGTCAAATGCAAAACCGATGAACTTGCAAGAAAGACCAGGGCTGTGTAATAATCCAAACTTGAATATTTTTGAAGATGTTCCCAATTCGGAAACACGCCTTTATCGTTTGCCTCAAACAAACTCAGATTGCAGAGGCCATCCAATAATTTCTGCATGCAGGGAACAATCTTTTTTTCATCCAGAACGGCCCCGTACATGGAAACCAGTTCCTCTACGCTTTTCTTTTTAAGCTCACCGTTTGCCTTGCACAATTCAGGATGTCTGGAAACATAAGAAATAAAAGATGCCATGAACATCGGGCTAAGCAAAAATGCACCAGGCTCTGTTTTTTGAATTTCTCCCGAATCATCCAAAAGCCATTCAAGCCCAAGCACAGGCTCAAGGGATTCTTCCAGCAGGGGATTTATCTTTAGTTTTCTGGGACCATATTCATCTTCAAGAGTATAAATCAACAGGCGTTCTTTTAAGTTCTCCACATGATCATAAATTGAATGTCCGAAATTTTCATTTGCAAAAAAGGAGGCAATGCTTTCGTAGGTTGCCGACGGAATCATGGAGATAAAGGAAAGAATCTTCAGGTCATTTTTTCCAAGCAATGAGCAAATGTTTTTTTTATTTTCTGCCTTGCGGAGGAACGCACTCAAGTCCTCGATTAATTTCTGCTTGTTGAACGGAGTCTTTATTTCCCCAAGATACATGCGGATTAAATCAAAGAATTTCTCATTCTCCATGGTCGCAAGATAGGCCCGCCATTGCAATACCCTCTCGGCTTTCTGCTGTCCGTTCACTTTTTTTCTCCGTATTCCAATGCGTTGGTCATGAATATCTCATCAAAACTTTCTTTTCCGTTGTAGCGGATGATCCTGTATGAATATCCCTGTTCTGCAAGAAACTTCTGACGGTTGCTGCCGAAATCCTCTTCCACAGTGTTGCGGCTTATCAATGTAAAGAATCTTGAAGTTCGTTCCTTTGGCCTTAATATTCTTCCCAGACGTTGAGCTTCTTCCTGCCTTGATCCGAAGGTTCCGCTGACCTGAATCGCCATGCTTGCATCCGGCAGGTCTATTGCAAAATTGGCAACCTTGCTTACAACAAGCACAGGTATCTTTCCCTCGCGGAATTGTGAATAAATCCTGTCGCGCTCTTGCGTTGGAGTTTTTCCCGTAATGATGGGAGCATTTATCTCGCGTGCAATCTCGTTCAGCTGTGTCAAATATTGTCCGATTACAAGAATCTTGTCGTCAGGACACCGTTCAATCAATTCCTTTACGACCTGTATTTTAAGCGGGTTTTGGCTGGAGATCTTGTGCTTTTCCCTTGTTGTGGCAACAGCATACTCTATCTCCTCTTCTCCCGTCATCCCAAGACGAACCTCTATGCATTCCGCACTTGCAATCCACTTGTCTTTTTCAAGCTCTTTCCACGGCACATCAAAGCGCTTTGGTCCCACAAGAGAGAAAACGTATCCCTCGCAGCCATCCTCACGCACAAGAGTAGCCGTAAGCCCCACCCTTCTGACTGACTGAAGTTCTGCAACAACCCTGAAAACCGGAGCAGGAAGCATGTGAACCTCGTCATAGATGATGAGACCCCATTGCCTTGAGCGGAAGAGTGAAAAATGAGGATATGGACCAACCTTGTCGGGCCTCCATGTGAGTATCTGATAGGTCGCAACTGTAACCGGCTTTATGTCCTTGTTTTCGCCCGTGTATTCCGCAATGTCGCCACGGGTCAAAGTTGTCTTGTCAATAAGTTCGTCAATCCACTGATGTACGGCAGAGATATTTGTAGTTACAATAAGGGTGTTTGTCTGCAAAAGGGACATAAGCTCCATGCCCACTATGGTTTTCCCCGCACCACACGGAAGCACTATCGTTCCGAAACCAGTTCCAGGCCCCCTGTCGCCAATAAGAACCTCGGCCGCTGTTTTCTGATAATCTCGGATTTCAAACGGAAGCTTGGATAAGGTTTGTTCACGCAAAGAAAATTCAAGAGGCTCTCCGTCCACCAAAGGCACATCATCTTTTACCGGCCAGCCGATTTTCAAAAGGTCCTGCTTAATCGTTCCGCGATCCGTTATGTTCAGGAAAAAGCAAAACCTCTTTTCATCCTCTGTCAGCTTTACGGAATCATCCTGTCCCTGATACGTACATGGCACAAGAAGCTTTTGCATGGTCTGGTTTACGCTGATTTCCTTATAGACCGCCGCCGAAGTACTTACAAGATAAAGGTATTCTTCCTTGATAATTGAACCGTTCTGCTCCACATCTTTTGTAAACCCCGGAACAAGCCTGAGTTTTCCAAAGCGCTCGGCAGTTGAATAAATCCATGCACTTACAGCCTGGGGAACTGTATAACGGGAAAAATCTTCAAGAACATCGATTGCCTGCTGTGACGTAAACCCCGCAGAAGCGGCATTCCACAAAGAAAGGGGGGTTAAACGGTATGTATGCAGGTGCTCAGGTGAACGCTCCAACTCAGCAAACGGAATAAGTGCATTCCGGCATTCATCGGCACGAGGCGCATGAACGTCCAGGAGGAGAGTTTTATCTGACTGTACAATCAAGGGGTTGTCATTTTTTCCCATATCAGAACATTATACACCCAAAATGGGAAAGATACAACAGAGAAAAGATTTATCAGGAGATTCCTTTGCCTATTTTTTTCCAAACAGAGAAAAACCGCCGGTGTTGCCCTGCTGAACTTTTGTGCCGGGTTTAATCCAGTTAAGCGACTTTTTTGCAGATGATGGCTCACCAAGCTTTGCCGTGTCATCTATATAACCGCCGAGCCATTTTGCAAATGCCGTATCGTTGGCAACCAGGTCCTGAGTTTTATCTCCACGCACAAGGAAGAATTCCACATATGGCAGGTCACCGTAAAGGGCAACGATATTTTCCGTAAATGCAATAAACGCACTGGAAGCAGCCGCTACAACAGGGGATGCAATAGAATAAGCGCCGTTCCTCAACGACGGGGCACGTACTGCATCTGCCGCAGAAGGACCTTCTTTGATAAGATAAATCAGTTTGCCGGGTTCATCAGCATTATGCCTGTGCTCAAACCTGCGCAAAACCTCAAGAGTCAGGTACTGGTATGAAAGGACCATCTCGTCGCAGCCCCTTGCACATTCCTCTATGTCAACCTGGTCTGCACGCGAGGCAAAGAGTTCTTCGTCAAAATACATTACAACTTCATCAAGAGATTCAAAAATGGTCTCCGCACTGAGCAAAAATGTCCTGGAGGAAATCGGGGAGTTCTTGTTCCATTCAACAGTTGCCACACCGGATGCTTTTCCCATCAGTTTCTGCTGACGGTCGCTTTTGGCATCTTCTGCATTTGTTTCCTCATCATCTGTTGATTCCGGACCCGAAACCACAACATAACGGCCCCTTTGAACCAGTCCATCTGCAAATTTCGTACAAGCCGGCATATCCTTTCCGGCCACAAGAGTTGTTATCGCCATACCCACAATATACCATAGATTTGAGTTTTTGAAAAGGGAATTAGAACCTCCGGCACATAGTTGTATTAGGATTAAAATATTGATATAATAGAACATTATGAAACTTTGGTTAAAATACTTATTAGGAATCATTATCGGCTTAATCGCAGCTTTTTTACTGCCTGTAAACAGTACCCAGGGAAGTGAAGTTCTGGATTTTATTCTGGAAATTGTAATCCGCTTTGGACGCTATATGCTCTTGCCTCTTTTGTTTTTCTCAATTATCTGTGCATGTTACCGTCTTCGGGAAGATAAAAAGATACTGAAAACCGGTCTATGGACTTTCAGCGTCATCATCATTTCTTCCCTGATGCTTGTTGCACTGGGACTTGCCTCAGGTCTTATGGTAAAGCTGCCACGCATCCCGATTTCTCCGATTGCAGTTGGTAAAAATGCCGAGATTGACACTCTGGACATCAAGAATCTGATTCGTGCCCTTTTCCCATACTCTGGATTTGAAGCTTTGATTCAGGGGGCATATCTTTTGCCAGTGTTTATTTTTGCAGGTCTTGCCGGTGCAGGTGCTGTCAACGAAAAGAACTTTGCACGTCCTGCAATCACCCTTTTTGACTCACTCAGCAGGTTGTGCTACCACATCATGTCATTCTTTACAGAAGTCCTTTCTGTCGGAATGATTGCCATAATGTTCAAGTGGACTGTAGACTTTATCGCCGTTCAGGATTTAAAAGTCTTTTTGCCACTTTTCATCCTGCTGGTTGCAGATTTTGTAATCATGGCTTTTGTCGTTTATCCTCTCCTTACGTCAATCATCTGCCATGAACGTCATCCGTGGCGCATTTTGTACGCAAGCATCTGTCCGCTTTTTGTGGCATTCTTCAGTGGAGACACTAACCTTACACTGCCTGTAAGCATGAGGCACAGTCACGAAAGCCTTGGAATCCACCGCAGGTCCAATGCTGTAACCCATCCTCTTTTTGCCATCTTTGGTCGCGGAGGTGCGGCTCTTGTCGTTACAGTTTGTTTCATTCAGATTTTGCGCTCATATTCACGCGGAGACATAAATACTGAAACTGCTTTCTGGATTGCAGGTTTTGCATTCCTGATTTCATTTGCACTGGCAGACAGGCCAAGCGGAGGACCTTTCTTTGCCCTTACACTCATGTGCATGGCTTATGGTCCAAACTTTGAGGCGGGATATCACCTGCTCAAGGGAACTGCCCCGATACTCTGTGCCTTTGCAGCCGGATTCGACACAATCAGCGCAATGTTCGGAACCTACATCGTTGCGGTAAAGACAAAGAACATCCAACCGCAGGAATTGAAAAAATACATCTAGGGAAATCCTAGTTCAAATCATACTCCAATGTTGGCGAGGCTTGAACGGTCATGTCACTTTTGATAAAGACCACGGCCTCGTCAAATTTTTTTGCAAACTCTTCAGGTCCCAGCAAAAAAGAAGTCGTACTCAGTGCATCTGCCGTCATGGAAGAAGGGGAAACCACAGTCGAAGATAAAATCCCATTTTGCACCGGGTATCCTGTTTTTGGATTTAGTATGTGATGGTAGATGTTTCCGTCCTGTTCAAAATAACGCTCGTACAAACCGCTTGTAACAACCGACATTCCACCCTGAACTTTAAGCACCACAGGAGGCTCAAGCGTCTGGTCACATGGATTTTTTATTCCCACTTTCCATGGGGTTCCATCTTTCTTGCTGCCCCACACAAGGATGTTGCCGCCCAAATCGATTAAGGCACGTCTGACTTTTTTTTCTTTAAGGATAGAACACAGCTCGTCTGCGGCAAAACCTTTTGCAATGCCACCCAGGTCAAGAATCATTCCGGGCTGCTCAAGAAAAACCGTTGTCTTAGCGTTTGATTTTTTTAATTGGACTTTCTTCCAGTCAACAAGTGAAAGCGCATTTTCTATTTCATCCTGGGAAGGAACTTTTGCATCGGGAGTGTTTATTCCCCACAGACGCACAAGGGGACCAATTGTCGGGTCAAAGGCTCCGTCACTTTTTTGCGCATAGTACAGGGCCGTTTCCAAAACAAGCGCAAGGTCATCTCCAACTTGAACTTCAGATACACCTGCGGCATTATTTATTTTATTCAGTTCAGAATCAGGATTGTTCAAATTGAATTCAGAATCGATTTGGTCAAGCCTTTCAAAAACCAATTGATAAAGCCTGTCGCTTCCGTCTTCATAAAGATTTACCGTACAAAAGGTTCCCAATAGTTGAGTCGTCATGGCCTTCCTCTGCCCGCACGAAAATAATGTGGAACAAAGGAAAAGCAATGACAGACAGAACCATGCCGGCTTATTCATTTATTCTTTTTCAACACACTTGATGTGAAGCTCGTCCAGCTGCTTTTGGTCAACTTCGGACGGACATTCATCCATCGGAGACAGTGCAAGATTGTTCTTGGGGAATGCGATAACCTCATGAATTGATTCCTGCTTTTCCATAAGCATCACAAGACGGTCGAGTCCCGGTGCAATTCCTCCGTGTGGCGGCGCACCAAACTTAAAGGCCTGAACCAAGAATCCGAATGCCTTATCCGCACGTTCCTGGCTGTAACCGACAATCTTAAAGATGCGCTGCTGCAATGCCGGGTCGTTGATACGCATGGAACCTGATGCAAGCTCATAGCCGTTCAATACAAGGTCATAGAGGTCTCCCTTTACGCTGCCCGGATCTGATTCCAGTGTGTCCCAATATTTTTTCTGCGGCAGGGTGAACATGTGGTGTTCGGTTTCCCAATGCTGCTCGTCTTCGTTCCATGCAAAATACGGGAAGTCAATTATCCATGCAAAATGGAATTCATCTTTTGGATTGTAGAGGTTCAAGTCCTTGCCCAACTGCTTGCGTACTGCACCAAGGGCAACACATGCGGTCTGCCATTTTTCATCGCTCACAAAAAGCAAAAGGTCATTCTTTTCCGCACCAAGCTTTGAGCATATTTCGCTTTCCTTTCCTGCAAAGAATTTGCTGATTCCGCCTTCAAAAGCACCGTCAGCGTTTACCTTCATCCATGCAAGTCCCTTGGCGTGATTGATTTTTGCAACAGTTTCCAATGCCTCAATCGTCTTGCGTGAATACTTGTCGGCAACATTCTTTACAACCAGAGCCTTGAGTCCGCTCCTCTTGTGGCGTTCGATAGACTTGTCCGAATTTGCAGCACCCGCCTTGAATGCGTTAAAGTCAGAAAGGTCTGCCATAAAGGAGGCATCCTGCATCTTAAGGTCAAAGCGCAGATCAGGCTTGTCACTACCATAAAAGTCAAATGCATCGTCCCAGCTCAAACGGTCAAAGTGAACGGGAAGCTCATAGTTCATCGTCTTCTTGAAAACGTGGCCCATCATCGCTTCGGTTGTCTCAAGAACTTCCTCACGGTTGGTAAAGCTCATCTCCATATCGATCTGGGTGAATTCCGGCTGGCGGTCTCCACGGGCATCTTCGTCACGATAGCATCTTGCAATCTGGAAATACTTGTCGAATCCGGACACCATCAAAAGCTGCTTGTAAAGCTGTGGGCTCTGCGGAAGTGAATAGAATTTTCCAGGATGAACACGGCTCGGTACCAGATAGTCACGGGCACCTTCCGGAGTTGACTTTATGAATGTTGGAGTTTCTATTTCAAGGAATCCCTGCTGGGTCAAAAACTCGCGGACTGCAAAAGTAACCTGGCTTCGCAAAATGATGTGATGCTGCATGGGCTCACGGCGCAAGTCAAGATAGCGGTATTTAAGCCTCAGGTCTTCGTTGGGGAGGACAATGCTTCCGTCCTTCTGTCGAACTTCATCAATTGCAAACGGAAGGGGATCAGAAGTGGTAAAGATTTCTATTTCATTTGCTTCAACTTCGATTTCTCCGGTTGCCATATCCGGGTTAATGTCTTTTTCAGAACGTGCACGGACAGTTCCGCTCACTGCAATACAGAATTCAGTCTTGAGCGAACCTGCAATTTTCTTTACATCATCACTGGCTTTATCGCCCACAAGAATCTGGGTAATGCCATAGCGGTCCCTAAGCTGAATGAAGAACAGTCCACCCAAATCACGAGTACGGTGAACCCAACCATTTAATACAACATTTTTGCCGACATCAGCGGCACGTAAATCACCACAAGTAACGGTTCTCTTAGTATTTTCCATGAGAGTGATTTTACTACAATGAGGGTTTTTACTCAAGTACAGTAAATCTTAACGCAAATACCATTTTTTCTCTTTGGCGGGAACACCGGCCGCAAGAACATTCTCCGGCACATTCTTAAGCACCACTGCACCCGCACCGACTACCGATCCATTTCCGACCTTATTACAGAGAATCGTACATCTTGTTCCAATCCACACACCGCTTCCTACCGTAATTGAATGTTGAATGCAATCCCCGGCACGATGATCCTGTTCCCCAGTCTGATGACTCTGGCAGTTGAACATGCACTCTGGTCCGATTTCTGTTTTTGAATTGATTTGAATGCCTGCGTTTCCAATCGTATAAAAGTGGCAGTTACGGCCAATCCACACATCATCCTCGATTGACAATGAACCTGAACCGTAAATCCTGAATCCTGAATTAACTCGGGCTGTTTTTTTCACATTCACGCCCATAAGCCTAAGGACAAAGCGCCTCCATGCAAAACATGACGAAGGAAGCCAGTCTCCCCAACTGTTGAAAAAATAACGCCTAAAAGTCAGCAGCATAATTCAATTCCCCTTTTTTTTTGTCTTACTTTTCCTGATGTAATCCGGTCGCACTTCATGGGGATTGTACCAGTTATTAAGCACTTCCACCATATCCGGCTCTTCGTACAAAAGGTAAGCCTGCCACAAATCCTCACGGACAAGAGTATATTCAAAATCAATCTTGCGTATCAAGTCATCTGATTCTTCCGGAAGGGTATTGTTCGATTCCAACACTTCCCTTATACGCCTTTCACTTGTGCCATAGGCCAGCCTCCACAATTTTTCCACGGGCACGTCAAAATTCGGAAGCCAGTTGAGGCAGTCCTTCAAATCTTTTTCGTAAGTGTAGACGTGGTTCAGCGGCTGATGTGCAATCAAAAGCGAGTCGTCATCCAGTTCAATGTCACGGACAACATCCCTGTAACGGCTATATGGAGGATCTGATTTAGGATCATAGAAATCAGGAGAAAATTTAACAAACACAAGGCAGGAAAAAGCATAAAGCAAGATGTAGGAAACCAAAACAAAGGGCCTCAAATGAGCAGCAGAATGAGTATCATTACTGACCCCTGCATGGCTGAGAGAGATTGCCGGATCAAGTCCGGCAATGACATCTTGATCAAGTCCGGCAATGACATCTTGATCACATCCGGCAATGACATCTTGATCACGTCCTGCATCTTGATCACGTCCTGCATCTTGATCACGTCCTGCATCTTGATTCGGCTTGACTATGACATGTTGATCCGGCTTGGTAATGACGGTGACAAAATAAATCAAAAGAGGGATGGCAAGCGGAACGGCATTCATCCATAGGCGGAGTCCCATGTCACTGTCCAGATTCCAGAAGGGGAAAAATAAAGCGGGAACCAAAAGCAATAGGAAGCGTCCCGGTCTCTTCTTTACAAGCATAATAATTGCAAGAATGTAAATGAGCACCGCATGAATCGACATCTCCAGAGCAGCCCACCCCAAGATCCTTTTCATCGTCGCATTAAAGTATGGAAGAGACGGCAGGCTGAATGCATTTGCAAAGCGGGGGCTGTGAAGGCGGAAGAATCTGTATACGGGAATCAAGGCAGCGAGGAAAAGCAGAAGGGATATGATTTTTACCGCAAGAGATATTGAAGGGTTGTTTTTCAAAAGCCGGATAAAAAGCGGAAGGGCAAAGACTAGGGTCACAAGACAGGCGAACACAAGGGTAATCTTATGACTCAATGCAGAAAGGACAAATAAAATGAGGGCACCTGAATACAAAGCGATTTTTCCCGGAAGCGACTTAGGATGTTTTTTTATCAGAATAACAAGAATGGTCACATAAAAAAGCAGGAACATTAGACCCGTCTGATTGTTGATGTAGTTGACTCCCATTTGGGTGACCGTAGGAGAGGCGGCGGAAAGAAGAAAACCCATAATCGCAGGATAAAAGCTGCCAGTTGCAAAGCCCAGAAGCAGATATATCGCAATGGAAATACCGATGGAAGAAATTGCAGACCACAGCTTTACGCCCTTGATCGGATCTCCAGTAAAATATGAGCAGAGGCCGCAGAGATAATATCCGCACTGCAAGCTTGGATTTTCAAGATGACCTGTCTGGACAAGTGACTTTGCCTGCAATGCATAAAAGCAACCGTCAAGTCCATTGGGCTCAGATGATTTCTGCAGCATGTTGTACCTAATGGGAACCAGACTTACAACAAGAAACAGCACAGAAATAAAAGTGCCCACAGAAAATTTCTTAATCCATGGCTCATCCATTTTTTACCTCCTCAGGTCTTGTCTCCAAAAGCGGCTCGTACATCATCAGGGCATTGTTTTCAGTAAGATATTCGTCGCTTAAAAGTTTTTTTTCTGCATCTGACTTTTCCTGAACAAAATGCTTTCTCCAGATAGTGTTGTGGCGCACATAGAAACCACCCGCCTCACTTGTTATCCAATGATCCTTTTGATACACCTCATAAGAATCAAGCACCGGATGTTTACACCTCCACTGGCCGTGCAATATCCCGTCCTCAATCCAAAGCATAAGGGCATAATCTACCGCTGTTTCATTCTTTATCATAAGGTCACGGTAATTGTAAACGCAGGTAGCCCCACTCCCGAATGGCTGTGTCCTGTTTGAGTCGGGAAAAACATCATAACTGTGACGGAATCGTTCCACCACAGAAAGAGACGTATGCAGAGTCATCCAATACAAGAGGTTTGAAAGGGCACAGAGTCCGCCACCAACTGCCGCAACAGGCTTCCCGTTTACAAGCATCATCCCCTTTTGATAGCCCTTCCTTTTAGTTGGATTTCCAATCAAATGCCAGTAGGAAAAGATTCTACCCGGTTCAAGCACAAGGCCGTTCATATTTTTTATTGCAATAGAAACATTGTGCACCTTTCCATCCTGCAATGCCGTGTCCACATCAGAAAGGTTCCTGTACAAAGGAGATGAATGTGAAAATGCGACATGAGGAAACTGTTCCCTGAACTCATGAATCGAATTTGATTTGTTGGGTTTTGCAAAAAGTTTTTTAAACCGGATCCACGCACAATGCCTGAGGAAGCAGTAATATGCCTCCCCAAGCTTTACGCGTAGAGCCGACCTGTGTTTTTGCGGAACAAAGCGGTACACTTAAAAATTACCAGTCTTCATGATAACGCCAGTCGGAAACAAGATCAGCAGAAAGAACTTTATAAGGCGTACCGTTCAGCAGTATTTTATCGGTCCCTGAAAT
>JAEEIU010000032.1 GCA_016281495.1 Treponema sp. | reverse complement strand
CAAGGATGAAGTCCTTAAGATAGCCGGAACACCTGCTTACAGGAAAAAATTACCGCTCGACGGTGAATATTGCTTCTATTTGGGTGATAACGATCTGATATACAGATTCAAATTCATGGCTACCGACAAAGTTGAAGAAGTCCTGTTCGGCACAAAAGCGTATATGACGGATGATAAAGGCCGTCTTAAAACGGACTGATCATTATCTTCGGACGGCGTCATTACTATGCTGGAGCGTCCTGAGATCGTATCAAGGGTAGCTGCGATATTGCTGAGGACTTTCGGATTATAGTGGAGAGATAATATGGGATTCGATAATTCAAATAAAAGAGATGTATTGATAATGGTTGATTTTCCCAATATCAATAAGATAAAAGAGATACAGAAAAAGTACTATGACATAGCGGATAAGATAGGACCGCATATCGCTGTGACGTTTCCTTTTGATTCTGATATTTCTGATGAAGATCTATATGAAAAACTAAGCAAGATAGCAGAGAAATACAAACCGTTTAAGATCACTTGTCGTGGCGTTTCAACTCCTGCCGGTGAACCGGATTACAGGTTTTTAAATGTTACAGAAAACATAGATATCATCAGAAGCATGAGCGATGAGATTTATAAGAGTATCATTCCGGGTGAATTGGAACATCGCGATAAACATAATTATGTTCCTCATATCAGTTTAGCCAATATGCCGTTGGATGAGGAAATAGAATTAGACGATACATTCGAAATGACCGTTGATTCATTATATGTTGAAAGGATCGGCAGTAATGATGAATCGATCAAATTGTACGATATAAGGCTCATGGAATAACTGTCCCCATTGCCTTTCATCCGGCGATATTATACCTTATAGATAAGTGACAGAACGGCCCCGATTCAGACAGGGAGGCAGCATATGGGAAAAACTGTTAACGTATCCATTTCCGAATATAAACTTCCGATCACGATCCAATACACATGCGCCGCCTGTGGCCAGGAGGTTACCCTGTCCGAGGATCTTTTCGTCGGCGGTTCGATCACGGGATTCTCTCCCGAAAAAGCACATGAAATCCTCAAATCGAATCTTCCGCTCGATACTCGCGATCAATTGAAACACATTGCGGATTACGGGAAGAAACACGTTTTTCTCCAACCCTACGACAGTCTCGCCCCGCGCACGCAGTTCCACCAAGCGATCATATTCCAGTGTCCCCACTGCCAGACCGTTCAGGTTCCCAACGCAGGCGGAAAGCCGTCCTTCATCGCCGGACGCGGTATGACTCTTCACACAATACTTACCGGTGTGGTAATAGTCGGCTGGTTTATCGGCATGGGTGTCGTCCTCTTCCAACGTTCCGTCAATCCCCTGGCGCTCCTTTTTGTCACTCTGGCTGCAATCGCCTGCGGAGTAGGTCTTTTCATCTGGAGCACCCTAATGAAGAAGCGTGCATTTCGCGATCCTGAGTATATGAAAAAGCAATTCGGAAGCGTACTTAATCAAGCCGTCTATGTGGACTTTACTCCCTACGGTCTCGAAAAGATCATTATGAATTCTGAAAAATAAACCTCAGTTTTCCACCTCAAAAGATTTGAAAAACAAAAACCTCCCGGGCCAAAAATCGGGAGGTTTTATTGTTGGCGGAGACGGTGGGCATAATTGCCATACTTTTCACCTCTCTTCTTTACACCAATGTTGAAATACTCGGCTGCTTCTTCCAGTGTGAGAAGTGACTTCGCTGAAATTGATAATGTGTTGTTCTTCATAGTGAAGACCTCCTTGATTTGTATTTACCCGAGAGGGTGTGTAATGAGGCCTCTGAAAATGGAAAATGAATTAGCAAGCAACGCGTTTGTACACACAAACGCAGATTCAGCTTGTCTGATTCATAACCCACAATCTCATACGTGGTGGTATAATCCCAAATAAGGGGATCTGTTTTTGAGGGGTATGAATAATGAAAAGAAAGAGAGTTTTTCCTGTAATCGTATTAAGTTCGATCTTTTTATCCGGCTGTATGTTTGGAACAAATTCAAGCAAACTTGTTCCTACTGAAAGTATTACTACAACAGAAGAAACAACTACAGAAATAACGTCTGCTGAAACTACAACTGAAACAACAGTAGAAGCTTCTGAGACAACAGCTGAAACCACAGTTTCAGAAGAAACAACAGAAAACACTACGACATCAGAAGAAAGCTCTGCAACTAAAGGAACAACAAAAGCTACTAATAAGACTCCGACAAAAACTCAGGAGAAAAAGACCACTAAACCTGCTTCGAAAAGTGCTACAAAAGCACCTGATAAATCAACCACAAAGAGCACTACGAAATCTACAACCAAAGCCACAAGTAAAGAGTCTACTAAAACCACAACAAAGGCTCCTACCAAAGTACCTTCTAAAGGTTATGCAACAGTTAAGTTTAAAGTAACATCTTATGTTTATGTAGATGATGAATCTGACGAAACGAAACAGAAAACAGATTATTTCGAAATTAAGTGCTATACAACAAAGTATCATTCTAAGAAGCTTTCAGATTATAAGCTTGTTGATAAGAACGCAATTTCTGATAAAGTTACTGGTAAATATAGTAATAATCTTTCTAATTATTCCGCAAAGCCTGTAGAAATTGTAAAATTTACTAACTAACCCTCTTATTTATGGAGTGAACCCCGATTCCGATATGCACCCTTTGGCGAAATATACAGCCTTCTCGATGTAAACCACCTTCGTAGGGAAAAATGGCAAAAATGCGTGCCAAACGCCTATCTAAGAGATTGAGGAGCATAATAAAAACTAAGGACCTTGTGTGAGGTCCTTAGTGCATAATATTGCGAAATGTCCGACTAATCACACAAGTTTATTTGCATGTGGATCACGTATTGCCCCAGTCCTTCCACTCTCGTTTTCTGCACAGGCAATGCAGGATCGTTCCGTCTTCCGGTCTGTATATTTTCCCCTTTTCGCAAAGGATTACTTCCATGCCTGCCTGGTCCGCGAACTGTATCAGATCATCTGAT
>JAEEIU010000031.1 GCA_016281495.1 Treponema sp. | reverse complement strand
CACCTGTGTGCTTACCATGCAGGATTTGATTGGACTGGATGGAAGGGCAAGAATGAATCAACCTTCGACTGTCGGAAAAAATTGGAAGTGGCGTGCAACCCAGGACCAACTTTCTGAATCAGTGGGCGAATTTCTAAGGAGAAATACAGTTTTATATAGACGCTGCAGGTAAAAGATTTGGTAACGAATAATGCGGATATTTTCAGTGTAAATCCAATCCTAAAAAATCCTCACACTGGAAAATCTATATTAAGAATCCATTGAAACTTTGGGATTTTAAAATTAAAATTTTAGTATCCGGAATTAGGCGAGGGAATAATCTGAAAATTCCTTCGCTTTTTTTGATTTAAAATTTGGAAACATCTAATTTAAATTCAGATTTGATTTCACTCCCTTTGTAAAAAATCCCATCAAAAAGTTTTTGCTTAAATTTAGTTTATATTTTCTAAAATTATTACAATAAAACAATCAAAAAAATAAGAATTTTAAAAATAAAAATAATTTTTTAAAATAGTATTCCATTAAAAATTTAAAAGTGATACTATCAACTTTAAGTTTTTATTCGATAGGAGAATATAATGAAAAAACTTATCACAGTTTTCGCAGCAGTTCTTGCTGTTTCAGCTTTCGGATGAGTTATAATCAAAAGTTGTGGATTGGCTAAAAAGTCAAATTATAGAATTGGTGTTATTTTTTTAATAAACCTATTGACAGACTGGGGCCTTATATGTTTTATGCGATTACTTATTTTTCCTTTTATTTTCTATAGCTATTATCCTTTCAATCAACTTTGTTTCCTCTTCTGAAAGCAGATTATCAGAATAATTTTTATTGAGCTTATAACCTGGAATGGATTCGTAAAAATCTTTTATTTCTTTATCCTTAAATTCTCGGCCATAAAGTGCGTAAAAATCATTTCTTGCTAAACGAAGTTGTTTGTCAGTCATATAACATAATTCATATTTCATAAATGCTTTTGTAAAATTGCATCTTGCATTAATGGCAGTTTGTCCTTCAAAAGTGCCTGACCAATCCCCTATGTAATCAAATGAATGTATTGTTATATCAATGCTTTCTTCACTATCTTCTGGTTCTACATTTTCAGCTTCGAGTCTAAAAGTGTCTGATGAAATCCAATTAAATGTATAGGCTCCTGCTGGAAAAGGTTTATAATCATAAACACCGTAACTGCTTATAGAACCATATTCTTTATTTAAAAATCTTATATTCATAATATATTTTGTTGTAGTTAAATTTCTAACATCAACTGTTATTTTCCCAATTGATCCTTTCCATGATTTTCCAGTTCCGTAAACATAATATAAAAATCCATCAATACCAAAATACAATCCACTTGCAATTATTCCGTAATTACATTTATATTTTACTCGAGTTTGTCGAACCTGCCCCTTGCCAAAATAAACTTGCTTTACATGCCAAAAAAGTTTTGACAGACTATTTTCAGGATTTTCATATTTTTTAACATCAACTTTTTTATTATCTACATATGTTGTAAAATCTTCAAATTCTTCTCTTTTATCAAATCGCTCCAAATTGTTTTCTGGGAATCCGATTGAAATTGTCTTTTCATTACCTTCATTTTTAAACCAGAATTTTGCATCTACTGTATAATAATCATCATACATTGTTATCAGAACATGCTCGGATGTCATTACTATATCTTTTTCTTGTCCTAATTCATAATATTGTTCTGTACTTCTTACATTACCAACTCCGCCTCCAAAACATCTTATAAAAGCATCATCTGCATATACATTTAATAAATGAAAGAATGAAATAAATAAAACTATTGATATTTTTATCCTCATATTTTTAACCTCCTGTGTACCAGTGGTTCATCAACATAAAAAATCTTCTCCATACCCGAGCTGGATATGTATAAGCCTAAGAAGTGTCAATGTAAAATCTTACACATCAATCAAATTCATTCTAACACAAGGGAATGTTATATTCAATCATTTTTCATAGAACCGGGGAAGTCTCCGTGCATCTGCAAAACAAAGTTGGAATTGCAGGGGCTTTGGATTTCAACAGATTGCAACAACAGGTCCAAAATGCTATACTCAAGGTACTTTCATTTAAGAGGAGCATTTTTATGAAACAGCGTGAACTTGCGCAGGAACTGGCGGGAAACGAATATCCCGGACGTGGAATTGTTATCGGCGTGTCGGAAGACGGACTCCATGCTGTCACCGCATATTTCATTATGGGAAGGAGTGAGAACAGCCGCAACCGTGTTTTTGTTGAGGATGGAAACGGTATCAGGACTCAAGCCTTTGACCCATCCAAGCTCACCGACCCGAGTTTGATCATCTATGCTCCAGTCAGGGTTTTGGGAAACAATACCATCGTGACAAACGGAGACCAGACCGACACGATTTACGACGGAATGTCAAAATCTCTTACTTTTGAACAGTCCCTTAGGAGCCGCTGCTTTGAACCGGACGCACCAAACTATACTCCGCGCATTTCGGGTGTAATGCACATAGAGGGTGGGGCATTCGACTATGCCATGAGCATCCTTAAGAGTGACAGCGGTGACGGCGACAGATGCTTCCGCTACACATTCAGCTACGAAAAGCAAAAGGCGGGATGCGGTCATTTCATCCACACATACATGGGCGACGGTAATCCTCTTCCAAGCTACGAGGGTGAGCCAACTCCTGTAGACATTAAGGGCAACATCGATGAGTTTACAGATCTGGTATGGAAGAATCTGAACGCAGACAACAAGGTTTCTCTTTTTGTACGTTACATAAACATCAAGACTGGAAGCTTTGAGACAAGAATCGTCAACAAGAATAAATAAATTGAATAAAAGAAGACCGGCTACTGGTTCTTGAGGAGTTCCAGAACTTTTCTGAACGCAGAGTCGGCTTTTTTCATTTCGCGGGAGCCACGTGTAATGTTGCACAGTGACATTCCGTATTTGCGGGCAATTTCCCTCTGTGTAGTTCCTGCATCAAGTTCCTTTACCAGATGCCATCTGTTTGAAAAATCCTTTAGTTCCGCCGCAGTAAAAAGACAGCCGAAAAATTCGTTTATCAGCGTGGGGTCATCGATTTTTGCAAGAAGACCACATATCTCCGCAATAGCATCAACATTCTGTTCATTTTCAAGAGAATCTGTATTTTTCAAACGCATTACCCAATCTCCGTTTTTTTTATCAAGACATTTTAAAGAAGCAGCACGTGGTTAAGCTGGCTCTACTATGTATAGAAACATTATACTTACTTTTGCGGTAAAAGTCAAAGGAATAATGACATTGTGGGTAAAATAAAAAAACGCGCCCAATGGAATACATCAGACGCGTTCTAAAAACTCAGTTGAATGAGTTCAATCTTGTGTCAAATTACAGTTCACAGATTGGTGTGAATGTCTCGGCCTTGAGGGATGCTCCGCCGATAAGTCCACCGTCAATGTCCGGCTGTGCAAGGAGTTCCTTTGCGTTTGAAGCCTTCATTGATCCGCCGTACTGGATGATTGTCTCGTCGGCAACCTTCTGGTTGTAGAGTTTTGCAATGTATCCGCGGATGAATTTGTGGATTGCCTGAGCGTCTTCCGGAGTGGCTGTCTTGCCTGTTCCGATTGCCCAAACCGGCTCGTATGCGATTGTTACGTTCTTCATCTGCTCTTCGGTAACGCCTGCAAGACCTGCAGAAAGCTGGAATGCACAAACCTGCTCAGCTTCTCCGGCTTCCCTTTCGCTCAAGAGTTCTCCGATGCAGAGGTCAACTTCAAGTCCGCTTGCAAGAGCCTTGCGAACCTTCTTGTTGATGAGTTCGTCAGATTCACCGATTTCGTGGCGGCGTTCTGAGTGACCCAGGATTACGCACTGGCATCCGATGTCCTTGAGCATTTCGCATGAAACTTCTCCAGTGTGGGCTCCGTTGCCTGTGGCGGCGCAGTCCTGTGCTGCAAGAAGAATGTTTGATCCCTTTACTACCTGTGCAACTGCATCAAGGTATACGAAAGGAACACCAATCATGTATTTGTTTGTCTTTCCCTTCAACTGTTCAACAAGGTCTTTTGCAAGGGCAACTGCCTCTGCCTTTGTTGTGTTCATCTTCCAGTTTCCGGCGATGTAATGTGTACGTGCCATATTGTTCTCCTTGAAAATTCAATATACGACATTCTAGTAAATTTATGCGTTTTTTTCAATATTGTCGAAAGCTTTCGCTTGCTAAAAAGTTTTGACTTGCTCGCGAGGGCTCGCATTTTTTTCTTTGGGAAAAGCATCAAAACTTTAATGTGAAATTTAATTGAAAAAACTCTAAAAACTTTATATAATTATTCAACATGGGATAGGAATTCAGGATACATGGATCACAATTATACCGTAACCATCATAATCTGTATTCTCTGTATGCTGACTCTTGCGATAGATGTTGGAAAAAATACTATTCTTAACAAGAGTGACATAAAATGGTTCCGTTTTTCCTTTATCCTTGCCGCTGTGGGTGCCGCATGCGAATACTTTGGGGTTCTTTTTGACAGGACAGGATGTGCAAGCCCAAGAGTCCACTGGTTTGTGACTTACGCTGAATTTTGTGTTTCTCCGGTACTTGCGGTTTTCCTTGCACGAAGCTGTGGCAGAAAGCGAACCATAAAACCCATGCTGATCGTTATGGCCGTAAACGTGGTTTTGCAGACCGTTTCCCTTTTTAACGGAATGATTTTCTTCGTAGACGAAAACAGTGTCTTCCAGCGAGGCGGACAATACTGGATTTACCTTTTGTTCTGTGGAATAAGCTTTGTCTATATTCTTGCTGTCTTCATCTATATTGGAATAAAGACCAATCTGCGGAATTTCATAGCCATAATACTCATAGCGTCAATAATGATAGTGGGGCAGACGGCAAACATCCTGAACGGCAGCATTAATTCAGGCTATCTTTCAATTTGCGTCACTGCGACCCTCCTGTACATTTTCATCCAGAACATGTTCCGCCACATGATGATGGAAAAAATCAGCATTGAAAAAAACATCGCAAGCCATGATGCCCTTACAAAAGTGATGAGCCGCAATTCATTTGACAGCAAGGTAGGGGAGCTTGACAGGCGCATCAATGAGGATCCCTCTCAGGTAAAGTTTGCCATATGCGAGTGTGACCTGAACAACCTCAAGATAGTCAACGATACCTTCGGACATGATTCCGGGGACACATACATAATCAACTGCTGCAAGCTGATATGTGACATTTTCAAGCACAGTCCTGTATTCAGGATTGGCGGTGATGAATTTGTGGCAATCCTGCAGAGTGATGATTTCGACAACATCGAGTTCATAAAGCGCAGTGTGATGAGCACTTGTTTTGATGAGGCAACAAAGACGGCCTCACTTGCCGAGAAAAAATCCTTTGCCGCCGGATTTGCTGTCTTTGACCGTGACCATGATACAAGTTTTGGTGATGTAATGAAACGTGCTGACCTGGAAATGTACAACAACAAGAGGATGCTGAAAAATCTTTAAAAAAAACAAGGGACTGCCCTGTAAGACAGCCCCTTTAAAAGCCTTATGGCCTTCTTTTATTTCGTTGCAAGAATTGCAATTCCGGGCAGGGTCTTTCCTTCAAGGAATTCGAGGGAAGCACCACCACCTGTTGAAACATGGCTCATCTTGTCTGCAAGGTGGAATTTGTTAACTGCGGCAACAGAGTCTCCTCCGCCTACAACAGTCATTGCTCCGTTTCCTGTGGCTTCTGCAACAAGCTTTGCTACAGTCTCGGTTCCCTTTGCAAATGCGTCAAATTCAAATACTCCGACAGGTCCGTTCCATACGATTGACTTTGCCGTAGAAATGACCTTCTTGTATTCTTCGATTGTCTTTGGTCCAACATCCATTGCCATGAGCTCATCCGGAATGTCGATTCCGTCAACTGCAACAGGAGCTGCGTCTGCGCTGAACTCTGCGGCTCCAACATGGTCTACTGGAAGAAGGATCTTTACACCCTTTGCATCAGCATCGGCAAGAAGCTTTTTGGCTGTGTCGATGAAATCATCCTCTACAAGTGACTTTCCAATCTTGTGTCCCTGTGCCTTGAGGAATGTATATGCCATACCGCCACCGATTACGAGTGCGCTTGCGTTCTTCAAAAGTGATTCCAGAACTGCAATCTTTGAGGAAACCTTTGCACCACCGATAATTGCAACCTGTGGCTTTGGTGGATTTGTTACCATCGGCTCAATGTATTTTACTTCCTTTTCGATAAGGAAACCGCCGACCGGCTGCTCCTTCATGAACTTTGCGATTGTTGCTGTAGAAGCCTGATCGCGGTGTGCTGTACCGAATGCGTCGTTTACAAAGATGTCTCCGTAAGATGCAAGTTCCTTTGCCATTGTCTCGCGTTCAGCGGCATCCTTGGAAGTTTCCTCCGGGTGGAAGCGTACGTTTTCAAGCATTGCAACTGCTCCTTCCGGAAGGGCGTCGATGGCGGCCTTCTGTCCCAGTGCGTCAGGAAGGAATGTAACGTCTTTTCCGAGCTTTGAAGCCAGGTATTCAACTACAGGCTTCATGCGGTTCTTGCCGTTGATGAACTTTTCCTTGTCTTCTTCTGTAAACGGCTTTCCTGCCTTTTCTGCCTTTTCCGCTGCCTTTTTTACGTCCTTCTTTGGGTCACCGAGGTGGCTCATCAGGACCAGAGAACGCGGGTTCTGTTCTATAATATATTTGATGGTGGGAAGGGCTGCCATGATGCGTGTGTCATCCTGAACAACTCCGTCCTTCATAGGTACGTTAAAGTCTACACGCATGATGATGCGCTTGCCCTTTAAATCAATGTCTTTGACTGTTTTGATCATAAAATCCTCCATAATTGGGTATAAAGCTAAGATAATGCACATATTGTACAAATTTTTGCCTAATAATTCAAGGTTCTTGACAACAAAACGATATAATAATAAAATTAAAGCATTATAGATAAAAGTTTGGGAAAAAAAGTTGATAAACGTCTTGAGCATATTTACCAAGCACAATTCAAGTTCAGGCAATGCCTGCGACATTATCTATTCAACAAACACTATTTAACATGGCAACTGTAAGCGGAGTTTTTCGGCTACGGGGAATTCCTGCTTATTTTGATTAAAACACGAGGAGTAGTTAAATGAAAAAACGTGGACTTTTTGTCCTTGTTCTTGCAATGTCATTTTGCTTTGCAGGAAACGCATGGGCAGACGGATGGTATTCTGGTCTTGAAGTAGGTGGTGGAGCAAGCTTTGAAATTGCTGTTGGAGACATGCATGAGCATGAGGTGGGAAGCCTTGGCCTGAACGTGGATGCCGCATGGCCGCTGCCGCTGGGATTTCCCAAGGACGGTTTCCTTTCTGCAGTAGGTCTTACAGCTCAGACTGGTGTGGTCATTCCTGTGGGTAAAAAGGGCTACATCGACAGCTGGTGGGGCATTGACCTTGACATCGGCGCCTATGTGGACCTAAGGATAAACCAGCTTATTACAGTGCGTCCCGAGCTTGCCGCAGACATAAGGCTAAACATCGTGTCATCAGAAAGCCGCAGTGCTGATGGTGCTTACGTGGATTTTGGTGCCAAGGCTGGAGCAACAGTGCTTTTTGACGTGTTCAAGAACGGTGTGCTGTTAAAGGCCGGAGCCGGATACTCATTCTTCCCGGAAAAGGAGCACATCTGCCATTATATATACATAAATGCCGGCGCTACCTACAAATTTAATTAAGAATTAAGAATTAAGAATGCAGAATTTGTTATGGTATTTGTCATTCCGAACTTGATTCGGAATCCTGACATTAAACGTTAAGATGCTGAATCGAGTTCAGCATGACTGTGCTGTCATTCCGAACTTGATTCGGAATCTCTAGCATTTTATGACTATCGAAAATTAAAAAGGAGTTTGTTGTGAAAAAGAAAAATTGTTTTTATGTTAAAATTGTTTTTGCCCTGGCTTTTGTACTTGCCCTTGCTTCCTGCAGTACATTTATAGATGACTTGAACAGGCCAGAAGGCTTTGTAAAGATTTCCGGAGCCAGCTATGACGGTTTGACCCAAGTATCCCCGAATTCTCTTGCGTTTGCATTGGGCCGCACGGTGACAATCCCCGACCTTTACGTCTGCCCCCACGAGGTGACTCAAAAGGAATATGAAACCTATTGTTCTTATCTCGGTACTGAAACTGTCGGCGGTAATCTGCAAAACCTGCATCCCAACGGAAATTTCGGTGTCGGAGGAAATCATCCTGTGTACTATGTGAACTGGTTTGATGCGATTGCCTACTGCAACACAAGGAGCATTGCCGAAGGACGTAGGCCCTGCTACAGCGTAAATGGAGATACGGATTATACCCATTGGGCTGGGGGATACATACCATCAGGCTCTGGTAATCAGACATATAATATCTGGAACACCGTGGAATGTGACTTTTCCGCCAACGGATACCGTCTGCCTACAGACGCTGAGTGGGAATACCTTGCAAGGGGTGGAAGCTGGGATTCCTATACATATTCCGGCAGTGATGAGCTTGACGATGTTGCATGGCACCGTACTAACAGTGGAGGTCCTGATGTGATGTATTTAAATTTGAAGTCTCATGAGGTGATGACAAAGGCTCCGAATTCCTTTGGCCTTTACGACATGAGCGGAAACGTAAGGGAATGGTGCTGGACTAAGAGCTCAGACCAGGGAAAACGCATTGTACACGGCGGCTCCTATGATGAAACTAATGATGATGTTTATAAGGTTTCTGAACGCAGGCCTGATTTTCCCTTTTCCAGGACTGCCGTAACAGGCTTCCGTGTGGTCTGTACCGCAGATTAATGATCCAGATTACAAAAACAGGGGCAGCGTGAGAGGAATCGTTTTCTCTGACATGCCCCGCTGTGACTGTAATTCGATTAAGAATTACGCATTAGGAATTACGAATTGAATTATTGACTATCTTACCCTGTTTTGATATATTGTAGCCACACAAAATGATTATACTGGAAATACAATCCAGACTTTGGAGAAAAAAATGAATATTATTAAGAGTATTCTGTTGGTTGTCTTTGTTATCATTGCCATTCTGTTGGTTCTGCTTGTGCTTGTTCAGAACGACGAGGGCAACGGCATGGGAAGTGCTTTTGGCGGTCAGTCCGCAGCTTTCGGTGCACATTCTGCCAGCGTGCTTTCAAAGACCACAGCTGTTTTTGTTACTCTGTTTTTTGTAGTCGTGTTTACTTTGGCATTCCTTAATAAATCTCCATCTGACGATACCGACCTCATGCAGCAGGCCGCAGAGCAGGTAAACGAAGGCTCAACCGAAACCACTACTGATTTTGGATGGGATCCTCTTGCCGAAGAAGTTCAGGAAACTGTGGAAGAGACACCTTCTATCGTCAATGCGGAACAGCCTGAAGTATTGGATGTTCCTCCTGCTGAGTGATTTAATTCTTGATCTAGAGAGGTCGTTATGATTCTTGAAAAGGTTTTCTCTCCCGAAACTGTGATTTTGAATCTGGAGAGTACGGACAAAGACGAGCTCTTTGAGGAAATGGTGGAGGCCATTGTTCGTGTTCATCCGGAACTGGATAGGGCACAGGCATTGACCGCCCTTAGGGAAAGAGAGTCAAAAATGAGTACCGGCATCATGCACGGAATTGCAGTTCCACACGGTAACTGTGCTTCTGCAACAGATGTTGTCGGTGCAATAGGAATAAGCCACGCTGGAATCGATTATGATTCATTGGACAAGGCTCCCGTAAACCTTGTATTCCTTGTTCTGTGCAATCCCGAACAGCCCGAAATGCATCTTTCCGTACTCAAGGAGCTTGCTTCTGTCTTGCAGAATCCGGGATTTGTTGCGGACGTAATGGAAAAGAAAACAGCCCAGGAGGTTTATGACCTTTTGTGCGCATATAAAAATGCATCATTGTTGTAGAATATTTCGGACTTAACAGTCTTTGAAAATTGCCTATTAGGAGCGTTCTATGAGTCAAGAGATGGATGTTATAGAGCATTTGTTGGAAATTGAACGGGAAGCATCTAGGACTCTTGTCTCCGCTCAAGCCCAGGCAGACAGTCAAATCGCTGCCGCAAGAACAAAAGCAGACGAACAATTTAAAAAGTTGTATTCAGAGGCCGTAAAGGGCATAGAAGAAAAAGCCCAGCTTGTAAAAAAAGAAATCACAGACAACAGACAGTCTTCACTTGATTCCTATAAAGACTCGCTTTCATCCATGGAGATGGACGTAGAGGCATTCAACTCGCTTTTGGAAAGCTATATTTCCCAGTAGGAAAACAAATATGGCGATGGATAGAGGTGCTGCGGATTGTTATGTATATGCTCGTGCCAGCGGTATACTTGCCCGCTCCTTTGTGGGAAAACGTGCCTCCGAACTGTTTACCGTACATTCGCTCCAGGACCTGTGGACTCTAGTCTTTAAGTCCGAGGTTCCCGCCATTCCGGAATCCCTTCTTGCCCGTGAGCTGGAGAAAAGTGCCCAAAGACGTTTTGTAAGTGAATTCAAGAAGCTTGTTGCCACCTATGAAAAACCCGCGCCGGTACTTTTGGCCCTCCTTCATTTTTACGATTACGACAACATAAAGGAAATAGGGGCCGCCCTTTGCTTTAACGAAAAGGAAATGCCCGAGATTGCGGATACCAGACCCTTCAATCTTGTAAATTATGACAAATGGCCCGACATCAAGGCAATGACGGCTAACACTCCGCTTGCATGGTATGACACGGTTCCCACGATACAGGAGCAGCAGGTGGACGATTACCGCCTGGACTGTCAGTTTGTGGAAGAGCTTTTTAAATCTGCAAACCAAATCAACACTGCCGGAGAAAAGGCGATTCTTGAACTGTTTACGGAAAAATTCCAGGTAGAAAATGTGCTCTGGGCATTGCGCCTAAGGCTCTTTTACGACATGGATGCCGAGGAAATAAAGAAGCATCTTGTTTACGACAAAACAGGAAAGCTTGACCTTGCAACTCAGGCAATCAAATCCCTGGACTGGGACACGGATTCCTGGGACCAATGGGAAAACTGGACCCACTCAGACCTTTTGAATCCCAACGATGACGGAGGGCTGTGGACTGTGGACCCACGCTGGATTTCCAATGCATATCGGCGCGAATATGTCTCAAAGGCATATCGTCTTTTTCATAAATATCCCTTTACCGTCTGCCCGATAGTGTGCTATTACATCATCAAGCAGCATGAACTCAACAATATCCGCACGGCCTGTGAATGCCTGCGATTGAATTCTCCGGTGGATGAGGCCCTTGTGGTTGCCGGAGTTTCGGAGGTGAATAATGGCTAGAACTACACAGATGCGCCTTGTTGAACTTATGATTTACAGGGAAGACTTGCATCAGGTTCTTAAATATCTTGGAAAAATGGGACAGTTCCAGTTTCAGGACAATCTGGCTGCGGTTCCTGACGGGGACAAGCTTAATCCGGAAAAGGACCTGTTCAACCGTCTTGAGCAGGCAAGGGCAGACCTTTCCATTCAGGATATTGACGATTATGTTGGTGAAATCGACATTCCCACTCCAGAAGATGAAGATGAGGCAATGAAGATAATCGCTGAGGTGGAACAGATTCACGAAAGGGAACTTAAGGCCGCCGAGGACCTTAAGAAGATAGACCAGGCAATAACAGAGGCCGTGGCTTTCTCTAACTTAAAGATATCATATTCCGAGCTAGAATCCCTTTCTTTCCTTACCATGCGCATAGGAAAAATCCCGCCCGAGAATTTTGATTTCCTTCAGGCCTCAATCGGAAGCCGTGCAACTGTGGTTCGCCTTGGAGAAGACAACAGCCGCATACTTGTGGCATGCTCAAAAAAGGCCCGCTTTGCAGTTGATACTGAACTCAAGAAATGCGACTTTGTAGAGATTCAGGTTCCCAAGGATTTCAAGGGTATTCCTGAGGATGCCCTGGTTTCGCTTAAAAAGGAAAAGCTTGAGGCGGAACAGGCCCTTGAGGAAATTCAGGTTGAACGCAAGAATTATGCACAAACCCACAAGGACACTTTGATAAGGCTCCTTGAACTGTTCTCTGTTGACAGCCAGATTTACGACATTCAGAACAAGCTTGAGTCAACGGAATTCGTTTACCGCATAAACGGCTGGGTACCAACATGCCTTACAGCAAAAATGACGGCTGATCTTGATGCCCTTACGGAAAAGAGGATAGGAATCCGCCTGTATCATCCTGAAGAAGTTGCTTCGGTCATATCCGGTTCAGAGCAGGTTCCGGTACAGCTAAGGCATGGTAAAATCGTGTCATCCTTTGAGCGCATGATTTTCAGCTACGGTTCTCCGCTTTATGGAACAATAGATCCAACTCCTTTTGTGGCACTTTTCTTTACGCTGCTTTTCGGAATCATGTTCGGTGATGCGGGGCAGGGCCTTGTATTCCTTTTGGTTGGCATTTTGATGGCGGCAAAAAAGGTCAAGTTCGGCGGCTGGGAAAAATTCGGTCCTGTGTTCATTGCCATAGGAATCAGTTCCACAATCATGGGCCTTTTGACTGGCGAATTCTTTGCAAACGAGGAAATACTCGCTCCGTTCTCCAGATGGGTTACGGGGCTTTTCGGTGAGCCAAGGAATCAGATATTGCCGATGATGCCGACAGGAAGCTCAGAGTCAATCAAGAGGATGTTCACTTTCTTTGGATTTACGGTTGGCGTGGGATTCATAATCAACTCTACTGGATTGATAATCAACATCATAAACCAGTTCTCACTGCATCGTCCGGGGCGTGCCATATTCGGAAAGACTGGAATTACCGGTGCCGTGTTCTTCTGGTATGTAATTGCCTTTGCGTTAAGAATCGCTTTCTTCCATCACAGTCCCGCAATCTATGACTGGATCATCATAGGTGTGTCGCTTTTCTTTACCGCCTTTGGAGAGCCATTTGCACGTGCAATAGAAAAGGAACGTCCTGTTTTGGAAAACGGTGCCTTTAGTGCGGTCATTTCCGGCATTGTCGAAATCATCGAGGTTGTTTCATCATATCTTTCAAACAGCGTAAGCTTCCTGCGTGTGGGTGCCTTTGCGCTGGCCCATGCGGTTTTGGGATATATTATAGAAAAAATGGTGGGCATTGCGCCTTTTGCCGGTGGTATCGCCATCAGCATTGTGGGTAATGCCATAGTCATCGTACTTGAGGGAATGATAGTCGCGATTCAGGTTATCCGCTTGCAGTACTACGAGTTCTTCAGCAAGTTCTTTAATGAGACTGGACGTGAGTTCAAGCCCTTTGCATTCAAGTACAATGCGTTAAAGTCATAAATGAATCATTGATGATTTATTATATATGAATTATATAGAGGTGTTTTTATGAAAGCTTTTGTAAAGAGAAGATTCTTCATTATCGCGGTTTTGATGGCCGTGGTATCTGTAAGTGCCGTAAGTGCCCAGTCTGCATCAGATCAGACTACAGCTGTGGAAGAACAGAGTCAGAATAACGGTTCATCCTCTGCAATCAAATATCTTGCAGCCGCCCTTGCGGTAGGTATTGCATGTGTTGGTGGTGGAATGGCTGTAGGCAAGATTGGTGCCGCTGCTATGGGTGCCATGAGCGAAAATGCTGAACTTTCAGGTAAGGCATTGCCGTTCGTAGGTCTTGCGGAAGGTATTTGTCTCTGGGGATTCCTGGTAGCATTGTTCATCATATTGATGTAAGCGCGTCAAGGGAATTCCGTGGAATATTATTTTATCGGGGAACGTGAGCTGTATCTTGCCTTTAGGCTGGTAGGTGTTCCGGGTGCCGTTGCAAACAAAAAGGATGATGCTCTTGACGCTTTTCTTTTGATGACCGGACAATCATCCAAGGTTTCAGGTCCTGCCGAAAAAGACAGGCCAAAGGTGCTCATACTCACAGAAGATGTGGCGGATATGCTGGAGGCTCAGGTTGTTGCATGGCAGAAAACCGGAAAGACTCCTCTTATAGTTGAGGTTCCCGGATTACAGGGGCATTTGCCCGGACGGAAGAATCTTACCGATTCGATACGCGAGGCCTTGGGCATTCAAGTCTAGGCATCCGCGCTTTGCGTTCACATTGGCAAAAATATAAACGCCTATGTTTATGTTGATGTGGATTTTATGTACCCTATTTAGGAAGTGTGATTTTTATGGAAGAATTGCGTTCGACACAGGCTTTGGACAATGAGATAATTGCCGATGCCAAAAAGAAATCAGAACGGATTTTACAGAAAGCGGAGGAAACATGTGCTTCCCTGTTGGCTGACGTGGACAAGCGTGTAAATGATGCGCTTAAACAGGCTCAGGAAACACATGATGCATTGCTTGCCGCATTCAAAAAAAATACAGAGGCATCCCTCCCTTTGGAGAAAGAAAGGTATCTTGTTTCCTTTGTGAGTGAATCGATTCTTAATGCCGTCAACGGATATTTTGAAAAAGCCGGTGCAAAAAAGCGTCTTGATGTTGTTGAGTCAATGGTAAGGCGTGCAAAAAATGTATTGGGCGACAAAAAGGTTTCCGCCTATGTTCTGGCCTTGCCCCTTGATTCTGCAAAAAAGATGCTTGAGGGGGCGCTTGGCGTTCAATTGCTCTCCGTGGAACAGGCACAAAAAACAGTTCTTGATGAGGACGTGCTTCCAGGATTTGGTTTTGAGGACGGAGTGATTCTTGTAACGGAAGACGCTTCCATCAAATGCAGGCTCACCCTAAAGGAAAAAGTTAAGGAAATACTTGATGACAAAAAAATGGAGCTTTCCCAGGCTCTCTTTGCAGGGAGGCTTTGATCATGAATAAAGGAAAAATTACCCGCATCTCGGGACCTATAGTTTATGCCTCAGGTTTGGAAGGCTGTGGACTTTACGAGCTTGTTGATGTCGGAAACAAAAAGCTCATAGGCGAAATCATAAGCCAGGAAAAGGGAATGGCCACGATAGAGGTCTACGAGGACGATTCCGGCATGGGCATAGGTGAAGATGTCGTTTCCAGTGGAAGGCCTCTTTCGCTCAAGCTGGGCCCCGGACTTGTTGGTACAATCTACGACGGCATCCAGCGTCCGCTTAAAAAAATGTTCGAGTCTGGAAATGCCTTCCTTACTCCAGGACAAAGGACAGAGCCTCTTGATTCACAGAAAAAATGGGATTTTGTTCCAGAAGAAAACATCGCCGCAGGAACGGACATTCATCCGGGAATGGTGCTTGGTTTTGTTCAGGAGACAGGCTCAATTAAACATAAGATAATGGTGCCGCCGGATATAAAGGGAAAAAAGCTTTCTTCATTTGCCGGTTCAGGCTCATATACGATAGACGAACAGATTGCGGAAACTGATGCCGGAGAAAAAATATTCATGGCTCAGTACTGGCCTTTGCGTAAACCCAGACCTTTTGCAAAGAAACTTGAAGTAACGGAGCCGCTTGTAACAGGACAGCGTGTAATAGATGTTTTCTTCCCGTTGAGCAAGGGTGGAACAGCGGCTATCCCGGGAGGTTTCGGTACAGGAAAGACGATGACCCAGCATGCCATTGCAAAGTGGTGTGATGCTGATTTAATCGTATACATTGGATGCGGTGAACGTGGCAACGAGATGACCGATGTTCTGACGGAATTCCCGGAGCTCATTGACCCGCGTACAGGACGTTCCTTGATGGAGCGTACTATATTGATAGCAAATACATCCAACATGCCTGTTGCGGCGCGTGAGGTATCCCTTTATGCGGGAATCACTCTGGCGGAATATTACCGTGACATGGGAATGCATGTTGCCATCATGGCGGATTCAACTTCCAGATGGGCGGAGGCCTTGCGTGAGCTTTCGGGACGCATGGAGGAAATGCCTGCGGAAGAAGGTTTCCCTGCGTATCTGCCGACACGTCTTGCGGAATTCTATGAAAGGGCGGGCCGTGTGTTTTCTCTGTGCGGACAGGAAGGTTCTGTTTCCGTAATCGGTGCGGTTTCTCCTCCAGGCGGTGACTTTTCTGAACCGGTTACACAGCATACAAAACGATTCATCCGCTGCTTCTGGGCATTGGACAGGGAACTTGCAAATGCACGCCATTATCCTGCAATCGGATGGATAGACTCATATTCCGAATATGCCGAGGAAGTCAAGGAATGGTGGGACAAGCTTGATCCGCGTTGGGCAGAAATAAGAATAAAGGCGCTGGAACTCCTTAAAAAGGAACAGAGGCTTGAACAGATTGTAAGGCTCATAGGTGCCGATGCACTTCCTGAACACGACCGTCTGATTTTGATTGTTGCGGAAATGATAAAGAACGGGTTCCTGCAGCAGAATGCATTTGACCAGATTGACCAGTATTCTGTTCCGGAAAAACAGATTGCGCTTTTGATGCTGATAATGCAGTTCTACGAGCTTGCGGCAAAGGCAATAAAGGCGGGCTGTCCTCTCCTGAAGATTACAGAATTACCGGCCAGGGCAGAAATCATCAAGGCAAAATCAGTCATTGCAAATGACAGGCTTGAAGATCTTGCAGTCCTGTCCGGTCATCTTGAAGAACAGCTTGGTGAACTGGAACGTCAGTACAGGACGACATCGTTGTAGAGGTTTGGGTATGAAGGGAATTGAATATAAGGGTCTTGAACAGGTTGACGGTCCTATTGTTGCAGTACAGCGCACGCCGGATTCATTTTATGATGAAGTTGTATATGTAAGGGACAAGACAGGTCAGAAAAAGACGGGACGCATTATAGACATAGATGAAAAGACTGCCATAGTTCAGGTTTTCGGAAGCACGACAGGCCTTGACTTGAACGACACTTCCGTAGAATTCCTTGACAGGCCCCTTGAGCTTCGTGTGGGCCGCGGTCTGCTGGGACGCATCTTCAACGGACTTGGGGAACCTATCGACGGATATCCTGAGGTCATCTCCAGCAAGAAACTCAACGTAAACGGAAACCCGATAAACCCGTTTGCACGTTTGTACCCGAGGGACTTCATTCAGACTGGAATCTCTTCCATTGATGGAATGAACACTTTGATTCGCGGACAAAAGCTTCCGATTTTCAGCGGCAACGGCCTTTCGCACAACAGGCTTGCAGCCCAGATAATCAGGCAGGCCAAACTCAAGAATGCGGACGGTGACTTTGTAATGGTTTTTGCGGGCATGGGAATCAAGTACGATGTAGCCCAGTTTTTCCAGCATACCTTTGAAGAAAGCGGCGTATTGAGCAAGGTTGTAATGTTCCAGTCTCTGGCAGACGCACCTTCAATAGAAAGAATCATTACCCCGCGATGTGCCCTTACTGCGGCGGAATATCTTGCCTTTGAATGCAACATGCACGTTCTTGTCGTAATGACGGACATGACCAACTATTGCGAGGCCCTTCGTGAAATATCCACTACACGTGGAGAAGTTCCTGGTAGAAAAGGTTATCCCGGATATCTTTATTCGGATCTTGCAGAACTGTATGAAAGGGCTGGAAGGATTCAGGGCTCGGAGGGTTCGATTACACAGCTTCCGATTTTGACAATGCCCAACGACGACATAAGCCACCCGATTCCAGACCTTACAGGCTACATCACCGAAGGCCAGATTGTTCTTGACAGGGAAATGGGACAAAAGGGAATGTATCCACCTGTAAGCGCCTTGCCTTCATTGAGCCGTTTGATGAAGGACGGAATTGGAGAGGGAATGACACGCGAAGACCACAGTGCGGTTTCAAGCCAGCTGTTTGCATCATATTCAAAAGTAAAGTCAATCAGAAACCTTGCCGCAATCATCGGTGAGGAAGAACTTTCTGAAATTGACAAGCTCTATCTGAAATTCGGCGAGGAACTTGAACAGAGGTTCTTTACACAGGGTGAATATGAAAACCGTTCAATAGAACAGACCCTGGATTTAGGCTGGGAAATCCTGAGCATTCTGCCACGTGAGGAATTGTACCGAATCAAGGACGAATACATAGACAAATACCTTCCAAAAAAGGAAGCGGCCGCAACCCTTGAGATGGAGGCATGATGCCGCAGCGACTGAATCTTGCACCGACAAAATCAAACCTCCTTTCCGTAAAGGAACAGCTTGCCGTAAGCACGGAAGGCTATGACCTGCTTGAGCAGAAACGCGAGATTCTGGTCATGGAGCTGATGCACCTTGTTGAACGCGTAAAGCTTCTGGAAAAGAAAATGGACAAGTGCATTTCAACCGCATATCCGGCCCTAAAGCGCATGCTGATGTCTGTCGGTGGTGACCGTGTTGAAAGAATCGCTCATTCAGTGGACTACAAGTTTGACATGGTGGAAAAAAATGCCGTTATCGCAGGAATCAGTTTTCAGACTCTGGAAGTTAATCTTCCCGGTAAGGAACTGTTTTCTTCGTTTTTGGGGACCTCTCCGGACAACGATCAGGTCATGAAGGAGTTCTTTGAGCTCTTGATTCTGTTGACCCAGATGGCAAGCATCAGGACTATAGTATGGCGCCTTGCAATGGAAGTCAAGAAGACTCAGAGGCGCGTAAATGCCCTGGATAAAATGGTAATACCGCAGTCAAAAGCTACCGTTACTTATATTGAGTCGGTGTTGGAAGAACGTGAGCGTGACAACATCTTTGTATTAAAAGCCTTAAAAAACAAACAGAGGAAAGAATGATAAAGAGCCTTTTTCACAACATCATTGTTGCTTACAACGGATCCAGATCTTCTCTTAATGCCGTCATGTATGCCATTCTCATGACAAAAATCTACAAGTGCCGCGTAAAAGTTGTCTATGTAGTTGATACAGATTCAATTAAAAAACTCACGCTTACAAAATTCCTGATGAAGGACGAGGGCCATTCGTTAAAGGGAGACCTTCAGCTGGATGCAGACAAGGACCTTGCCTATGTGGAAAAAATAGCAAAGTCCAAGGGCGTAAAGGTCGAGACAGAGGTCAGGCATGGGGCTGTATGGTCGGAGATAATAAGCGCTGCTGATGAATACAAGGCTGATTTGATTTTGTTGGGTGGAGTTGAAAATTCTTCCCTTTCAAAAATGCTCAAGCATGGAACTATTGGCATTCAGGACAGTGAAATCATCGGTTCCGCACATTGTTCCGTAATGGTAGTGCGCCAACCCCAAATTGAACAGCTTTTCCGACTTTCATAAAAATTCACGCAAAAACAGCAAAAGAATATAGGAATTATTCGTCAAAATAATGTATAATGAAGATATGAGAATTTTACTTGTAGAAGATGAAGTACGCCTTTCGCAGGCATTGGTGGAGATTTTTCAAAAGAACCGCTATGGAGTGGATGCAGTTTACACGGGTCCTGAGGGGCTTCAGTATGCACAAAGCGGAATATATGACATCATCGTTCTTGACATAATGCTTCCCGGAATGGACGGCATTTCCGTTTTAAGGGTATTGCGCGAGGAAAAAAATCAGGTTCCGGTCCTTCTGCTTACTGCAAAGGATGAGATTCAGGATAAGGTAAAGGGGCTTGACTGTGGCGCTGATGATTACATGATAAAGCCTTTCAGCACTGATGAACTTTTGGCAAGAATCAGGGCTCTTACCAGGCGCAAGGGTGAGGTCCGCGAGGATTTCGTGACCTTTGGCGATTTGATTTTGAACAAGAGCAACTGTGAGCTTCAGAAAGTCGGCGGAGAATCAATCAAGCTTTCACTCAAGGAATTCCAGATAATCGACCTGCTTTTTGAAAATCCCAAGCAGATAATCAAAAAGGAACGCATCATAGAGAAAATCTGGGGCGGTGACTCAGATGCTGAATACAACAATGTTGAGGTATACATATCATTCATCCGGAAAAAACTTGAACAGCTTAAGGTTAACACCCAAATACGGACAGCCCGCGGCATAGGCTATTCCCTGGAAATCTAAAATGAAAAAAGGGGATGTATTCCTACGTCTGCGCCTGAAGATGTCAATGACACTTCTTGTGATCCTGGCATTTGTGCTGCTGGTTCTTTTTGCACTGCTCAACGTCTACATGACATTCCAGAATCAAAGTGACGCCAACCAGTTCCTTCAGGAGCTTGACCGTAACGCAGGTTTTTCTATCTCTCGTCTTCGTGCGGAGGAAGAACAGCCTCCCCAGGGATTCTGGCATTCGATTCTTCCACTTTCAAGATCACGCGGTTTTACTGATTTTTATTCTGCATGTCTTGATCATGACGGCAAAATGATTTATGTCATCCATCACTTTAACAATGAGGAAGCGGAAGAAGGAAGCGAGAGGTTCATCGGGGAAATATTCACTGGTGTGGAAACATCCGGCACATTGGACGGCATGGGATATCTTGTTGCCGAAAAAAGCTATGGTTTTCTTGTTATCATCATGGATCGTGTGAATGAGCTGAGGCACCAGAGGAATTTCCTGTATTTCTCACTCTTGATTTATTTTGTATTCCTGATAGTGTTTTTTATGGTTGCATGGATAGGCTCGTATTTTACCGTTGTTCCTGTGCGTGAGGCATTCGAAAAGCAGAAGCAGTTCATAGCAGATGCATCACACGAGCTCAAGACACCGATTGCAGTCATTTCCGCAAACATAGAAGTATTGCAGCAGGAAATAAAGGACAACAAGTGGCTTGAATACATCAAGACGGAAAACAGCAGGATGAGTGCGCTGGTAAAGGACATGCTCTATCTTGCAAAGAATGATGCGGGGCACACCGATTTTGTTTTTGTTCCGTTCAATGTCTGTGATGCTGTGGCATGCTGTGTGCTTCCGTTTGAAAGCGTTGCGTTTGAGCAGGGGAAAAAGCTTGAGCTGAATGTCCCGAAAAAGGAAATAAAAGTCCGCGGTGATGAAGAAAAGATAAAGCAGTCAGTCATCATTCTAACCGATAACGCCCTGAAGAATTCTGAGAAAGGTGCCGTCATCCGTGTGACAGTTGAAGAAGACAATTCCAAGGTTTTGATCAAGGTATACAACACAGGTCACGGCATCCCCGCAAAAGAAATTCCACTGATATTCAACCGCTTCTATCGTGTTGACTCATCCCGTGCCAGAGCGACCGGAGGTTACGGCCTGGGCCTAGCCATAGCCAACACAATCGTCACCGGCCACAAGGGTAAAATCACCGTAGAAAGCCAGCTCGATTCCTACACCCAATTCACAGTCACCCTGCCTGTCGAGAAGTAGGGAACTTTATAAGTTTTGTGCTTTTGGTGACAGTATTTTACCAATCTCCATCTCCATAATAATCTTCCATAGGATGAGAACCAAATTGTCCATTATAATCTCGGAATATTTGTCCAGAATTCCCTAGAAGATAATCCTTATTAGCGAAACCTGCACCTTTCCAGATCGTATCATTAAGATTTTCTCCTATTACTATAGTAGGCGAGTTTGTGTGTGGTTTCTCATCTACGCATTTTCCATATAAATGATGATATATTCTCCGATAATCATACAATGCTTCTCTTTTACCGCAGTGGTTGCACTGAAATATAGAGTTGTGTATTTTGACTAAGGTTGAATTGTCAAGATTAGTTGAAGTATGAAGTTCTAATATATGAGTTTGAATTTCTAATGGGGAACATTTAAAAAAACTCTCTCCACAAACAGGACATTTATTATAGTCGATTTTTTTTTCGTTTGATTTTAAAGCTTTAGAAAGTATGTTATCTTTTCTTTCAATCTTAATATCTTTTAGATTCATATTTGCTATATCTATTGCTTGGATGATATCCTTGGTTTCTAAATTATTAATCGAATATGTTTCTTCGAGTGTTTTTATTAGTTCCGTGATTGAACAGTAAAAGTCAACTTTTTTTACTAAAAAGTATCTTTGAATTAAAGTTGCTAAACCGATTTTATTATCAGGACATAATGACAATATATATCCATCGTTGTTAGATGTTTTTGTTAGTTGTTTGCCTAGCTTGTTCAAACAGAAATTTAGATTTTTAAGAAATTCTTGATTAAAGCTGCTATTGTTGTTAATTTTCCAAACTTCGATTTTTTCATCAAATATTTTTAATAATGAATCGTCATTTGGCAAAATGATATAAATATCTTCTATTTGTTTAATTGTTTTTTTGTCTTTTGTATAATGATAAAGAAAATTTTCTACTGTTCCTTTATTTAAATCACAAAAATACTTATTTTTGAAATCTGTATATATTTCTCTTTTTTTAATTATAGATCCAATGTTTTTATCAAATTTTGATGATAAGAATTCTGAAGTGAGTATATAATTTGGTTCAATTAGAATTTGTTCATTAGTCAGCTTTATATTGTAACGGCTTTTTTTTGCTTTATAAAAATCTTGGATGAAAGTATTGAGAATATCATTGGATAAATCAAATTTAAAAATACTTTTAAATTTTGTTTTTATCTCTTTTAGGTTAAAAGAAGGTCTGAAATTCTTAAATTCAACAATTAAAAATGTATTGATTTCATCATCAGTAGGTATTATTTGAAATCTTTGATTATCAAGTTTTTTAAGGCATTTATGATAGTTTGAAAAGTCTGGGTTATATATTTTTGAAAAATTATCAGGTAAATCACATTTAAATTTATCAAAAAAAATATTTATAGGTTCTATAATGTCACCATAAGATTTATTGTTTAATACAGAAAGAAAAAAATTATTGATTTCTTCATCAGTAGGTATTATTTGAAATCTTTGATTATCAAGTTTTTTTAAGAATTTACTGTTTTTCTTGTAGAAAGAGTTAAAGTATATTATAAAAGTATCTGTTAAATCACATTTAAATTTCTCAAAAAAGATTTTTTTGGGTTCTATAATATCTCCATATGATTTATTCTTTAGAATTGAAAGAAAAAACTCATTGATAGATGTTATGCTTGGTGTGATTTGAATGAGACCATCTTGTAATTTTATTGAACTTTTATTGCTTGGTTCAAAATCTCTGATAAAGTTTTCTAAAATATGATCGGTTAATTCACATTTGTATTTTTCAAAAAAAACGTTTTTTAGTTCTTCTGATTTAATAGTAGAATTATAAGTATAAGTAAAATTAAACTCTGCTTTCAAAAATGAATAAATTTCATTGAGACATGGTATAACTTGGTGTGAATTATTGTCCAGGTTTCTTAGGCTCTTTGATATGTTGCTATGTTTAAAGAAATAAATTTGTTCGTTGTAAAAATCATCATCTATTTTGATGTTGTATTTTTTTAGAATAATTTCTTTTATGTCTTCTTTACTGATTATAGTTCCAAAACTTTTGTCAAATAATGGAAAGAAAATCTTCTTAAATTCTTCAAGATTAGGTAATATTTGAGTTCTTTTATCATCTATCTCTTTAAAGATTTTATTGGATTGTTTAGAAAAACTTGATTTAAATTCTGCGATAATATCATCAGTTAATTCGTATTTATATTTTTCAGAAAAAATCCTTTTTACTTCGTCATTGTTAACAATTGTTCCAAAACTTTTATCATATTTTGATAATAAGAAATTATGAACTATGCATCTATTAAATGGATTGTCTTTGGTTTTAATAGTCTCATTCTTTTGATTTTCACTTTTATTGCTATTTTTCCTGTTAAAGTTATTGATAAATTCATTTAAAACATCGTTGGATAAGTCAGGTTTGCTATTTGCTGAATTTTTATTGGAGTTTTCGCGTTCAATAGAAATTTGGGGTTTTACATATAAAAATTTATGTTTTTTTTTGCGGACTTTTGTTTTCTTTTGTAATTAGATAGTTTTCTATATCTTTGGCATCGCGAGATTGAGCTATAAATAAAGCTGTTTGTCCCTTTGAATCTTTAAGTCTAATGTTAGCTCCTTTGTTAATTAGAAAAATGGCCAAATTGTATGATTTGATATAAACTGCAATCATTAAGGCTGTCTGACCATCAAAATCTTGAATATTTATATCTGCTCCAAGATCGATAAGAAGACTAACCGTTTTCATGTCCTCGTTTTCAGCCGCGTTCATTAAAGCTGTCCAGCCATCTTTGTCCTTTGTGTTAATATCAATACCGTTATTGATACATAATCTTATTTTATCGCAATCACCTTCTTCCACAGCCTTGAAGAAATTTTCTTTTGTTATTTTTCTGTCAAAAATTTTTGTATTTATATCTTTTGCTTCTAATTGTTCTTTAATTGTCATATTGAAAATCTCCTCTTGAAAGGTGTATTAGCCAATTTGATAATTTTGATTGACACTTTGGATACCATTGTGAACAAATATAATAACCATTATACTCTCTTGCCCAATATCTTTTTTTGTTTTCATTATCAGCACGGTTTTGAATCAACAAAGGGAATTTCAAAGTCCGTGTTGGGAAAACATAACAAATGCCAAATGTTGAAAAACAGTATTCCTTATCCTCAAGAAGTCGTTTCATTTCAGCTGTAGGGATTAAATTGTTTAAAAGGAGTTTTGAAATTGTATTTCTGGCAAATTCTCCAATTTTTTCACCTTGGTCAGGAGTTAATTTGAAATCAACATCTCCGATTTTAATACTTGTTAATTCGTCGCTCTTGTTGATAGTGAAAATAGAATTTGATAATGAAGCTGGGTAATCAATTTTAGTATTGGATTGATTGTTATCTTCTTCAGGAAATAATTCTCTATATTTTTCTTTTACATAATTGTCAACCTTTATTGCTGATACAGGTAGTTTATTACATAAAAGCACTCCATTTAAGCTTTTTGCTCGGCTTAGAGCAACATAAACTTGGCCGGAATCCCATGCATCACCAGCATCAATTGCTACGGAGTCTAATGTTAAGCCCTGTGATTTGTGTATTGTAACAGCCCATCCCAGTTTTAATGGAATCTGATTAAATGTTCCTGTTGTTGTTTGTATAATTGTTTTTGTATTATCATCCCATTTATATTTTAGGTTTTCCCACGTTTCCCTTGCTAATCGATATTTATTTCCATTAACCTCAATAATTACATAATCATCAATACTGTTTCCGGAACCTCCAAAATCAAGGACTTTACCCATATCGCCGTTAACTAAGTTTTGGGAATTTATATTTTTAGTAACCATTATTTTGGATCCTACACAGATTTCAAGAGATGTCGGTGTGAGGATGGACTCTTGTTTAAAATCACCATTTATAATTGCATTGAATATTAACTTTTTTGCCCCATTATTTTCCAATTTTGCAATTCTTTTATTGTTAAAATCATCAGCTTTAGAATTCGTTGAACAAAGCAACAGACTTTCTGGAGGAACATTCTTTGTACCTAATCGGCTTTCGATTAGACAATGATTGTTCAAATATTCTATATCATGTTCATATCCCGTTTTACATTCTCGTATTCTATTTAATATTTGAATGAAAATTTGATCCTTTTCTTGACGATATATTTTTTTTAGCTGAAGTGCCTTGATCTCATTTTTTTCAAAATTTTTGAATGCCTTTGTGGATTAACCCCTAAATTCGGCCAGAATTTAAATTAGGTTTTCTACCTAAAAGTTTATTCTTATATTGATTTGGTGTCAAGCCTTTCAATCCTTTTTGCGGACGGCATACATTGTAATCCATCCTCCAGTTTTCTATTATT
>JAEEIU010000030.1 GCA_016281495.1 Treponema sp. | reverse complement strand
GGAAGCGGCATAAAGGCAGTTTATTATGAGGTTGTAAACGGAAATGCGTCTCCAACTCTTGTGGTGGGTTCCAATTATGACTCGTTCAGCTCTATAGTTCCTGCATCTGACGGTACTTTCAGCACTACAATCACTGGACTTAAGGAAGGCTCAAACAAACTGCGCATCATTGCGATTGACAATGTTGGTAACGTATCAAAGATTACAAATTTAACAGACAAATATGAATCAGACTTCGTGCTTGGTCTTGACCAGACAGCACCGACATTCGGAAACAGCGTAACACTGGACGGTGACAGCACCGATAACGAGAAATATGTAACTGGAAATGCAAGCTTTACTATTACAGGAACTTTAAGTGACGACAAGGCCGGACTGGATTCTTCTACACTCAAATTCTGGTTCGTGAATAAGAACTATGATGAACAAACCCCTGCTAACGGACCAAAAACTTTTGAGATTACGACAACAGCAGGTACATACGGGCAGGTTACATATAGTTCAAACGATGCCTCGAACAAAGATGCAAGTTTCAGCATAGAGGTAACTCCGGGATTATGGTTCAAAGAGGATAACCTCGGCTCATCACCGATACTCTACGGAAGCATTGCGGATCAGTCAAATCCTGCCAACAGTTCAGGATCAGTAACAATACTCACTAGGCTCAGGCTTGACACCACTCCTCCTGTAATCAAAATTGATACGGATGTCAGAAACCAGCTGGGCACATCACTATTGACGGATGAGAATACCAGCGGAAGGGTAAAGAAGGTTGGCGACGATTACTTCTATGAACTGACAGGAACATGGAGCGATGTAAACGGATCTGGAACGAACAAGCTTTATTATTCAACCAATGGCGGTACGTCTTGGACGGATGCAGATGACCTTGCTACAAAGAACACTCCAAAGTCAAAGTCTGTATCATCATGGTCACTTACCATTCCGGTGACAGAAGGAACCGGCTACAACTTCGCGGTTAAGGCAGAGGATGCGGTCGGTAATGCTGATGAAGGTAATGCTGAGGCCAGACCAAACAAGACCGTAACATTCGACTTCTCAAAGCCGACAATCGAAATTAGTCTGGCAGACGGAGTTTATGGCGAAACACGTCCAACTGTAACGATTACAGCACATGACCACCACCGCATTAAGACTACGGATGGAATCGTTCTGGTTGGTACTCCAAAGAAAAACGGTGCAAATGCAAGTGCCTCCGACTATACACTTGAAACAACAACTGGAGGTGGAACTTCTACTGCAACACGCACACTCACATTCAATACTGACGGTGTCTACGAGTTCACATTCAAGGCGACCGACGTAAACAACCGCGAAAGCGATAGCATTTCCCGCACATGGACTGTAGACACTGTGGCTCCAGCTGCAAAGGCAGACAATGACACTACCTACGGACTCAAGATAAACGGAGCTGCTGCAAAGGAATGGTACCGCGACACCAACCTTCGCTTTGACGGATATGTCACAGAGGAAATCTCAGGCCTTTCAAAAGTCTACTATCTTGTAAGTGCAAGTGCAACGGCTGACGATGCTGATGTCCTTGCAGGAAGCCAGTGGAACTTTGCAGGTAGCGTCAACACCGGCACCGTAGCCTATTCCGTAACGCCTACAGTAGGAGACGGAACAAGCTATGTCCACATGATTTTTGAGGATGCGGCAGGAAACCAGAGTGAGGTAAAGACAAGCACTGTAAAGCTGGACCAGGACGTACCGACAATCAGCGGTAAGTTCTACACATACAACGGCGTTACAGCGGAAATGCCTTCAAGCCTCTTTGTAAATACAGGAAAATCTGATACGCTTACCCTCTACGGTCTTGTAAACGAGACTGGAAGCGGAATCGACACACTCACCCTCACAAAGTCTGGGGACACATTCAGTCCGACGATTACATACGCAACCGGACTTACAGGTTCAAGTGCGGCAAACGATTTTACCGGAGCGACATGGAGCGGCACAAAGACTGGAGCTACCGCATGGAAGGCAACATTCAATGTAAACGGCCTTTCAACAGGCCCAATCCAGGCGGCCGTAAATGATTTGGCAGGAAACGGCAGCACGGTACAGCTTGTATCGCTTGACTCCGATGCAACGGCTCCCACACTAACGCTTACAAACAGCGACCTCCAGACCGCACCCTACGGCATAAGCGAAAGAAGCCCCTACATGACGGTTGAGGATGGACACCACAACTACACCTTCCAGGGATCCTGGTCAGACGCAGGAAGCGGAACATACGCCCTCTACTATTCAACCAATTCCTCAACAATAGGAAGCGGAACATGGACTCCTGTAGACTCAACCTCGGCACCACAGTCAACCGGTACTACAAACTGGACGCTGACACTTGACCTTGCAGAAGGAACTGGAAAACAGATTGCATTCTACGCAGAGGACAAGGTGGGCAACAAGAGCGCCGTCATCAGTAAGACCGGAATCACAGTTGACTACACCGACCCGACCCTGACCCTCACGCCGGCAACAGCGGAATCATACTATCCTCTTGAAGCATCAAATACTGCGATTTGGACGATTACCGCAAGCGACAATTTGGGAACGCCAGCCATTACAGTTGTGGCAAAGAAGGACGGAAGTGAAGTCTCTAGCGGAACAAACGGATATACATACAACGCCTCTTCAAAAACAATAACCCTTGCAAACAACGCAAATGCAAACGGTACATGGAACATTACTGTAACCGCAACCGACGGTGCAGAAAGGACAAGTGTAGAGACTCTCAATACAATAGTTGACCGCTCAAAGCCGACATTCAACAATGACATAGAAATCCATGACGGTGATGTCGTAAAGGATTATGACGTCAACTCATGGTCAAGAAACAGAACCCTTACCGTAAAGGGAACAATTAATGAAGCGGGAAGCGGACTTTCAATCGTCTACTTTATGAAGGGTGTGGCAAACGGAGTCACAAACCTTAAGGAAATCACAAGTGAAGACCGCAAATCAGTGGGCGTACTTGGCATAGGCTCTTCAGTTGAATACGAGTTCACCGTATCCGATTTGGCGCCAGGTTCTACAGTGGTTGGAATCCAGACGGAGGACAAGGCAGGAAACCTTAGCGACATAAAGCGGATCACCCTCAACCTGGACAAGACCAACCCTTCGTTTGGAAACACAAATGACCGCTATTACAGCTATGAAGAAGCGTTGAACTACAACCAGATAGAAGGTACTGTTCTTTCAAACGGAACAAAAGACCTCAACATTGTAGGTCCTTATTCAGATACTGGTTCTGGAGTTGCAGAGCTTGCCTTTGAAATTGTAAGGGAAGATTCCATCATCCCTGTAAGTGCTGCAGTTGAATATTCAACTGATACGATAGCGTCCGGTGCGACAAACATCGGTTCCATGACATGGAAGAGCTATAACCAGATTTCGGATAAGACGGCGATAAAGAGCTACCGTGCAAAGATTGGAAAGGATGACTTTGAAAACGGTGACGGTATTGTCGCAAAGCCTCTTGACAGGGCAGGAAACGGTTCTACCCAGACAATATTCACAATTGCGATAGACAACACGGCTCCGGTCCTTACATTGAACACACCAAAGACCCAGCGTCTTGCACCAACAGCGGATGCCGAGGCGGTTAACACAGTTAACGGAACAGTCGCATTTGCCGGAACGACAGAAGAAACCGCAATGAACAGGCTTGAACTCTACTGGGGTACTGCACAAAATGCATGCAACACTCTGATTGATACTAAAGCGGCCTCACAGTCATACAACTGGTCATTCAATGTGCCATTCTCAACTGTACAGAACGGTACAGCGGTCAAATTCATGGACGGCTCAAGCTATACTGGAAGTCCAAAGGCATTCTTCCTTAAGCTGCTTGCGGTTGACAAGGCGGGTAACGAAGGCGAATACATCTACAAGTACAACGTGGACCCGGACGGCGATCGCCCGATAATCACATTCACCCAGCTCGATTTGACAGGCCTTACAGAAAATGCCAATACTTCAAACGTATGGCTTACTGACAATGCCACCATGTCCGGAAACGTAACCGATGACGATGGCGTTACAAAACTGGAATATAAGCTAGGCGACGGTAGCTGGACTGAATTGACCGTGACAAACGGAAACTTCTCTTACACCTTCCCGAGCGAAACAAAGTATTCCATGCAGTTTAGGGTAACTGATGCTGCCGGAACACAGTTTGTTACAAAGACTGGTGCTGCTCAGTATCTTGCGCCTAAGTTTGTTGACAAGAATACAGTTATGAGCAATTACTCCATCCTGAATCTTGCAGTGGACATTTCATCTCCGCTTATTACCGATGTAAAGTACATTGCAAATAACGGAACGGATCAGGCCGCAAGTACAGACTTTACTGCAAAACGATTTGGCGGTGACTGGAAGAAATTCAAGATTCGATTTAACGCAACGGATTCCAACGGTATAGCAAGTGGAACTGTGACATTCAACGGCACTGAATATGCAACAACAAAGAGCGGCAACACTTATACCACGGATTACATCATGCTGGACACACTGCCAAGCAAGAACTACACGGCAGTCATTACCGTAAGGGATAACGCCGGTCGAGAAGGTAGGGATACGACATCCGCCAGCCTTGTGGTTGACAACGATGCCCCGACAGTACGCATTTCTCAGCCGTCAAGCCTTGTTTCCATGGCAACCCAGTCTGTGGGTTCATTGAGCGAAGCTAACGGACTTACTCATGTATACTTCATGGTAACACAGCATGGCGTGGATCCGACTACAATCGATACAATTGCAACCGGCGCACAAAACGGTGCCGGAAGATGGAAGGAATATGTACTTCCTGATGCAAACAGCTCTACATTTGAAATAGGATTCGACAGCACAAGCGGTGGGAACCATACAGACCTGCTCAAGTGGTATCTTGTTGAGGTTCCTCAGGGAGTTGGAATTACCACAACCGATGCAATCAACGGCACTAACGGGGCGGCCCGCTATACAGACATAACATCTGTGGACCTGCACATTAAGGCCATCGATGAATACGGAAACATTGGATATGCGACAAAGACTGTAACTGTTGATCCTCAGGGAGACAAGCCGACTGTAACGATTACATATCCAATTACAGGAAGCACATTGGGCGGTTCAATTCCGATTATGGGAACAGCAATCGACAATGTCGCCGCCGACAATGTAATGGTCATGATTGACATGAATGCCGACGGAACATGGAATAAGGCGGATATTGATTTACTCAATGCCCTGAGTCCTGCACCTTCATGGCTTACATGGGGTAAATTCGACGGTGGAGTCTGGACAGACATTACCTATTCTGACATACCGGCAAGCGCTGATGACTGGACTAAGTACGGTATTAAGAAGGAAGTAAGCAACGCAAGCTGGAGCTTTACCGTAAACCAGGGAGCTGAGCTTAATCCTGCGAGCGGTACAAAGGACCTTGCGGTTTGGGTATACGCTACGGATGAAGACCACAATACAAGCCAGATTGACTTGAGTGATCCTGACAAGACACCGTATGTAACATTCAAGATTGATAAGGATACGCCTCAGATTGCAAATGAATACCTCGTTCAGTATGACAACGGCGGAAACATAACTGCCAAATACGCCTACAGCAAAGATATGTCAATAACCGGTGAATGGTACTACGAAGCCGACATGTATGATGATTCTGGAATCGCTACTGTCACCCGCTATATCATGGTGGATGGAGTTCCAGCAGGTTCCGGAGATGGTGAAATGACTACCGCTGGAACTTATGACGGTGGAGACATAGAGCTTACAAGTGTTGACACAGTGACTGTCGGTGGAGTCAATTACACAAATACCGCTCATATTGGTGATCCGGTTGGATTCCACATCAAGATGAAGGTCGGTAGTGGAACTGCAAATGAAGTAGTATATCAGGACTGGAAGCTTTCTTACAAGGAAAATGCAGGACAGGCCCTGACTGGAGAACGCGAGGTTGCCCTTAACGTGGACAACAAGGCTCCAGTGGTCATTAAGACAGGCGATTACTACAACATCCGCGACAGGGTTACAAACGAAAACGGATTCTACACATTCGGTACACAGGCAAAAGAAGATCCTGTTGCAGGTGTATCACAGACTGGTGTAAAGAGGGTTGCATTCTACTTTACCCGTGACATCGACAGTCCTTCAATTCATTCTCTCTATGACGTGATGAAGGCACCTGGAGATGATGGAAATGCAATAGACGGATACACAAGCCTTACAAAAGAAGAGGGACTCTACTGGAAGACTCTGACAGGAAGTGCAAGCGGAAAGGCATTCAACCTTTCAAGTGCAGATCCAAACGTTCACACTGGCGGTCTTATTAAGATTAACGGTGTAATCTATAGAATAGAAAGTGTTTCTGGAACAAGGGTTTCTGTGGAGGTAAATACAACGGCGGCAGAGCCATTCGCAGGTGTTACAAGCGCCAAGTTCGCAATGGCAAATGTCGTAGACAATCCGACGGAAGAAACTGCCGATGAAACTTCAAGCAAGGTTGCCGGATATTACACCAACGTAAACTTTGACGACGGTGACATCATGGTTGAATCCCTCAAGAAGCAGAGCTCAACATGGACATGGGAAGCCAACATCAACTCCAAGAACATTGGTGACGGTTCAGCCAAACTCCACTATGTCGTATTCGATGCAGCCGGAAACTATGCGGAAGAAGAAGTGAATGTCTTTGTGGCAAACAATCAGCCCCGCATTGCAGGTGTCTCTATCGGAACCGATACCAACGGTAACGGTACTGTGGATGCCGCAGAAATGATTTCCGATGGCTATTCCAACATCTATGCAAAGGGTAAGCAGGGTAGCAAGAATGTTACGGAAGCCTGGTTCCCAAGCGACAAGGCAAGCTCAGTCCTCAAGATTCTTGGGCGCACAAAGATCATTCCTGAAATCGTCGGTGGAAACGGACAGCTGGATTACTCTTATAAAGTACATGCGTCCGATGGGGCAGGCAACTGGCTTGATTCTGCCTTGGTAACAGGAAGCGGAACAAACATTGGAACTGGAAACAACGACAGTGACGACTATCAGCCTCTTGAAGTTGACCTTTCCATGGCAAAACTTCTGGGCATGGGTAACGCTACAGGAAGCAACTTTGCCCTTACAATCTCCGACCAGACTCCGGGTGCCGCGTTAACTGCAACGCTCAACATCATTGTGGATTCACTCTTGCAGGACAACAACAAGCCAAAGAGCCGCATCATTCCATTCTACTGGGTAAACGGCACAAAGAACAGCCTCTTTATGGAAAGCAAGGACTACGGTCACATTGAGCTTCCGAATGATCTTCCGAGTGCATTTGTCGCCGGAGCGGGTGGCGTCTACGACAGGGATCCAAAGATCTCTGGTATCGTAAAGATAGAGGGTATCGCCCACGATGACGTTCTCCTTAGTAGCCTTACCGTAAACGTAGGAGGAAACGACTGCAACATCGGTACATACAACGGCGGCTGGACCTACACCTACGCTTGGGACGGCTCTGCTATTCCAAACGGCTCATATAAGTCTCTTGTTACAAACGCAACCTACAGGGAAGCCTACGACATGGGATTCATTCCTCAGGAAGACTTTGATGCCCTTGATGAAGTCCTAAAGGATACACCAGTGCCCTACATCACGGCAAAGTACGGCCACATCGTCCACTGGACCCTTTACATCGACTCAAGCTATGTCGGAAACGGTACGGACAAGGCGATAAGGACATCTGCGACAGACCGTGGTATGGCGGCGGCAGGTGCTGGAGATACCGTAACCTATGAACAAAACATCTGGACGGAAGCAAATGACGCGGGCGTAACAGCAAACGTTTCAGACAGCGGAACTCCAACCGGATATCAGAGGGTGGATGTTGTACCGTATATTTCTAAGGTATACACAAATCTTGCAAAAAACAAAGTGAACAACTGGTCTGTCTATAATAGAACTGCTTTGGGACACTATCCTGTGCAGTCTGTGGTTTCAAATATTGCAACTACAGGAAACTATAAGATAGATCTTAAGACAAAAACTTCTGAAACTGTAACTCTGTATGGATTCAATATCAACGACAGCTCTGTAAGGATTCAAAGTGGAACTAACAACTTTACAGGTTCTGCAACAGGAAATCTAAAGATAGATTACAGTACAAGAGGTCAGTTGAGTTTTAATGTTGCACAATTGGCATCAGGTCCATTGAATCTCACCGTAAATGGTTTTGAGGTAATGAACAACATAAACAACAATGATGCCAAAGGTTCAGCGACTGAAGAAGGAACTGCTTATGCCAACTGGTATAACCGCCAAGGAAACGGAGATACAAATAACATACTCACAGATGATATTTGGTTTGATGTCTGGGAATTCAACGACAGGGCTTCTACTCCAATAAACGGACTTATGACTGGTATCAATATGGAGATCAACCAGAAGACAAAGATGCTTAACTACGCCTTTGCAAATGGTGGTTTGTATTATAGTATGGGTGGTAATACTGGAAAAACAACTGCATATGATGCTACTAACAGTTATTCATCAATATACTGGGCTGGTGACTGGGATACTTTTGCAGGTCCTAGCGTTGGCTTCCATGTTGATGACTTAGGATGGACTTATTCACTTGATTCCGGTGGTGATACAAACAGCTCTGGTTCGGTTGATAAGTGGGCGTTCTATACAAGCCGATGGAATAGGGGATCACTTGGTACGGAAGGTACTCTTGGTGGCGGTAATTCCTTGAGGCTTGAAGAAATTGGCCTTAAAACAGGTAGTGGTACTTATGATTATTCTCTTATGAAGTATCGCTTCTTGTCTGCTGAATTTGCTTCTACGGTAAGTGGTAATAATACTAATCTCTACCTTGTATACTATGATGCACTTACTAATCAGATAAGATTTAGGGCCGGTACATTTAATGGAACTACAAAGCAATCTGTCGGAGGATTCCAGGACGAGTATACTAATGGAGCTTCGTCATACTACAGTACAAATAACTGTCAGGTTATTGCCAACGGAGAAGCAGAGCCATTCCCGAAAGCTAACGGAACGACTACCGTACCTCTTATCTCTGGTAGGGGTGCAGGTCAATACGTAGATGTTGCTGTTGTAAATAACGGCAACAATGATGTTGCCTGTGTTGTATGGTTTGATCAGGGCGAAAATGCGCTAAAGTACAGCTATATAACAAATCCGATTGGTCAGTGGAATACACTGAAAGGCAATGCAACGGCAAAGAACTGGTCAACACCTATAACACTTTTTGAAGGTGGAGAATATTGTCATATCGTAGCAGACAAAAACGGTCACTTACATGTTGCGGCCTATGCAGGTAACGGTGATGTTAAGTATGCTTACCTTGATACGTATGCAACTACAGGACAGAACATAAAAACATGTACTGTAGATTCTTCTGGAGTTGTAGGAGAACACTTGACACTTGATGTTGCAGTTAGTGCAAATGGCAATAGCATACCGTACATCGGTTACTATACAGCCGCGTTGAAAATGCCGAAGTATGCATATCTTGTAGAAAGTTCAGCTTTTGTACAGGCTCCTGATGGTGTTGATGAAAACGAACTCTTCACCGGAAAATGGGAAGTAACAGTAGTACCTTCTCCAAGTCGCTTGACTACAAACCGAGAAGATAAGGTGAATGTCGGTGTATGGAAAAATGCAGGTGTCTTAACCGATTCAAAGGTTGGTGGCTCAGTGATAAACAGTCAAAAATATAACAAGATTAATGGTTATAGTTCTGAAAACTGGAGCAAGACTTTTGGTAACGGTACTTCAAACGGTGTTTTGGGATATCAGATTTCCACAAGTACAGGAAGTTGTCTTGAAACCGCTCAGATGAGGTAACCCCTCCCACCACAAACAAGGCAGGTGTATCCCGAATGTGCCTGCTTTGTCAAAGCACGGTCAAATAGTCCGCAAGGGCATTTGAAATAACACACACCACACCCCCGGGAGACCGGGGGACTTTTTTCGTGTGTGAAAGGCAAGTGAAAATATAAACAATACTCAGTAAGCAACAATCTAAAGAGGGAGCATCTCCATTTTCAGCGGGAATAGTGCCAAAGACATAAATAAAAGATGCTCCCATCGAAGTCTGTCCCCCAACAACGGCTTGCTGGAAACTTCGTTGCAAAAACCGCGCTACGCTTCTGCAGATGTTGTTGTGTGCCAGTCTTCGATTCCGCATCTTTTATATATGTGACTTCACGTATTCATGCTAAATAGTAATGCTCCCTCCATCAATCTGTAACTTCTTTTCCCATATTTTTACACTTGTCTTTCACACCACATTTTATCATAGAAGTGGACAAGAAAATGTCATAAATATACCATATTTGAAATAGAGCATGAATAGAATAGCAGACAGACTGACACACTATCGAATCCGCGTGACAAACCTTTTTTTTCAATTACTATCCAGCAAGATACAAAGCAAATCAGTATGACAGGCTCAATTCATAATTCCGCATTCCGAATTCTTAATTATGAATTATGCATTCTTAATTGTTCCTCCAGTTCCTTTACTTTTTCAATTTGGGTTTACACCATTACTTTATTCAGCGCTTCAACAACCGAGTCCAATGGAGCATCCATATCTTTGGCGGCATTTTCTGGGGTTACATTATACTTTTGAACAAGCATTACAGCAGCATCCACGGCCTTTTGTCTGGTGCCCTGGGAGATACCTTGAGAGATACCCTGCGAGATACCCTGTTGGAGGCCCAATTCAATTCCTTCCTGCCTTGCCCGTTCCATTATGTCCCTGTCGTGTAAATTCATAGCTAAGTAATCACCCCTGAATTTTTCGTTCGCTTTGAGCTTCTCAACCATTTCTGATAGTCTGGAGGAAAAATCGTCTTTCCCAGAATCGTTTGTATGTACAAAATGCAGGAAATTGCGGATACGCTCATCCTTTTCCTTTTCGTACTTACTTGAATTATAAAACACTTTTACCGTTTTGTCATTTAATTAACAAAATTATCTAAGTTTAATTTTTGGGTTGTCACGCGGATTCGAAAAATCTACGATTTTTCTTTAAAAATGAGGTGTGTCAGGTTGGATTTGTTTTCATCTTGTTGACTGGTGATTTGATAAAGTTGTCGTGTCGATGCAAACCTTGAGATTCTTTCCCATTTTAGGGAAGTTGTACCGAAATTGACAAGCAGACCTATTTCCTTGTTTACTGCTTTAAGGTAAT
>JAEEIU010000029.1 GCA_016281495.1 Treponema sp. | reverse complement strand
GGTGCTCTGTGGGATGTGATCGTTTCTTCAGAAGCGGGCGAGGAAATCAAAAATCTTGAATCCTTTATTATTGCGCTTGTGATTCTAGCTTTGTCTGCAATCTGGATTTTGATAATCAAAAGGAGAAAACGCAATGTTGTCTAAAACTTCAATTGTAATTACCGGAATGCTCTTGCAGGGCGAGATGAACGCTTACGACATGCTCAAGATGATTGATAATATGAACATGCAGTACTGGCATCTGATAGGGGCGACAACTCTATACGAATCCTGTCTGCGACTTGAGAAGAAGGGCTTAATAGAAGATACGGGGAAATCAGATAACAAAGCTGTTTACCGCATAACAGATTCCGGCCGTGCAGAATTGAAATCTACAATCTGCGAACTTTTTGAACGGGTTGATTATGATTCGGTCTGGTTTTGTCTTGCCGTGATGTATTCAGGAATCCTTTCAAAATCAGAACTTGAAGAAAAAAAGAAAAAGCGAGCTGCCCTTCTTGATGAATACGAAAAAGGAACAATCGAAAACCGCGATAAAATGCTTGCCGCAAAAGTTCCTTACATCGACATCTGCGCAATCGACCGAATGATTCAGATAATTCAGATGGAAAAAGAAACGCTGAGTAAGTTATAAACTCAAATTAGGAGAAACTCATGCCTCAAATGAATAAAGGCGGAAAATTTATATTTGGTAAATCTCTTATAAGAGATGGTGGCACAATTCAATTTCCTGAGCAGGCAATACGGGAATATGATATTGCGTCTGAAGGTAAAATATATCTTGTAACCGGCAGCAAAAATACAGGTGGCTTTTGTGTTACAAGAAAAAGGTTGCTTGCTTCTTCAAAACTTAGCCACATACTAAATGATAATCCTCAGTTAAGAGATTACGCTTCTAAAGAGGGAAATTTTATAAAGTATAAGGGACGAGGTTACACCTGGGTAAAAATCAACGAAGATGGAAAGATTTTTCTTAGTGCTGAAGCAATGCAATATCTGAAACTGGAAAAAGATATGAAGCTGCTCTCTATAAGGAGCAGTGATATAGCGTTTACGATGGGCGCCTATGGTCCGCTTCTGGAAGAGTCTTTTAAGCACGACAGCGAAATAAAAGTTTATTAAACGGTGATTTATTATGACATATAAAAATGAAGAGATGACCGAAGCAGAACTTTATAAGAAACTCGGCCTGCTTACAAAGAACAAAGTTGAATGGGAGAGCAGTATTTCTGATGTCGCAGGCTTGCTTATATCTGAATATTCCAAAATCCAAGCAAAGGCTTTATGGATGCTTGGTGAGATGGGGTTGTTATATCCATCAAAAATAGCTGAATATGTTCCGGCAATTGCTGATTTCTTGAAGAGTTCTGAACCGCTGCTCCGTGAACGAGCACTCAATGCTCTTGGACGAATTGGGCGTGCTGATTTCAGTTTGATCAAACCTTACTGGAATGGCTTATTCTCTTTTGCAAAAGACCAAGCGTCGAACGTAAGATTAAACTTTATCTGGGCATCAGAAAATATCGCGACAAACACTCCGGATATTTACGCTGACTACATGGATATTTTTGCAAATCTTCTTCATGATTCTGATGACAAAGTTCGCATGGAATCTCCGGAAATCTTCCGTGTCCTCGGAAAACGCAAGCCGGAAATTGTAAAACCTTATGTCGAGCTTCTTACAAAAATCTCCGAGAGCGACACAAACAGAGTTGTAAGAATCCATGCAAAGGGTGCTGTCAAGTGTCTAGATTATCGGTTGATAAAATAGAGTCCTACAAGGCAAATAACTACGCCTGCTATTTTAGAAACGCTCAGCTGTTCTTTGTATAAGAAAAATCCGACGAAAATCAGGACTGCCGCAAGCAATGTACTTGCTACTAGTGCCAGAGAGTTTACTTTTCATCTTCTAAGACCTAACGATGAGACTGAATGCCTAAAAGCATTTCTACCCGGTGGCAGTATAGTTATATTATCAGATTTTGCAAAAAAAACAATACTTGACAAGTTTACTTTGCATGTATATAATCTGACTTATACCAAGTATACTTGGCACAACCAAGACGAGGGATTACAGGAGGAAGATTATGACTTTGCAAAAAATCCGGAAGTTTACGCTTATCATAAGCATGCTGCTTTTTCCGATTACGATTTATTATTTTTCGCCATATCTGATTATCATGGCAGCAATGCAGCATGTCATCAATGGAAGCTTTATCGTCTTTTCTCTGATGTTCATTCTTGGGTTATTCTTTGGCCGGCTCTGGTGCGGCTTTTTCTGTCCTACCGGTGGAATGTGCGAATGTTTTGCCCTGTTTTCTGATAAGGCTCCAAAGCAGGGTTGGCGTAATTACATTAAATATGGAATCTGGCTTGTGTGGATAAGCGGAATAATTGTCTGCCATGTTTTTGGAAAAGGTGATTATACGATTCAGCCCTTCTTTATGACCGAGCACGGTATTTCAATTTCTAATATTTATAGTTATGTGATTTATTACGGAATTGTAATTCTGTTTTTAATTCCGGCCCTGATTCACGGGAAGAGGGCAAACTGCCACTATATCTGCTGGATGGCACCTTTCATGATTTTTGGCTACAAGGTTGGAAGACTTCTACATCTGCCACAGCTGAAAATCAAATCAAAGAAAGAGAACTGTATTGGCTGTAAGAAATGCGAAAAGGTTTGTCCTATGAGCCTGAATGTAACGGAGCTTCTGCATAAGGGCGAAATAAAATCAGCTGAATGCATTTTGTGCGGTGAGTGTGTAAAGACTTGCGCAAAAGATGTATTGAAATATAATTTTACAAACAAGAGGTAAACGATGACTAAGGAAGAGATTTTGGAAAAAAGCCGCAGCGATAATGCGGGAAAAGATATTGAAGATCTGGAAGTGCAGAAGACTGCAGCAACAGTTGCTTATTTTTCATCTTTCGGATTGTGTGTCCTGGTTTCCGTGTTGAACTGGATTTTCACAAGGCAGATAAAAGTTGAGTGCTGGATTGTTTTCTTTGGAATGGTCTGTGTGGCATTCTTTGTAAAGTTTTCCAGGCTTAAAAAACTTCACGAACTGTTTGTCGCACTCGGGTATCTTTTGATTTTTGCAGCTCTGCTTGTTCTTTTTATTCTGCAGTTGTCTGGGAAAATTGGTACCATTCCGGGAGCCGCGTCATGAACGAAAATCTTGTTCTGCAAAATCGCTTAAAAGAAATCCGCACAGAAAAGAAGCTTTCACAGTCAGACCTTGCACAGATGGTAGGAGTTTCCAGAAATACAATCAGTTCCATAGAAACCCTGCAATTCTGCCCAACTGCAAAGCTCGCTCTTATTCTGTGCGTTGCCCTCGATAAAAAGTTTGAGGACATCTTTTATTTTGAGTGATATAAATATTCAGGATATCAATCAGAATATTTATACCTTTTCAATCTGCTTCAGATATTCAAGTCCTTCTTTTGCGAGTTTAAGCACGCTTTCACTTCCGGTCTTTTCCTCACTATCCTTTGGGATTTTGATAAAGATAGCCAGCGTAGTAAAGGTAATTGCAAAAAAAATCAAATCCACGGCAATTGCTGCATCAAGCCCGAAACTGCGTTTATTGCGTGTTGTAAAACAGAGACTAGAAGATTTTTAGCAGCTATGATATGCTTTGTGAAAAGGGAAAACTATGCAAAAAGGACTTGTGATGGAAGGCGGGGCTATGCGCGGCATGTTTACGGCCGGTGTGTGCGATGTTCTTCTGGAAAATGGAATTGATTTTGACGGTGCGATTGGTGTTTCTGCGGGAGCAACCTTTGGCTGTAATTTTAAGTCTAAGCAGATTGGACGTGCCATCCGCTACAACAAACGTTTTTCGCACAACTGGCGCTATTGTTCATTCCGTTCATTGTTTCTGACGGGCGATCTTTATGGTGCCGATTTCTGTTACAATCAGCTTCCAAACAAACTTGATCTTTTTGATTATGAAACCTATGTTTCAAATCCTCTGAAATTTTATGCTGTTGCTTCGGACTGTCGTACAGGCAAGCCGGTTATTAAGGAACTTAAAACTTGTGACCAGAATGATTTGACTTGGATGCGGGCAAGTGCAAGTATGCCCCTTGTTTCTCGTGTTGTGAAAATTGACGGTTACGAACTTCTGGATGGCGGAATGACCGAATCAATTCCACTTAAAGCTTTTGAAGACATGGGTTATGAAAAGAATCTTGTTGTTCTGACTCAGCCGCGAGACTTCGTAAAAAAGCCAAGTTCTTCGCTTGCCCTTATGAAGTTCGCCCTTAGAAAATATCCAAAGATTTATGAAGCAATGCTCAAGCGTCACGAAGTCTACAATGAGGAAAAGGCCTACGTCTTTGAACAGGAAGCCGCTGGAAAGTGTTTTGTAATCTGCCCGGGGACCTCCCTTGGTATTAGCCGTACAGAAAAAAATCCGGATGAATTACAGCGTGTCTATGAACTGGGACGGAAAGTGATGCAGAAAAAGCTCGATGGGCTCAGAGCTTTCTTATTTTTGTAAAGAATTTTACAAGACGATAAGGAGGATAAAATGAATTACAGGACATTAGGAAAAACAGGACTCAAGGTAAGTGAAATCGGATTTGGCGGAGAATGGCTTGAAAGACATGAAGAGACAGACTCTGTAGAGCTGCTTAAGTATGCGCATGATAAAGGAATAAACATTGTTGACTGCTGGATGCCCGATCCAAAATCAAGGGACATCATAGGAAAGGCAATGGAAGGCTGCCGTGATTCGTGGTATGTACAGGGACATATCGGCTCCACTTATCAGAACGGTCAGTATGTCAGAACAAGGGACATGAAATTTGTGCGTCCTGCGTTTGAAGATCTCCTTTCCAGATTTCACACCGATTACATTGACCTCGGAATGATTCACTATATTGATTCTATGGAAGAATGGAACAATGTCATGAGCGGAGAGTTCATAGAGTATGTACATGAGCTTCATGATAAGGGAGTGATTAAGCACATCGGGCTTTCCACACATAATCCCTTAATCGGTAAACTGGCTGTGGAGACAGGCTTTATAGAGATGATTTTATTCAGCATAAATCCTGCGTTTGACATGAGGCCTGCAACAGAAGATCTTTATTCCATGTTCGGTGGATATGACAAGGATCACCTGTCTGGAATAGATCCTGACAGGGCACGTTTTTATCAAATGTGCGAAGAAAATAATGTAGGCCTTACTGTAATGAAGGGCTTTTTTGGTGGAGCCTTGTTAGACAAAGACAGGTCGCCATTCGGTGTTGCATTCACTCCGGTTCAGCTCATCCATTATGCACTCACACGTCCAGGAGCAGCTTCAATCCTTTGCGGATACGATACAAAAGAGCAAATTGATGATGCGGTTTATTATGAAAATGCAAGTGATGATGAAAAGGACTATGCCTCGGTAATTGCAAATGCCCCTCTTCACTCATACAACGGACAGTGCACTTATTGCGGCCACTGCAAGCCCTGCCCTGTTGATATTGATATCGCCATGGTAAATAAATTCTATGATCTGGCAACCGCACAAAAAAGCATTCCAGAAAGCATAGCCCAGCATTACAAAGCACTTGAGCATACCGCTTCGGAGTGTGTCGCATGTAAAGGCTGTGAAAGCCGATGTCCCTTTGGTGTAAAAGTTGCAGACAGGATGAAACAGACGGTAGAGTTGTTTGGGGTTTGAAAGGAGATAAAAGATGATAATTCGTAAATTTCAAGAAAAAGACCTTGAGAAGATGATAGAAATCTGGAATGAAGTTGTTGAAGATGGCATAGCGTTTCCGCAAGAGGAAATGTTGGATGAAACTTCTGGAAAAGTTTTCTTTGAGTCACAGAGTTATACAGGGGTGGCAGAAGATGATGGGCAGATAGTGGGACTTTATATTCTGCATCCCAATAATGTTGGTAGATGCGGTCATATCTGTAATGCAAGTTATGCAGTAAGCTCTAAGTGTCGCGGAAAGCACATCGGAGAAAAACTGGTAACGGACTGCCTTAAGATGGGAAAAGAATTAGGCTTCCGTGTCCTTCAATTCAATGCTGTTGTCGAGAGCAACATCCATGCACGGCATTTGTATGATAGACTTGGTTTTGTTCAGCTTGGAACAATTCCAGGTGGCTTCAGAATGAAGGACGGTCACTATGAGAATATCTGTCCGTACTATCACACTCTTTAATTCCAGGAAAACATAGAATTTTTTCTGAAAATGAGATATTCTATCGTTTATGAAAAATTCATAGCAGAAAAAAACAGATTAAAAGGAGCTAATTATGGGGAAAAAGACTTTAACGGATGAGCAAAAAAAGCTGAACATAAACCTGTGGATCATCGCACTGGTAACTTTGGCTGTATATGCCATCTACATGATGATAGGAAACAAAATCATGGCCTTTTGCAAAGACAGCAGCGTTTCCGTTTGGCCACGTTTGTTTACAGTATCGGCAATGCAGTTTGGAATAGCCGGATTGGGAATAACGATAGTATGCATCCTGCGTAAAGAACCGTTTACGAGCTTTGGCCTGAGATGGAAAAATGCACTCAAGGCGATTGGCGGAACGATTTTGTGTTTTATGCCGTACATTCTTTATATCGTATTGTCCGGGCAGTTTGAAAGATATGAACCATTGAGCATTATGGTAATACCCGACCTCCATAAGGCAGGTATTGTTGCCACCATCATTGGAACGCTTATCATTGCAGTATTCTGGGGATTCTTTGAGGGATTCAACTATGCGGTAATCAGCAATATCATAGACAGACGGTATCCTGTAAACTGCAAGCTGTTTTCATGGGGAACTCTTGTATGCACCCTGATGGGAATTCTTTTCCACCCGATGAGTTTCGACCTTTTTGGAATAATTGAATTAATCACAACCTTTATCGCATTGTATGGAATGCTCATCATTTACAGACAGACCAAAAATGCATGGGGATGTGTATTTGCGTTCTTGTTCATCTGGAATGCAATCTAATTGCAGGATACAGTCCTCCAGATTTAAACAATGTTTCCAAAATGATATCTGGGACCATACTACAAACTGTATTCGTCCCAGTTCACTCTCTTGTAATTCATCTTCATGTCCGACGGCATTTATTTATCTATCGAATATGAAATCTCGGAAATCACATCCTGATTAAAACGAATTATTACAGTTTCTCCATAACCTGGTGTGTAATTTTCGTACCAATATTCTCCGTCTTCATGGAGGCCTGTTTCGTATTTGTCTTCATATTCAAGTTTGGCGGGAAACTGTGAAAGGTAAAAGTAATTGGCCCACTGTTCTGATTCATTGGAAATGCGGCACCATTTGTCCAGGATTCCGTCTTTATATTCACCTGACCCCTGTGTTTCAAAAACCTCTACAACAGATCCAAACTCCAAGCTGCCAACTTTATTCCCCTGCATGTTGGGTGCGTCACGAACCTTTAGAGAATCGGTGTTTACAAAATATAAATTTTCAGGTGCTTCAGGTTCATCTTGTGTTTCCTGTATTTGATTATCTATACCCTGCCCTTCCTGAACAGCCTGCTCTGGTAGTTGGACTTCTTTTTTAGAACATCCTGAGGCAAGAATAAAAACTACCGGAAAAAAAAAACAAAACATCTCTTCATATTCTTTCCTAAAATCATTATCTCTATATTAGATTTCGCATTGATTTTAACATGTTTTTTTCTATTTGTCATCATAAGAACAATTTAATATAGAATAAAACAATATGATGATGTATACTGTGAATGGAGATTCTTATGACCAAAATTCAAAAGATACTGTTTGAATATCAGGACTCAAAATACACTGACTTTTCCGCCAAGCTTGTTCCAACGCTGCCAAGGGAATGCTTTATCGGAGTCCGTTCTCCAAGCTACAAGAAAATCATCCGTGAGCTTGCTTCACTTCCTCAAGGAGAAGTTGAAAAATTCATGGGTGAACTTCCCCACAAATATCATGAAGAAAACTGCCTTCATATTGCACTAATTAATAAAATCAAAGACTATGACGAATGCCTGTCTCAGCTTGAACAATTCCTGCCATACATCAACAGTTGGGCTGTTAGCGATGGACTTAATCCTCCAGTGCTCAAAAAGAACAAGGGTAAGCTGCTCCCTAAAATCAAGTTTTGGATAAAAGACGAAAAGCCTTTTACAAAAAGAGTTGGAATGCTTCTTTTGATGAAGTATTATCTTGATGATGACTTCAAGCCGGAATACCTTGAACTTCCCGCCAAAATCCGAAGCGATGAATATTACGTAAACATGATGACCGCATGGCTGTTTGCAGAAGCGCTTGTTAAACAGTGGGATAGCACTCTGCCATTTATTCAGAATAAAAAGCTTGATCCGTGGACACACAACAAGGCAATCCAAAAGGCATATGAAAGTTTTAGGGTTTCTATCGAACAAAAGGAATATCTGAAGTCACTCAAGATGAAGCAGTCGTAAATCGGAGGATAAAAATGGGAAGGCCTGTAACAACTTTATTCATGCTCATGTCTCTTGATGGGAAAATATCCACTGGTGCAAGTGATGAACTTGATGTAGACAGGGATTTCCCTCTGATTGACGGATTGAAGGAAGGACTCCATCAATATTATGAGATTGAGCAGACAACTGATTTATGGTCATTCAATACAGGTCTTGTTCAGGCTAAGATGGGCGTAAATGAAAAACCGCTTCCCGAAAAAACACCGGTGTCTTTTGTAGTGCTGGACAATCATCATCTTAAAGAAAGCGGAGTTATATATTTTTGTGCAAAGTCCAGTCAATTTGTGCTGATAACGTCAAATAAAAATCATCCTGCATTTAATGTGCAAGAAGATAACCTGCACATAATTTTTCAGGAGAATCTTTCGCTTGGAAAGGCTCTGGAGGATTTGAAAAAGGATTTTGGCTGTGAGCGTCTTACTGTTCAATCAGGCGGTACTCTAAATGGAATGTTCCTGAGGGAAAAGCTCTTTGACTATGTTGATGTTGTAGTCGCTCCTGTTCTTGTCGGCGGCAAGGATACTGCGACACTCATTGACGGAAAATCACTTTTGAAAAGGGACGAGCTTTCAGGCCTTGGTGTGCTGGAACTGCAGGACTGCACAGTTTTGAAAAATTCCTACATCAGATTGAGGTACCGGGTAATTGGTTGAGGAAAGATCTACAAAAATGAAATATAAAGAATCAAACACTATTATCGAAAAAAATAAACTCAGATCTATAAAAAAGATTCTCATCACTGCAATCACAATTTTTATATCCTCGAATATTTTTGCACAAGAACTGAACAGCGACGTATACGAATACATTTCAAAAAACATAATGGCCGACG
>JAEEIU010000028.1 GCA_016281495.1 Treponema sp. | reverse complement strand
TTTCATACGGAATGCCTTGCAGGATGAATTCATTTTCCAATGCTTCCTGATATACTGGCTCTAAAAACCCGTTTCCCAGCTCATTGTAAACTTCCATACAGGCCCCGATTATTCTTCCTGTTAGTTCTTCATACTTCAACATAATACCCCCTTCTGTGGTTTGTTTCTGTTATTTCTGGAAATCTTTAGGTATATGCTGTTGCATGTAAAAATCGATTTCTTATACCCGAAAGTATGATGTAAATGCCAACCAACAAGACAACCTCATTACCAGGATTTTCCGTAGGAAAATCGAATCCGCGTGACAATTTAAATCTTTCCGTTTTATCTTGTCCTACACAATATATATGGTGAAGGAATTTGCATTTTTAACACTTTTTTGGGAGAATTTTTTGATTTTTCATGAAAAATGTTGACATTTTGGAGATTTGGGATTATATTTAAAGAAGAGTGGGGATTATCCTTTCAGGAATTACCATAAATTTGATAAGCATTATTGTTTTTCAAGTTTTGGCCGAAAATTAAAGATAGTAGTTATTATCTTAAGTAATCAATTAATGTAATAATTTGTACTAAACGGGTGGCAGGGGAATGAAACCGGGTGTGTTCAATTTGTTTTTAAATTGAATCATGCTCTGTAGATTTTTTTGTGGCCTTTGGGCTGTAATTTTTTGTTTTTTTAGAGGTGTGTTATGAAAAGAACAAGAAATTTCGGCAGGGAATTATTACGTGGACTTTTCCTTCTGCTGTGTTCTTCTTTTGTATTCGTATCATGTAAGGTGGGTCTTGGAGAGGCCATCGATACTGTGCCGCCTACAGTTACCATCACATATCCGCCGGCGGGTTCTGTTGTGTGCGGCAGTTTTGTGCTTGCCGGAGACTGTGACGACGATACCAACGTCAGTTCCGTGGATGTGTACTACGAGAGGACCGGTACCCACACAATGGAAAAGGCCAAGCTTGCCACTGTGGACGTAAAGGCAGGGGATAGAAAATGGTCGCTCACTATTGACCCCAGTACTCAGGACGTAAAGGACGGTCCCTATGTTTTCTATGCGGTTGCAAAAGATACCGAAGGCCGTTCATCAGGTACATACACACAATCAATAGAAATAGACAACACCGCTCCTGTCATGATTCTTACAAAGCCGACTTCCTACGGGACCAACAATCCAAAGGAATATGGACGCAGTGTTTCAATAGAAGGAACCTTTGCAGAAGCCACGGAAAATAGAATCGACAAACTGGTCGTAACCTTCTATGATGAAAATGGAAACAAGATTAGCTTTGACAATCATGAAGACACCACCTTTGACGACATAACCGACATGTCAAACGCAAACCCCCTCATCATTGCCAAGCTCTACGATACTATCGAAGATGACAGCGAAGAACTTGTAAAGAAGCGTGACAAAATATATCGGAAACTCTATGGCGATGACCTAGGCCAGGGTGCAAAACAATTCTACTTTACTGTAACAGCCTACGACAGGGCAAGGGTATTCAACAATCCTTCTTCCAACATTGGAACCGGAGACGGTAATGCGACAACTAATTATTACCGCGGAACCAATGAACTTTTGAACCTGATAAACGGAAATATTATTGGCTACAGTGCTTTCTCCGTAAAGAACATTCAGGAACTCCTTAATGGACTGGATGACAGTTATGCAAACGATGAACAAGTTTTGCAATGGCTTTCAGATGCTCGTGTTCAAAGTGCGGCACCGTCAGTTTCAACTCCTCGTACTGCCCTTGCCGAAACAGGGGATCTTTCATCAGATAGAAAAGAGAAGACATTGAATTTCTCCATGAACCCCGCAAACTATCCGACCTTTACTGTCAGCGGACTTGAAAAGCTGAATCCTGAGGATGTTGCCGAAAACGACAAAAACCATACATCGGAAGGATACTTTAAATACTACGGTGGAACCCCTCTCAATTTTTCAGTAGTTGCAGGACTTGATCAAACCAAGATTGACGTACCAAGCGTAAGCATCTATGTCGCCAAGTGGGACTCTGAACACAGTCGCTGGATGGATGGTGAAAGTGAACGTCAGCTTGTGTTTACATGGAATCCTAAAGTCTATAAGGGAAAAGACAACCCTACAGCAGATGATCCTCCTGTATTGCCTGAATCAAAGTTTACTCCAACTTCAAATGGAGACAACGCGGACTCTGTTGCAAAAACCATTGCCCTGAATTTCTCTGATTACGAAGGAATGTCCAATGCCTCAAAATGGAAGTTCATCGCTGTGGGAAATGACATCAACGGTCAGCCTATAGGTAATTATTCTTTGAACGGCTACGGTTTTGTTGCAAGCATCAATGCACATGCCGCCAAGATAAACATAGGCGCACAAAGGGAAGAAGATACAGAAATCATTAACCGCAATACCAATTCCGTCACAAACCTGAATGCCTATAGCGTTGACAAATATAAATTTGACGGAACGTTCAGTTCTCCGGTAGACCTTAGCTCATTTACTTATACTGTTACCGTTTCTGATTCAACAAGACCGGATACATCATGGACTAGCATCCCCCGTGCTGTCACTTATGAAAAAACGACGGATGCTGGTGACGGTACATGGAATGTGACGGTGGAGCCGGACAGCGGTGCCATAGACTATATGAATGATCACCCTGGCCTTTACAATGTTGTGGTTACATTCAGTGCAGAAAACATTGCCGATACCACAGAAAGGTCAACCACACTTAAGATAGAAAACCTTGATCCTGAAATTGTCCTCAGCGGCTTCACCAATTCCGTAGAAAAGGAAAAGGCCGATGCAAGCTATGACGGGGCCTATTACATCAGGTCGGACAATACGTTCAAGATAAAGGGAAACACAACGGACAACTATCTTGTCGGAAAGACTGTTCTGACACTTACAGGCAATGGAGTAACAAAGACTTATACTTCTGACACACCTTCATGGGAATTTGAACCGGTTGAACCGGTATTCAGCGGCTTTAGTGCACGCGACGGCATTGATGTTGACATGACAATCACCGCGTATGACAAGGCCGGAAACACCGTTACAAAGAAATACGAAGTTGAATTTGACAATGCAGGTCCAGTTGCTCGGCATGAAATCGATGCAAAGAACAAGGACTGCATATTCCGCATTGGTGACTGGAACGATGGTGCAGGCGGAAAGTATTCTTCCGAGACATGGGGAAATGCCACAACGATGAAAATCCGCGGTGCCTTTGAGGATGAAGGTTCCGGTGTGGATATGATTTACTATCAGCTGTACAAGGAAGAGGATGAGGCATCCATTACAAAACTGACGGCGGAAAACTATAAGACGGTCTGTACCGGCGGAGAAGGAAACGGTTATTTTGCTCCGCTTGCAAATCCATACACAACGACGATTGATAAAAATATTTCAGATACAGAAAAAGAACCAATTCCTGCCCTCACTAATTTTGAGACCATACTCACTGGCTTTAAGGAAGGAACAAACATCCTCCGTCTTGTGGCAGTGGATAAGGTCGGAAACGCAAGGCTGGACAGTGTTGAATTGGACGGACAGGTTTACGATGACTATTCCCTGAACGTCGACTTGCACGCACCAAAGCTGGAATACCAAAGCATATCGATTTTGACAAACGGAGAAAATGAAATTGACCCGATTAACGGTGACGCGATAGATGTATTGAGTGGAGTTGATAAGCTGGAATTCTATATCGGAAGTGAGGACTACAAGATTTGGGAATCAAAAGAAGGGGAGCCAGATTCTCCATACGGTTCAATTGTTTTGGGAGCGCCTGATGCAGACGGTAAACGCAGCTGGACATTGAACATTAGCAATGAAAACCACTGGCTAAAGAATGATGATGTTCTGGATGCAATCGGTAGAAACCCGGGTGTATATGCAAACGTAACGGACAAGGCGGGCCTTACGCTAAGTGCTGTGAAAGTTGCAGCTCTTACTCTTGATCTTGATGCTCCGACTGTCATCATCAGTGACATAAAGGATGCAAACACAAGTACGCGGGAATTTGAAGTAAACGGAATCATCAACATTCCAGGAACTGCATCCGACGGCGCCAACGCTCTTCCCGAGACACCACCCCAGCTCTATTACAGGACCCAGGAACCACCAGCTGGTGCGGTTAACATTGATGACTGGCAATCTTTTGTTACAACTCAAGACATGACGATTGAGGGAAACAACTGGAAATGCAAAAACCTTGATACGACAGCTGCATTCGGTAGTCTGGCAAATGGAACTCCTGTATGGCTTATGGCTTCGATTACAGACAAGGCCGGCAACACAGGCTATTCGGAACCAAAGCCGATTATTGTTGACCAGAACACAGACCGCCCGAAAATCACATTCACAGACCTTGAAGATAAATATTCATGGCTTCAGAGCAAGGAACTACGCGGTTCAATTACTGATGACGACGGCATCCAGCTCTTTAAGGTTCACATAGGCGAGACATGTCCTTCTGACTGGACATCGTGTGATTCAGAGTCTACCGGATACACTGTTGCAAGCTCAACGGGCAGCTGGCATCTTGAAGAGGATAAACTCGGCGACGACGGACCAAAGAAAGTTTGGTTCTACGTAAAGGATTCTGCTGGAAAAGAATTTATTTCTGGCAGTGATGCAGAACTGGACAGGCCGTATTATCTTTATTCAAAAACCAACCCGGGTGTGGGTGGAAATGTTTACGGTTTGAGTGCGGACAGCTTTGTTGAAGTAAACAAGGACATTGCATCTCCAAAACTCTGGACGACACTTGTTACGATTGGAACAGATGAAGCTGAACTTGAAGGAATAAGCCAGATTAAAACCAAACCCAATTTCTATGTGGATTATTCACTCAACTCAGGAAAGATTAGCGGAGGAAAACAGAGCTACTTCAAGCTGTATGTGCCGGTTCTTGAAATGTATGTTGACAAGGTTACGGCCGTCATGCAGGATGAAGATGGCAATGACGATACGGAAAAGCTGTACTTCAAGGACAGTTTAGGAAACCCAGTATCAAAAGAGGAGATTGAATTCTCTGCAACAGAAGTTACAGTTAAATCCCCCAAAGATCAGTTGACTTATACCTATTATGAAAGCGAACTGATTGATGTAACAAAGGTACATCTTTTTGATGACATTAAATCTGGAGTAAAGAGCGTTCAGATAACGGTAAAGGATATGGCAGGCAACGAAAGAAGCCAGACATGCTCCATTACCATAGACAACGAAGGTCCTTCCATCACAATGACAAGCCCCAGCTCAACGGATGCAGTTACAGGCGTAGTTGACGTGACGGGAACTTCTTTGGACGGAGATTCTTCGGTAACAAAGACATACTGGATGATTCCTGATTCCACACAATTGCAGAATTATCGTAGTTCAGCCGAAAGCATTGTGGATGCCGGCAACTGGTCTGACCACATTGCGGAAAATTCAACTGCAACGTCATGGAAATTCAGCTTTAACGGTGAGGTCGATGGAAATCCGCTTTTGACGAAATTCGACAAGAACAGGGATGATTCTGGAATAACATATCACACAAACTATGATTCAGATTCAAAAATCTACGAGCTCCCACTTCTGATTAAGAGTGTGGATAAAGTAGGAAACTCTTCAATTAAGGAATTCACCCTCAGGCACAACCCCGACGGAGACATGCCTCAGGTGGCGATTACATATCCGACATCCGCCAACTATGCGGAGGGACAAAACTTTGCGGTTCTTGGCGGCACGATTCTTGTAACAGGTAACGTAAACATTCCGTCCGGAACTTCAACACCGGATTATGTATTCCTGCAGATTGCCACAGGCTCACAAGATTTTGGAAATGACTCAAAGCAGATAGCGCAAGATACTTATGACCTTGATGTCTGGGATGTAAACCGCGTACTTGAAGATGTGGCAGGAGATCCCAACCGCAACTCTCAGTTCAAGTACACTCAGATAGAAGGATTTGAAGACGGAGAGGAAAGCTCATGGTGGGGAATCAAGGCAACAAGGACAGGTTCTTCATGGTACATTCCGCTTAACTCAAACGAAAAGATGAATCCGGTGGGAGACGAAACCACAAACATCTGGATACGTGCATGCGGCATCAACTATAACGGCAAGATTGGTGGATGGAGTCAGCCGGTTGTTGCAGTCAGAATCGATGCAAACGCTCCAGTACTTTCTGCTTCTCTAAGACAGTATTCAAGTACAACTCCAATTGAGGCATTGGAAACTGCAGTACCTACGGCGGTCAACTCTTATACCGCAGACATGTTCATCAAGGGCGACTGGTATCTGACCGTGGACATGACGGATGAAACAAGCCTTCAGTCTGTAAGCGTAAAGAAGGGTGACTCAGATCTGACAGCGGGTACTGATTATTACCTTACAGAGCAGGTCAAGGAAGATGGAGGTCCGGCAAGAAGAACCCTATGGATAAAGGTGGATTCAAGCGGAAACTCCGTAGCCTATACTGTGTCGGTAACAGATACGGAAGGTCCGGGAAAGCATATTTCTACGGCAAAGTACACGCTCAACATAGACAACGAGGCCCCGACGCTCAAAAACCTTAAGGGCAACGGCGATGTGCTTGCAAACGGTTCAGTCATTGCGGAAAAGGATTATGTCTACACGCTTTCCGGTGAAGTGGAAGAAAAGGGTTCAGGATTTGAACGCATCCTGTTCTACTTTGTACGCCCCGGTAAGGAAATCATCAATCCTATGGTAAAACCGACAGTGGTAAATCAGGATGAAGTTGAATACGCAAAGACCTCTATTGGTGGACTCCAGACATACAGCCTGATTCCGGATTATGATATGTACGGAAAGAACATTCAGGGTAGGGTACAGGAATATACCTTTGTTCCGGATACAGCATCTGAAGTTACAGGCGACAGGAACATACGTGTCGGTGGCCTGATTTATGTAGAAGGAATCTATCGAAAGATTACCGCAGTTTCCCAGACTGACGGAAAGGTTACATTCGATTCAAACACAGGTATTAGCACACAGACAGAGGTAACAGCCGGCTTCCCATACGGACAGGTTATCGACAACATGAGTACGGAAAAAATCGGTGAGGCGGGAAATGCAGCCAATCCGTTTGTACTGATGTCTGATGACGGTGACTTGATGCCGGAAACCGTAAACAAGGTTGGAACAAGCTATACATGGGACGGAACAATCCACTCAAAGAACTTGCCAGACGGTCCTGTAACTCTTGTGGTACTTGCATTCGACAAGGCGGGTAACGTCTCCGGCCAGAAGTTTACGACAAAAGTACAGAACAACGCTCCCCGTGTTGCCAAAATTTACCTTGGCACAAACTTGAACGGAGATAGTCTGAACGGTACGGACAGATATACCCTAAATGAATTCAATACATACAGCATCATCGGTGCAATCGGAAATGCCGCGGAAACATTTGAACTTGACACAAGTGCGGATGTCTACGGCTACAAGAAACCGTTTGTGGTAAAGGACAAGCTTGCAGTTGTACCTGAGATTGTAGGCGGTAACGGAAACATCGCCCTGTACTATAAGCTTGATGTGGCAAATACAAATGCCGTTACAAAGAATACAGGAGATGGAGCGGCTGTCATTGACTCTGGAAACCTGCCTGCGTTTGCTGCGGGTGATGGAAACAGAATTCTTGCATATCAGATTACCAGTTTGGGAGACGACGCTGAATCAAAATCAATAGGACTCACATTCTGGGATTCAACAGAAGAACTTGAACAGGGACTTAGCACACAGAACTGTACTGTGCTTGTGACAAACCTCAAGATTGACCAGGTTGACAACGAGCCCCCTGAAAGCACAATCGACACATTCTACTGGAAGTCGCTCAATGACAATTCAATCTACGGTTCCGAGACAGCGGTAAAAGTTTCTGACCTCAAGGGCCACATAGAGCTTGAGTCTGACTTGAGTGATGCTGTTAAAGCCCTTTACGGTGAGGACCCGAAGGTTTCTGGAAAAATTCGCATTACTGGAAAGAGCTATGACGGTACAAGACTTGATGAACTCAGTTTTGCAATGACTTCACTCAAGCTGAACAATGCGGCCGAGGGTACAAGTGTCGTTCTTGCAACTTATGATACAAATTCAAATGCAGAAAACGAAGAGGATAAGTGGATCCTGACAAAAGGATACTCAAGCCATACTTTGGGTGGAAAGATAGACAGCGACGGATGGCAGTTCAGGATTCTGACCGACAGCGGTTTGGGACAGGACGGCCACAGCGTTACATGGGAACTCGACATCGACACCGCAAGAATCGAAGGCATTGTATCACTTAACGAAAAGCTTACTACAACAGCCAAAGATGCGGGAGCCAACAACAGTACTCCAGGAAGCGTGCAGACCACAAAAGAAGCTGCCACAGGACGCTACCAGATGGATGTAGTACCGTACATTTCCGGAATCGACACAAGCCTGTACAGGAAACTCAAGAGCAGCATCAAAAATGCATATTCACGCACGGCACTTGGACATTATGTTGCACGCAGTGATGAAGACCTCGCCATAAAGGGATTCAACCTAGGATCTCCTTCTACTGAAACGTATTTTGGAATTTCAGGAGGCATAAGGCTGGATGTTTCTGCCGATGGAGTCGTTACATTGCCCGCAACAAAGGCAATACTTGCAACTTCCGGTGAAATTTCCCTGAGCGTAAAGAACGGAGACACTTACATTCAGACTTTGAACAACCTGAACAACAACAACGCATGCGGTTCATATTCAAATGGAATTACAGAAAACAGTCCGTACAGCGACAAGAACAGATATGCATACAACCTCATGCCGAACTCAAACAGCAACAGCCTGCTTACCGACGACGTGATAATCGACGTGTGGGAATTCGACAGTGATGCCGCAAAACCAAAGAGCGGTGAGTTAAGGGAACCTTCAATGCAGATTAACCCTGTTACTGGTACGGTCGGATTGGCATTTGTAAGCGGACCTGCAAACTTCGCCATGGCTGGAAAAGACGGTACTTCATATACAGACTGGCAGCAGAACTATGCAACGTTCAACAACGTAAGCTTTGCCTATGATGCCTTGGGAAATGCCCACGCTACAACAACAGGTCTTGATACGAATCCTAGTTCACATCATGCAGGACGATTCTCATATTTCTACAACAAATGGGGCCGCAGTGGTACTGGACAGGGGGGCAACTATGATGGTACCAATGCCATCCGCCTTGAATCAATTGCATTGCCATATATTCCAGGAACAACAGTATATGAGGATGCCATATCTTACAACAGATACGTCGAGAAGTTAGCTAATGGTACTCTTCCTCTTGAAATAAAAAAGACCTACAAGGTTCTGGCAAATGGTGAATTCATAACCTCTGCCGACGGTGCGCTAACGGAAACAAGATTCTCATCACCGTCTTTGGCTGCAACTGTGCATGAAACTGAAGACACTGCCACAACTTCTGTTTATCTTGCATACTATGACAGTGTGCAAAAACAGCTTAGGTTCAGGTATAGTACCAGTATTCCGGGTGCAAAAGCCGATAAAGATGACTTTATAGATAATCAGGGTTACATTTATGATGGCAGCGGTTACCAGAATTACATGGAAGCCAATACCGATAAATTCAGTTTGATAGCAGGTATTGATACCCAGCGTGGAGAAACAAAAAACATTGAACAGAGTGAAAATGTTGCTGTTAATAAGACAGACGCTGATGGCAACAACTTGTATACCATGGAGTATTATCGACGGGCTGAAATAAACGGTGACGGTGCATTAGTGCAAAACAAGAATAATAATGCGTATAGTATTACAACACTTAAAATTACCAATACACACATTAACGCCATGAAGACAGATGAATTGAAAAGCCGGTTCACAGTGGGGCAAACGGTTGATATTATTAGAAATGACAATAAGTATATTTGGATAATACAGCCTGATGGTCTTATCTATTATACTACGGATAATAATGCCGCCAAAGGTTACATGACCCACAAGATAAGTGAGTATAAGGCAGAAGACAAGTGTTTCGATAACCGCAAACTGGATCCTGACAAAAACTACATCGTATATGAAAGGGTTTCTGAAACATCAGGAAACTATTTCCTTGAAGCCGGACAGCCACCATTCTTCTGGCCGTATGCTAAGGATGCCAATGCCATTAAGATAAACGTGACTGTACATAAGGTAGATTCATACGAGTCTTACAACACAGGTTACTCCGCATACAAGTATGTCGCAATCGATGCAATGGCAGGAAGTGATGCGACCCATGACAAAGTGGTGGCGGTCTGGTATGACGGTACAAACTGCCGTTACGCATACAACGATAATCCAACAAGCGGTCTGGACAACGGTACTGCCGGCGGTTGGAAGGGCAACAAGGTAATCTTTAGCGAAGGCGGAGAGCACTGTACGGTCAAGTTTGATTCAGACGGTGGAGTTCACATTGCGGCTTACGTTGACGGATGCCTGCGCTATGCATATCTTTCTTCATGTGATGCGGCCTATAACGAAGCGACAGATTCCGTAAAGGTTGACTCATTCACGATTACCGGCGAAAGGATTACGCTTGATGTTGGAAAAGACGCTTCCGGCCATGTAATTCCGCATATCAGCTACTTTAACGGAACGGCAAGGCTTCCAAGCGTTGCAAGACTCATTGTTCCTGAAAACGGAGATATGAATTATAAGGCACAGGGAACCAACAGTGAGGATATGTTCACAGGAAATTGGGAGATATCTCTTGTTCCAAGCTCCATGATTCTTACCACAAACTACTATGACAAGATGAACATTGGCCTGTGGAAGCAGGAAGGTGTCATTGTATCAGGTAACGATAGCCGCTTTACCGTAACAGGCGGTGAAAGCGGAAAAACGTCTGCCAACAACACAAGCGGAACGACCAACGGCAGCATCTATGGAAACGGAACGGCAAATCCAATCCTGGGTTATGCGGTTGAATCAAGCAGCGGTACCAATCTGGAAACCGCCCAGATGAGGTAGGGGACCCTAAAAATGTCAAATAGTCCGCAAGGGCATTTTGAATAACACACCATTCCCCCGGGCAACCGGGGGGCTTTTTGGTGTTTTTGGGAGAATTTTGGGGAAATTTATAATTTTGTTGACATATTGGAGATTGTGTGTTAAATTTATAGATAGAATGCCTTTAGAGTCTATGACTGGTATGCCTTTTATGGCGGGGGATGTTCTGTGAGAAAAAACGTAGAGTAGTTATAATCTTAAGTGAATTAATCAATTAAAAGTATATTTTTCGCGGGTGGAAGGGAAACTGGAAGAGAGTTTTGTTGTTTTATGGTGTAGCTATGTCCTGGTGACTATTTTAAATGAATGGTCCTTGGTTTTTGATTTTTTGCTTCTGTGAGGTGTGTTATGAGTAGAACAGGAAATTTCGGAAACGGTTTTTTTGGAAGAATATTACTTCTGGTGTGTTTCGCTTTTGGTCTTACGGCCTGTCAGGTAGGTCTCGGTGCCGCGGTTGATACCAGTGACCCTAGGGCTGCTGTTATGATTCCGACAGCGGCAGATCCATTTGTCGGCGGTGAGACTATTCATATTGCCGGTACATGTGAGGATGACAGCGGTATTGCGGAAATTAAAATTGTTTCGCTGCTGAATCTCGGAACTGGCAAGGAATACAACGATTTGGGAACTGCCTCTCTGTCTGAAGATGCCAGGGAATGGTCTTTTGACATTGTTCAGTCTGAATCATCCAAGACCACATATGTTTTGAACGGCAAGGAAATGACCCTTACCGACGGCAAATACGTCCTTACCATTTTACCAGTCGACAACGGTGGTCGTTCCCCAAGATATGGAGTTGAAAGGACTATTGAAATTGACAACACACCTCCAATTTTCCTCATTTCTGCTCCAAACTCCACAAACATAAACGACCCGGCCTCTTTTGGTCAGACGGTAAAGATAAAGGGTGACATTTATGATGACCACGATATTAGGGGAATGGAAGTTTCAGTATATGATCATAATGGAGACCCAAAAAACATTGTGGCAACAGCTGACATTACTAATGCAAAAGACAAGACAAAGTCAAATTTTGAAGTAATCGTCGCTAAAAAAGATTCTACAACCGATGCGAATGAGGCTACAAACTATACCACACTCTATCCGAATGGTTCTTCTTCCGCGATAAAATATTACATGGATGTGGTATTGGAAGATACAGTAAACATGGGAACAGATCTCCCCGGAAACAAGACAAGATTCGTGTATTTTAAAACACCCCTGCTTGAAAAATTACGTGGTGCGGGTGTGACAAAAGACAATTTTACAGGAAATGATATACTTCGCGGTTACAATGGAACAAGTACAGTCTTTACTGCAGAGCAGTGCAGGATAATTCAGGAAGTTCTTGACGGAACATTTGATGAAGATACCAGCTATTATGCAAAAGTAACTGACAGGCGACTTGCATTCTCCGTAAACCCGAACAATAACCCAAAGTACAGCTTTGGCGGTATGGCTTATTCAAGCTCAAATCCAGTTACATGGAGCGGTAGGGGAGCTGCAGGTGGTGCTGTTACCCTTATGGTTTCTGCCGGTGCAGATGATGCCCTGGTCAAACCGGATACTATAGTCGTTACCCTTCAACCCGTAGACAACTACGGTAACGATGATGGTACACCACAAACTTTACAGGTACGCAAGGATGACGGATCACAACCAGGAAGCACTCCGGTTGATTCAGCTACATATACAGTCACTCTGCCGGAAGATCTGAACGGTACATATTACAAGCTGAAAGCAGATGGATTTGATGACCAGGGACATCCTTTTAAAGAAAACAACGGTACCGGTTACGGCTTTATGCTCTATTCAAACAAGCTGCCGGTAAGCATTTCTTCAACAGCGGATTTGAGCTATGTTCCAAAGGCAAATGACAACAAGTACTCATTTGCAATAAGCATTTCGGATCAGAATTCTCCGCTTTCTATCAACAAGTCAAATGCTTCTATTAAATACCAGATTCAGACAGCTCAGGGATACAAGACCAAGCAGGATTTTGCAAGCTCCAGCTGGAACTCTATTTTACCGACTTCTATTTCGGGTAACACTCTTGGAAACGGAAGTAGCCCATTCTCACTGAATCTCAACAATCTTGTCTTTTCCGTGGACGATGATTCAGTTGGAACAATTGCCCTCAGGATTTGGGGAGACAACGGTGCTGAATCAGAAAAGAACGTCTACCTGCTCTATGTGGACAACAGAAATCCGAAAATAACAGTTAACAACGATAATGAGCTGGGCGAACAAAAAAAGATTGCAAAGAACAGCCCGTATTATTCTGCTGTTGACGGAACCTATACAATATCAGGTACTTGGCAGGATGTTGACGGATCTGGTGTTAAAGATCTTCAGTATTCATTGGATGGAACAAATTATGTTTCAATTTTGGATTCTCCGTATTCAAGCCGTGTCACAGATAAGCTTAACTGGAGCAAAAATATACCTGTCACCGAAGGAAGCAATAAGAGTTTCTATATCAAGGCTATAGACCTTGTAGGTAATGACATCATCAAAGACTATGAAGGCATAGAGTTTGACTTTACAGCCCCTGAACTTGATGCGCTTAAATATGCAATTGGAGACGGAGCCGTAAGCGAAGCCGTAGGAATTGTAGCGGTAAACGAAAAGACCCTGACCTTGTACGGAACCTATAGCGATGCCGTCAGTGGCGTACAGGGCCTTGGATTCAAGATTGGATCGGCAACAGTAACACCGACAAACCTTCAGTATACCACAGAAATAGCCTCAAACATTGAAAACAGCTTATGGGAAGATTTCAATTCAAGCCAGGCAAAAACCATCAAGGGATGGAAGGCCACATTTGAAAGCAGCCTGTTTGGAAGCGGCGGAACTGTCAGCGTCACGGGAACTGATGTTGCAGGAAACACAACAACCGTATCTTCTGTCACATTGAAGAAGGATAGCGTAAACCCAACCGTAAGCAACATTTCCATAGTTGGAGCTTACAAGAAAAATGACACAACCTACTATGTGAACAATGAAAAGACTCCTCAGATAACCATAAAGGGCGTATCTTCAGACGACTATGCCCTTAAGGATACAACAATAACAATTACGGGATTGTCACCTATTACAGTAACCGGCACTTCATGGCAAAAGGACAACATCGACATTTCAGGCCTTACCGGTGAATCCGTCACAATTAGCATAAAATCCAGCGACACTGCGGGCAACGAGTCTGTGGCAACAAACATCACGTTGAACTTTGACAAAGTGGCACCAAGCCGTGTAAAGAACGTAATTGAACGCGCTGAACTTGGCTGGGGTGGCCCCGATAACTGGAAAGACACAAGGTTCAGAGTTGGAAGTAAAAGTGATGATGACATAAAACCAAACTGGTATGAAAAAGGAGGAAACTATAACGCAGAATCATACAGCGGAAGCACATCCCTCCTCATACGCGGACAGTTCACCGAGGAAGGAAGCGGCATAAAGGCAGTTTATTATGAGGTTGTAAACGGAAATGCGTCTCCAACTCTTGTGGTGGGTTCCAATTATGACTCGTTCAGCTCTATAGTTCCTGCATCTGACGGTACT
>JAEEIU010000003.1 GCA_016281495.1 Treponema sp. | reverse complement strand
TACTACAAGAACTTTTATGCGGATATAATCGGGGAGGCTTTTTCGGAGGATAAAAAAACTCTGCGTATATTTTTGATGGCGGTGCGGTTTTACAATCAGGACAAATTTGAAAAATCCATCGTTGGGTTAAAGACAATCAAAAACTCGTGCAGGTCCAGGGCTGAAAAATATTGCGTGAATCTTTTTCTTGCTCTGAATTACACGGACTGCGGTGACAGCGATAGTGCGGAAAAAATCTACGAGGAGATGATTAACTCTGGCATTGCGGACACCCGTGTGTTCTCGAATCTTTCGGATTTGTACAAGGATTCCGGGGATTTTGAAAAAGCTCTTTCCGTGGGGAAGCGGGCCGTTGATTATGACAGGGACAACTACATTGCATACAACAATCTTTCGAGCGCATATTTCAAAAATGGTGATTTCGAAAACGCGGCGGAGTCTGCAAAAAAATGTCTTGAGCTGAAAAACGATTTTCTTCCCTCAATCAAATTGCTCTACCTGATTTACACTTTGGAAGGAGATAAAGAGCAGGCTGAGTTTTACGAAAGGAAGTCCATTGCGAACGGATTTTCAAAAAAAGATTTGGAGGAAGTTCTGAAATACTATCTGGGCGAGGAAGACTGATTTTTATGAACTGTCAAACACCGATTCCAAGATCTGGATTGATTTGAGATTGCCGTGTCAAGCACGGCAATGACAGGAATGTTTTAATCTAAATGAAAATTATCCAAATCAGTTTAGAGATTTAGTCTTTGCTCATTACCTTTTTTGCCCAGCTGCGTTTGTTGCACTCGGGACATTTCAGGTATCTGGTTGTATTGAGGTGAGGGGCAAACATTGCGACAAAATAATTCTTGGGCGTAAACTTGTGGTGGCACTTTGCACATTCGTAGTACCCGGCATCGACTTCCAGCTTGAGTCCATAGAAGGCAATAAACACCAACAGAGCTGTTGCGGCACAGATTATCGCAGCCAATATGGGGCCTTGCTTTAACGTGACGCATGCCAGCAAAACTATTCCTATAAAGAAGAATATAGCACTTCCTGTCATAACGTACATGCTTGTCAGAAGCTTTTTGTTTTTGATCTGCTCCTGCCTTGCCATCTCAACCAATAGTTCCTCAGATTTTTTGTTCATGTTTTCCATATCAATCTTTTCTCCTGTCAAAAGTTCATTGACCTTAATATCCAAAATGCCGCACAAGTCCAGCATTTTCCCGGCATCAGGCAAAGACAGTCCCCTTTCCCATTTAGAAACGGCACGGTCGGTAACATAGAGTTTTTCCGCCAGCTGTTCTTGGGTCAAGTTTTTGTCTTTCCTGCAGTTAGCTATAAACTTTCCGATTTTTATTAAATCCATAAGTTTTGCCTCCTTTTCATGCCTAAATTATAGGTTTGGCCAATGAAAATTTAAACATACCATTGGTTGAGTTGGTATTTTCCTCTGTTTTACTATCAATTTTACCGTTTGTAAAGTACCGTCATTCCGGGCCTGACCCGGAATCCTGACATTAAACGTTAGAATGCTGGATCAAGTCCAGCATGACAATACTTTTTACCACCATGAAAAGAACAGGCCTGCAAGCGGGGAGAGCACAATCATCAGCACGGAGAAGGTGAACGACTCTATGGAGATGAGTGTTGCCCGCTGCTCCGACGGGAACATGCCCTGAAGGATGGTGTTGGTCCTGATCTGAAGCGCATCATCGGCAAACGACGACATGAATCCACCGAGCGACATCAGGAGATAAAGCCCGGAGTGTTCCATCGCAATGCCCGATACAATCACCAGGAACGAAAGCGCAAAAATCACACGGTAACGGACATTCTTCAAACGGAGAATTATACGCGCCCCAAGGATTCCACCGCCCTGCATCGCAAGAAGAGAAAGCCCCAGCGCCCATTTTGGAATTCCCGCCATGGGTAACTTTGCCTGAAGGAAAAACAAAAGCAGAATGTCCAGCGCACCAACAAATGAATTGGAGAACATCAAAAGCATTGCCTTTTTCGCTTCCTTTAGGAACAAAAAGCTTTTCTTAAAGCACGCAAGAATTTCCTTCCAAACATCTTTCTTTTCCACCGATTGAGCCAGACGTATTTCCGTAAGGCCTGCAAGAAGCCCAAGCTGAACAAGGGCAAAAAGCACGCTGGCAGAATACGAAATCTTATACCCAAGAATCAGCGAAAGACCCGCCGTCAAAGTTGAAAGGCCTTCGCACACACGATAGATGATTACCTGATTGGACGAATACTTTTCAAAGTAGTCCTCCTGCCCCACCGACTTGAGAGAATCGTAGGCAAGTGCGTCTCCTGAGCCGGACGAGAAGTTGTAGTTGAGCGCCTGAAAAGCGATGGACAGGCACACGAGTGCAAAATTGTTTGAGAATACCATCACGAGGTTTCCGATTATACGCATGACGCAGGAAATCAAAAGTGTTTTCTTGCGACCGAATACATCCGCCAAAACTCCCGAGGGAATCTCAAAGAGAATGCTCACGATATGAAAAACCGTCTCAGCAAAACCAATTTGTGCCAGGGAAAATCCACGGGCTGCAAGAATCGCAACCCAGGCTCCCGAAAGAGAAATCTGTGCAAAAATCGCCGACGAATACAACCGGCTGATTTGCTTTTTTATATTGAACATAGTAAGCCGCCCCTTAACGGCTGTTGTGAGTTTCTGAATCAAATGGTCCAAAAAGAACCATAACAAAATGAAAACGGCATCTAAAAGCCTGAGGATTAAAGGGGATTGAAATGTATGGATTTATTCAAAAAGACTTGGAAAGACAGCCTGCTGAAATGGACCCACTACCCCTATCGTGCGATAGAGAAAGATCCTTTTGCTAACAGTAAAGTGCTTGTTTTCCACATAATGAGTGCAGTATAACGATATTGAATAAAAGTGTCAATGGAAGTTGAAGGCCAAGGGGAATATTTCATTTATAACAATCTTTCAATAACGAAATTTCAGCCTGTGAAAAATTGTTATTAAAAATTGAAAGCATCAATGTTTTATAATTTGGTCTCCTGGGGTATAATCTAAATTACAAAAGGCCAAGGGAGGTCAGCAGGATGAACATAGGAATAATCGGTTACGGCAGCATGGGAAAAATGCTCGCCCGGAAATTTGCATCTTCAGGATTTTCTGAAATTGAAAGCGTGCTCGTCTCAAACCGCAGTAAGGAAAAATTGCAGTCCGTGGAAAAGGGAATCTCCGTATGCAAAAGCAATTCGGAGCTTGCAGAAAAATCCGACATCATTTTTGTCTGCGTCCGCCCCTGCGACATCAAGGATATTTTGCTTGAAATAAAAGGCTCCCTTAAATCAGACGCGCTGCTTGTCTCATTGAACGGAAGCGTCACCTTTGAGATGCTTGGAAAAATCATCAGTCACAAAACCGCAAAAGTGATTCCCAGCGTAACGGCGGAAATCAACAGGTCACAGACTCTTGTCTGCTACAACAACTTGGTTTCGGAGTCCGACAAGAAAAGTCTCTGCAAAATCCTTGGGTGCATGGGGCAGGTGGTTGAGCTTCCCGAAAGCGAGCTGGGAATGGGATCGGAACTTGTAAGCTGCATGCCTGGTTTTATCGCATCAATCTTTGACGTAATCTGCAAGGCCGCAAAATCTCACACGTCTTTACCAGAGGAGCAAATTGTGAGCATGGTTTTGAATACGGTGAGTGCAACGGCTGAATTGATGACACAAAAAAACATGGCTTTCAATGACGTGGTTTCCAGAGTCGCGACAAAAGGCGGCATCACGGAAGAAGGAGCAAAGGTCATTTATGAAATGTTCCCGAATGCAGCGGAGGAAATGTTCGTAAAAACTTTGGAAAAAAGAAGGCTCACCGCAGAAAAAGCTAAAGAGTCATTTCAAGCATAGGAGCGTTTATGACTTTTCCTGATTTTATGTTCCGCAACCAAAACAATAACAAATCACAGAGGACAGAAGGTAAATCAAAATGCATATAAAGAAAACGAATCAGAATGACATAGAAGCTTTGATGGAAATCCGCCTTGAGATGCTCAGGGTTGTAAACGGCTTGGATGAAAATGTGGTCTTTGACAAAATCCTTGTGGATACATCGCGTGAATTTTTTTTGAACGGAGACCAGACCACGGTTTTTGCAATGGACGGCGACAGGATTGCAGGGTGTGCTTCAATCAGCTACATTTGGATTATGCCCACCTTCAGTCATCCCTCGGGGAAACGGGCACATTTGATGAACGTATACACACGCAAGGAATACCGCAGGCAGGGTGTTGCACAAAAGATGGTTGACTTTTTGATTGATGATGCAAGAGCACATGGGGCAACGGAAATCAGTTTGGATGCAACAGAAATGGGAAAGCCGCTTTACAAGAGTCTTGGGTTTGAGGAAAATGCGGCAGGCATGGCCCTTTTGTTAAAACACTAACACAATCATCATCGTTGTAAAATTGTTATAAAGATTTGTAAATGCGTTGGTTTCATTAGTCTTGATGATGCGGTATAATCATGTCATGGAGGCTTTGCATTATGGAAGAAATGATTAAGCAGATTAAAGACCAGCAGGATATCAACTTCATCAACATAAGGGAACAGATTCTTGTGGCAGATCTGGAAACCGTGTTTGATGCGGAAAACAATTCGCGTTACATTTTCCATTACCTTCATTCCATGGACAGGTTTTACATCAACCCCATGGATTATGTCTACGAGGGGGAAAAGCTTTTTGGCATTCCGGAAAACCTGAGTGTCATTGACCCCAAGCGGGAAGGTTACGAAAAGGATTCATCCATAGTTATTTCCCGTGAACAGCTCTTGAAATATCTTGATTACGTAAAGGCAAAAATTGACGCATATTTTGAAAGGCTTACGGTAGCAGAACTTCTTGAAAAACCATCCGGCTCTGATTATACACGGCTTGAATTGATTCTGGCACAGTTCCGTCACATGATGTGGCATGTTGGTGTTTCGAGTGCAATCACCTTCAACTCAAAAAAGGAATGGAACAGATTTACCGGTTTGATCAAATTGAACAAAAGGTTTTTTGCGGAAACAAGGAATGTCTGACCGACAATGGCATGGTAATGGAGACGTAAAATGAAGCACGGAATCATTGATTACGAAATCATCGGCGAAGGAAATCCTATTCTCATCATCCACGGCTGGGGCATTTGCAGGATTACGATGAAAGCCGCATTTGAACCTGTCTTTGAAAAACTGGACGGCTACAAACGCTACTACATTGACTTGCCGGGCATGGGAAATTCGGAAAAAGGCGAAGTTAAAAATGCAGACGACATCCTTGCGCTTCTTTTTGATTTTGCCCTAAATGTCATCGGGGAAAAATTCATCATGGTGGGGCAGTCATTTGGCGGTTTCCTTACAAGGGCTTTTGTAAACAAACATCAGGACATGGTTCTTAAAATGATTCTGCTTTGTCCAGGTGTATTCCCCGGTGTGAAAAAAGGTCATGTGGAACCTGTGACCATTGTGGAAAAAGATGAGGAACTTTTGTCATCGCTTACGGAAGACGAATACAAAAACTTTACGATGATGAATGTCCTCCTTACCAAAAAAGTCTGGGAGCGTTACAAGGGCTCTATTCTGCCGGCACTTAAAAAGGCTGACTGGGATTATTTGAATCACACCCTAAAGGGAGAACTTTCGTATAACCCCGACAAGTATGATTCCCCATGTAAAATTCCAAGCCTCATCATTGCAGGAAAACAGGATTCTATAGTAGGATATAAAGACCAGTTTGAGCTTATGAATATTTATCCCAACTCAACTTACTGTGCAGTTGAAAACGCAGGCCACAACCTCCAGATTGAGCAGCCTGAAATATTTGAAAATCTGGTCTACTCATGGCTCAAGGCTTAAAGAAAAGAGTGTCATATGGAAGATTTTTGTAAATTGAATTGGCGGAAAACATCGCTTTCCGATTTAGAGAGCCTTCAAAAATGTGCGCACAATAATGAATTTTTTGCAAACAATTACAGCGCGGTAAATTCAGTTTTATATCAAAGTAAATTCAATTCTCAGCTTGCACTTGAAGGTCCATGGATTTTTGAAAAATATTTTGCAGACGGAAAAACGCTCTACAGTTTTCCACACAATATTGATGCAGATAAAAGCGGAATAAAGGAAGCCCTTGAAATGCTGTGTAAAAGCGAGAAGACAGAAGACGGAGGACTGACTTTTCAAAACATTACGGCGGATGAAAAAGACATTCTTGTACAATTGTTTCCCAATGCAAAAATCACTCCCACACCGGAATCAGGAGACTACATTTACCTGACAAAAAATCTTTCGGGACTTGAGGGGAAAAAATACAGCAGAAAGCGAAACCACATCCATCAGTTCCAAAACAAATATTCCGATTTTAGCTTTGAACTTTTGAACAAGGACAATCTCGATTTTGCCCGTAGAGTTGAAGAAAAATGGCTTTGTGAAAACAGAGACTTTGCCATGAACGACGGCACCCTTTCCGATTTGCAGATTGAAAAGGAGATAATCACTTTTGCCCTGGACAATTTTGAAACATTCTCCAATGCATGTGGAATGGGCGGGGGGATCCTTTTGGTTGCCGGTGAGCCTGTTGCATTTTGCATCTCCAGTATTTTAAGCGGAAGGGTGACGGACATTCATTTTGAAAAATGCCTTTACTCTTTTGGACGCGACGGTGGATATGCGGTAATCAACAATGAGTTTGCCAAGACAGCTGGGACAGAATTCCTTAACCGCGAGGAAGACTTGGGAATCGAGGGACTTCGTAAGGCAAAGCTTTCATACTACCCGGAACAGGTCCTTGAAAAATATCTGGTGGAAATCAATTAGAATATTTCAAATGCGATAGGTCACTTTTGGTGGTTGTGTGCATGCATCTTCCTGTATTCCCTTGGACTGCAGCCGATAATCTCGTGGAAAATCTTGTTGAATGTGGTGATGGACTGAAATCCCGATTCAAAGGCACAGTTGGCGACTGAAAGGCTTTCGTTTTCCAACAGGGTGATTGCATTCTGAACGCGAATTTCTGCCAGAAATGACGGGAAACTCATTTTCGTGTATTCATTAAAGAGCTTTGAAAAATAGAATTGACTCAAGCCGGTCTTTTCGGCCACTTCAAGTTGCGTGATGTTTTCGGAAGAATGCTCGGTTATGTAGCTGCATGCAAAACGGATGTATTCCCAGAGTTTGTCGGTCAGCATTCCATCCTGCCAGTTATCCCTGCGTTCCTTGAGGACAAAATCTCCGATTGCCAGAAGAATTTCGTAAATCAGCAGCTTGCATCGTGTTTCTGCAAACGGTTTTTTCTGGTTGTGCGTATCCCTGATTTCATAAATAAAATTGGATATTTTTTCCGTCAGCTCCTGATTTTCGCTCTTTTTTATCAGATGGCAGTCATTTAAAAAATGTGAGGCGGCCGCAAAATCAGAATTGCTTTCCAAAAGATAGGAAGAAAATTGAACGAATACGGTGCCATCCTTGTTGCAGTGTACCACTTCATGCAGTTCCCGGGGCCATATCAGGAGTATATCGCCTGCATTCGGCTTGTAAGTGTTCCCGTCAATTTTATAAATGCCTCCGTCCTTCATAATCAGGTGGAATTCAGCCGCATTGTGCCAGTGCTGGGGAAAGGTGGAGGGGGTGCCGCCCTGTGTAAACGAGACTCCATGTATTCGCGGGTATTTGATTATTTCCTTTTCCATCTTATATATATAATATCATAAAATAGCAAAAAATGGGCAATTTTCAGTAAAATTCTTCTTTATTTTTTTAAAAACCTGCTTTATTCTTTGTTTGAGGGAAATAGAACGTTCCTCACGAAAAGGAGATGTGTAATAGATGGAAAACTTTACTTTTTATTCACCGACATTCTTTGCCTTTGGAAAGGATTCTGAATCTCAGGCTGGAGATTTGATAAAAAGGTTTGGGGGCAGCAAGGTTCTCATTCATTTTGGCGGTAACAGCGCAAAACGTTCAGGACTTTTGGACAGGGTTGAATCTTCCTTGAAGGGTGCCGGAATTCCATATGTGAGTTTGGGCGGAGTAAAGCCTAATCCAAGAAGCGGACTTGTCTACGAGGGCATAGAGCTCTGCAAAAAAGAAAAAGTTGATTTTATCCTCGCTGTGGGGGGTGGTAGTGTTATTGATTCTGCAAAGGCCATTGCGGCTGGTGTAGTTTATGACGGAGATTTCTGGGATTTCTACATGGGAAAGCCTATTGAAAATGCCCTCCCCATTGGAACTGTCCTTACCATTGCGGCGGCGGGAAGTGAGGGAAGCCCTGACTCGGTCATCACAAAGGAAGACGGCATGTTCAAGCGCGGTGCAAGCGGTAATGCAATCAGGCCAAAGTTCAGCATTTTGAATCCAGCGTTGACCCAGACTCTGCCTCCACATCAGACGGCGGCGGGAATAACCGATATCATGGCACACCTTTACGAGCGTTACCTTACAAATTCAAAGGAAGTTGAAGTGACCGACAGATTGATAGAGGCCCTGCTTTTGACAATGAAGCATGAGGGACCAAGGGTAATAGCAGACCCCAACAATTACGAGGCCCGTGCAAACATCATGTGGGCTGGAATGATGGCACACAACAATTCATGCGGTGTAGGCCGAAGCCAGGACTGGAACAGCCACAACATTGAGCACGAGCTTTCGGCACTTTACGATTGCGCACATGGAGCGGGACTTGCGGTGACGATGCCTGCCGTTTTCAAATATGTGATGAATCACGACGTGAACCGTTTTGCAAAGGTGGCAACACGCGTGTGGGGCTGTCAGATGGATTTTGATCATCCTGAAGTCACTGCCCTTGAGGGAATCAATGCATTCCAGTCATTCCTGGTTTCCATTGGCATGCCAAAGAATTTTGCCGAACTGGGAGCAAAGGAAGAGGACATTCCAAAACTGGTTGACGTACTTTGCAACGGTGACGGACGCACAGGTTCAATTTCCGGCTTTGTTACCTTGAGCAAAGAGGACTGCACAAAGATTTATCAGATGATGGTGTAAATTTCTTGTCATGGGACTGCATTGTCATTATCGGGCTGCATTGTCATTATCGGGCTGCATTGTCATTATCGGGCTGCATTGTCATTATCGGGCTTGACCCGATAATCTATACTGTTGCATTACAAAAGCTTTCTAGATTGCCGGATCTAGTCCGGCAATGACAAATCATACTTCTAGGACGGCACCATTTCAATAAAATTTTATTCTATGAGATTCTGAATCAAGTTCAGAATGACACAAAGAGGAGAATTATGGCAAAATCAAGAGCGCTGTTCATCGGTGGAACGGGCACAATCAGCATGGCGATAGTCAGGGAACTTTCCAAACGCGAAGACTGGGAAGTGTGGCTTTTGAACCGGGGAAACCGCTCGGATGAGGTTCCTGCAAATGTGCGTCAGATTGCATGCGACATTTCAAATGAGGACGACGCAAGGAAAAAGCTCTCGGACATGAGCTTTGACGTTGTGAATGAGTTCATCGGATTTGTGCCTGAGCAGGTTGAAAGGGACTACAGGCTCTTTAAGGGAAAGACAAAGCAGTACATCTTCATCAGCTCCGCATCCGCCTACGCAAAGCCCGCCGCAAGCTATGTGATTACAGAGGGAACGACTCTTTCAAATCCCCACTGGGAATACTCCCGCAACAAAATAGCCTGCGAGGAATTCCTTATGAAAAAATACCGTGAGGAAGGATTTCCCGTAACGATTGTCCGCCCCAGCCACACCTACGATGAGCGAAACGTTCCCCTTGGAGTCCACGGCAAAAACGGATTCTATCAGGTGATAAAAAGAATGATGGAAGGAAAGCCTGTTTTGATTCAGGGAGACGGAACATCACTTTGGCACGTGACCTTTAACAAGGATTTTGCAACCGGCTACATCGGCCTTATGCAGAATCAGCATGCGATAGGGGAGGCCTTCCAGATTACGGGCGACGAAGTTCTTTCATGGAATCAGATTTACAAGACCATTGCGGATGCCCTGCAAGTTGAGCTTAAGGCATACCACGTGTCCTCTGATTTTTTGAGCGCTGCGGGAGACAAATACGGATTTGATTTTGAGGGAAGCCTGACCGGAGACAAGTCGGTTTCCGTGGTTTTTGACAACTCAAAGCTAAAGCGGCTTGTTCCACAGATGACGACGACGGTTCCCTTTAATCAGGGAGTGAGGATTGCCCTGGACTATGTGCTTTCCCATCCAGAGTGCCAGAAAGAGGATCCTGAGTTTGATGCCTGGTGTGACAAGGTGATTGCGGTTTTGGAAGAAAGCAAGAAAAAAATCTAGGGGGCTGTTATGGGAATTGATTTTAATAAGATGTCAAAGCTTGGATTCGGACTTATGCGTCTTCCTGAAAAGGACGGTGCGGTTGACATTGAGCGAGTAAAGACAATGGTGGACCGTTACATGCAGGCCGGCATGAATTACTTTGATACGGCTTATGTCTATCACGGAGGAAAATCTGAGGTTGCGGCAAGAGAGGCCTTGGTAAAAAGATATCCGCGCGAAAGCTATATGCTTGCAACGAAACTTCCGGCATGGGAAATAAAGCAGGAAAGCGACATTGACAGAATCTTCAGCGAGCAGTGTGAAAGGGCGGGCGTTGATTATTTTGACTTCTATTTGCTGCATTCAATTGAAGACGGCTCAAACTACGACACCTACGTGAAATACGACTGCTTTAACTGGGGACTCAAGATGAAGGAAGAGGGCCGCATCAAGCACATAGGTTTTTCATATCACGGAAGTCCTGAGCTTTTGGAAAAAATTGTGGACGCTCATCCCGAGATGGAATTCGTTCAGATTCAGCTGAATTACCTTGACCGTACGAATCCTGTGGTACAATCCCAGAAACTCTACGACATCCTGCACAAAAGAAATATCCCGATTATCATAATGGAACCCGTGCGCGGTGGAATGCTTGCGAACATGGCACCGGAGCTCGAGGCGAAATTCAAGGCGAAGCGTCCCAATGACTCAGTTGCATCATGGGCCTTGCGTTACGTGGCTTCTCTTGATGGTGTTATGACCGTTCTTTCCGGCATGTCAACGGAAGAGCAGATGGAAGACAACATAAAGACTTTCACGAACTTTGAGCCTGTCACCGACGACGAAATGAAAATCATCGATGAGGTAACAGATGAGATTCTTAGGATTCCGCAGATTGGATGCACTGCATGTAAATACTGCACCGACGGTTGCCCCATGTCAATCAGCATACCTGATGTGTTCAGGACAATCAACACGCTCAGGCGTTACCCGGATGACTGGAGGGCGAAGAATTTCTACAGCGGTCTTGTGTCCAGAAGCGGAAAGGCAGGAGATTGTGTGGGATGCGGTCAGTGCGAGGGCGTGTGTCCACAGCATCTTCCAATAATCAAACTGCTAAAAGAAGCCTCACAGATTCTGGATGTAAAGCAGGGCGCGTAAGTTTACTTTCTGGAAGTCTCCTTTTGCATGGTGGGGTATTACAGAGCCTGGGGTGCCCCGCCGAAAGTGTAAAGCATACCTTTTGCTTCCGTAAGTTCCAGGATTTCCACTTTGCCGTCACCTGGTGCATACATGCCCTTGAGTTGTGGTTCAAGATCAAGGAAAGTGGCTGTCAGCTTGTCATTGGTAACTGGTACAAGGCGGCCGCTTACACGAATCCATGAGCCATCCTTGTTCATTCCGGACATTTCAACGCAGGGGTGGGCCATAATCTGCTTGAATACATCTTTTTGATTTGAAGTTATCAGGCAGATTTTTCCATCAATTTCTTCTACCGCACCAAACGGACGCACACGGCTTTGTTCTCCGTCAATTGTTGCAATAAAAAACACACCGACATTCTTTAATGCCGTTACAATACTGTTCATAAGCATACCTCTTTATTAATATACCTTAATGATACTATAAGTTCCGCATACACGCAATGTTTTTTTCTTCTTATTTCTACCATTTTTTTGTGGTTAGATTGGAAATGTCATGATATAATGTACATTATGGAAAAGAAATCCGCCCCAGAGCTGAATCAAAAGATGTACGGTATCTCCAGCACATATTTTCTTATCGACCTCCACAATGACCGTGAATTGTTTTATGCCCTGACATATGACGAAATCGTGAGTACGGAGAGCTGGCTTTGTTTTTCCGGAATTGCGTTGAACCGCATTATGGACGGAGACCTTAAGGAAGCATGGAATGTAATCAATTCAATCCCAGAGGGTAACTCAGAAAAGACCATCATCCTGAAATTCCTGAAAATCGGTCTTACGGTAGTTCACCCGGAAATAACTTTCAGGCAGTTCGTTGACCAGTTGAATACCCTGAAAAACCTTTCACAGCCGCTTATTACCGTAATGCTTACTGCAGGCCGTCCTTTCCTTCTTAACGGCTTTAATGATTTTTCCAGAATAGGGGTTCTTCTCCCCAAGCACCGTGAGCAGTTCCTGGGGTACATCAAATACATGTACGATGAATCCCTGTGTCCGCATATCTACAATCTGTGCCTTGCTGAATACTACTATCAGATAAACCGCCTGGTTGACGCGGAGATGCTTGTTGGAACTTCACTTAAGAAATTCAACGCTCAGGGAGAACAGAGGATTACTTTTGCGGCATTATACCTTCAGGCAAAGATTCTTCTTGCAAACGGTAAGACGGTCAAATCAGAAAGCTTTGTTCAGGACATAAGGAAGCTTACGGGAGAGACAGGAAGGGTAGAATTCAGCTACAATATCGATGCCATGGAAGTCCTCTTTTTCCTTTATGAGGGAAAGATGGGGCAGGTCAGCGAGTGGTTGAAGAAAGGCGCCCCGGATGAATTTGCGGATTTTAACATGCTGGACCTTTACCGCTACATGATAAAAATGAGGTGCTACATTGCAACCAGAAAATATGCGGCCGTAATTGCCCTTGTTGAACGCCTTAGGCCCCTTGTCATCGCAGGAAGAAGGCATATGGACTTGTGCGAGCTGGATTTGCTTCTTGCCATGAGCCTGTACTCTGCCAAAAAGGAAAATGAGGCATTTGAGGCTTTGGACAGGGCACTTAAGATCGCCCGGAGGCATGATTATCTGCGTCTTGTTGCCGACGAGGCTGAACCCATGCTGAGGCTTTTGATTCCCTACATAAAGCAGAGGGAAGAGACGCCTTTCCTCATGAAGCTGGTTGAAATGACACGTGACATGGCAATCCATCATCCCCTGTACATGAAGATACCCCTGGAGGAAGGGGAAAGCTTTACCCAGATGGAACTGGATGTACTTACCCTGATGGAACATGGAAAGTCCAAGGAAGAAATTGCCGAATATTTCTTTATAAGCGTAAACACAGTAAAATACCACATCAAGAATATATATGCCAAACTTGGGGCAAAAAGTGCGAATCAGGCAGTCTGGAACGCAAAGGTCCTGGGTGTGATATAGGCTTGATTTTATCTAAAATTCGTTAAAAAAAACTCTTTTTTTATGATTTTCTCGAAATTCTCTATAAAAACTACCCTTTTGGGTAGGGAATAATTGAGAAAAATGTGATAATATTTAAGCTATGAAGGAAAGTTGGCAACAGGAAATGTATAGAATTGTTTCTCTTTGCCCAGGGCATGCATACAGGAAGGGCTTCTTTTTCAGTAAGATTTTCTTCTTGGTGCTTGCATTTTCTATTTTTCTACTTTGTCCTAAACCCGCCTTTGCGCAAGACGCATCCGATTTCCTTTTTGATGGTGAGCTTGATTCTGAAACCACCCTTGATGACATGTTTGATTTGACTCAGAGCGAGATTGCCCTTACAAATAAAATCAGCCAGCCTTTCTCCTGGACAAGTGCGGGGGATGTACTTAAATACAGGATTGAAATTGATCAGATTGGCGATGACGGCAGGACGGAAACGGTTTTCGTTCATGAGACAACGGAAGAGGAAAACGAAACCTGCCTTATTTACATTGACCCGCTTCTTCCACCCGGTCAGTACCGTTCAACAATAAAAGTCTACAATATTTTGGGCGGTCTTGAAGAGGACCTTACAAGTACAGATGAATTTGTAATCCGTAAAGCATACAGGCCCGAGGTAAGGAACGTAAACTATCCGCTTTACATGAGGAGTACGATTTATCTTGATGATCTGGATAATGACGGCATAATAGAAGTTGAGGGACGCAACCTTTTTATGAGCGATGAAGAACGTGCGGCTGTGGCTTTTACCGATTATTACCTCAAGAACGATAACCGAACGATTTGGCCGGAAAAGATTGTCTCACATGATGATGACCGCAACAGGAAGATAAAGCTTCAGTTTAACATGAACAGGCTTCCTGTGGGTGAATACCACCTGTTTGCTCAGGATGCATCAGGGCTTCATTCCGAGGAAGACAGCTCAAGTCAGCTGGTCGTAAAATTCAAGAAATGGCTTGATATTGATGTTGAAGGCGGTTACATGTTCCCCGTCATTCTGCATGACCTTACAATCAACCATTATTTTGAAACAAGGTTAATGCCTGTAAGCGCTCAGTTAAGGGTGTCTGTGATTCCGCTCAAATTCCACTGGGGGTATCTGGGCTTTGGATTGCGTACTGCATATTCAAGGTCAAAGGGAGATCTGGTCAGTTATACAATCGACGGTAATTTGATTCAGGCACACGGACTTTTCATTTTCCAGAAACCGGTTTTACGCCGTCGTGTAACATTGGAACTGCATGGAGGTGCGGGAATGTCCTATTTCCACAACTATGTGTTCCATTATCCATATAACATAAACTCTGATCCGTTGAATACGGTAAGCTTTTCTGCAGAAGCGGGAGCAGCGGCTCAGATATATATAAACAAGCGTTTGTTTGTGGAAGTTGGGGCTGATTATGTCATTACGTTGAACAAAGACATGAACTTGGGAATAATCCAGCCTTCTCTTGGTGTGGGATGGCAGTTCTAAGGAGAATGCAATGATGAAGAAAGCTTTTTGGAAAGGTTTGATTTTTGTATTTGTATTTTTGTTCTCTTCATGTAATGATTTATTAAAGCCTACAATGGATGAACCGGTAAAGGACTATCTTGAATACTGGTCGTCCACGTGTCAGGTAGCCGAGGTAAGGTATGTTACCCCGTGCGTGGAAATTGACGGAGTTCCCAATGTCGCTGTTATTGATGATAAACCGATAGAACTCAACCTGATTTGCATAAACCCCAAGGAATTATCCTTGCTCCAGAGGAAAGAAAGTGGTAATCCTGTAAATGGTTTTAGCCTAAAGTATGAGGGAAGCTCTGATAATCTTTCTGGTTATGCTGAAGTTCCGGTTGATACCTCCCTTATAAAAATCAAGGGAATACTTAAAGATGACAACGAGGGAAAGACAGTAACCTTATCAGGATGTTTATGGCCGGAAAATCGTACTAATGCAGAAATAGGAATAGACGATTTAAAACTGGCTAACCCGGAACTATTTTATGAAACTTCTTTTGTACAGAATACACCGCCGGACAATGTCTGGAATGTCATTACACCAGAGACAAAAACATTTAAGAGCACAGGCATGCATTACCTTAGCTTTATGATGGACACGGCAAAAAACAGGAACAAGGGCTCAAAATACGAAGTAAAATACTGGGAACGTAATGCAGAAGATGATTCACTTACATATCAAGGAAGCAAAATACTTTCCATCTCCGATGACAAAGACCCATCCACTACAGGTATTTTTGAATATTATTTTGACGGACAGGTAGAAAACCTCTACTATGAATACACGGTCCAGGTTTTAGGACCACGCGGATTAAACTCAGAAGTTATGGCAACACCAAAAGGACCGGGCGTTCATCAGCTTATGGCTCCTGAGCTTACTATTGTGAACGAGTTTAACGGACTTGAGGATGAAGATCACTTTAAGTGTATAGAGGTGGCATCCGATACTGATGCAGTTACATTTACAGCCTCAACAGCCAATGCAGACGAAACTCTTACCGTTACAATTGACGACAACAAGATAACAGACGGAAACTATAGTGTCAGCGGAATAGGTACGCATATAATAGAAGTTACCTCAAGCAAGGACGGAAGCAGATCCGTTAGTACCAAACAGAGAATCAGGATTGTAAAGAGCCCTTCAGCAGCTTCCATTGATTTTGGAACTTCATTTAACGGAAAGGGACAGGATACAGATGATTATTGGTACATAGAAGTCAACAATGCTTCAGACAAGGTAAGTTATTCAATCAAGCCAAAAGAAGAAGGAACAACAGTTTCTGGAATGATTGATAATACAGCATTTGATGAAACGACAGAACAAAAAACAGGTCAGCTCGGTATTAATTCTCATACATTGACCGGTGTAATACACAAACAGTATTGCAAAGACGTAACTTTTACAACAAAGGTAAAGATAGTACAAAAACTCCAGGAACCTTCATACTGGTTCTCTCAAAATCTGACTGGCACTAAATCAGGAAATTATGAATGGATAGAAGTTCCCGACGGAACAACTGCTGTTACCTATAAAATTACTGCGGCAAGCGGATGCACGATGGTTGTAAAGAACAGTTTTGACAATTCGACAACCACAGTAAATACCTATACATATACTAACAATCTGGCAAGCCTTAGTGCGGCCAGCTCAAGAGACTATACGCTGACTATTACAGTTAAAAAGGCATATCAAAACGACCAGACATTCTACAAATATGTCAAAATGGTTCGGAAACTGCAGAAACCTGCATTTACATATTACAAGAACTCAGGTCACACAGTTTTAGCATCTAAAGATGATAATGCGGATACGTCAGAAATGATTCGTCAGGCATACGCAGACAATACATACGGCATAGAACTCAAGGACTATGGAGAAACAATGTACTATGTTGCCTCTTTGGGAACTGGAGAAAGCCTCACCATAGAAGATCAAAGCCATGACGATGAAAGCTTGGATTCTCCGGAAGGTACTCTTGCCCTTGGTTACCACAGACTTAGGCTTTTAGTTTCTAGAGATGGCTATCAAACTCAGGAATATGAGGAATTGGTTTATGTCCAGGGAATCTTGGAGCCAGTTACCATAAAGTATTCCGCTACCAAATCAGGAAGTACAGCAGTATGGACAACCATTCCACAAAGCGATTCAGCGCAAGATTTAAAGTTCAGCTATTTTACATACGACACAATGCCTTTCAAAGTAGTTCCAGGAAATTCAGGTAACACAATAAGTGTTAATCTGTGGTTGGGAAATACTAACAAAGATTCTTATGAAGGAACTAATGACTATGCCAATAATCTGGATACCAGTTATACCAATTATAAGGTATTTGTTAACCAGACAAGGCAATACTGTAAGCCATCACCACAAGAAAACAGGACATTCACGGTAAAAATAAAGCCTGTAACGGTTGTAAGCGGTCAAGCTTCCATGAACTGTAGGTTTGGAGATGCAGGTAGTACAAATGAGATGTGCGGGACAGTCCAGTTAGGTAAAAACGGCAGCTATCAAGACATTCGCACATTTGATGAAGCGGAATTCAAGCAATATGACTGGGATCCTTTTAACAGTACAAGCAAGACGTTCAAGCTTGAGGATAAAACAGATTACATCTGTTACAGATCAACTGGAATATATGAAAAGGATGTAACAAATAAAGACTGGTGTACAAATCCCAGCGGATCAATCTCGTTAAGTACCCTCAAGACCTTGTCCAGCCCATATACCTTTGAAATAATACCATCTTCTGGTGGTAATCAGGTTTGGCTTAGAATAGATTTGACTTTTTACGAATAGTTTTTTATAAGGAGAAAACATAAAAAATGAAGAGAAGTTTTTGGACTGCTTCGATTTTCTTGATTTTACTTTCATTCTCTTCCTGCAACGATTTATTCAAACCTACAATGGATGAGCCTGTAAAGGACTATCTTGAATACTGGTCGTCTACATGCCAGGTTGCAGAGGTAAAATATCTTACCCAGAATGTAGAGATAGACGGAGTTCCCAATGTTGCCGTTATTGAGGATGCTGACGGGAAGAATCAAGCTATAGAAATTGACCTGGTGTGCATAAACCCAAAGCAGTTAAAGCTGTTCCAGAGGACTGTGGGGGGTAATGCTGTTACTGTAACGGGTTTTAGCCTGACGCCAGAAGAAGGTGACCCAATTGACGGTTATTCTGAACAGGTAATTGACCCTTCCCTTATAAAAATCACGGCAAAACTTGATGATTCACATGAAGGAGAGGTCATAACATTAAAAGGCTGCCTATGGCCGGATAACCGTAGGAATGTTCCCGAAAATGACTTGAGAAAGGCAAACCCGGAGATTTTTTACGAGACCACTTTTATACAGAACACACCGCCGGATAATGTCATGAATGTTGATGCTCCTTTAAGGAAAACCATAGATTCAGGGATGCATTACCTTACATTCAAAATCCCGAGGCAAGATAAAAATAGAAACAAGGGATCAAAGTACGAGATAAAATGCTGGCAACGCGATGAAGATAATAATTCGCTTACATACATAGGAAGTACAATAGTTTCTCTTTCTGACGACAAGGATCCTGTTTCAGCAAAAACTTTTGAATATTATTTTGACGAACAGGTACCAGGCCTTTACTATGAATATACAGTTCAGGTTTTGGGACCGCATGGGTTAAATTCAGAAGTTTTGGCAACACCTCTTGGTCCGGGCGTTCATCAGCTTATTGAACCAAGGCTTACTGTTTTGAATGAGTTTAACGGACTAGAGGATGAAGATCAGTTTGAATGTATTGAAGTGGCATCCGATGGCGATTATATCTCGTTTACAGCATCTCCTGCAAATCCAGATGAAACACTTACCGTTAAAGTTGATGACGTGGAAGTTACAGAAGAAAACTTTAAGGTCAGCGGAATAGATCAGCATACAATAGTTGTGACATCAAGCAAGGATGGCTGCAGAGCTATAAGTATTAAAAGGAAAATCAGGATTGTAAAGACACCGGAACCAGCCACCTTCACTTTTGAAGAATTCAACGGCAATACCGATTCAAACGGATATGAGTACATAGAAGTAGAGACCGCAAGCTCCACATCGGCTTACACAATCTCTCCCACGGAAGATGGAACCACAGTTTCCGGAACAATTGACGGTACTCCATTCAGCGAAACCGATGATTCTCAAGCAGGTGCTCTCAACGTCAACGGCCACATCCTCACGGCGGTAATCCACAAACAATACTGCCAGCCAGTTACAACCACCCGAAAGATAATGATTGCAAAGAAACTCCAGGAACCGGAATACACATTCAATCCTGAGTTAAACGGAAAGAAAGTTGGCGGCTATGAATATCTTGAGGTTTCATCTTCTACGGCAAAGGCAAGCTGTACGATAAAGGCTTCCACCGCGGACAGCAGTGCAAAGGTTTCGGTAAAACTCGACACTGGAAATGCATCTTCTGCCGCAACACAATACAACGAAGATCTTTCGGTTGGAGAACATACGTTTACAGTGACGGTCAGCAAGGATTACATGATTCCACGTGAGTTCACAAGAAATATAAAGGTTGACTCAAAGCTTACAAAACCGGAAATCACATGTACCAACCTCAACGACAAAAAGGATGCCAGCGGTTATGAATACATCGAGGTAGCCAGTTCCAGCAGCAAGGCAAGTTACACGGTCACCAACAAGGATAACCGCAGCGGAACAAGCGTTACAACAGTTGTTACAGACATGCTGACCAATAGCGAAATAACACCAAGCAACAACGAACTGGACGCAGGAACTCCGGGAAGTCCAAAGCAATACAAGATTGTCGCAACGGTAAAGAAAGAAGGCTATGTGGATCAAACCACGACAAAGTTTGTGGCGGTTGTCGCAAAACTCAAGACACCAAAAATCACATTCAATCCGACATACAACGGCAAGGGAAAGGATTCCAGCGGATACTATTATATAGAAGTTTCAGGTTCATCAGGCACCGTTTCGTACACATCTTCATCAGACGACATCAACGTAACCGTCAGCACGAAAATGGGCGGATGGGCAAAGAACAATACAGGAAGCCTTTCCATTGGAGACTATGACATAACAGTTACCGCAAGCTGTGCCTTCCAGAATGAGGCAACCTTCTCTACAAAAGTAAAGGTCGTGGAAAAATTAAAGGATCCTGCCTACACATGCAGCTATCTGAACGGAAAAACTTGCGATGGCTACGATATTATTGAAATCCCAGCGACATCCACAAGCGCTGCCTTTACAATAATGTCAGCCAATCCATCAGGATGTACTATCACGGGAAAGGATGCCTATACGCCGGATACAGGCTCGTCAAGTTCTTCAAACTTCAACAGCAGTTCATCCAACTCCGTTACGCTAACACTGGGGCTTGGTAACCACAACATTTCAGGAACCGTGAGCAATCCGCTTTACAACAGCCATACGTTTACAAAGAAAGTCAGGGTCGTGCACGAACTTCAGGCACCGAATGAAATCATCGCTTACGACGGTTCTACGGTTTCTCCATCTGGAACAATCAATTATAATTCTTATTCTTATTCGGTATACAAAATCGATTTGAATCCCGACGGTACAGGAGAATTGTGGTATAGATTTACACCTCAGGAAGAAGGTGCATCTATTAATGTCGAAGATTGTGTCAGCGGCACTCCGGTAGGAATAGACAGCGAAGGAACCCTGGCCCTGGGACCGCATAAACTTAAGTTCACGATAACAAAAGACGGCTATAGCCCACAATACTATACAAAGGACATTTACGTAAAGGGTACTCTTACTACTCCTGAAATAAAGAGTACAAATGGCACCTATAAAAGCGGTAACGGAGATAGCAATACTGATCCTCAAGTTTGGCAATTCAGCTATCTTAACTATGATTCTCTAAAGTGCTACATCAAACTTGGCAACACAGGAAACACCGTTGAAGTGCACAAAGACTCTGAAACAGGAACTACCATGTCTAATCCAACCACTGGCTTTGGTTTGGGATATGACACCACGATAAAGCTGGTAATCATACAGTCAAGGGAGCACTGTGAAAGCCTTACGACAACCAAATATGTCAAGGGAATTATTAAGCCGATTAAACTAAGTTATAACAACAATAATAGTGGAACCGGAATGCTTTATGTATATCTTTCTGGATTTAAAAAGGATAAATTTGATATGAAGGGCACAATCAAAGTTAATGGACATGTCGCATTTTCCTATCTCGGTTCAAACCGCGATAATGTAAATCAAAACACATGGCAAGAATTGGGGGACAGTGGTGATCCCAGCTTTACTATAACATGCAATTCACCTAAAGATGATTTTACAGTTTCTGTGTCCAGCCTAAGAAGAAACGTTGGAAGTGCAAAAGATGATCCGGACGACAGCGGTATTGCAGGCGAATGCACAAAAAGTCTTTGTGATTTAAAAAGTGAAAAAAGCGATACAACTCGTTGGGTTTTGTTGTCAGATACAATTTCACAAAAGGACAGATCCGTTAGGCCGAAAATCATTTTCAATGTGTCGGAGTAAATTATTTTTTTTGTTTCCCCACAATAACCGCGGGGGAGGGGTCCATTTTTCCTACACAAGTCGCCTCAAAATGTTAAATTTGCCAAAATTCTCTAAAAAAATCATCGAAAATGGAGTTTTTAACTTTATCTTTCCGATATATTATGGTAGAATGTTCTTAGTGTAGTTATTCGTTTTATGCTGTTCTTCGGAGAGAGAGTATGAGGAAGCTAAAATCAGGAACCGCCACTTTATTTTATCTCATTTTTTTATGCTCAATCCTATTTGAATCCTGCGAGTATTATGATTTGCCTGTAAAGGAATATCTTGAATATTGGTCTTCTACCTGCCAGGTTGGAAAAATGGAATATGGCTCTGAATACACTTATTTGGATGACGTTCCCCAACTTTCCGCAAAAGATTTTGTTGAAATAAGACTCTATGCCGTAAACCCCAAGGGAATACCCTTATTAACAAAACCCACATTGCCGTCTGGAGATTATTCATTTTCATTTTTGGACCAAGACGGAAAAATAGTAGGATCCGAATATTCAGAAGATGCAAACGAGCAGTTCACTTTTGTAAGGATACGTACAAAATTCAATGACGCAACGGAAGGCCAAAAGATGACCCTGTCTGGCTGCCTCTGGCCCGAAAACAGAACTGGGTTTACTGAAACTGAATTGATGAATACCTATCCCCAAATGTTTTTTTCAACTTCTTTCGTACAGAATACGCCTCCCGATAACATCAGTAACTTTCAGGTAATGACAGATTTTTATCCGGGAACGGAAAAGGCATATATAACATTCAAATATCCTCCTCAAGATTTAAACAGAAACAAGAATTCAACATACGAAATAAAATGTTATCTGCGCGAAAGTGACGGTAAGCTTTACTACAAGGATACCAAAATACTGACGCTGGAAGACAACAAAAAACCAGGCGCACCAGAAAGAATGTTCTATTACTACTTTGACAGTCAGGAAGACAATCTTACGTCATACGAATACACAGTGCAGATGACAGGCCCCCACGGACTCAAGCAGGAACTCCTTGCAACAGATCCCAGTCTTGGCGTATGTGTCCTTGTTGAGCCTACCATTACTGTGATGGAAGAATTCAACGGACTTAAAGATGAAGACGAATTTGAATGTATAGAAGTTTCGGATAATTCTACAGGCGTTTCTTATGACATAACACCGGGACAGGCAGGAGACACTCTTACCGTTACAGTTGATGGCAGGTCTTGTGGTACAAGCGGTACGGTAAGTGGAATAGGCCAGCATGTAATTAAGGTTGTTGCAAGCAGGATAAATGCCCGCTCTGTGACGGTCACAAAGAATATAAGGATTGTAAAGACTCAGGACAAGGCGGAATTTGAATTTGGCTCTGAGTTCAATGCCTGTGGTCGGGATTCAGACGGCTATGGTTATATGGAAGTTGGTTCAGCTTCTGATGTCGTGACGTATAAGATTACCGCACCGGAAGAAGGAACCACACTTTCTGTTGAAATTGACGGCACAAGCTTTGGTGAATTGTCTGAACCAAAAGAAGGAAGCCTTAACGTCAACCGTCATACCCTTATTGCAACCGTGCACAAGAGGTACTGCAATGATGTAAGTGTAAGCGAAAAAGTCTGTGTTGCAAAAGCATTGGAAGAGCCTGTGTTTACGTTTAATCCAGGTTTAACTGGAAATAAGTCTGGTGGTTTTGAATTCATAGAGATTGGCTCCGAAGATCTTTCGTACACGCTGGAGCCTGTTACCTACGACAAGAACAAGGGGGCAAAAGTTTCTGGCAGCATAGAAGGTGTTGCTTTTGATGAAACTGCGGTAAAGAGCGGAAGCCTGCCCTTGGGTCCTTATACATTCAGCGGTAAGGTGACCATGCCTTACATGACGGAAAAAACTTTTGAAAAGAAGATAAACGTTGTCCAAGCCTTGGATGTACCTGAGTTCATCTGTGCTGACTTTACAGGAAATATAGACGACAAGGAAAATGAATACATAGAGATTGATCCGACTGTTACGACCACAACTTCAATAAAGATACAGGCGGGAGTTGGATGCACGATTACAGGAACCTGCGGAAGCATTTCCATAGACAGCAGTACAAATTCCAAGACCATTAACCTTGGTACTGGAGGTTATGAAATAAATGGAATTGTTCATAAAGAAAATTATGTCGACAAACCCTTTGCCAAAAAAATTAAAGTAGTTGAATACTTACAGGAGCCGAAATTCGAATGTTCTGCCTTCAACGGCAAGACAGATTCACAAGGTTGTAAATACATAGAAGTAAAAGATTCAAGCTCCAAAGCCAAATTCACCGTAACTGCTGGCTCTGGATGCACAATTACAGGAAGCTGTGGTTCAATTTCCTTGAACAGCTCAAGCAATACAAAGTCAGTTAATATTGGGCCAAATGTAAATCCATATGAGGTAAGTGTAACTGTTCATAAGCCATACTACAAAGACAGGACCTTTACAAAACTAATAAGAGTTATAGTTTCACTTGGGGACCCAAGTATAAAATGCTCAAACTTGAACGGGGAAATATATAACGAACATGAATACATTGAAATACCGGAATCATTATCTTATGCATCGTATACCATTGAATCTGACTCAGGAAGTACGATTTCGGGAACAGACAATGGAAATGGTTTTAACAGCAGTACATATAACACGGTAACGCTATCTCTTGCACCAGGAGAACACATAATCAACGGAACAATAAAAAAGACAAACTATACGGACAAGACATTCACAAAAAAGCTGATGGTGGTTTATGAACTTACGGAACCGAAGATGGAGATCTACACCATAGGTGGTGCCATTCACAAGGTTAATGTGTCAGATGATGTCGAAGACCAAACTTATTCTGAATATGAAACCTATAATGTAAATCTAACTGCCAGTGGAACAGGAGAACTTAGTTATGAGTTTAGCGGTGTTGGTACTATTACAGTTACGAAAAATGGTACTTCCATCGGAACAAGCGGTAAATTTGGCCTTGGTCCTCATAGCCTGTCGATTAAGGTGACAAATCCCGGACAAAAGCCTAAGACATGCACTAAAGACGTTTACATACAGGGTATATTGTCGGATGTAACATGGAACTTTAGTGAAAATTCAAGTGGCACCGAAGACGGTTACACAGTCTATAAATTCAGCTATCTGACTTCCGAAAACATGTGGCTCAAAACTCCTGCAGGAAATACAGGAAACACTGTTTCGATATCTGATTTTACTCCCGATGCAGAGGGAAAAGTCTACCTGTATCCGGACATAAAATATTCACTTTCGGTAAAGCAGACAAGGACCTATTGCAAGACAAAGTTCTCGACAAAGCTGGTTTCAATAAAAGTAAAGCCCGTAAAAGTAACTTTAGGAGACTGTTACTTGTACTGCGATTTTGACGATGCCGGAGATCAGAATGAAATTGCCGGAAAGGTGCATATTGGTAAAAACGGCTCATTCCAGGTTCTAAGGGATTTTGGCGGTGGAACAGACTTTGCACAATACAAGTGGGACCCGTTTAAGAAAGACAATAATCCTACCTTCTACTTGGAAAAGATTACGGACAACATCAGCTATAAGTCAAGTGGCATGTATGAGGACGATGGTTCCGGAGACGATGATATAGACGAAGTTGATACCTATGAAACCCTGTCTAAACTGGCAGGAGATTACAGGGCTGGCAAAGAAGTAAAGATAGAAGTGTGGAATAACGACAGTTCGGAAAAGATGGGGCATAAGATTATGTTGAACCTCTCGGACTAAGGCGAAAAAATAGTTTTTGCCGCCATAAGGCATTTTTGATTATGGTCCCCCGTACACCCATGTTGCCTTAGCGGATATCTTACAAAAACTTAATCAGCAATAAACCTGAACCATTTAAAGTCAAAGTTGCATCCCGGCAGGAACACAAAGCTGATTTTCTGCATTCCGCTTACAGGTTCAATTTTGAAAGTCTTTTCCTCGTAATCGTCCGTGTGTGCGAATTCTATTACCTGTGTCGATGAGCTTCCATCTTCGCCAAAGAACTTTACGTTGATTGTGTTGTTTTCCGTGTTGGACTTGCCGCATAGGGTCAGTTTTACGGCTTTTTCCTTCCCGAAGTCCATGTTGGCAAAGTCAAGGTTTACGTTGTTGCCGATTCCTTCAACCGCATCGTCTTTTCTTGCAAAGCTGTCTCCGGCGATAAGGTCTGCGTCCAGGGCATGGATTTTTGCAAATGCCTTTACCGTCCTGTCAAAATAGAAGCCGTGGAAGTAAATTTCCGTCTTGATGCCTATGGAAATCGTGTGGAGTCCATAGAGGCGGCGTTCCAGGGTAAAGACGTTTTCCGAATATGTGTTGTAAATTGATTCGTGGCGGTAGGTAAAGCTTCCCAGCAGTTTTCCGTCTTTGGGTGTGCCGTCCCAAACTTCAATAGGGAGTTCCCTGTCAAAGCTGAAAATGGGAAGGTGTATTGTGTCCGCACCGTCGTCCCCGAAATCAACCTTGTCAAAGCTTATCCATGTCGCTCCACCTTTTCGCGTTGAGATTCCGCTTTCAAGTGCCAGCTCAGGCTTTTGCTTTCCGTCTGAATCATCCCATCCGCTTAAACGACATGCCTCAATCAATTCGTAGGGGTTCCGCTTGTGGCTTCCGATTCCGCTTACAGTAAAGGGCAGGTCGCTCAAAACTTCGTCATACTGTGTGCCGTTCCTTGCCGTACAGCGCAGGATGCATTCACCGTCAGCATCTGCACGTATGGTGGCGGATTCAATTCCACTTCCTTTTCCGCTTTTATCTGCAATCACAATGCTGTCTGATGCAACGCATTCTTTTAGCACGGGGTTCCAGTTGATTTCCTTGAGGCTTGCATTTTTGGGGAATAATTCCGCAGTAACTTGAACTTCCCTATGCCCTGAATTCAATTGAGTGCTTTCCTTGCATGTGACCTGGATTTTACGGCTGGGAATAAAATCACATTCCGCTTTAACCGAGGGGTCAGCCTTTATTTCGCTCCATCCGCTTTCCTCTTTTTGTGAAGGGTCATATTTGAGCGAGACGTTATCCAAATCCTTGCTTGCCGCTGTAAGGGTAAATGACGCATCTTCTTTTGTTGAACGAACAATGGCAATGAGCCTGTTTGCAAAAAGGCGCCTTGTATGCTTTACCGCCCCACCGTTTCCGCTGTCCGCGCCGTATTCCTCATAATCAGTTGAATCACCGTTGTCCATTCCCACCAGCTCCGCATCACCGTCAACTTTAACCGTAATGTAGTTGCGTGCGTTTTCAACCGGAGTTCCTTCTTTATCAACAGTCATGATTTGAATGAAGTGGAGTTTTTTACTGCCGCCTGTTTCTTCCTTTGTTTCTGCCCTCAGGACAATTCTGGCCGGATCATCAAACGATTTCTTTGTTTCCTCTGCAACAGCTTTTCCGTTTTCATCATAGGCAATAGCCTTTATTTCGCCCCTGTGGTATTCAACATGCCATCTGCCGAAAGGTTCCTTTCCGTCCTTGTGATTTATCTCCTGCTTTCCGAATGACTTTCCGTTTACAAAGAGTTCGACAAAGTCTGCGTTTGAATATGCCTTTACGTCAATCATCTGACCCTCGTTCCAGTCCCAGTAGGGGAGAAGGTGGACAAAGGGTGCGGCATTTTTTCCTGCCCATTCAGACTTGTAAAGGTAGAAGGTGTCCTTGGGGAAGCCAGCCGTATCAATTTGACCGAAGAATGAATTCTTTGTGTGGTAGGGGGTAGGCTCTCCTATGTAATCCCAACCGGTCCAAATGTACTGACCCGCGCTAAATGGACAGTCTCGGTCGTTTGCGATTACGGTCTGTGTGTCGGTTCCGCCCCATGGAGTCGTGCAGTTGCCCAGACATGAACACTGGCCGTCGCTGAAAGTTATGAGTTTGAGCGATTCGGGAAAATGATAGATTCCACGGCTTTGAATTGTAGAACTGGTTTCCGAGCCGTAGATTTTCCATTCAGGATATTTTTCGTGGTGGTCGTCATAAAGGCGTTCAAGATAATTGTAGCCCACAGTATCGATTAAAGTCGCGCAATGCTGGGCTCCGTCGGTCATCATGTAGTTGGATGCAATTGTTATGGGTGCGTTTCTGTTCGGATCGTTTTTTACGACATAGGAATAAAGCTTCTTTGCAATCTCGTAGCCGTTACCCACATGGGTGTCGTAAATCTCGTTTCCGATTGACCACATGATGAGGCTGGGATGATTCCTGTCTCGGCGGACCCAACTTGTGGCATCGCGTCTGCACCATTCGTTAAAGAAGTTTCCGTAGTCAAAGGGCGTCTTTGGTTTTTCCCACATGTCAAAGGCTTCGTCGTCAACCATAAGGCCCATCTCGTCGCACAAGTCCATCCATGCAGATGGCGGAGGATTGTGGGAGCAGCGGATTGAGTTTACTCCCATTTCCTTCAGGCGGGTAAACTGTCGGCGCAAGGCGTCAATGTCGAAGGCGGAACCCAAGGCACCCTGATCATGGTGGTGGCAGGCTCCGTAGATTTTCTGATGCCGTCCGTTAAGGAAAAAGCCCTTGTCGTTTGTGAATTCGGCATATTTAAATCCGCAGTGCTGGCTAATCTGGTCGGTTATGTTTCCGTTTGAATCGTAAAGGCGCGTCGTCAAGATATAGAAGCAGGGGGAGTCAATGTCCCAGAGCTGGGGATTTTCAACTGTGATTAATTCATGGCCTCGGTAAAGCCTGCATCCAGAAAGAGAGGGAACATTTTGTGAAAGCCAGGAAGATTCATCATCAGAAAGGGGGAGGGGAGTGACCTGTGAAATGGATTTTGCAAGGATTTTTCCGTCGGCTGAAGAAATGACGTTTTCAATTTTATGTCCTTTAACGTCACCTGCAACTTCAACAGAAATGTCCAGCTTCCATCTGCCGTTTAGCTTTGAGGCATCCTCTGGCCTTGCGGTAAAATAAACTCCGTCTGTGGGAAGATGAACGCTTGGGGAATTTATGAAGGTAACGTCACGGAAAATGCCAGCTCCGGAATACCACCTGGTGTTGCAGTCCTGGTAAACGGCTAGTACCAGAATTTCATTTTTACCCGCTTGAACAAGACTTGAAATGTCAAATTCAAAAGTTGAATAACCGTGCTTCCATTCACCGGCTTTTTTCCCGTTTACCCACACGGCGCTGTTCATGTAAACACCCTCAAAGCGTATGGCGTTATACCGGCCGTCTATTTGAGTGGAATCAAGGTCAAAAGTCTTTTTGTAAAAGCCTACGCTGTTTTTGTAAAGTTCCTTGACGTGATGAATCTGCCAGTCATGCGGGACACGGACGTCCTTGTATTCCAGACAGTCAGCCTTGTCAAAAAATTGGTCGGGGTTAAAAAGAACGATCTTTCCGTCCTTATACATTGAATCTTTGTCCAGGGGAAGTTCAGCAAACTGCCACCCGTCATTAAAAAGTGTTGTCATCCTCTTTTTCCTTAAGGTGGTCAAAGGCTCCTTCCTTGTACAGTTCCAAAAGTGCCTTTGCGGCTTCCGGGTCAAACTGGGTTCCAGTGCAACGTTCAATTTCCTCTGCGATATAATCCAGCGGAAGCTTTTTTCTGTATGAACGTGTTGAGCTCATGGCGTCAAATGCGTCTGCAACCGCAATGATTCTTGCAACCTGTGGAATGTCTTTTCCTTCAAGTCCGCCGGGATATCCCTTTCCGTCAAAGCGTTCGTGGTGGTAATGTGCACCAGCGGCAATGTCTTCCTGAATCTTTACGTCCTTAAGGATTTCGTAACCGCGCTGGGCATGGCTTTTGATTATGTCAAATTCTTCCGGTGTAAGCTTTCCGGGTTTTGTGAGTATTGCATCCGGTATGCTGATTTTTCCGATGTCGTGAAGCAGGCCGATGTTGTAGTATTTGTCCAGCGTCTTCTGATCCAGTCCAAGCTTCTTACCTATCATCACAGTATACTGGGCCACACGGTATGAATGTCCGTTTGTATAGGCGTCCTTTCCGTCTATGCAGTTGGTAAATGCGTTGATGATGGATTTCGTAAAGTCCTCAAGTTCCTGACGGTGTTTTTGTTGTGTCCTGATAATCTGCCTGTTGCTCTGATAAATGAGTACGACGGCCACAAGCGCCGCAATGCCAAGGAAAAAGCCGGGTAAAAACGAAAGGTGGTGGTTAAGGATTTTTATTGTCAGCCTTATGAACCTTAAGATAAGTATTATTATTGACGTGTAATAGCCGAGCTTGCCGTAAAAGACGACCCAGGCAATAAGTATAAGCGTGCACAGTGCAGTAAACAGGCCCGGTAGCGTGGCGTAGGGGATTCCGCTGTCTCCAATCTTCCACATGCCGCCCCTGAGGCTTCCTGCCCATTGGTTGCCGTATTCACAAAGATGATAAAGGAAATGAAGAAAAAGATAGAAGAAAACCTTTAGGACAAATTTCGGTGTAACTTTAATTTGCTTTATTCTGGCGATAAGTTTGTTCAAAATTGCCTCCCAAAAAAAAGTTGAAGTACCAATGGAAAAGGAGATTATTATAGAAAGTATATCACATTTTTGGATTTTGAGAAAGATAAAGTTGAATGTCGGGGCAAATTTAAAAAAAATAGGGCCTCAGATTAAATGGATAATCCAGGCCCTTTAAGAAAGAATATGAATTAAGGATTATTTTTTCTTCAACTTGAACGGAAGCTCCAGGACTGCGATAACCTTGTTTTCGGAGTAAAGGGTAATGCGGACAATATAATTGCCGGCGGGATCTGTATCGTCAAACCTCCATCCACAGTTCTTTTCAGAGCAATAAATCAAATCAGATCTCTGTGGTTTTTGTGAAATTAAAACCAGTTTTTCCGCTTTATTTGGAGAAGTATTTGAGTCAGGTTCAATCAGCTCACAATCCCAGTAAACAGGATATTTCAACTGATTGCCACAACTAAAGCAGATGAATGGAGCTATGTCTAGATTGCGCGGGTTAACTTCCGTGCTTGGGCTCAACTTGGGAGCTTCTTCCACGTCCAGGGAAGCCCATTGATCAAGAGCGGCCTGCAGGTCATTTACAAGAATTGCGCTTATCCAGATGTCGTTGTTCTGAAAAATTGCCTGACCTTTTTCTGCCTTGACCAAACCGATTTCCTTGTCAAGTTCCAGCATGCTGTAAAAAAGGGTCTGAGCCTTTTTGTTCATATATGGAATGTGCTTTTGAAGGGCGATTGAGATTGTCTCATACTGTTCGGCATTGGACACAAGAGACCAGCATGCAGTGCCTTTCATCACACCACGGATAAAAAGATCATTCGGGAAAAATGAATAAATATATTTTATTTTCTCTTCTTCCTCAGGATTATTTATTAGGAACGGGACGGTCATCTCAAAATCAAAGTCGAACTCAATGCTCTTGTTTGTAACGTTTGCCCCATATTCCTTAAGGATTCCGATGAATTTTTCATCCTTGGAAAATTTCTTAAAACTTTTGTTGATGTTTTTTAAAAGCAGGTCTTCTGTGTCGGCATAGGCAATAATATTCTCAAGGTAAGTTTCATCACCTGTTGAATAATACTGATCCCAGTTCCGATCCATTGCTTTCCCGCTGTCGAGGGTATAATTTGGTTCTGTTTTCTTTGATTTTTGATTTGTTGCGGCAGGCAGGAAAAAACATCCTATGCAAAAAAACATAAACAAACTAGTAACAATCTTTTTCATTTTAATACTCCTTTTTTATAGTGAAAAACCGCCCATCCCATCAGGACAAGCGGTCTTTAATGAATTGAGGCCTGCTCAGAGGTTACACGTAAAGAGGTGTAACCTGAGCCAGGACTTTGTTGTACTCATCATACGTCTGGTCAAGGCACGCTTACGCTCAAGGCCTTGACTCAGCCGTTTGTCGGGTTTTAAATAAATTGTAAACCCGACATAAGCCTTGTCGAGTCTACTCATACAATGGTTTTACAGCTTCAAGGACTTTGTTGTACTCTTCATAAGCCGTGTTATATGCCTTAACATTTTCTGGAATCGGGTCGGCACTCTTTGAGGTGTCAAGAGTGATGTGTTCTGCGCACAATTCCGCAATGTCACATTTTCCGTTCATGTTCTTGAGGCACCACAGGGCCTGAACAGCTCCACCAAGGGCGGCTGCTTCGTCCAGTGCTGGAATGCGGATCGGCAGGTTCATGATGTCGGCTGCAATCTGCCTCCAGAGCGGTGATTTTGAACCTCCACCAATCAGGCGGATTTCACGTGGCTTGAATCCAAGCTTGCGGAATGCATCAAGACCTCCGCGCATTGCAAATACGGCAGATTCAAGAGAGGCACGGGCAATGTTGGCCCTGTTGGTATTGGCGGTGGTAAGGCCTGTAATGCTTGCCCTTCCGTTTGGCAGGTTTGGTGTCCTTTCTCCGTTGAAGAATGGAAGAACGATAACTCCCTCACTTCCACATGGAGCCTTGGACGCTTCCTTGTCCAGATCCTTTACGTCAAGCTCAAAGAGGCCCCTTACAAATTCAGTTGCAACAGTACAGTTCATTGTACAGAGGAGTGGGAGCCATCCTCCGGTTGAAGAGCAGAATCCGCTCAAACCGTTTTCCGGATCGTTGATTGGCTTGTCACTGTATCCGTAGAGTGTACCTGATGTTCCCATGGACATTGTAAGGAATCCGTCTGCAACAGTACCGGTTCCGACGGCACCCATCATGTTGTCGCCGCCACCAGCAGAAACAGGAATGCCAGCAGGAATTCCATAAGCGGAAGCTGCCTCTGCAGAAACTTTTCCCGCAGGAGCGCTTGGTTCAATCAGTTTTGGAAGAAGGCCAAAGAGTTTTGGATCGATGATGTCACAGATGGGCTTTGACCAGCAGCGTTTGGCTGAATCAAAAAGTGCAGTACCAGACGCATCTCCGTATTCCATGACATATTCGCCAGTGAGCTTCCAGTTCAGGTAATCGTGTGGAAGCATGATGTAATGAAGGGCCGCAAAGGCATCCGGCTTGTTGTTCTTGAGCCAGAGGATTTTTGGAGCGGTAAAGCCAGGGAGCATCAGATTGCCAAGGAGTTCTACAACCTTCTTGTCTCCGCCTGCCTCTTTTGTGATGTAGGCGCACTGTTCTGTTGTTGCCGTATCGCACCAAAGCTTGATGTTGTACAAAGCCTTTCCGTCCTTGTCGAGCGGAACAAAACCATGCTGCTGACCGGAAACGCCAATTGCTTCGATGGTGGCCTTGTTTTCTGCCGAAAGCTTTCCAAAGCAGACTTCAAGTCCCTTGTCGAACCATTCTGTCTTCTGTTCGCGGGTACCGTCTGCCTCCGAAATCAATTCCATGGGGCAGCTTGCCTTTTCGATAATTTCCTTTTTCTCGTAATCATAAATGACAACCTTCATACTCTGGGTACCAAGGTCAATTCCTGCAACTGTTTTCATGTAACAATACTCCTGTTTTTTGGGTGATGTCTAATTATACCACTAAAGGGCTACATTTTCTACTGAAATTCCTTCAAATCTACCGGCAGATTGGGGTATTAGGAAAATGAAGGGAAGGTATACAGACAGGGGACTAGCACAAAACCCGGATTTCTGATATAGTGTGGTTTCAGTATGAAAACTGTACTTTGTTCTGGAAAGTTGATTCTCTTGAAAAATAAGACAGTTCATACTATTTTTATTTGAATTTTAACGGCGGAATTCTTGTTTAAGGGTTCCGCTTTTTTTTTCAGGTTTTTATAGGAGTGTATATAGATGAAAAGAACAGACATTAACAAGGTTTTGATTATTGGTTCGGGGCCTATTGTTATTGGACAGGCTTGTGAGTTTGATTATTCGGGAACTCAGGCTTGTAAGGCTTTGCGCGAACAGGGGTACAAGATTGTACTGGTTAACTCAAACCCGGCAACGATTATGACGGACCCGGTTATGGCGGATGCTACTTATATTGAGCCGCTTAATGTGGAACGTCTTTCACAGATTATTGAAAAGGAACGTCCTGATGCCCTCTTGCCGAATCTTGGAGGTCAGACTGGCTTGAACATGGCGATGGAACTGAACAAGGCTGGTGTCCTTGACAAATACGGCGTAAAGGTAATCGGTGTAAACCTTGATGCAATTGAACGCGGTGAGGACCGTGAGATTTTTAAGGAAACCATGAAGTCCCTGGGTATCGACACTCCCCGCTCCGGAATCTGCCATACTGTTGAGGGAGCCGAAAAGATTGCCGAGGAAATCGGATTCCCGCTGGTTGTTCGTCCGGCTTATACGATGGGCGGTCAGGGTGGCGGCTTCTGCTACAATGTTGAGGAACTGCGCACTATCGTTACAAACGGTCTTGACCTGTCCATGACCCATCAGTGTCTTATAGAAGAATCAATCCTTGGCTGGGAAGAGCTTGAGGTTGAGGTTGTCCGCGATGCAAAGAACCAGATGATTGCAATCTGTTTTATAGAAAACATTGATGCGGTTGGCGTTCACACTGGAGACAGCTTCTGTTCTGCTCCATTCCTGACGATTGACAAGGAACTGGAAGAGAGGCTCAAGAGGGATGCATTCAAGATTGTTGAATCAATCGGTGTTATCGGCGGTACTAACGTTCAGTTTGCGCATAATCCAAAGACTGGACGCGTTGTTATTATTGAAATCAACCCACGTACTAGCCGCTCTTCTGCTCTTGCTTCTAAGGCTACAGGTTTCCCTATTGCGCTGATTTCTGCAAAACTGGCTTCCGGCATGACTTTGGACGAGATTCCATACTGGCGTGACGGTACTCTTGAAAAATATACTCCGGGTGGAGCTCCTGACGGTGATTATGTCGTTCTTAAGTTTGCACGCTGGGCATTTGAAAAATTCCGTGGGGTTGAAGATTCCATCGGTACAAGCATGAAGGCTGTCGGTGAAGTCATGTCCATTGGAAAGACGTTCAAGGAAACATTCCAGAAGGCTATCCGCTGTCTTGAAAATGGCCGCAGTGGTCTGGGTTTTGCAAAGGACTTTAACAGAAAGAGCGCGGACGAGTTGTGTGAGATGCTCAAGACTGCCTCTAGCGAAAGATACTTCCAGCTGTACGAGGCAATCCGCAAGGGTGTTCCGCTGGATAAGCTTCATGAAATCACTTATGTCAAGAAATTCTTCCTTGAACAGATGAAGGAACTTGTTGATCTGGAAGAAGAAATGCTCAAGACTCCGGGCCGTGTTCCTGCCGATGAACTTTTGATTAAGGCAAAGAAGGACGGATTCAGCGACAAATACCTCAGCAAGATCCTCAAGGTCAGCGAAAAGGCCATCCGTGACAAGCGAAAGGAACTTGGCGTCACCGAGGCATGGCTTGCGGTTCCGGTTAGCGGCGTAAAGAATGCAAACTACTATTATTCAACATACAATGAACCGGACCACAGTGTTGCAAGCGACAACAAAAAGAAGATCATGATTCTTGGCGGTGGTCCAAACAGAATCGGTCAGGGAATTGAGTTCGACTACTGCTGCTGTCATGCGGCAATGCAGCTCAAGGAAATGGGATATGAGACAATCATCGTAAACTGCAACCCGGAGACTGTTTCCACCGACTATGACACTTCCGACAAACTTTACTTTGAACCGGTTACGACAGAGGATGTCCTGCAGATTTATGAAAAGGAAAAGCCGTTTGGCGTAATCGTTCAGTTTGGTGGCCAGACCCCGCTTAACATTGCACGCGAGCTTCAGGAAAATGGCGTGAACATCTTGGGTACTTCAATTGATTCAATCGACATTGCAGAAGACCGTGACCTGTTCCGCCACATGATGGAAAAGCTTGAGATTCCTATGCCCGAAAGCGGAATGGCAATTGACTTTAACGAGGCCAAGGCATGTGCAGATAAGATTGGATACCCGATTATGATTCGTCCTTCATTCGTTCTTGGTGGTCGTGGAATGGAAGTAATCTACGACGAGGCAACCCTTAAGGAATATGTTGAAAAGGCAGTTGGCGTAACACCAGACAGACCGCTTTTGATAGACCGCTTCTTAAAGAATGCACTTGAATGCGAGGCCGACGCTTTGGCAGACAGCACGCATGTTTATATTCCTGCAGTTATGGAGCACGTTGAGCTTGCGGGAATCCACTCCGGTGACAGTGCATGTGTAATTCCACCGGTTTCAATTCCACAGGACAATCTGGATACAATCAAGGAATATACAAAGAAGATTGCGGAAAACCTCCATGTCTGCGGTTTGATGAACATGCAGTACGCGATTGAAGACGGAAAGGTTTACGTAATCGAAGCAAACCCCCGCGCCTCTCGTACAGTTCCGCTTGTTAGCAAAGTCTGCGACACACAGATGGCCCGTCTTGCCACACGCATGATGCTCGGTGAATCGCTTGAGTCACTCGGATTAAAAGACAAAAAGATTCCATATTACGGGGCAAAGGAAGCTGTATTGCCATGGAGCCGCTTCCCGGGTGTTGACCCGATTCTTGGTCCGGAAATGCGCTCAACAGGTGAGGTTCTGGGGCTCGCAGAAACATTCCCGCTTGCATTCTACAAGGCACAAGAAGCCGCAGGTTCAGAACTCCCGCACGCACCAGCCGCATGGGAAAACAAGAAGGTCCTTATATCCTTGAGCAACAAGGAAGGTCAGAAGGATCAGGTCCTCTTTATCGGAAAGACATTGAAGGATCTGGGCTTTACACTGGTTGCAACCCAGGGCACGGCAGACTTCTTCAACACCAACGGAATCAAGTGTGATGTAGTGAACAAGCTTGGAGCAGGTCGTCCTGACGTTGTGGACATGATCATGAACAAGGAAGTATGCCTTGTAATCAACACGCCAAAAGCCAAGCGCAACTACGCCGAGGACAGAAAGACAATCCGCAAGGCCTGCCTCAAGTACAAGGTAAGCTACATAACGACGCTGGCCGGAGCACTAGCAGCCGTAAAGGGTATTGAGTCTGTTAAGAACGGTAATGGTGGTGAAGGTGGAGTAAAGAGCCTTCAGGAATATCATTCGTTGATAAAATAAGAGATTCCCGCATCAAGTGCGGGAATGACAAACGATGACACTGTCGGGCTTGTCAAACGATGTCATCCTCGGGCTAGACCCGGGGATCTTTACAAAAAAGCCAGTTCTACGATTGAGTCGGGGCTGGCGTTTTTTTTATATAATCTTCAAAATCATCGGAATAAAGCTTGAATCCAGTATACTAAAGCCAAAACACCTCTTCCCCAAGTCTTTTAATGATGCGCCGATGTGATAGATTGTTGTGTTATCGATGATTAAAAATCTGTCGTGAGTTTTTGTCGTATGATTCACTGTAAGTGTAGGATACTGTGCATTGAAAGTCTGAATATCCTGCGCCGTCAGTTTTGTCTTGGGATCGGTGTAAATAGTCACGTTAACGTCTTTCTTCTTTTTTGCAAGCCGCTGCAGGATTGACAAATCTACATAATTATCGATGAGGATAATATCTTTCTTTGCCGCTGAAAGGAAGCTTTCAAACTTGGCATAGGCATCAAAAATCTGCCCCTGGAAAAAGATGCCTTGTGTTTCTTTTACATTATATTTGTCCATCAACGTGAAAAGTTTATCTATCTTATTATCAGTTTCTTTCAAATGCACATCGGTATCTACCTGATGTTGTCTCATAGCATTTAGTTCAACAAAAATTTCAGCATTATTCTGTAAGAAATGGCGCATTGAAACAAATGCATTCATTATCTGAATACTTACCCTTACGGCGGTGTCGCTTTTTAATACGGCACTTAACATAGCAACTCCCTGTTCCGTAAAAGCATAAGGAGGACGTCTTAATCCCATTTTGTCCGAATTGGAAGTCACAAATTGTGACCTCCAATTTTCAAATTCTGTATCATTTAATTGAAACATAAAGTTTTCGGGGAAACGCACAATATTTCTTTTAACAGCCTGATTTAATACTTTTGTTTCGACTAGGTATAATACAGCCAAATCTCTATCCAGCATTACCTGTTGTCCGCGAATGACATGAATCTTTGAACGAATAGAGTTTTCTTCCAGAATTGAAATTTCATTTTCCATACCACATACCTCAAGAGATTATTGTTCAGCGCCAGTCCAGCTTCAGGCCTGAATTGTGGTAAAGAAAAATAAACGTGTCTTTCCGCGTTCAACACGGCAATCTTATAACTGCACATGCTAAAAAAATTCTCTAGTCACTGGATATAGTCTTCTGTGCAGCAGGCTTTACAGATTAAATATAATAAATTTTACGTCAAAAGACAATAAAAAAATGCTCCGCGTGGTTTTCAGGCAGGTCTTGTTTTATATAGATTACTGTGTTATGCTTTATTATAGATTATGAAAGTCTAAATTCATGTAAAACTGTTGTAGGAGAAATCAAATGAAAAAAAGTATATTTGGGATAGTCCTGTCCTTTTTAGTTACCGCTGTTTTTGCAGATGAACCATTATTGAATTCTGAAAAATCATATACAGTTTCCTCAAGCAACGGCAAATATTATCTTTATTTAGATTATGACAATAACAAAACATCATGCTATCTGAAATCAGAGGAAGAGACTTCACCTATCTGGGAAATATCTAAATTCTATGGAACGGATGGAACGGTGTTTCTGGATGACAGTGGAACTTACTGTACTGTATGTCACTATCCGGATCTTATACCACAGAATTACAAGAAAAACTGGATTATTTTTACAGTCTATAAAAACGGAATTGAATATGCAAAAATCAAATTTTCGGATGTAATAAAAGATACAAAAAAACTTGTGGAAACTGTCTCGCATTTCAGCTGGGGACATATTTGTGGAATTTACGAAAAGGGAATGATTTTGGATACGGTGGAGGGAATAAAAATCTATAATTTCCAGAAAAAATCCTTTTTGCCTTTGTCTGACAAAAGAAATATCACAGCCTGGACAGAAGAAGAGCTGCTGGAATCATCACTGGACCTTATTTCTTCAGACGGGAAAATTGAAAGGTATTTTGACTTCTCAGATTTTGGAGCGGAAACCATACAAGGAAAATCTGTAGCGGCAACCCTTGGAACAATAACAGAAAAAGAATTTATGACAGAAGATGGAGAAAAAATAATAAAAAAGGAAATATCCGTTGTTCCACCGGAACTGTTTTGGAGAATTGATGCAAGCGGTGTTTTGGAATTATCAAGCGACGATTTGTTCAGACACAATGTTACCCGCATTTCAAAGCTTTGTTACAGTCCGGACAAAAAGAAAGTCTATGCAATTGAAGACAACAAATTCGTGACATTCAAATATAGAAAATGATTTTTTGAAATAATACTACGTCAAAAGGCAATAAAATGACTGTTCATTGCAGCGACTCCCAGCAATAACATGTCGCTTAAAAGGCGACCCATTTTCATGATGATGCCCTAAAACGGATACAGGCTCACAGGCCGTGACGGAATGTGAACGCAGGAAATTAGGCGGCGAACAGAACATAAGGTTTAACCTTGAGCAGTGTTTCCTTGACCTTGAATACAAAACAGGAAATGATTTCTGCGTGAACCCGGAAACAAATGAACGCATGCCGGTTCCAGACAGGGACAGATGGTGCTTTTATGTCGCAAGAGATTCATTCCCCCAAAAGCAAATGTTTTATGCCCTCTAGGTCTATTTCGTATTCTTCTTCAAGCTGCCTGTAGAAATCAAATTTTGTCCTGTGGATTTTAAGTTCCATCTCCCTCAGCTGTTCAATGACAGACTTGTATTCTTTTTCCGAAATTTTTCCATGCTTGAAAAGTTTCTTCATCTCCATTTTCTTTTGCCTCAGTTCTGCTTCATAGGATGCAATAAGTTTTTCCAATTTCCTTACAAATTGATTTAGCAAGTTCAGTTTTGCCTGCTCCAGGTTTTCCATAAAAGAGGATTGAAACAGGATTCTTGCCTTTAAGCAGGTCAAGGGTAATGTCAACGGATTCTTTTTTCACGGAGAACGAATCAAGTGAATATGCCCCGCTGCAATCAAGAGGCTTGAGCAAATCCGAAAAATACGGGTCAATGGACTGCTCGATAATGCAGCTGTCCAGATCACTGTCATAATCTCCATCCTTGTCCACAAAACCGAATGACTTGAGCTTTTGGTCAGCACGGAGCATCTGCCGGTATTCGTTGTATGAAATGCCGATGATGTTCGCAATGCACTTGTCCGCATCCTTTTTGTTTTCAAACTCTTCATCAAGAAGGTTATTTATAATTCGTTGACCATCAAAACGGCTCTTTAACAGAATGTAGCGTGCCTCATCTTCTGAAAGGCCAACCTGTTCCATAAGGAACCTGGTCTTGGAAATGTCGTTGACCATATTCCTTGTTTTCTTATTAAGGGTAAGCTTTGATTTTAATTCAAGCGAATCGGAGTCATCAAAAATTACGGTGTTGATAATCGTGGAGAAAATAGGTTCCTTGGTGACATAAAGAATCCTGAAAAGATTAATCACGTTTTCGGACATTTGTTCGTCATCAATTTTCCGTTCAACACGCTTGTCCTGCTCATACTGAAACAAAAGGTCTGATTCACCAAAACGTATTTCCTCGGAAAGATGTTCCTTGTAGCGAACAAGAAGATTGTCCTTTTCAAGTTTGCTGATTTCATTTGTCAGCAATGATTTCAGGCGGTCCGTTTTTTCAAGCTGATCACAAAGATTTACAAAACTGTATGCAAGGTCATCGTAATCATCAATGAGTTTGATGTTAGAGACCTTTTCAAAAATGTTGTAATAATAGTAGCAGTAAGAATATGCCTCTGTCTTCGTCTCTGCCATTATGGTGCATGAATTCCTTCTGCCCCGTCTTGGTCTGTGTAATGAAGATTTTCCAATAGCCATGTTGTCCTCCTTTTGCAGCTTCAGTTCTGTAATCCTACATTTGTTCTCTTTATCATTCACCTAGAATATACAACACGATTCTATCATAATATGATATGTTTAAAAAAATTTTGATTAAAAAAAATTATGTTGATGGCTTAGTCGTCTTGTCCATCCAAATCTTTATGACCAGAAATGCCGTGGGAATTGGAAGAATGATGAACAAAACGTTTTTGAATGACGAAAAGGCCCCTGCTTCGATGGACACAGGCCATGTTAGTCCCATCCTGAAATGTGAGATAAGGGTTCCCCCGGCAAGGTTAACAAGCACAAGCCAAAGCGCGCATTTTAAAGTTCCATAAAGAAGCTTTACGGCTCCCGTCATGGATGAATAAAGGTCAGTGTTTTCTTTTGTGCCATCCTCCGTTGATTCAGCTTCCTTAGTGGTATGACTTTTGTTGTGGAAGAAAAAACAGTTGACCAATAAAGCCCTAAATACTACTCATGCCGGGACTATTCCATGATGAAGACGGTGTTCTTTTCAAAAATGCCGGTTACAAAACCCAGCTTTAGGAATAGGGGCATTGGGTCGTATGATTCATAGCTTGTGCGGGAAAGGAATTCTTCAATTGAAATTTCCTCCTTATAACCATAGGGATTTGCGATGTACATTTTATTGGCGGGTACATCCATTCCGGTGATCAGCGAATAGTGCAGGGTCCATTCATCCTCGAATTGGGCGGCCCATTCAAATGGTACGGGTTTACCTTTTTCAAGGCTTTTGTAAACGATGTCGAGTAATTCCGTGTTTTTCAAATACTTGCGCATTGTCGTCTTGTATTCGGGGAACTGCTTGTTCATCTCGCTGCAAAATGCTTTTCCTGTTGATGTTACGACCTTGCCGTATTCTGAATACAAGCTTTCTTCGGTAATGTTGTGTCCGCTCCATGTTGAAATCATTTCTATGACAGCATAACCGCATGAAACGTCCTGCGTTATAACCTGAATGCCGTCTATGAAAACCGGTGTTGAATATTTTTCATCCTGATAAATGCCGGTATAGTCATTCGAAATTGCTTTGGTCTTAATCTTTAATCTGACTGTGCATATTACAAGAATCATCAGCAGAATGCCAATAATGGCAAAAAGTGCCGTAAAAATTTTCCTGAGCTTATTTTTTTTCATCAAAACCTCATTTAATTTTCAGTTTCTTTGAGTTTTTTAAATAAAAACAGTTATTTACTAATATTATAACACAAGATTGCCTGCTTGTTTAATCAAAAGAAAAATTTTTAAAATATTTTTATTGTTTCTATTGACAAGAACATTAAAATATGTTACTACTTATAGTAACAAGAGGCGGTAATGCTTCCTGTTGCCTTCATGAAGAACAAAATAACTTGTTAGGGGAAACCAAAATGGAAAAGAGAGAATTGAAACAATCAGAGAAAAAGGGCATCAGCCTTCAGGACCTGCTTTTGACGGCAGTACTTCTTGCAGCCGGTGCTGTACTTAAGTTTTTTGTCGGTACATACATCAACCTGTTTGGAATGAAGCCGAATTTCATCATCGCAATGTATTGTATGGCAATTGTAATCATCAGGCCAAAGATTTACTACAGCCTGATCATCGGTCTTATCGCTGGAGCAATCTGCCAGTTCTACCCGGGAACTCCATACCTGAACTTCGCTTCAGAAGCGGCGGGTGCACTTGCAATGGGACTTTTGATTTACATTCCGGCAAAAACAAAGGCGGGAAAAATCGTTCTTGCGGCTGTGGCAACATTCATCAGTACGGTTATTTCCGGCGGACTTTATACTGTCCTCCTCTTTGTGTTCATCAAGTCTGATCCTTCTGCGATGGCGGCTTATGTACCGATCGTACTTGGAACTGCAACACTCAACGCAATCATCGTAGCGGCACTTTATGTTCCGTTGATGAAGGCAATGAAGAAAAAGATAGTGGAAGAATAATCATGATAGAAATACAGGAACTGACATTCAGATATTCCGGTTCAAAAAAGAATGCACTGGAGAAAATTTCGCTTACAATAGAAAAAGGCGGATTTGTAGGAATCATCGGAGAATCAGGAGCTGGAAAGACAAGCTTATGCAACTGCTTGAACGGCCTTATTCCACACCATTACGAGGGAGATTTTTACGGCAGCGTAAAGGTTGACGGTACCGATACTTTTGATATTGATGCGGGAAAACTTGCCCTGAAAGTCGGTTCTGTGTTTCAGGATATCGAAAGCCAGATTACAGGCTATTTTGTAGAAGATGAAATCCTGTTTGGTCTGGAAAACTTTGGCATTCCAGCTGATCAGATTGAAAAAAGGATTGTAGATTCGCTTGAGACTCTGGGCATAACAGAGCTCCGTCACAAGGAAATATCTTCCCTGAGCGGCGGACAAAAACAAAAGCTTGTTATTGCGGCGATTCTTGCCCTTGAACCAGATGTTCTAGTTCTTGATGAACCCACAGGCGAGCTTGACCCTGCATCTTCAGTTCAGATATTCACGCTGTTGAAAAAACTCAACGAAGAAAAGGGCATTACGATTGTTGTTGCCGAACAGAAAATCATGCTCCTGTGTGAGTTTGTAAAAAAACTGATTGTTCTTGAAAAAGGAACATGCGTCCACTATGGCGAAATCAGGAGTACGCTGACCCATAAAAAAGAAATGGAAGAAGCAGGCATAAATTGTCCGCGTGTTTTAACTCTTACGGCAAAGATGGTTGAAGAAAACCTCGTTCCAAAAAACATGAAGAGCGAAGACAGCATCTGCCTGAATGCAGAAGAAGCCGCAGATTTCATAAAGAAAGCCGCAAAGATTGATTCAACAAAGGGCAATCAGGTGGCTTACACGGCTACACGAAAGTCCGATAAAAACAAAGGCACAGACATGTCATTCTCAAGCCTGACCGGTAATTCTGCCCCTGATGACAATGCCGTTCTTGAATTTCAGAATGTCGCATTCTCTTACAATGAAACAGCAAATGTCCATAACCTTAACGTAAAGGTGAAAAAGGGCGACTTCATTTCGATAATCGGTTCAAACGGTGCGGGAAAATCCACATTCTCAAAACTGTGCAACGGTCTTCTAAAACCTTCCAGCGGTGACGTACTTGTCCTGGGTGAAAGCACAAAGAAACGCAAGGTAAGCTCGCTTGCAAAACACATAGGATTCCTTTTCCAAAACCCGGACCGCCAGATCTGCTGTGCAACAGTCCGCGAAGAAATTGCATTCAGCCTAAAGAACAACGGCATTCCACAGGACGAGATAGAAAAGCGTGTAACGGATACGCTCAACGAATTTGGCTTTGACGGTGACAGCGAGCCGTTCAACATGAGCCGTGGCCAGCGCCAGAGACTGTGCCTTGCATGCCTTATCGCACTCAACCCGGAGATTTTGATTCTTGATGAACCGACCACCGGACTTGATTACCGTGAGTGCATGGAAGTGATGGGAAAGATTGCAGAGCTGAACAATAAGGGAACAACGGTAATCATGGTATGCCACGATATGGAAGTTGTCCTTGACTTTGCAAAGACAATCATCGTGATGAACCGCGGAGAAATACTTGCGGAAGATGAAACCCGAACCGTACTTGGCGACAGGCCTCTGTTGGAAAGGGCACGCCTTCTTCCTCCACAAATTGCACAGGTGTCAATGCTTTTGGGAAATGCATTCAACGATGTGTTTACTGCAGATGAAATGATAAATAGAATTAAAGAGGTGAAGTAAGATGAAAGGTTTCTTAGATTATCTGCCCGGCGAGTCCATACTCCATAAGATGCATCCGCTTGTAAAAATCCTTGTTTCAATTTTGATTTGTGCCGCTTCATTCTGCTCATCCAATTTCTTTTACCTGATTGGCATACTTGTCTTTAACATTCTTCTTGCAGTGGCAGGAAATTCCGGCCGTCATGGAAACGGTCTTTTGCTCAGGACCCTCGGCATCCTCAAGGGACTGGTCAAAATGTCAATCTTTCTGTTCATCCTTCAGCTGCTCGTCATAAGAAAAGGTGAGCCTCTGTTCAAGATAGGAAGTTTTGCAATCACAGACATAGCGGTTCAAAATGGACTTCTTCTTGTTCTCAGGTTGATTGGAGCAACACTGCCTCTTTCAATCTTGATTTCCGTCACAAACCTGAACGACCTTTCAAATGCGATGGTAAAGTACCTTCACATTCCGTATAAGTTTGCGTTTACCTTTACAAGTGCAATACGTTTTATTCCTGTTTTTTCTGTGGAGATGAGCGGAATCATCGAATCCCAGCAGGCCAGGGGTGTTGATTTTGAAATAAAGAATCCGTTCAAGAAAGTGGGCATGATTCTGCCGTTGTGTTTCCCGCTGCTGATTTCTTCCGTACGCAAAATTGAATCAACTGCAACCGCCGCCGAATTGCGTGGCTTTTATCTTCGCACAAGGGCATGCTGCACCAAATCTTACAAGATGCACCTCCGCGACTTTGTCTTCATCCTGATCGGAGGCCTCGTTCTAGCCGGAGCGATTATACTGTAAGCCTGCCTTTTTACAAAAACAAAACCTGGGGGACTTTTTTGACGGGGTGCTCAAACACTGTGGACTTGGTGTTAAATGCGGTGGAAAGGAGTTCCTGGTTAAAGATTGTATCCCTGTCTGCTTGAATCAGCTTACCGTTTGAAAGTAAAAGAAAATCTGTGGCAAAAAAGGATGCGGTATTCAGGTCGTGGATGGAAAAGATGATTGTTTTTTCAAGCATGCTGATTTGTTCAAGAAATTTGAGCTGAAACGGAAGGTCCAGTTTTTCTGCGGGTTCATCAAAAAGAATGGTTTTTGTCTTTTGTACAAAGCATCGGGCAAGACGGCATTTTTGAAATTCCCCACCGGAAAGGTTCATGATTTTTTTATCGGCAAAGTCTGGTATTCCTGTTTTTCCCAGGGCTTCGTTTACTGCGGCATCACATTCAGACTGGCTCATTCTTCCAAATGCATAGAGGCCTGTTTCAACAAACTGGCGTACAGAAAAATTCCATGCGGGGTTTTCACTTTGCAGTAGGAACGAAATCTTTTGTGCCGCTTCTTCCCTCTTCATCTTAAAGACGTCTTTCCCATCCAATAGAATTCCCCCTGAATGTTTAAGGCCATCGGGGATGATTCCTGCAATCAAGGAAAGCAATGTACTTTTCCCGGAACCGTTTTTTCCGCACAGGGCAGTAAAGCTTTTGTCTTGTAAGGTAAAGGAAAGGTTTTCAAAAACAGCTGTTCCGTTGTATGAAGCGCAAAGGTTTTTTACTTCTATCATTTTGCACTTCCTTTTGTTCCGCTCATTTTGACAAGGACAACCATAAAGCATGGAACTCCAACCAGTGATGTGATGATTCCAACCGGTAGCTCTGACGGGGCAACAACAGTTCGGGCAAGGGTGTCTGCGGTAAGCATAAGAAGGCCACCGTAAACCATGCTCTGGAATATCAGGGTCCTGTGCATGGGACCGTAAATCTTTCGTGCAATGTGGGGTGCAATCAATCCAACAAAAGAAATGATTCCTCCTGAACATACTGCACAGCTTGCGGCAAGGGAACCCGAAATCAAAGTGTAGTTCCTTAAGAATTTATAGTTGAGCCCGAATGTCCTGGCTGAATCTTCCCCACATACAAGAACATCAAGGTGGCGTGCGGAAAATTCAAGAAGGACAAGGGAAATAACTGACGGAATTATAAAGACGGAAAATTCCTTCCAGCCCTTTGCATTAAAGCTTCCTGTCGTCCACACGTAAAATGAATGCAGGTCACTTTCATGGGTAAGAAGAATTATTGATGCGATGGCAGAAAAAAAAGTTCCGATTGCGGTTCCTGACAAAAGCAGGGTGACGCTAGAGTTTCCGCGGAAGAATTTGGAAAAAAGAAAAACACAAAATGCTGAAAGCAATGCCCCCGCAAAAGAAAACAGGGTTGCAGGACTTAAGAATGGAATGGCTGCAAACGGAATCAATCCAGAAAGCACTGCCCCAAATGTAGCACCGGAACACACACCCATGATTCCAGGGTCTGCAAGAGGGTTGCGGAAAAACCCCTGAAACACAGCGCCGGTTCCACCAAGGAGTGCACCGCACATTATGCTGATAAGGATTCGAGGAAGCCTGATTCTTGTAATGATTGTAAGTTCAGTTTTGGAACAAGTTCGGAAAATCACCGACAGTGGTGAAATGAATTTAGTGCCGATGCAAAGCGCAATCAGTCCGGTAAGAATCAAGGCCACAATGGGGAGAATCTTCCAGATGACTGATATGCACCCTGCACGTTTTTGTTTCATGTTTGAATTTTACGGCCAGAGGATTTTTGCAAGTTTTTCTACGGCATCAACACAGCGTGGAGTTGAGCGTACAAACCTGTCGTCATCACCCATGTAATGAACGCCACCCTTTGGTTCAAATATTTCGCTAGGCTTTCCACCGCCCATTCCGTCACCAGAATAGAAAATGTAATCCGGGTCTGCAAGGAGAACGGCTTCTTCGCTTACCATTGGATATGCTTCGTTCAAATTACCAAAAATATTGTTGCCGCCGGCTTTCTGAATGATGTCGTTCATGAAAGAATTTTTCCCTGCGCTCATCATGGGGTTATTCCAGACTTCCCAGTAAACCTTTGGAGCGGTCTTTCCCTTGCTCTTTGACTTGATGTATTTTTCCGTACGGGCAAGAGTTGCATTCATTGTCTTTACGACCTTCTGTGCTTCTTTTGTGTGGCCTGTGAGTTTTCCTATGTCCAGGACTTCCTTTTTCACGGCATCAATTGAAACTGCGTTTGAGACATAAACTTCAATGCCTGCGTCCTTGAGCGGCTGAACAAGGTAATCATGCATTCCTGCAAAAAGATAAACCAGTGTCGGCTCGTAGGAAATGATTGCCTCAAGGCTGATCGTGTTTCCGGCAAATCCACCAACAGACGGATATTTTGAAACATCAGCAGGATAATCGCACAAATCAGTTCTTGCAACAAGCTGATCCTGTGCACCAATGGCAAAAACAATTTCCGTTGCGGCAGGTCCAAGCGTTACAATCCGAACTTCAGACTTTGTGTTCTTAGAATTCTTCTTGTCGGCTGCAAAAGAAAAGCCACAAACCAGGGTTAAGATGATGAATAGTGAAAAAATCTTTCTAAGTGCTTTCATAATTAAATACTATAGTAGAATTTTTTATTTATTGCAATAAATGAATGAATGGATTATATTCTTCTATGGAAGGAATAATGATTTTTCAATACAGGTTGAATTCAGGGCAAATTGAACCAGACTACTCGGAATTGTACAGGTATGCAGGGTTTGCACGCCATAAGTTGAATGATGTCGATGATGTGCAGATGAAGGAACTTGCACAAAGTGCGGTGGAACTGGTATCTGAAAAAATGAACTGCCGGTCGGTGTATTCCAGATTTCAGTTGGAGCTTACTGAGGATGACACAATCAGTTTTGCAGGAAAGAGCCTCCAAAGCCATCACCTTACGCTCAATCTTAAAGGCTGCCATTCTGTATATCTGTTTGCGGCGACTCTGGGACCTGGTGTTGATAAGGCAATTCAGAGAGAGTCAAAGATAAACCCCGCAAAGGCTGTGATGATGCAGGCTGCTGGTGCAATGTTCATAGAAAAATACTGCGACATGTTCATGGGTTATTTGCTTGAAGAAGAAAAAGCCCAGGGAAATCTTTTAAAGCCACGTTACAGTCCGGGGTTTGGTGATGTGGGGCTTGAGGTGCAGAAAACTTTTTTTGAACTTTTGGAATGCCAGAAGAATCTTGCGCTGACACTGAATGATACGCTGATAATGTCTCCTGAAAAATCTGTGACGGCGTTTGTAGGTGTTTATAAAAACGAAAATGAATGAGGATGGATTAATATGAAAACTTTTCGAGAATGTTTGGGAAATCAGGTCTTGTTTTTTGACGGTGGAACAGGCTCCGTTCTGCAGGCACAGGGATTGTTGCCCGGCGAGCTTCCTGAAAACTGGAATGTCGAACAGCCGGAGAAAATCGTTCAGCTTGGATACGGATATTATCTTGCGGGTTCAAACATAATCAACACGAATACCTTTGGTGCATTTGTTACAAAATTCACAGGACAGGACGGGAAATACAGCGTTGGGCAGGTCATAGATGCGGCGTTTAAGAATGCGGAAAAAGCGCGTTCAATGATAATTCAAAAGGAAAAGGAAGATGGAACCGAAAGTGTGCCCCGTTTCATAGCATTTGACATCGGTTCATGCGGAAAACTTTTAAAGCCACTCGGCGACCTTGAGTTTGAAGATTGCGTCACCCTGTTCAAGCAAACATTTGAGGCAGGAATAAAAAACAACCCCGATTTGATCCTCATAGAAACAATGAACGATCTGTATGAGGCAAAGGCGGCGGTTATTGCGGCAAAAGAAGCGATGGAAGCGGCAGGAAAAGACATTCCGATTGTGGCATCCATGGTTTACGACGAGGGACAGAAAACGCTGACCGGAAGTTCCCCGGAGATATGTGCGGCGGTTCTGGAAAGTCTTGGGGTTTCGGCACTTGGACTTAACTGTAGCCTTGGACCTGAACAGATGAAGCCGATAGTTGCACGACTTCTTGAATCAACGACACTTCCTGTTCTGGTAAAGCCGAATGCGGGACTGCCAAAAAGTGAAAATGGACATACGGTTTACGATGTTGGTGCGGAAGAATTCTCTGACATCGTAAGTGAATTCTGCAGGCAGGGTGCAATGATTGCGGGAGGTTGCTGCGGAACAAATCCCACGTTCATAAAACAGCTGGTTCAGAAAGTTGGTGCATTAGATTCATTCAACAAACCGAATGCCCCAAAGAAATCTGTGATTACATCTGGAACAAGACTTGTTGAATTCGGCGGTAAAAATCCTCCTGTACTCATCGGTGAACGAATCAATCCTACGGGAAAAAAGAAGCTCAAGCAGGCCCTGACCGACAACGACATGGCATACATTTTGAACGAGGGTTTGACTCAGGAAGAAAAGGGCGCTCAGGTTCTTGATGTAAATGTGGGACTTCCAGAAATTGATGAATGCAAGATGATGCAGGCGGTCATAAAGGAACTTCAGGCGGTAACGGACTTGCCGCTGCAGATAGATACTTCTGATCCTGTTACAATGGAAAAGGCCCTGAGGATTTATAACGGAAAACCGCTCATCAATTCTGTAAACGGAAAGCAGGAAGTGATGAAGCAAGTGTTCCCTCTTGTGAAAAAATATGGCGGAATGGTTGTTGCCCTTGCACTTGATGAAAACGGAATCCCGGAAACAGCGGAAGGAAGAATTCAAATTGTAGAAAGGCTCTATTCTGAAGCGGCCAAATACGGAATCAGTAAGGAAGACATAATCATAGATCCCCTTGCGATGACTGTCAGTGCCGATGATCAGGCCGGTGTGGCAACCCTTGCAACTGTGAAATATGTTCATGAAAAAAAGAACGGGCTTACTTCGCTTGGCATTTCAAATGTTTCGTTTGGACTTCCGTTACGCGAACACATCACTTCGATTTTCTTTACGATGGCGATGCAGAACGGTCTTAGTGCTGCAATCATGAATCCCAATGCAACAGAAATGATGAAGGCATGGACATGCTTTAAAACACTTTCTGGTCTGGATGCACAGTGCCTGGGCTACATCGATTTTGCAGGAAAGTACGAATCAACTGTGGCAGTAAATGTCCCGGCATCAGGTTCAGGAGGGCAAAACAAAAATGCTGCGTCAAGAACAGATGATTCACTTCATCCTCTTACAAAGGCAATCGTAAAGGGACTCAAGGAAAACGCAAAGACAGAGACACTCAGCTTGCTTACGGGCGGTGACGGTTCAGAGCCAATGAGCGCAATGGACGTAATCAATACAAAAATCATTCCTGCGCTGGACATAATCGGTAAAGACTTTGAAAACAAAAAGGCATATCTTCCTCAGCTGTTGATGGCGGCAGATGCGGCAAAAGAAGCGTTTGCAGTGATAAAGGCCGAACTGGAAAAGAAGGGTGTTGCCGGAGAAAAGAAGGGCCCGATTGTAATTGCAACAGTCAAGGGAGACATTCACGACATAGGAAAGAACATCGTCAAGGTCTTGTTGGAAAACTATTCGTTCCGCGTAATCGATTTGGGAAAGGATGTTCCGCCGGAAACAATTCTTGATGCAGTCATAAAGGAACATGCCCCTCTTGCAGGACTTTCAGCATTAATGACAACGACAGTAGGCGCGATGGAAGAGACGATAAAGCTGATACACAAGGATGCCCCCTGGTGCAAGGTGTTTGTGGGTGGTGCCGTGTTGAATCAGGAATATGCCGACAAAATCCACGCCGATGCCTACACCAAGGATGCCATGGAAAGCGTTAAGTATGCACAGAGCATATGCGGCTAGTGTGTGTGGTTAGAATCTTCGGGTAACAATATCGATTTTCTCTGCGCTTGACGTTCAAACTTTTTTATCGCCCTATCTTGAAATTTATTTATTTATTCAGTTTAATAGTGTGATATATGGAAGAAACACAGACTAAATCAATTCAGACAGAAAACAAAATGGGAACAATGCCACTCGGCAAGCTTTTGATAAACATTTCACTTCCAATGATGATCTCGATGCTTGTTCAGGCACTTTATAATATTGTTGACAGTATATTCGTTGCAAAAATTTCAGAGAATGCCCTTACTGCGGTTTCCCTTGCATTCCCCATTCAAAACCTTATGATTTCAACAGCGGTTGGTACCGGCGTAGGTATAAATGCCCTTCTTTCCATGAGGCTAGGTCAAAAGGATGAAAGGGGTGTCAGCGACTCTGCCATGAACGGTATTTTCCTCTATTTCATTACCTGCATTGTTTTTATTATTCTTGGCATTTTTATTCCACGGATTTATTTTGAGTCACAAACCGATAATCAGGAAATCATTAAATATGGCGTTGACTATCTTTCTATATGTATGATTGTCTGTGTCGGATTGTACGGTGCAATTCTTTTTGAACGTCTTTTGCAGTCTACCGGTCGAACGGTTCTTTCCATGATCTCTCAGCTTGCGGGAGCCATTACTAACATCATTTTTGATCCCCTTTTGATTTTTGGCATTTGGATTTTCCCGGAACTCGGCATTAAGGGGGCGGCATTGGCTACAGTTATGGGGCAGATTGTCGGATTCGGTATCTCGCTGACTTTGAATATCCTTAAGAATAAGGAAATAAAATTCAAGCTCAAAGGTTTCAGGCCGAGCATTCATGTCATTGGAAATATCTATAAGGTTGGAGCTCCATCAATTTTGCTTGGTTCCATCGGTTCAGTCCTGACCTATCTGATCAATTTGATTTTGGGAACATTCTCTACTACTGCGATTGCAGTTTATGGAGTATACTTCAAGTTACAGAGCTTTATCTTTATGCCTGTATTCGGTTTGAACAACGGTATTGTTCCGATTGTTGCATACAATTATGGTGCAAAGAAAAAAGACAGAATTACAAAGGCAATCAAGCTGTGTGCCATTGCGGCGGTTGGAATCATGCTTGTGGGACTTCTTGCGTTTGAGATCTTGCCCCGTCAGTTGCTTTCATGGTTCAATGCCACAGACGAGATGTATGCCATCGGTATTCCAGCCCTCCGTCGTATTGCACTTCATTTCCCGATAGCCGCTGTCTGTATCACTTTGATTTCCGTGTTCCAGGCTCTTGGAAAAGGCCTTATGAGCATGATCGTTTCGTTTGTGCGTCAGATTATCGTATTGCTTCCTGCTGCATACCTCCTTTCCCTTACAGGGGATGTAAACAACATCTGGTGGGCATTCATCATTGCAGAAGGTGCCTCGCTGATAACCAGTGCAATCGGAATGCGCATAGTCTACAGAAAAGAGATAAGGAATCTTTAGCAGGAGATCCTAATCATTCCAATTAAATTGAATATTCATATCCTATGAACTCTTTGTTTTTTTGGGCAAGTTCATTCAAATGGATGGAATCTACGTAATCATTTATCGTGGACTCAAAGTTTTTCCAGAATTCACGGCTGCCTTCGGAGATTACGGTGTTGTTCTCAAAATCTCCCAGGGGGCAGAGTTTTCCCTCCATGACGCGAAGTATTTCACCGATTGTATAATCTTGTGGTTGCCTTGTAAGCTTGTAGCCTCCGTTTATTCCCCTTGATCCGTTTACAAGGTGGGCTTTGCTAAGGTGAATCAAAATCTGCTCTAAATACTTTACCGAAAGATTTCTGCGGTGGGAAAGAATTTTTAATGGAATGTACTTGTCGGGTTCTCCCAATGCAAGGTCTTCCATGATCAAAAGTGCATATTGTCCGCGTGTTGAAATCTTGTACATTTTATTTTACCTCCTGAAACGCTTTTGTAATTCTATTAAGTGCTTCCTCCAAAATTGAGCGAGGAGTTGCAACATTTATTCTCTGGTAATATTCTCCTTCAGGTCCGAACATTGTTCCACGGTCGAGCCACACTTTTGCCCTGTTTACGATGATGTCGTCGATTTCAGAATCAGAAAATCCCATGCCGGAAAAATCAAGCCATAGAAGGAAGGTGCCCTCAGGTTCAATCAACCTAACCTTGGGGAGCTTTTGTTTTAGGAATGAGCGTAGGAATTCAATATTGTCCTTAAGGTATGCTTGCAGGTCATCAAGCCATGGTTTGCCATTGTCATAGGCGGCATGTGCGGCTGTCATACCGATAAGGCTTGGTTCGTCGTAACCGGTCTTGTCTTTTTCTATCTTGAAAAGTTTCCTTAGCACAGGATTCTTTATGAAATTCGTGGAGAACTGTAGTCCCGCAAGATTAAAGGTTTTGCTTACGGACATGGAGACAATTGAATTCTCTGCGGCTTCCTTGGATAGGGTTGAAAAAACTGTATGTTTGTTCGGTTCGTAAACAAAGTCATTGTGTATTTCATCGGAAAAGACTATCACTTTATGACGGAGACATATTTCAAGAATCTGTAAAAGTTCATCTTTTGTCCATACACGTCCAACAGGATTATGCGGGCTGCATAGGATAAAAAGCTTTACGTTGTTGTCCGCGATTTTCCTTTCAAAATCTTCAAAATCGATGTAATACTTTCCGTCCTTTTCGTATAGTGAAGAAGTTACCAGATGACGGTTGTTCAGTTCAATCATGTTCTTAAATGGATAATAAACCGGAGTCTGAATCAACACCGATTCGTTTTCTTTTGTAAAAGCCCTGATTGCACATGATATTCCAAAAACAACCCCCGGGGTAGTAACAAGTTCATTGCGCTCTGGAGAAAAATCATGCTCGGTTTGCATCCAGTTTTTCAGGGAATTGAAAAATGAGTCATCTATGCATGAATATCCAAAAACACCATGATCGGTTTTTTTGTGAATGGCTTCCAGGATTGCAGGAGAAGTGGGAAAGTCCATGTCTGCAACCCAAAGCGAAAGTACGTCGGCAGGTTTCCCGCGTATTACGGCAAGGTCGGTTTTTATGGCGTTGGTTCCATGCCGGTCAATGACAGTGTCAAAATTGTATGTCATAAGAACTCCTTGAAAAAAAAAATTTATAAATACCTATTGACTTGCTAGGTTATTTATAGTATAAGAATATATGCCTACTAAGTCAATAGGTTTTATATTAAATTATTAGGGAGCAATTATGGCAAAGATTCTGGACCAACCGCGTTATAAGTGTGCGCTTGCGGCAATGCAGACCGTTCAGGCAATTACCGGTGCAATTCCGATTTTGCATTCCGGACCGGGATGTGCGGCAAAATTAAATGACAACAATGGAACATCAGGACGTTACAGTCCCAACATTTTCCCGTGTACGTCTATCAGTGAAAAGGAAGTTGTTTTTGGAGGAAGTGCAAAGCTCCGTTCAACTATAGAAAATGCCCTTAAGGTTATCGACGCAGACCTGTTTGTGGTTCTGTCCGGCTGTACAGGTGAAATCATCGGTGACGACATTGAGGAAGTTGCGGGTAATTTTGCCGATGCGGAAAAACCTGTAATCTGGGCAAAGACTCCGGGATTCAAGGGAAACAATTACGTAGGCCATGACTGGATTTTAAAGTCGATTTTTGAACAGTATCTTGCTGATGCTGAACCCCAGACGGAAAAGGGCCTTGTAAACCTCTTTGTCGCTCCACCGCAGCAGGACCCGTACTGGCTCGGAAACCTGCGTGAAATCGAAAGCCTTATTTCTGCGATTGGACTAAAGCCGAATACGATTTTTGGTTTTGGACGTGGCCTTGAAAACCTCAAGAAGATTCCCAACGCGGAGTTTACGATTCTGGTTTCACCATGGGCAGGCCTTGACAGTGCAAAGTATCTTGAACGCCGTTTTGGAATCAAGCTGCTCCAGTATCCCGTGCTTCCGATTGGTGCTACGGAAACAACAAAGTTCCTTCGTGCGGTACAGGAATTCACAGGTGCGGACAAGGAACTGGTTGAACGTGTCATAACAGAGAAAGAGGCAGAGTTCTACTATTACATTGAACGCTTTGCCGACACGCTTCTGGAAACAAGAATTCTTGGAAAGCGCTTTACCGTTGTAAGTGACAGCGAATACACGATTGCCGTGACAAAATTCCTTGTAAACGACATGGGCCTGTTCCCGGAAAAAGTTTTCATCACAGATGACGCACCAAAGTCATTCCAGCAGAAAATCTCGGATGAACTTAAAGAATTGAATTACGGAATCAAAGCCGAAGTTCAGTTTACCACGGACGGACACGACATACACGAACAGATAAAGGCTGCTGATTTTGCAGGAACACCGCTCATCATAGGTTCAAACTGGGAAAAGAAGCTTTCACTTGAACTTGGCGCACACTATGTAAACATAAGCTATCCAATGCTCGAAAAACTTGTGATTAACGACCACATAGCAGGATATTCCGGCGGACTCCATTTGCTGGAACAGATTTACACCGCCGCAATGAGCAAACTCAAGCTGTAGGAAAGGAGGACAAACATGCCATTTAATTTTAGCAATGCAAATATAGCAATACGTGAAAACCGCCTTGGTTCGATTACGGGCTTTGTCGGTGACCTAAAGACGCTGGTCAACAAATCAGAAGACGGAACCCTCCGCAACAGGGAAAGGTGTTTCAGCCAGTCAAGTTCATGTCTTTCCGGATGTGCCCTTAATGCCCTTGCCGCCATCAGAAATGTTGCCGTTGTTTATCATGCACCGGCCGGATGTACTGCAATGGCAAGCAACGATGCTGTAAAATTCGGACAGATTGCGGCCAGAGTGAACAAGACCACCAACTCAGTTTTTGTCTGCACGGACTTGAACGAAAAGGACACGGTTTTCGGGGCAACAAATGATTTGAGGAAAATCATCCTCCACACTTACGAAGCCTACAAGCCGGATGCAATCTTTGTTTCCACAAGCTGTGTTTCTGGTGTTACTGGAGAAGACGTAGACGGTGTTGCAAGTGATTTGAATGCGGAACTCCCCATACCCGTAATTCCCGTTCACTGCGAAGGATTCAAGTCACGAATCTGGGCAAGCGGTTTTGACATTTCCGACCACGCGGTCCTGCAGGGAATAGTTCAGCCGCCAAAACAAAAGAGGCGCACAATCAACATAAAGAACTTTTACGAAAGCGCCCGTCCTCAGATTACAAAGATATTCAACGAAGTGTTTGATGCAGAACCTCAATTCCTTTACTGCAATTCCACAATAGAAGAATTGAGCCATTTGAGCGAGGCACTTGCTACTGTCTGTATATGTGGAACCCTCGGTACATATCTTGGCAATGCACTTGAAGAAAAATATGGCGTGCCCTATGTGCGTACGATCAACCACTCTGGTGTTACGGGATTTGAAACATGGCTCCGTGGCATAGGTGATGCAATCGGAAAGCGTGCGGAAGTTGAAGCCTACATCGAAAAGCAGAGGGCGATTTTCATTCCACAAATCGAAGAAGTGACGAAACAGCTCAAGGGACTTCGTGCGGTAATCGGAATGGGACCTGGATTTACATATGAGATTGCACGTGTGCTTCAGGAATTTGGAATGACAGTTGAATATGCACTGGCATGGCATTACGACTACAAGTACGACAACGGCAAGGTTCCACCGGCACTCGAACACCTGTTGAAAACTTCACCGGCAGACATGAAGGTTGCGGTTGCAGACCAGCAGAACTACGAGGTCCTGAACATCCTGAACCACTACAAGCCGGACGTTTACTTTAGCCGTCATCCTGGAACAACAGTCTGGGCAATCAAGCAGGGATTCGCCGCAGTATTCGTTGCAGATGAATATACGGTATTCGGTTATGAGGGAACATTGAGTTTTGCAAAGCTAATCCGCGACACAGTAACCAACCGCAGTTTTGAAAAGAATCTGGCAGCCCGCATCAAGCTTCCATATACAAAGTGGTGGTATGAGCAGAACGCAGACAAATTCATCAAGGAAGAGGCAAAGAAATAAACAACAGGAGGGAAAGGGGAAAGACTTCCCCTCGGTCGCACTTCGTTGCTCCCTACCCCTTCTAGCGGGGGCATCCCCCGCAACGCCCCCAGGGCAACAAGATAAATGGAGGAACTAAAATGGCAAAGATACACGATTCATTAACTGAGCTTGTAGGAAACACACCTCTTGTAAGGCTTCACGGATACGAAAAAAAACTTGGGCTCAAGGCACACATACTTGCAAAGGTTGAATACTTCAACCCGATTGGAAGCATCAAGGACAGGATTGTTCTCCGCATAATTGAAGATGCAGAACGCGAAGGAAAAATCAAGCCGGGTGTAACAACCCTCATCGAATACACCAGCGGAAACACGGGAATCGCAGTAAGTGCAATCGGTGCGATGAAAGGCTATAAGGTTCAGATCTATCTTCAGGAAGGAGTAAGTCAGGAACGCCTCCAGGTGATGAAGGCATTTGGCGCAAACGTACAGAAAATCAGCGAGGTTCCGGAATTGCAGGAAGAACTCAAGGCGACCAACAATGACTTTGTGGCGGCAACCAACATATTAAAGCAGCATATCCGTGACAGGCAAACTGCAGGTGACAGCATCTTCTTCGTTGACCAGATGATAAACCCTCTGAATCCAACAGCACATCATGATACTACCGGAGTTGAAATCTGGGAGCAGACAGGCGGTGATTTGGCGGCAGTGGTAAGTGCGGTAGGAACAGGCGGAACAATCCGTGGCATAAGCGATTACATCAAGGCCCAAAGCAAGGACGTAAAGGTCATAGCCGTTGAACCTGCATTGGACGCAGGTGCCCTGACCGGAATCCACAACTTTACCGAAGTTCCAAACGAACGTGTTCCAATCACTTTGCGTGACACAAGCGGAGTTTATGATGAGGTTCTTTCTGCCACAGTAAAGCCATCTTTTGAGGCGGCCAGAACGGTTGCAAAAACAGACGGCGTATTGGTTGGTAACTCAAGCGGTGCGGCATTGTGGGGAGCAACAGAAATTGCAAAACGTCCGGAGTTTGAAGGAAAGAACATCGTTGTTGTCTTCCCGGATACTGGCCTAAGATATTTGAGCACGGATCTTTTTAAGGAATGACGCTTCAACAGATAAAATATGTCATAGGGGTTGCTTCGTGCGGCTCCTTTAACAAGGCATCGGAAAAGCTTTATATTTCTCAACCATCTTTAACCAGCAGCGTACATGATTTGGAAGACGAGTTGGGATTTGCCATCTTCAAGCGGACTTCACGGGGAACGACAGTCACTGAACGCGGTGTAGATTTTCTTAACGAAGCAAAGGAACTTTATCAAAGATACGAAGGCATTGTAAAAAAATATTCGGTGCACGAGAAAAAAACATTTTCGGTTTCTGCGCTTTACTATGCTTTTGCACGAAAGGCCTTTATTCAAATTGTAAAGGATTATTCTGGAACGGATTATGATTTTTCATTTGGAGAAAAAAAAGCTTCGGATGTAATTGATGATGTAGCGGAAGGGAAGAGTGACATAGGAATCCTGTATTTAAGCGAAACAAATCGTGAGGCAATTTCTAAACACCTTGAATCACACTCATTGCAATTTCATCACCTTACTGAATGCAACGCGTTTGTGTACCTTCATAAAAATCATCCTCTTGCAAAAAAACAAAGTCTTTCTCTAGATGAACTTACACCATATCGTTTTGTTACCTTTGACACCGATGATGTAAAATCATTTTTCTCTGATGACGTGATTGAAAAACATGCATTGGATAAGGCCATTACTGTTGCAGATCGTTCAACAGAACTGGACCTGCTTGAAAAATTGAACGGATACACATTTCTTTCGGGGGTATTTGGAGAAGATCAGAATGACCCTACGGAAAGCTTTGTATTGATACCACTGAAAAACCCTGATGGTAAAATCAGCCACAGCTTTGAACTTGGATACATTACTAAAATCGGTACGCACATGGACAACATCTGCCTGATTTACATTGATGCAATCCGGCGTTTTCTTAACATCGCGGGCTTTACCTGTTAATCTTTTTTATGCGTCTAAAACAAACTCGGCTGCAAGGGATTGTCTTCAGGGAATTCTTCCATCCACTTGAATACAGAATCTGTTCCAAGCATGATTCCGTTTGACTTGCACAGTCTGGAAAGATGGGCCATGAGTTCAGCATCATGCGGGCTTGAACATACATAGCTGTAACCAAAACTCTTTATGTAGCGTTCCTTTATTCCGGCAAAACTTGCATTCCTTTTTGCAATCTTATCCAGGGCATCATAAAAGTATTCGCGGTTTCCTTCACGCAGGGTTAAGCCAATCCCAAAACAGAGCATAGCCTTTACTCCTGCCCTTGCACAATAGTCAACAATTCCCTCGACATTTTCTTTTGTGTCGTTGATAAATGGCAACAGTGGACTGAACCATACCACAGTTGGAATGCCATGTTTTTTACATTCACACAAAGCCTCAAAACGTTTGCTTGTAACACAGACGGCAGGTTCCACAAGACGACAGAGATTATCGTCAGCGGTGGTAAGAGTCATTTGGACAACGGCCTTGGTCTTGCGGTTGATTTTTTCAAGAAGATCCATGTCCCTGAGCACAAGATCAGACTTGGTTTGAAGCGTAACCCCAAAATTGTAACGTTCGATTATTTCAAGGCAACGGCGCATGAGGCCAAGGTCTTTTTCCAGCGGTATGTAAGGGTCGCACATTGAACCAGTTCCAATCATGCATCGTTTTCGTTTTTTCCTGAGGGTTTCTTCAAGAAGCTCCGGGGCATTTTGCTTTACTTCTATATCTTCAAAGTCATGGGTAAACTGATAGCACTTGCTTCGTGAGTCACAGTAAATGCATCCGTGCGTACATCCCCGGTAAATATTCATGCTGCGTGGAGTAAGGATTGTCTTGGCGTTTACAAAGTGCATGACAGGTCCTCCAGAAGTTCATGTTTATAGACTTTTTCTTGGGTTGATTCGCGGACAATTTTCCAGAGTCGTGCGGCAGTTTTTAGTTTATCCGGATAACATGCAGTTGCGGGGTCTGCACAAAATTCATGAAAGAATTTGTTCCATTGCAGGGAGATTTTGTCATATCTTGCATAAGTCTTTTTGCCGTAATAGATGTCAAGGAGGTCTCCCAGCGTAAAGTTTTCGTCCTGTTCCTGCTTTACTTTTTTTACGGTGGCCACCATGTCCACGTTGAATTTAAAATTCTTAATGCCCGTCTGTTCAATAAAGAAGTCTCGGAAACGCGGACCAAAAATAAAACCGCATTCTATAAGGCCCGTGTTCAAAGTGAGTGGGAGTTTTGATTTTACGGATGCCTTTTTGACATGTGCTTTTTTAGGCCGGATTATGTTTCCCTTAAAGTATTCTTCGATGTTGTGGTTTAATTCCGCCTTCAAGCCAGATGAATCGATTCCATGTGATTTACAAATCTGCTGGAGTTCTTCGCGGTACCAGTAGTATCTGGAGAATTCTTCAAATGTCTTTATATCATCAAAGTCTGGACGCTTCATCTTTATTCCTTATGAGCGGTGATTATCGTATAGCTGTAGGCATTCACAGTAATGATACAACCATCAATTGTAACATACCAGTTTTTGCCCCTGCGTGTGATTATTGCCCTGTCATCCAGTATTCTCTTTCGGCACCAGGCAACGACATCTCCGACATCTTCACCATGCGAGAGGTTGCGCCTTATGCGGTCAACTCCCATTGGTGTTGTATGAAGTTTTTCTATGTTTTCTATTAAGTCATTTTTCATCTAATTCTTCCTTACTGGATGCCGAATCACAGTTTTAAGTTTTTCCGGAGCAGTTTTACGAGGATCACTCAAATAGATTTCATGGTGAAGCCTTGTGGAGGAAAAATCGAGTACATATCCATTTGCAGTTGCATAATCATCCATCAGTTTTATTGTTGCTGGCTCGTCATCGTATGAACCAACATGCATGATCTGAACACAATCACCTTCTTCAATAGTGAACAATTCTGCCCGTGAACAATCTATGCCTTTTTTAGCGGTGGCTGCTTCTTTTGCCCAGTCAAAGTCTTTTTGCGTTACAAAATCAGGGAGCCGGATTACAGAAATCCAGTTGAATGAAGATTTGTCGGTATAATCGAAACCCGGAACAATAGATCCATTCTTTTCCTGCCACCAGAAACCTTCAAGAGGGGGAACCACAAAGTCAAAGTAACCGTCTATCCTATGGTCTCCCATTTTACTCATTTTGATTGCATACGAGATTGCATATTGTACCGCCAGAGCATCCTTGTATTCGCCTTCTTCTTCGTTTGGGTTTCCCTTTCCACGAACGGCAACAAACTGCATTTTGGGGATGTGCACAATCTGGGGTTCCTTTGATGGTAGATAAAACTCTTTGAATTCTTTTTTATAGTCAAATGCCATAATTCACCTCTTTTTCTAGGATAAATTATACAGCCTTAAATATGACAACAAGATGTCATATATTATTTTTTGTATAATTCCGTTACACATTTTGCCATTTGTAAAACCTTGTCTTTGATTCCTTTGGGTGAAATTATTTTCATGCCCGGGCCAAAACTCAGGAGCATTCCACACAGCCATGCTTCATCTGGAGCGGAAAAAACTGCCGTAATGCTTCCGTCTTTGTGGGAATTGATTTCGGAACATGCAAAGGAATCCAAAAAGTAAAATGCCCTGCCTGCGGATATCCTTGCCTTGATTTGAATGAGTTTTTGTTTTGCTTGAGTGTCTGGGTTTGTTGAATCTTTTACATGACCTGCATCTTTCATCATTACATTTGCGGTTCTGCCTGTCTGTTCAACATTCACCATGCGGCTGAGTTTAAAATATCTTTCTGCCTTTCTTGAAGTGCACCAGCCCAGAAGGTACCATGCTTGTCCACGATATACGAGCTTCCACGGATGCACTGTCCTGTGTTCGGATTTGCCGCTGCTACTGTAATAATCAAAGGAAAGCTGACGTTTTTTCAAGATTGAATCCCTGAGCATGCCAAACAGTTTCCTTACCCCGTGACCTTCGGGACTCCATGGCGAAAAATCAACTTCAAGCCAATCCGTATCATCCTGAACCAGACGTGAAAGTTTTTCTGCTGCCTTGACGTTGGCATTAAGGGACGCAGACTGATTACCGCTCAAACTGTTCAAGGCCTTTACGCTGGACAAAACAGCAAGACGCTCTTCTTCAGAAAGCACGGTCTTATCAAGGGCATAGTTTTCGGAAATTGCAATGCCACCATCACGTCCCCTTACGGCATAAACAGGAACTCCAGCTGCAGATAGGGCTTCCATCCAGCGGTACACTGTCCTTGTAGAAACCCCAAAGCGTTCCGACATTTCTTTGGCCGTAACTTGTTTTTTTTCAATGAGGATATAAACAAATTCAAAAAGCTGGTCCATCTGCATGTAAACATTATAACATGAATGTGGCTATCTAAAAAGTATTGTCATCCTGAACTTGATTCAGGATCTAAACATACAAGCTTAAGATTCCGGATCAAGTCCGGAATGACAGCTTATTTAAATCAATTCCCTGATTCTATATTTTACTCCAAGGCTTTCACAAATCTTGCGGCAGTTTTCTTCGTCTTCTTTGGTGATTGTTGTTGATACTGTGGTCATGGTTACGTTGGGGACATGCTTTACGGCACAGCGGGCAAAATCCAGCATTGCGGAATGCGACTCTTCTCCAAACTTTGGGCGTACGCGTTCAGCATATATTTTGGGATCACTTGAATTGAGGCTGATTGAAACTGCATCTATCAGGCCTTCAAAAAGTGGGGTAATGTCTTTTTTGTTAATCAAATTGCCAAGTCCGTTTGTGTTTATCCTGATTGGTTTGTCCGTCTTTTCCTTAAGGAATCTGGCTGTTTCAAGAAGGACATCAAGGGCTTCCGTTGGCTCTCCAAAACCGCAGAAAACAAACTCACTGTATTTTTCCAAATCTTCGGCAAGCAGGGCCGACTTTACTTCTTCAAACGAAGGCTCATGATCAAGCCACAGAGAATCTTCAACATAAAATTTTTCATTTCTCTGGCGGATGCAAAAAGTACACGCACAGGGACATCGGTTTGTAAGGTTAAAGTAAAGTCCAGAATGAACCGGATATACAATTTTCATCATGTCTTTTCCCTCTTTCGACAAACAATAGCTTTTTACGTGTTTTCTGTCAACAAAATTCACGAATCTTAAGGCTTAGCAACCTGGTTATAGAAAATGCCTATAACTTCAATCAAAAAAATATATTATACAAATCCGAGTATATTTTGTATAACATACTAAGTTAGTAGGTAATTAAACGCACCTGCATACCAAGTTTTTATGAGGTACAAAATGAAAGACAAGACGCAAACAATAAAATCAATACTTTACCGTGCGTTTCCCGTTCTGGGAGTACTTTTTGCACTTTTAATCCAAAAGACAGTTCCCGACAGCAAACTGCATCCGGCTGCAACCCGTCCTTACTACAGCAATCTGCTTTTGATTCTTTTGGGGATTGCATTTCTTTTTTTCATCATTTCGTTTTTCGTCCCTCGCCTGAACAAATCACTCCAGCACAAGGGACCATTTCTTTTTGGTTCTGGAATTCTACTTGCGGTGTTAAACCTCATTACGGCAAAGTTTGCCCTTCTTCCCGTAATCTTTTTCCCGAGCTTTGACAACATACTTTCAATTTTTGCGGAACAGACTGACCTGCTTTTAAAATGCATCTGGTATTCGTTTAAGCTTTTGCTGCTTGGTGTTTTCTGGGGAATTACGGTCGGCTTCATCACTGGGGTGTGCCTTGGCTTTTCAAAAAAGGTCTACTACTGGATCAACCCCTACATCAAGCTCATTGGTCCTATTCCCGCAACTGCATGGATTCCTCTCGTGCTCACTACATTCCCGACGACATTTGGAGCAAGTGTTTTCATCATAGCTCTGGCAGTCTGGTTTCCGGTACAGCTCATGACAAGCTCCGGCATTCAGAATACAGGTAAGGTTTATTTTGAAGTGGGGCGAACCCTTGGTGCAGGTACTTTTTTCCAGGTGTTCCGAATTGCAGTTCCCGCAGCGTTGCCAAATATTTTTCAGGGTGTGTTCAATGGAATCTGTGCGGCTTTCATCGCGTTGATGACGGCGGAAATGTTTGGTGCAAAATATGGAATCGGCTGGTACATCAGCTATCAAAAGGCAATGATGCTCTACTCGGGTGTTTATGCAGGTTTGATTTTGATTGCGGTGTTCTGTACGGTCATCATCACGGCGTTGTTCAAGGTCAGGTCAAGGGTGTTGAGCTGGCAGAAAGGTTTGATCAAGTGGTAAAGAGAGGTGTCATCCTGAACTTGATTCAGGATCTGAACATGCAAGTTTAAGATTCCGGATCAAGTCCGGAATGACAGAGAGGTAGTACAATTACGTCATCCTGAACTTGATTCAGGATCTGAATTATGACAGAGAGGTGAATATGTCTGGAGAAATAAAAATAAACAGTGTGACAAAAACATTCAATCAGGGAAGCGCAGAAGAAGTTACGGCGTTAAACGGTGTGGACTTTACGATTCCGGCTGGCAGCTTTGTTTCGCTCATTGGTCCGTCAGGATGTGGAAAGACAACCTTGCTCCGTTGCATTGCAGGACTTGAGACACCGACATCAGGTGAGGTAAATGTAGACGGTGAAAAAATAACCAAGCCAGGAAGCGACCGTGGCTTTGCATTCCAGCAGGCAAACCTTTTTCCGTGGCTTACGATTCGTGACAACATTGCATTTGGACTTCGTGCACGACACATATACAAAAAGCAGAAGGAAGATGTGGACAAATTCATAAAGCTTGTGGGACTTGAAGGTTTTGAAAAATCATATCCGCATCAGCTTTCCGGAGGAATGAACCAGAGGGCAAGCCTTGCACGCGCACTTGTGGGACATCCAAAAATCCTTTTGCTGGACGAACCTCTTGGAGCTCTGGACGCATTTACGCGGATGACAATGCAGGATGAGATACTCCGCCTGTGGAAGGAACACAACACCACGATGGTAATGGTCACTCACGATGTGGACGAGGCCGTTTACCTTAGCGATTACGTTGTTGTAATGTCACCCCGCCCTGCAAAGGTTGAGGAGATAATCAAAATCGATTTGAGTCATCCAAGGGCTAGAGGTCAGGACGTCTTCTTAAAATACCGCACCAAGATTCTGGAAATCCTCGATTACGCAGGAAAAGTTCATGAAGTGGAATACGCAATTTGATGTTCATGCTCACATCTAAAATCCGGCACATCCTCTTTTCACCTGATTCCATTTAGATTATACTTTTATTCGTGCGGAGGGTTTAATTAAAGGAGAGCAAATGCCCAGGATTATTGGATTATGGATAGCCGGCATCATTTTAGGTTTTGTCGGCATAGTTCTAAAAGAGCTGTACAGGCCTGTTCAGAGGGCGGCAGATTTGTTTTTGACGATGTACTTTCTGCTTACAGTGTTCATACATTTGGCTGCCATCTTTTTTACCGGTCAAAAGTCTCCGTTTGCGGCAACAATCGCTGCAATGATTTTCCTTTACTACTGGCTTCATTTTGCACCTTATTATCCACATAGCGATCCTGCTGGGAACGGCATGGCACTTGGCTTCCGCTCATTTTATATAATTGTTGCATGCATTGTCTGGGGAATCATTTCATTTCTTTTGATAAAGTTTCTTAAGCCGAATGGTGACAGAGTGGGTTTGTATATTGTATTGGGCATAGCAGCAATCGTCGGTCTATACAATGTTTTTGCGAATCGAAAATCCTTTTTGTCCGGAGATGCATTTGAAGAGGATGCAAGATGGGCTCGCATGCGGGTGGATGATTACAGAAAGTCCTTTTTTAGAAAAAGCATGGTAGAAAAAAACGACTCGTGGGAAGCAAAGGAATTGGATGCGGTACCAGAAGAAATTGAACATTGGGATTTATACGGAAGCAATAGCATCAGGATTACAACATATGGACAGTATCCCTGCTTATTGTTGGAAGGAAACTTTGGCTTAACAAGTGAAATATCTGATATCCAACGCACAGGATTCAATTTCGGATATCTTGGATATGCAGATGGTGAAGATTCAGATGATGATGCGTCGTTTGTCCCAAAGAATATGACACTGGTGTGGTACGATATTTCGGAAGGAAAAACTTATAAAATACAAACTGAATTACCAAAGGAACTTAACAGATATTTTGAAGATACTGAGCGATTCCGATATGATGACATAGAATTCAGGATCATGCCGACGGGAAGAGTCTTGATGTTCCATAACATGTTCAATCAAATTCACAACATCATGATCGATTATCCTCTGCAGGGAGAAGTTACAGGCGGTTATGAAAAAGCAATTTCAGATCTGATACAAAAGGAAAAGGTCGATGTTAAAAAATACGGCAATATAAAAGTTTCTTCAGCTAGCATCATCAATGATTATCAAAAACGTTTCAAGTACCAGATCAATTTTCAATCGGAAAACGGAAGCTTTGATATAACAAAGACCATATGCAATTTCTTCAATGGCGAAAAGATTCTGTCAGGCGATAAATGGAATGAGGAAATGGACCCGTCACGGATAAAGGATGTTTTCTTGAGGTTTGAGGATGAACGGATGCGATATGCATGCTTTGTCTATTTTGATGAAGATGAGGTAATAAAGGCATTTGAAGATGTCTTCGATGCAAAAGATGACGATACTCATGGTGAATTTACTGTAACGGTCGGAAATGATAAGGATGCTTTTTCATTTGCATTAACGGATGGCAAAAAACACTGTGAGCTTAAGAAAAGTGAAATCAGGCTTTATACGGTCGATGAAGATGAAAGGGGAAAGCTTGTCTTTAAAAATTATACGGGTAAGCATAAAAACCTGTTAAATGCTCTTGCCGGCAAAACGTCCAACTAAAGAAGCTTTAATGTTTCGTTCATGCTTCCTGTTCTGTAGCCCTGCAAATCCATGGAGACATAGTTGAATCCGATCTTCTTGAATTCGCTTACAATCGTTTCGTGCTTTTCAAGAAGCTTTTGGAATTCATCCGGGTTTACTTCGATTCTTGCAATGGTTCCGGAAGTTTCGCCATTTCCAAAACTGTGGATCCGTACGCGTTCCTGGACAAAACCCAAATCGATGAGGAGCTGTTCCGCCTTGTCCACCATGTCAAGTTTTTCCACCGAGATGGTTTCGCCATAAACAAAGCGGCTTGCAAGGCAGGCAAAACTCTGCTTTTTCCATGTATCCAAACCAAGCTCTTTTGAAATTGCCCTGATTTCCGATTTCCATAAATTGCATTCACGCAGGGGACTCTTTACACCGAGTTCTGCAATGGCCTGTAAGCCCGGCCTGTAATCTCCATTGTCGTCAAGATTGCTTCCCTCGCATACATAAGGAATATTGTACTGTCCGGCTACTTCAATTATCCTTTCAAAAAGTTCACGCTTGCACAGGTAACAGCGGTTCTTTGGATTTTGCGTAAATCCCGGAATGTTCAGTTCTTCTGAATCTATAAAGACATGTTCAATTCCTTCTTTTTTGCAGAAATCGGAGGCCTCGGTTTTTTCCCTTGCCGGAAATGAATGTGAACGTGCGGTTACTGCAATGGCCCTGTTGCCCAAGACATCATGAGCCACCTTGAGCATGAGGGTGGAATCTACCCCGCTGGAAAATGCGATTGCGGCACTTCCCAAATCCTTAAAGTAATCCTTGAGCGCTTGGTATTTCCTGTTTAATTCTTCCGTCATGTTTCCCTCCGGCTGTCTTGATTATATCAATATGAGGGCTTTTGCTCTACAATCATGCAAAACATCAAATCATAAAGCATATATAAAAAAGCTATACCCGCCATAAAAAAATAATATTTCACAGACATGAGCATTTTTGATATAACATACTAAACCACTAGGTTATAACTTTTAGAGGAGGACAGAATAATGAAAAAATCAATTTATGCCGTTGGACTGGCACTTGTGGCACTGGCAGCATTTGTTTCATGCAGTAAAAAAGAGGCTTCAGCAGATGCCGGCTCATCTCCAGAACAAAAAATCGTACGCATCAACTTTTCTACGGGAAGCCTGTGTCATGCACCGGTTCATGTTGCAATGGCGCTTGGCCTGTTTGACGAAGAACTTGAGAAGATCGGACAAAAGGCGGAATACGTTCAGGTGGTAGAAGGGGGAGCGACTCTTGGTGAAATGATTGCTTCGGGCAAGGTGGATGCGGGATACGGCCTTTATGCCACACAGCTTCAGGCAATCGAAAACGGCCTGCCCATCTCGTTTACTTCCGGAATCCATACGGGATGCACAAAATATTACGTGCGTGCGGACAGTGACATTTATTCCGCGGCGGATTTGCGTGGAAAGACAATCGGTGTTCCGGGACTTGCAGACAGTGCCGTGATGAACCTAAAACGCAAGCTGATTGATGTGGGAATTGGTGTTACAGCCGACAACAACGAGGTGGAATTCATCGCCTATGCATCAGCCGATCTTGCAATTGCACTTAACAATGGGGCGGTTGACGCAATCGGTGCGCATGACCCTGTTGCAACAAAGGGAGAGCAGGCATACGGTTTCAGGAAGATTCTGGATACTGGAACTGACGAAAAATTTGTAAACGAATATTGCTGCCAGCAGTTTGTAACCCACAAGCTTCTGGAAGAAAATCCTGCAGGAGCCGCAGCGGTTACACGTGCATTACAGAAGGCCGCCGCATACGTTGAGGCAGAACCCCGTGCCGCAGCCCAGCTTCAGATAGAAAACGACTATGTGGCGGGAGACCTTGACTTTAACGCAGCACTTCTTGAAGAACTGTTCTATCAGCCAAGCCGTTCACTGGGAAAGAAGACCTTTGAGGCAGCCGCACGTCAGCTTCAGGAAGCGGGAGTACTCAAGGCATCAACCAACATCGACAAGTTTATAGAAGACGGCTACATTGAACTGTATGGAGTACCGGACGGATACACCTATGACAGTGCGACAAAGACATACAAAGAGATAAACGGTTCGCGGACATAGAGACGCATTAATCAACGGCATGGACATGTGTTAATGAAGGGCATAGACATGTATCATTGCCGGACTCGATCCGGCAATCTTACGTTGACATGACAGAATAGCGAGAGATTATCGGGTCAAGCCCGATAATGACAGGAGATCACGACGATGACTGACGGTCACGATGATGACTGAGGTCACAATGATGACTGACGGTCACGATGATGGCGTGGATTACAAAGGAGGTTTTACAATGAAAAACATAAGGATTATTTTATCAGGACTTACCGCAGTGCTTGGATTGCTGGTTGGCATTGCACCCTACACATTCGCCAAAGTTTGCGGAATGGCAAACATGCACTGCCATAAGGTTACTGCCCCAACAGTTCTGGTTTTTGGAATATTGATTTTCGTAATTTCACTAATAGAGACAGTTCTTTTATGGAAAAAGCGATAACTGTAAAAAGCCTTGCGCTTTCCAACATCAGGAAAAAGCCGTACCGTACGACAGCACTCACAATTCTGGTTGCACTTGCTTCCGGGGTGCTGTTTGGTACGCTTCTGTTGACGGCAAGCATAAAAGGCGGGCTCAGCGGGATAAAGAACAGAATCGGTGCAGACCTGATGATAGTACCGGAAGGTTACGAGGCACAGGCAGAAAGTGTCCTGCTTTCCGGTGAGCCTAATTATTTTTACATGGACAGGTCCATAGAGGAAACCGTCCGTGGAATTCAAGGAGTGGGAGAAGTAAGCAGCCAGTTTTATCTGACAAGCCTGAGTGAAAGCTGCTGTGATTTCCCGATTCAGATAATCGGCTTTGATCCTGAGACTGATTTTATCGTAAAGTCATGGGCAAGCAAAAAAGTAAAAGGCTCTGATGATGATGAGCTGATTCTTGCGGGAAGCAGCATTACGACAGAAAAAGACAGCGTGCGTTTTTTTGAGCATACACATAAGGTTAGCGCCCGTCTTGCAAAAAGCGGTACAGGCATGGACAACGCAATCTACACAGACATCTCCAACCTTGAGCAGATTTTTGAAGATGCAAAGGCCAAGGGTTTCGGATTCATCTCTGATGGAAATGCAAAGTCAAAGACGAGCGTAATTTTTGTAAAGCTTGCACAGGGAGTAAAACCGGACAGCGCGGCGGCACGCATAAAGGGTGCAGTCTCCGGCATACAGGTGATTCAGAGTGACAAATTCGTCTCAAGCCTTATGGACAGCATTTCGTCCTTCCTGATTTTTTTACATGCGGTAAGTGTAATCGTCGTCCTGATTACGGTGCTTACTCTTTCGATTGTGTTCAATCTTTCCATAAATGAGCGTCTGCGGGAATTCTCCATCCTGCGTGTTCTGGGGGCGGATTTTAAAAAGCTGCGTTCGATTGTGTTTGCGGAGGCAGGCCTGATTGGAAGCCTGGCTGCAGTTCTTGGCATATTCCTGAGCACGCTGATTTTGCTTCCATTCAATGTTTTGATTTCGGAGAAACTCAACATGCCTTTTGTCTTGTCAGGGGCAGGGCCGCTGGCTCTTTTTGCACTGGTGACTTTTGCGGTTCTTGTCGGTGCATGTCTTGTTGCATCTGTGTCGGGTGCAGTCAAGGTTTCCAAGCATGAAGTATATCAGGGAATTAAATAGAATGATAAAGGCGGAAAATCTTTCAAAATCATTTATAACACCACGCGGAAGAATTGATGTTCTTAGGGATATGAGTTTTTCAATTTCCAAAGGATCATTTGTGGGTGTAACTGGAAAGTCCGGGGCAGGAAAAAGTACTTTGCTTTCGATAATTGCGGGTCTTCAAAAGCAGGATTCCGGAAGCCTGATGATAAACGGCACGGAGCTTGTCACTTATGATGACAAAAAATTGAGCGCATTCAGGAATAAGAACATCGGTTTTATTTCACAGGAACAAAGCTTTCTGGAAAACTTTACTGTTCTTGATAACGTAAGGCTGCCTGCATTCATCGGTGGAAAGTCATGCGACACGAATGTACAGGAGATAACGCAAAGGGCAAACGAACTTCTTGATTCTCTTGGCATCGCACACCTTGCACAAAACTATCCGACCACACTTTCCGGAGGTGAAAACCACCGCGTCCTGATTGCACGTGCATTGATAAATGACCCGCCTGTAATCCTCGCCGATGAACCCACCGATTCCGTGGACACCGAGCAAACCCAGTCCATAATCAGGATATTCCGCCAACTTGCCGACCAGGGAAAGACAATCCTTATGGCAAGCCACGACCCCGAGGCCCTGAAGCTGTGTGACGGTGAGATAAAGGTTTAGAGGGGGGTGTAATATATGGGAAATTAGGGGAAATCAGGGGAAAATTTCCCCAATTTTATTGACTTCATAATTATTTCGTGTTATCCTTTATTTATGATAGAAGAAGCTCCTAAAAAAGCCAGGACAAGTGAAGTTTTCCGTATTCTCATGAATCCATTATATGTTTCTGCTATTGAGAAAATCAATGATGAGTATTATTACTGGGACAAGGTAAAATATCATGTTCCCAAAGGATTAAAGCCGGAAGATTTTTGGAATGCTGTAAAACAAACCCGTATTATTGGGGGCAATACATATAAATTTTCTGCCTGTACTTTTTTTTATAAAGAAACAAATATGATGCAGTCTCTGTTGCATAATTTTGACATGAACTTTGGTGGTACGATAGCTTCTTCAAATATTATTTCCAGTAAAAATAGACAGTATTATCTTTTAAGTTCAATTATGGAAGAAGCAATTGCTTCCAGTCAGATGGAAGGCGCTTCAACTACAAGAAAAGTTGCAAAAGAGATGCTCAGAAAACAGGCAAAACCAAAAGATAAAAGCCAGCAGATGATATTAAATAACTACAATACAATCCGGTATCTTTCTGAACATAAAGATGATGATTTTTCTCCGGAATTATTACTTGAAATACATAAACAAATTACAGAGAAAACTTTGGATAAACCTGAAGATGAGGGTCGGTTTCGAACAGATAATAGTATTCATGTTATGAATGTTATGACCGGAGAAGTTGCACATGAGCCACCATCATATACTGTAATTAAACCGACGATAAAAGAGCTCTGTAAATTTGTAAATACTGAGTCTCGTAGTTTTGTTCATCCAATCATCAAAGCCATTATTCTTCACTTTATGATTTCGTATCTTCACCCTTTTGTAGATGGAAATGGAAGGACTGCCCGTTCTCTTTTTTACTGGTACATGCTCAAAAAAGGATATTGGCTTACAGAATATCTTTCTATCTCGCGTATTATCTATAAATCAAAAGTTCAATATGAAAAAGCCTTTTTGTATACAGAACATGATGGTAATGATTTGGGATATTTTATTCATTATAACCTTAACATTCTGAACAAAGCTTTTGAAGAATTAAAGATTTATCTTGAACGCAAAGCAAAAGAGAATATGGCAATATTGGAATATAGAATCTCTGGCTTAAATGAACGCCAGATTCAGATTGTAAAAATTTGTACAGAAAAACCTAATTCAATGTTTACAAGCAAAGATCTGGAAACAAGATTTAATGTTTCTGTAAAAACAATCCGTTCGGATTTGGAAGGATTGGTTTCTGTCGGTTTGATGGAAACAGTCTCTTTGAATAAAAGGCTTACAGGATATACCCGAAGTAAAAACTTTGAAATAAGATTAAGGGAAATTAGAGGAAATTAGAGGAAAATTTCCCCTAATTTAAATAATATGCACAAACGAAGAATCACAACGTTTTTGCTGCGTTTCAGAAACGGTTGTATGCGGCTTAGCCTGTCACCTACTCCAATGCCTGCTGCAGATCTGCAATCAAATCATCGACGTTCTCTATGCCTACAGAGAGGCGCAGGGTTTCCGGGGTGATTCCGTTTTTAAGGCGGAGTTCTTCGGGAACGTCTGCATGGGTTTGGGTTGTCGGATAGGTGATGAGGGTTTCGACACCGCCCAGGCTTTCGGCATATTTTATGAGGCGCACTTTTTCCAGAACGGAAAGGGCCTTTTCCACAGAGTTAAGCCTGAATGTGACCATTGAGCCAAAACCGCGGGACTGTTTTTTCATCACTTCATGTCCGGGGTGTTCAGGCATTCCCGGGTAAATCACTTTTGTCACGCATTTTTTTGTCTTGAGCCATTCAACGATTTTTGCGGCATTGGACTGGGCCTTTTCCATGCGGATTGCAAGGGTCTTTATTCCACGGAGGACAAGCCAGCTGTCAAATGGTGGTAGCCCCGAACCTGTGGTCTTTATCAAAAAGCGGAGTTTCTCCTGAAGCGTTTCATCTTTTATGACTATGAAGCCTGCCAGTGTGTCGTTGTGGCCCGCAAGGAATTTTGTTCCGCTGTGGACTACGACATCTGCCCCAAGATCAAGGGGTGTCTGGAAATACGGTGACATGAAGGTGTTGTCCACGATTAGAAGAAGATTGTGCCGGTGTGCGAGTTCTGCCACAACAGAAATATCCGTCACGTTCATCATGGGGTTTGTCGGGGTTTCTATGTAGATTGCCCTGGTCTCTGGTTTTATGAGGGATTCAATGTCATCCTGCGAACAGTTTGTGCGTGTAAACCTGATTCCGTTTTTAACTGAAACATTGTCGAACAGCCTGATTGTTCCGCCGTATAAGTCTGAATCTACGATGAGGTGGTCACCTGGTTTGAACAGTTCCATGAGGAGTGTGATGGCCGCCATTCCGGTTGAAAGTGCAAATGCGTCCGTACCGTGTTCCAGCTGGCATACGACTTTTTCCAATTGCTCGCGTGTGGGGTTTTGCAGTCGTGAATAGTCGAATCCTGTGCTTTTTCCTACTCCGGGATGTGCGTAAGTTGCGGTCTGGTAAATCGGAAAACTGATTGCTCCATAATGTAGTGATGCTGACTTTTCGTCGCGTGCTTGTGTTTCGGATTCAAGGTGAAGGCATTGTGTTTCTATTGAAAATGAACTGTTCATATCAGGCAACCCCAGATTTAGTTTTCTTCAAACTTTGTATAATATGCGGCAAGTTTTTCCAGTGCCTCTTGAATGGGAAGCTCTATGTCGAATACGCTTACTGCATTCCGTTCAAACTGGCGGCGGACATTCTGACCTACCTGTGCGGCAACGATGGAACGGCAGTCCAAAAGAAGTTCCACACGAGGAGACGCAGGACCTCCTGAACTGCCACAGCCGTTTCCTCCACCGCAGCCACCGCATCCGCCGCCAAAACCACCGCCGCATCCTGTGGGAGACGTGTCATCTGAGGCCTGTTCAGAATTTGGGGCATCACGGTTTTCCAGAAATGCAAAATGGCCGCTTTCCAGTTCATAGATTGCGAACTGTTTTGCCTGGCCAAAGTGAAGGTCTATGTTTATTCCGTCAGATGATGCTATTGCAACCTTTATTCCCATAGGATACTCCTGGGCATAGGAATTGTCTAAAAAAATGTCATGCCGAACTTATCAACTGTCATGCTGAACTTGATTCAGCATCTTAACATGCAAGCTCTGGATTCCGGGTCAAGCCCGGAATGACGTTCGCCGTCATGCTGAACTTGATTCAGCATCTTAACATGCAAGCCCGGAATGACACTTTTTTTACAACCCTAATGGATAGCCCTTTTAAATCTTGTAATCGTCCTCAATTGCATCCATAAGGCCGTATTCAAGAAGAATTTCCTCCAGACGGTCCTGGGTCATCGGGGTCGGAATTGTAAATGTCGTGTTGTTGATTACGGCCTCGGCAAGATTCCTGTATTCCTGTGCCTGTGCTGAATCTGGCTTGTATTCGATTACTGTCTTGCGGTTGATTTCTGCACGCTGAACGATGTTGTCGCGGGGAACGAAATACAAGAGCTGGGTTCCAAGTTCCTTGCTGAATGCACGTAGCAAATCAAGCTCGCGGTCTACGTTGCGGCTGTTGCAGATGATTCCACCAAGACGTACTCCACCTGCCTTTGCATAACGGCTGATTCCCTTTGCAATATTGTTGGCGGCATAGAGGGCCATCATTTCTCCTGAGGCAACGATGTAAATCTCCTTGGCCTTTCCCTCGCGGATCGGCATTGCAAAACCACCGCAAACTACGTCACCAAGAACGTCATAGAAAACAAAGTCCAGGTCATCGGTGTATGCCCCAAGATTTTCGAGCATGCTGATTGAAGTGATGATTCCGCGGCCTGCACATCCAACTCCCGGCTCCGGTCCGCCTGATTCAACGCAGCGTGTTCCGCCAAAGCCTGTCCTCATGATGCGGTCCAGTTCTATGTTTTCGCCTTCGTCACGGATTGTGTCGAGTACTGTCTTCTGTGCAAGTCCACCCAAGAGGAGGCGTGTTGAGTCTGCCTTTGGATCACAGCCAACTACCATAACCTTTTTTCCGTGTTCAACAAGTCCTGCAGTCAAGTTCTGCGTCGTTGTGGATTTTCCTATTCCACCCTTTCCGTAAATTGCAATCTGTCTGATCTCTGCCATTATGTGCTCCTTTATGACCCTGTCGGCCTGATTAAATACCTATTAGTTCGGTAGGTAATATCACTATAATGATAATAACCTACTATGTCAATAGGTTTTATAAAAATATTTACAAAATCTATGTCAGCTGAAAAGTCCCTGCACGCGGTTGTACTTCCATACGCTGAGGATGGCCTCGTCAATCGTACCGGGAAGTTCCATTGCCGTGATTCCCCTTGCACTGAGGGCGGCACCTGCGGAACTACCAAGGCGTGAAACCACGATGTAGCGGCAGTCCGTGAACCTGAGTACGCTTTGTTCCATCTTTGAGACCACGTGGGAACCTTCCATGCAGACTGGCTCCACATTGCGTTCTTCCACAAGGTCGTAGCCTTCCTCGTCGTCCATTGAATATATGTAAAACTTTGTCGCCCTGCCATAGTGCTGGTTGACGTTTTCTCCGTCTGTTGAGGCAACTGCGATTCTGTATGTTTTGGATTTGGTATCAGCCATGTGAGAAATTCTCCTTTACTTCTCCCGTGCCGAAGTTTGCGTAAAGTGCCTTTGAGAATTCTGTGCGTCCCGGAACTCCAACGGCATCGGCGCGGCAGTGGTTGCAGTGCAGGAAAAGTTCAATGTACGGCATTGCTGAGGCCCTTGCTGCGTGGATTTCCAGACATGTGGGGGCCGGTTCGTCCTTGAGTTTTGCCGTGGGAATGAGCGGAATGATGTTGTAGCGTTTTGCACCCGCTTTGGCTACGGTTTTTGCTATTTCCGCGATGTGTTCTCCGTTGATGCGTGGAACAAGGACTGTGTTCACCTTGATTGTGATTCCTGCGGCGGAGATTTTCCTGATTCCTTCAAGCTGGTTTTCTATGAGGATTCTAGCTCCTTCCACTCCCTCTATCTTTTTTCCGTGCCATATGATGTAGTCGTTGAGCTGGGCTTCTATTTCCGGATCCACGGCGTTTACCGTAACCGTAAGGCTGTCGATTCCAACCCTGATGATTTCGTCTGCACGTTCGGCCAGGAGGAGACCGTTTGTGCTCATGCACTTGATGAGTTCGGGGAATTCACGGTCTATCAGATTGAATGTCTTTAGGGCATTGTCACTTGCAAGGGTGTCACCCGGACCCGCAATTCCCGCCACTTTGATTTCCGGACTGATTTCCAGGGCCTTTTTTATTAGGGGAATCGTTTCTTCCGGCTTTAACACACGCGAAGTCACACCAGGCCTGTTTTCATCGTCATTCAAGCTGCGCTCGCAAAAACGGCATGCAATGTTGCAACCGGGGCACACAGGCAAATGTATGCGTCCAGATGTTGCCTTTCCGCTTGCGAAACATGGGTGATTTTCCTTTAATTCAGAAAAACTCTTTGACATCGTTCCCTCTTGGTCCTGTTTTTAAGGTGTAAATAAATCCTACCTAGTAAGTAGGTAAATAATTATTCAGAATATATCCGAAATTACCTACAATGTCAATGGGTAATTATAAAAATATTCCGAGGGATTCTTTATTGTGGTGATGAGGGGCGCTTTTTTTAATTGAAAAAAAACTGATAACATTGTAAACTAAAATAAAAAATTGGATGGGTTTCATTATGTTAAAGTTTTCCAAAAGATTGCATGGTATTGGAGTTGGTGTTGTCATAGTCCTCTTGATGACGACGGTGTTTTTTGCCGTTCAATGGTTTAACGATTACAAGACAAAGGCCAATCTTTTAGCATTCCAAAAACGCGAGATGCAGACAACCGTAGAAAATTACATAAACATAATTGATTATTTGCGTCAGGACATGAAGAATACCCTTAAAGAGGGCAGCATCGAATATACGGAGGAGCAGCTTAAACAGGCAACCCTGGGTTTGATGAGGCACATTGTCCATAAGGCAAATTTTGTAAACGGCGCATATATCTGGATAAACGAGGTTGTGAATTATGACGGCGGAGATGATTATGCCATACGTCAGGTTCACGGTAATCTTCCGGAGACAGAGGGCGATTTGCTTTCTACAAATACACAGGATGCTGCGGGAAATCTTCCATACCTGATTGAGCTTGAAGGCATAAAAAAAGACGGAGAAATCACATACAATTATTTTTTCCAGGAATATCAGTCGGACAAGGTTTCAGAGAAAATCACCTATGCAAAACTTTATGAGCCATATAACTGGATTGTCTGCACAGGAACATATTTGAATTCAATGTATGAGCCGACAGGTGGGGTAAGCTCAGGACGGCAGTTTGCATTTTATCTTGTGTGCTCCATTTTGATAGGGGTCTCGCTCTTGCTTCTTGCGTATATGATCATTTCGAATTTTGTGTCCTCAAGAAAATTAATTAAGGAAACTGAACTCCTAAAGACCAAAATTGAACGTGATTCACTTTCCGGGGCAGGTAGCCGTGCATTCGGGAACTCTCTGCTGGAAGAATACCTGCGGAGTTTTAAGGCAACAGGAAATGATTATTCGATTGCAATTCTGGATATTGATAATTTCAAGACAATCAACGATACTTACGGACACAACATCGGTGACAGCGTAATCAAAAGCCTGGTTGAAACAATCAGGGAGCAGCAGGGTGACAACGACCACATAATCCGGTGGGGCGGTGATGAGTTCATCCTGACATACATCAACTTAAAGCGGAGTCTTGATTCCGAGATGGACAAGCTGAACAAAAGTGTTGCCGAACAGGTAGTAACCACAGACAACGGAGAGGGAATCCATTATACGATTTCCATCGGTGCAAGCCGCTTTATGGAGCATGACAAAGAAATAGCGGATGCAATCAAAAGAATTGATGACGCACTCTACCTTGCCAAGCGGAACAAAAATACGCATTATGTGATAGGGTAGGAAGTTAAAGCACTTTATATGAACACGGACATGCAGGAAAACAGGGATTTTCTTACAACTCAGATAATTACGTATCTTGGAAACAAGCGCAGTCTGATTGGGAACATAGAAAAAGAAATTGAGGACATTGCAAAAAAAATCGGCAGGGAAAAGCTTGTCTGTGCGGATGTTTTTTCCGGCTCAGGAATTGTTGCCCGCATGTTAAAAAGTCATTCCTCAAAACTGATTGTAAATGACCTTGAGAATTATTCATGCATGATAAACAGCTGCTATCTCATAAACAAAAAGGATTATCCAAAGGAAAAATGTACGGAACTAAGGGAAAAGATTCAGCGGCTTTGTGAAAAGGAAAAATATGAGGGAATCGTTTCCAAAAATTATGCCCCCAGGGATGACCAGAACATAAAGTCTGGCGAGCGGGTTTTTTATACACATCAAAATGCAGTTTTGATTGATACCTACCGTAAGCTGATTGATGATGTCGTGACAGATGTGGAATTGAAAAAATTCTTTCTTGCACCGTTGATTACAGAGGCATCGATACATGTGAACACAAGCGGAGTCTTTAAGGGCTTTTACAAGGACAAGGAAACCGGAATAGGCTGTTTTGGAGCAAGGGGAAAAAATGCCCTGCCAAGAATCATCGGGCGGATAGAATTAAAGGAACCTGTGTTTAGCAATTTTGAGTCTGAGCTTGAGATTTTCCAAAAGGATGCGGTTGAACTTTGCAGGGAACTGAAGGGGATGGACATCGTTTATCTTGATCCTCCGTATAACCAGCACCCATATGGCTCGAATTATTTTATGCTGAACCTGATCCTTAAGAATAAGATTGATGTGGAAATAAGCCGGGTAAGTGGAATCACACAGGACTGGAACAGGAGCGCCTTTAACAAACCGTATTCCGCATTGAGCTCAATTGAAGAAATCATCTCAAATCTAGATTCAAAATACGCCGTCATCTCGTATAATTCCGAGGGCTTTGTTTCTTTTGAGGAAATGTCAGAGATGCTGTTGAAGTACGGCAAGCTTAAGACTGTGGAAATGACATACAATACTTTCCGTGGAAGCCGCAACCTCAGGAACCGTGGGATTCACGTCTCGGAATATCTTTTTATCCTGGAAAAATAAAAGTCCATGGCACGCTGGCCCTAGAACTTTGACTCGAACTCCTGAATCGACATTGGCTTTCCGTAATAGTATCCCTGGATTTTGTTGCATCCGAATTCAAAAAGCCTGTCCACCTGTTCCTTGTGCTCGGCACCTTCTGCAAGACATTCAAATCCAAGCTCTTTTGCAAGGCCTATGATGTGGCGTATAACGGCGATGTCTTCTTTTTTCTCTCCATCAACCGCAATATTGTCCACAAAGCTTTTGTCTATCTTGAGGGTATCCAGCGGCATTTGTGTCAAAAGTGAAAATGAAGAGTAACCTGTTCCAAAATCGTCCATGGAAATCTTAAATCCCCTTGACTTGAGGTTCTCCAGTACCTTTATCATTTCCTCGGTGTTATCGTAGGCTGCACTTTCCGTCAGCTCAAAATCAATCAGTTCATGTGGCAGACCAAACTCGTCAACAACTGATGTAAGGTTGTCGGTAAGGGACTTGTCGTTCAAACGGCTGCGCGACAGGTTTACGGAAATCGGGATAAGCCTTTTTCCTTCGTCCTTCCAGCGGGCAAGCATCCTGCATACCTTGTTCAAAACTATGTCGTCGATTTTTCCTATTGAACCGTTCTTTTCAAAAAACGGAACAAACCTTCCGGGCGGCAGGAAATCTCGGTTTTTATAATTCCATCTTATCAGGGCCTCGGCACCGCATACCGTATTTTTCTCTACGTTAAATTTCGGCTGAAGGTAAACGACGAACTCATCATTCAGGATGGCTGTCTCAAGATACGCCTTGATGAAATTTGCCCAGGAGACATCATCATGCATTTTGTCGGTGTATATCGTCACTTCAGTTTTGTAATAGTCAGTTCCAAGGGCCTGTGCCATCTTTGCCGCATCCGCAACACGGTTTCCCAGCAGCATGGATTTTTGCATTGGCACCACACCGCATCGGTAATAAATCCTGTAGTTTTCGTCTTCTTCCAGATGAGAGAGGCCTTCAAAGAATTTCATCAGCTTGGAAACGGTTTCTTTTTCCGGCATGTCCCTTATCATCATGGCAAAGTTGTCGTTGTGGCATCTTGCGCTTGCATAGACGAAATCCGCCTTTTGCATGGCTTTGACGACGTTGCACAAAACCTTGTTGGCGGCAATATGACCATAGACTTCGTTTATTACGCGGAATTCCTTTATGTCAAAATGAACGAAAGCATAATCGCTGATTCCATGGTCCATCGGCATTTCAAGATATGACACAAGATGGTTCCAGTTGTAGTGTCCGGTAATCTGGTCACGGAAAGCAAGCTCATATAGGTCCTTTTTTTCAAGATTCTCCGAGTTCTGGTTGATTACATCCTTTGCCCTGTCCTGATCTACGCGTCCCTCGTAAAGAATCCTGCTCTTCTTGTAGTCCTCAAAAACACTCACTATGCCTGGGTCAGATTTGATTGTAAGGTCGGTGTAAATTCTGTGTGCATCATCATCCGCCGCAATTTTTTCAAACAGGTCATTGATTATTTTAAGGTTGAGCTTTATGTCGCTGTCTATTTCAACTGAATAAAAGAAGGATTCCTGCAAGGTCATCTGCTTGAGGTCTTTTGGATAATTGACAGAACCGTCATTCGAGCGGAATTCAATGCCGATGACAGGCTTGCTCAAATCCTTTAAATAAAACAAACCTGGACAATCGTATGTGCCAAAAGATGAGCGGTATTTTTCCAAAGCTTCAGGAATGATTCCCATGTAAAAGGCATCAAGATCAGAGTCAGAAGCTTCCATGTAAAAAAGAGTCCTTGTTGGTTTATACAACTGGTTCAGTTTGTTTATGAACATACTCGCTCAATCTCCCTGCTAACCGTTTTCGGAATACAGTTTCTATGATATACCATATTTCTGGAAAAAACCAGTAAAAATCGCGGCCAAATAGGGCAGGAAGAAACTTCTTTGCTTGTTTTTTACCGATAATATATTATAATATAATCAGGAATTATAAACTAAACTGGAGGTAGTCATGATGAATAAGAAAAACTATACATTTGTATCTGACCCCGCTAAATTTAGATTTGTGAATTCTTTGTACCTCGCCGCCCTTACTCTTTTTGTGGCATTTGTTTTGACATCCTGTGAATTCTGGCAGCAGCCTGTCCGCGATTATTTTGAAAAATGGACAAGTGAAGTCTCCGTTGTAAAATTTGAAGTTGATGGAGTTGAGACCTATTATGACAAGGACGGAAACCTCTGCATAGGTAGCGAAAAAGATGCTCCGGTAACCCTTTTCCTAATTAATCCATATCATTATGTGTTGGGTTCGAACGATTTATCATCAGTTGATAAAGATGCATTAGGATATTCGGCTGACCCTCCATATGTTACGGCTACACCGAGTGATATTGCACAAGATGTTAATGACCCCACATTGCTTCATCTCTCGTATGATGAGGGTACTCTTAAGCTTAACGACAGAGGCGGGGATATCGGCAGAACGGTAACTGTAACTCATCCGTATACAGGAGATCCAAAAACATTTACATACAACCTCAAGTGCAATTCAAAGCCACCGGAAATAAAGCATGGCGTCATCATGAAGACAATGGGTTCAACCCCGACTTATGTATTATGTTTTAACATAACTTCTCCTTCTCCAGATGGGCTTAAAACAATCCATACTGATTTAAAAGAAATTATAATAAATGATGGAAGTTCATCCCGGACAATAAATTGTAATGTGGAATCCAACGGGAACATTTCTTTGGGAAATCCAGGAAATCTATCTAAGACATGGAATTCTAGTTCTCTTGGTAATTTAGATGTAGTTGGTGAAGGAATGGAATTTAGACCTGATCCGACAAATGCCTTTTACTATAACAGCGGTATTCCAGTTGTTCAGGATAAAGAACAGTCTTTTACGATAAAGCTGGTTGATGAAGCTGGACTTTCAAGTTTTAAAGAGATTTCAACAGCTTCAAAACTGGTTCAGACTCCTATAGTAAGAGATGCTGTGGGAGGAGGCATTATAAATTCAGATACATCAAGCCCAGTTCAGTTAGAATTTGACCCTAACTATAATGCTTTAATAAAAATTTCTATCCCGACTCAGGCAACAAATGGTGACCCAATTCCTAATGTAAATGTTACTTACACATTAACAAAAGATGGTTCAAATGTACCAACAAGTGAATATACTTCTGATGGGCATAAATTTTTACCAATCGAAGATACTGGTGTCTATCAGTTGAAAGTCTCTGCACAAGCAAGCGGATATATTTCCAGTCCAGAAATTACTTATAACATCGAGGTTCGTCCACTTGTTATTACGTATTACAAAAACGATGAAACAAATGCATCAGGAACCCAAGAGGGAAATAAGAATGCTAATGTTACATTAAAATCTCTGGGACAACTCGGCTTAAGCAGAACAGGTTACACTTTACAGGGATGGTCATCAACTTCTAATGGAAGTGTTGCTTACACTGATGGGGCATCAGTAACTTTAGTGAGCGATATTACACTTTATGCGATCTGGCAGGCAAATAAATATAATGTAACATTTGACGCTAACGGAGGTAAATTCAGCGACAACAATACTTCAAAGACGATGGAGGAGACATACGACAGTTATTATGTTTTGCCATCAGCTAATCCCACAAGAAAAGGCTATACATTTAAAGGATGGTATACTGTTCAATCTGAAACTGGAGGAAACCCAGTAACATCTAGCACAAGATGCACGACAGATAGTAACCATATAGTCTATGCACGCTGGGAAGCGAATAAATATACGGTAACATTCGATGCTAATGGAGGTAAATTCTCCGACAATACTCTTACAAAAAATAAACAGGAGACCTTCGACAGTGAATATACTTTGCCAGCTAACCCCTTAAGAAATGGTTATACATTTGAAGGATGGTATACTGTTTCAACTACAACTGGAGGAAGCCAAGTAACATCTAGCACAAAATGTACGACAGACAGCAACCATACAGTCTATGCACGCTGGAAAGCAAGAAAATACAATGTGACATTCGATGCAAACGGGGGGTATTTCTCCGGCAGCTCAACTACAAGCACAATAGAGGAGACATACGATGTTAATTATGTATTACCGTCTTCAAATCCAACAAAAACAGGTTACACATTTGCAGGATGGTATACATCTTCTTCAGGTGGAAATAAGGTTACAACAAGCGACAAATTCCAGATAACAGGAACTCAGACTTTATATGCACATTGGAATTTGAACTATTGGGATATTTCTCATAGTGAATATGATAGTTCGAATAATACAAGTGGAGGGGGAACTGTAACTATAGCAGGTACAAAGTTGGATGGAAAGTATGGATATGATACAGTTGTTACAGTTAACTTTATTGCAGAGTCTGGAAAGGGTCTTTACGAATTTACTGTAAAAGATTCTTCCAACAATGCTATAAGTTTAATGTCAAAGACCGAATCTGGTAGGACAGTTACTATAAAGTTTAAGATGCCTGACTCTGTTGTTTATATAAACTCAAGATTTAAGAATGCATTTACTGTTAAGATTACTCCATATACATGTACTGGAGACGGAGATCCTGATTATGTAAAAGAATCCTGTGCAAATAAAACTGTACGTTTGTGGATTGCAAATAACGGCACAGTTTATGATGATAGTAGCTTGTATTACAAAGATGTTTCTTTGGATTCAAATGCATCTTTCAATGGTACTATTTGTCTACCTGGTACATATACTCTTTCAGAGTTCTCCAATGCAAAAATTTGTGCTATTACTACTACAATAGCCACAGACGATACTCTTTGTAATTGTTTTGGCTATAAATCAGTAGCTTCCAATAATGCCAATATAACACTTGGAATCTTTCTGTTTGGAACAAGTCTCAGTGGGAAAAAGACAAAAATAAAACCGTTCCAGCCTACCAATGGTACATGGCATGAACTTGGAGATTCTTTCCCAACAGGAATAGGTTTCAAATATATATGGTATAATTATACTACTGGTTACCGTACATCGGTATCAACCACAACTGAACATACATGGACTAATGATGAATTGACTAGCGGAGAGAACGTTGTATACGGTATTGTAACAGTTGCGGGAATAGAGTCAGAGGCTAATACACCGAAGAAAATAACGAAATAACTGTTATTGATATCTCTTGTTAAAGACCTCTCGTCCGGTGTCTCAACAAAAGGGGTGCCGGGCGGGTGGCATTACTAGTTACCTTATTCAAACCAATTTTCTATCTCAAGTCCGCTAACTTTTTGGATGGCTTCAAAATGTTTTGTGTTTCTTGTAACTAAAACCATGTGGTTTGCCAGGGCAATAGCGGCTATCATGCTATCGGAAAAGGGCACTGGTTTTCCAATTCGTTCTGCATCAGCTCGGATTTTTGCATGAATCCGACTGGATTTTTCTGAATAGGATTTTACTCTAAAATTTTCAAGTACATCATCATTTATGTAATTTCCAAGAAAATTTTTTTTTGCTCCATCTGCCATTTTTTCATATCCGTAAAGAAGTTCATGTAAGGTAGGAGAACAGATGGCACAGTCTGAATTATGTTCCGCAATTTTTTGTATCACATTAAAATTTGCATCCCGTTTAATCAGTTCGGATACGATATTTGAATCCAAAAGATAATGAGGTTCGTCTTCATTGTAATCATTATACTCATTCATCAGTCGTCAAACACTCCTTTAAAAACATCATCTTCCCAGCTTGTTCCTTTTGTTGAATGATCCCTTACATCAAATATCCTGTCTATTTCTTCGTCGGTGAGAGTGCCATCAACTTTCTTTCGGAATTCGGCCGCACATTCAAGGATTGTTTTCTTTGGCTTTTGTGACAAAAATTTGTTATAGTCCTGAATTGAAAGCAGTACACCTACAGTTTTATTTCTGCGTGATATAAAGACGGGACCTGTGGTTTCTGCCTGATGCATGTAGAGGGGTAATTTGTTCTTTGCCTCATACATTGGAATTGTATTCATAAATAGCCTCCTTAAACTAAGGTTTCTAAATTAAGTGTATACCTATATAGCTATAAAAGCAAGTGTGATATAGCTATATAATGTGAAAAAAATATTTTAAACTTTTTGTAAAATATACTTGACAAAATACAAAATGTCATGTATATTTGACATAGTGACATTTCAAAGAAATGTCCGCGAGTTTAAAAGCCTGAAATTACAGGCTTTTAAACATCGTGTTTTCAAAGTTACCTCAAAAAACTTAAGTTTTTAGAGGTTTCCATCAAGACAGGCAGGAAGTGCACGCCTCCTCTCTTGAAAACGAAATCAAATATCGGGATGGAAGGCATCCCTCAAAGGAGAAACATTATGTCTATAGCATTTGGAATCGGATTGGTGGTTGGTTTGGCTGTCGTTTTGGTGACTGTGGTTTTGCTCAAGAAAAAGTGCGGGAAAAAGAGTGAATATGACGAGCGTCAGGTTGCGGCCAGGGGAAGGGCATTCAGGGGCGGATTCGTCACCTTTGTGCTGGCAGAGGTTGTAGTCTTCGTCATTGAAATCTTTACCGGGGAGCCTCTGGTCATCGGTGTTCCGGGAATCCTTGGCATGCTCATCTGTCTGCTTGCGGCCCTTGTGTTCGTTGAGGTTTCGATATTCAGCGACGCATATTTTACACCCAACAAGCCCATGCCAAAAGCCTGGTATGTAATCATGACCCTTCTTGGAATTTCCTTCATCGTAAAGTTCTTCATCGACAACGATGACTGGTACAGAATAATGAACCTTGCGGCAGGAATCTTCATAGTCGTGATCATGGCAAGCCTCTTTATCAAGATGTTGATTTCCAGAAAAGAAGAAAAAGAGCAGGACGAAGAATAAGCGGGGGTGCGCACATGAAGAATCTTAAACTTAAGTCGGCACGCGCACTAAAGGACATGTCGCAGGATGATTTGGCAAAGGCAGTGAACGTAAGCCGCCAGACAATCAACGCGATTGAAAAGGGGGATTACAATCCTACAATCAATCTGTGCATCGCAATCTGCAAAGTTCTGGGAGTTACCCTGAACGACCTGTTTTGGGAAGCTTGAAATTCTTGAAGGTGGTGGTTCCGCCTGGGGTTTGGGTGGAATAGTGGAATAGGGCAAACCTTACGCCTACAAATTGGTCAAGGGTGTAGCGGAGTTTAATCGGTGGTCCGAAATCCGTTGCACCCTTTGTTTTGTCCATGTTGAAATCTGAATATGCAAACTGGACGCTTTCGTTTCCGTGTTCAAGATTGAATGTGGCCTTTAGCGTGAGCCTGGGGGAATCTGTTCCCTTTTGTGCAAGAATGTCAGGCTTCTGGTCATCGTAAACTCCCATGGTCCAAGGGCTGTATGGTATCTTGTGTTCCGCCACAATCAGAATATACTTTCCGTTTTGTTTTGTAATCCCGATGAATCCGTATTCACCTTCCAGGGCACATAGTCCCGCAACATCACCTTCGTTTATTCCTGAAGCGTCGATTTGTACCGTGCCAGAACAGTGCTCGCCGTAAGTTCTTTGTGTAAGAGTGTTTGCCGCCTGAACGGGATTGATGCATGTCTTTCCTGTCTTTATGCTGAATGTGGAGGCCTGAACTGAAACAAGGCTTTTGTCTGGAATGTGGTTCCACTGCCATGCGGGATTTGTAAAATCATTTGAATAAAGTGGGGCGTATTTGTATCCTGGCAATAGGTCCTGAACTTCAACTTCTTCCGGGGCAATTCCGTCTTTACCAAATACCGGGAAACCGTCTTCAAACCTGACGGGAACCAAAACTGGAATGCGGCCCAACGCACCGTGGTCTTGGAACACAATTGAGTGCCAGCTTCCATCCGGGGACTGAACGATTCCTCCCTGAGCCGTACCGCTGTTCCATCCCGCAAGATCAGAGCACAGGACGTCGCCTCCGTTATAGGGACCCAGGATATTATCCGCAACATAACATGCTTCCGTTCGCATTTTGCCCTTTGGAATATGAATCAAAAAGACGTAGTACTTGCCGTTGATTTTGTAAAAGTGGCTTCCCTCGTATCCCAGGATTACATCATCCGGATTGTCCTGAATTATGATTTTGTCTGTTCCATCTTTTTTGGGTCCAGAAAGGTCTGGTTCAAGTTCTGTGAGCCTTATGTCCATGTTGCCGCTAGTGCAGTAGACCCTTCCGTCGTCGTCAAAAAGCAGGGACATGTCGTGGTAAAAGCCCTTGATTTCGCTCCTCTTCCATGGGCCTTCGATTTTGTCTGCGGTAAAGAGATAGGTTTTATGAGTGTCGTTTGCAACAAAGCTTGCGTAGAATCTTCCGTTATGGTAGCGAATGCTTGCGGCCCACATTCCCTTGCCGTAGGCGCCCTTGTTGTCGGAAAGTGTTTCCTGTTCGGTACGTTCAAGTTCATCATAGACATAGGCGGCATGTTCCCAGTCCACAAGATTGTGTGAGCGCAGGATTACACAACCGGGCATAAAGTGCATTGTTGTGCTGACCATGTAGTAGGTGTCGTCCACCCGAATCACGTCGGGATCTGGAAAGTCTGCTGGTATTATGTAGGATGAAGAGCTTTTGTTCATAACTGCATTGTCGTTCAAAAAATGTTGCCTGTCAATCGTGAATGTGGAGTTATAAACATTGACAAATATATCAACAGAAAATATAATATAAATATCTATATTCTTTGGAGGTGTTTTATGTTTGATGCCGCTACTGCCACTTTAGTTCTAAATTCTTTTGTTCCCATCAGCCGGTTTAACAAGGGAGAGGCCGGAAAAATAATTGAGGAAGTCAAGCGTGACGGAATCAGGGTGATTGTCAAGAATAATGCCCCGGAATGCATCATGATAACCGTGGAAGATTATGACCACCTGGTGGCTGAATCTCAGAGGATTGTTAATCCACCTCAAACCCCGGAACAGGAAAAACGGCGCAAGGAATTCATTGCAAGAATACGACAGAACGTTACTCCCCCGCTTCCGCCAACAAGAAAGTTAAAGGATGTGATTGAGGAAATTGGTCCGATTGACATTGATGGAGACGCGGTAAATGAACTGCGAAGGATAAGCATGATATGATTTTGTTTGATTCAAATGTTCTTATTGATTATTGGCGAAAACCAAAAGAACTCCTAAAACTGAATATTACGCCCGACAAATTCGCAATCTGTGGTGTTGTAAAATCTGAATTATTGCATGGTGCCAGAACAAATGAAGAAATAGATGATATCCTTCATTTTTTTCATTCATTTAACCTTCTTCATACAGACGAATACGATTTTGAGGGAGTGGGATTCATGCTTCAGACTTTGCGGGAAAACGGTGTGTCTGTTCCCCTTGCTGACGTCATGATAGCCTTTTGTGCCATGAAGTATGACGCTCTGCTGTGGACAAGGGACGGTCATTTCCGCCTGATACAGGGCCTGTATCCAGAACTGGGCTTTTACTTCCCTAGGGAAAATGATGGATGATTTTGAATAGCCACCAAAATGCCATTTCCCAATATCAAATCCTGAGTTAAAAAAGAATACTATTTACAAAAACATCAAATTTTGATATATTTCTTGTGTGTCATAGGGGACAGCGGTAGGGCCGGTGTCTCCTTTTTTTTGCCCGGACACAAGGAGAACTCGATGCCTTTGAATAAAGACATTCACAAAGTAATGGTTATCGGAAGCGGACCAATAGTAATCGGTCAGGCGGCGGAATTTGATTATGCAGGAAGTCAGGCGTGCAAGGCGCTTAAGGAGCAGGGGCTTGAAGTCGTGCTTGTAAACTCAAACCCGGCCACACTCATGACGGACAATTCCATGGCGGATGCGATTTATATTGAACCGCTGATTCAGGAAACTATAGAACGTATAATAGAAAAGGAAAAGCCAGACAGCATTTTGTCTTCTCTTGGCGGACAGACTGGACTTACTTTGTGCATGGAGCTTGCAAAAAGCGGTTTCCTTGATTCTCATGGGGTCAAGCTTTTGGGTGCAAAACCGGAGACCATAGACAAGGCGGAGGACCGTCAGCTCTTTAAGGACACTATGGAGTCCATTGGCGAAAAGTGCATTCCATCAAAAGTTGTTACCACACTGGAGGCGGCCCTGGCGTTTGCAGATAATGAAATCGGTTACCCGGTAATCGTGCGTCCTGCCTTTACTCTTGGCGGTACTGGCGGTGGAATTGCAAATGACCATGCGGAACTTGAAGAAATTGCACAAAATGGATTGCACCGTTCTCCAATACATCAGATTCTGGTTGAAAAATGCATCAGCGGATGGAAGGAAATTGAGTTTGAGGTTATGCGTGACCATGCGGGAAATGTGCTTACCGTATGTTCCATGGAAAACTTTGACCCCGTTGGCGTGCATACAGGTGATTCGATTGTCATTGCCCCAGCTGTGACCTTGAGCGACAAGGAATACCAGATGCTGCGTTCTTCGGCATTGAACATAATCAATTCGCTTGGAATGGAGGGTGGATGTAACTGTCAGTTTGCACTTAACCCGGACAGCTTTGACTATGCCGTAATCGAAGTAAACCCCAGGGTATCGCGTTCTTCTGCTCTGGCATCCAAGGCCACAGGTTATCCGATAGCCAAAGTTGCTACACTGATATCAATCGGTTATACGCTGGATGAAATACCCAACGCGGTTACCAAAAAGACTTCCGCATGTTTTGAGCCGGTCCTTGATTATGTCGTCGTAAAGATGCCCAAGTTCCCCTTTGACAAATTCGTTTACGCAAAGAGGAATCTTGGTACCCAGATGAAGGCCACCGGAGAAGTCATGGCAATCGGCCACAGTTTTGAGATGGCGATGATGAAGGCCGTCCGTGGTGCAGAGATTGGTGTTGACTCCCTGAACCTTCCTGTATTTGAAGAAGAAAGTGCAGAGGACATAAAGCACCGTGTAGGTGAATGTACCGACCAGAGGCTGTTTGCCATTTTCCAGGCATTAAAGCGCGGCATAATGACTGTAAGCGAAATTCATGCCGTGACAAAAATAGACGAATGGTTCCTCTATCATTTGAATAATCTTGCGGAGATGGAAAAGAACTTTGCAAGGATAAAGGATGGACAGGGTGAACTTGACTGGGACCTGTATGTTCAGGCCAAGAAAAACGGTTATCCGGATAAAGTGATTGAACGCCTATGCGGTAAAAAGATAACGGGTGGTACCGGTGAACTTAAGGATGCCATACTTGCAAGGGAACTTAGCGCTCAGAAAAAGCTTGCCCACATTTGTGCGTCATACAAGATGGTTGACACTTGCGCCGGTGAGTTCAATGCCGAAACACCGTATTTTTATTCCAGCTACGAAAAGGAAAACGAGGCCCAGGAATTCATAGACGAAAGGCAGTCTTCCTCAAAGGGAACTATTATTGTTCTTGGCTCGGGCCCAATCAGAATCGGTCAGGGAATTGAATTTGACTATGCGAGCGTTCAGTGTGTCAGGGCGCTTAAGAAACTGGGATACGATGTTGTTACGATAAACAACAATCCCGAAACTGTTTCCACGGACTTTGATACCAGCGACCGTCTGTACTTTGAACCGCTTACACCCGAAGACGTGATGAACGTAATCGAAACGGAAAAGCCCATCGGTGTTGTGGTTGCATTTGGTGGACAGACTGCAATCAAGCTTACAAAATTCCTGGACAGTCAGGGCATAAGGATTTTGGGAACGAGTGCGGATTCCATTGATGTTGCCGAAGACCGTGAGCGTTTTGAAGCCCTGTGTGATTCGCTTGGAATTAAAAAGCCAAAGGGAGAGACTGTCTTTACTACAGAAGAAGCTCTTGCCGTTGCGGAAAAAATTACATATCCGGTTTTGCTCAGGCCATCGTATGTTTTGGGCGGCCAGAACATGATCATTGCCTTTAACGAGGCGGACATTGTTGAGTACATGAAGATCATCCTTGCCCAGGGAATTGAAAATCCTGTCTTAATCGACAAGTACATGCAGGGAATCGAGCTTGAGGTTGATGCGATTTGTGACGGCGAGGACATTTTGATTCCTGGAATCATGGAACATATTGAACGCACTGGAATTCATTCCGGTGACAGTATTGCCGTTTACCCCAGCTGGAATTTGAACGACATCATACGCGAAAAGATTATTGCACAGAGCAGGGAACTGGCACTTGCGTTGGGAACCCGTGGTCTGGTGAACATTCAGTATTTGATTTACAACAACGACCTTTACATCATCGAGGTGAATCCGCGTTCAAGCCGAACTGTTCCTTACATCAGCAAGGTGACCGGTGTGCCGATGGTAGAGCTTGCAACAAGGGCCATGCTTGGTGAGCACGTCAGGGACTTTGGTTTTGGTACGGGGCTTTACAGGAATCCTCCGTATTTTGCGGTAAAGGTTCCAGTGTTCAGCTTTGAAAAACTGATGGATGTGGACACTCATCTTGGTCCGGAAATGAAGTCTACGGGAGAAGTTCTTGGCCTGGCATCTACAATGGAAGAGGCGATTTTTAAGGGACTCGTTGCTGCCGGTTACAGGATGAAGAGGTCTGGCGGTGTCCTTTTGAGCGTGCGTAAGACCGACCGTTATGAGCTTCCGTCTTTGGCAAGAAAATTCTACGACATGGGATTCAAGCTTTATGCCACCGAGGGAAATGCGGAAACCCTGCGTGACTTTGGAATGGAAGTTACCGTTGTTAACAAGATTCACGAAAACCCGAATGACAATCTTCTTACACTGCTTGATTCAGGAAAAATCGATTATGTAATATCGACATCTGCAAAGGGCCGTGATCCTCATTCAGATTCAGTAAAGATGAGGCGGCATGCTGTTGAGCGTGACATACCTTGCCTTACTGCAATTGATACTGCCAATGCCATTGCAAACTGCCTTAAGAGCAAATACTCCGCAGAGAATGTTGAACTGGTGGACATCAACATGCTGCGTGACGAAAAGCAGAAAATCAAATTCTGCAAGATGGATTCAACAGGAAACGACTTTATCGTAATCAATGCCATGGATCAGGTGGTGAACAATCCTGCAGGTCTTGCGGTGCGTCTATGTGACAGGCGTAACGGAGGAATCGGTGCGGACTCACTTGTTTTGATTGAATCAAGTCGTGTGGCCGATGCAAAGATGCGCTTCTTTAACATGGACGGTAGTGAAGGTCAGATGGCCGGAAATGCAATCCGTTGTGTGGGAAAATACCTGTACGACAACAATGTGCGGGGCATTCAGGAAAAGCATGGACGCAAAACTGACGCTACGGAAAGGATTACTATAGAAACCGAGGCTGGAGTAAAGTCCCTGGTTTTGTACAAGCAGGATGGAAAGGTCACTTCGGTTACGGTCGATATGGGTGAACCGGCTTTTTATTCGGAACAGATTCCAACTTTGCTTGGTGTGGGACAGAAATCTGTTGTTGACCAAAAGCTTGTGGCTGGTGGAAATGAATATCAGGTAACCTGTGTGAGCATGGGTAATCCCCACTGTGTCGTATTCAGCAAATTTGTGGACAAGGAAAAGGTTGAAGAAATCGGTCCGCAGATTGAGTTCCATGAAATGTTCCCTGAAAGAACGAATGTGGAATTTGTGCGTGTGGTTAGTCCCGCTGAGTTGAAGATCCGTACTTGGGAAAGGGGTAACGGAGAAACCCCTGCATGTGGAACTGGAGCATGTGCGGCGGTTGTGGCTGCGGTGCTCAAGGGTGAATGTGCGGTTGACAGTGATGTTACGGTTCGTGTAAGGGGCGGCACCCTTCATGTCAAATATACAGGAAGGACTGTCTATCTTACCGGTAATACGACCCTGTGCTTTGAAGGTACAGTCGAGGTTTGATGAATATTTAACTTTACGGCTGCAAGAATCTGTGCTAATATTAAACATTGAATCTGACATCACTTTTCTACGAGGTGTTTTATGCATTATTTGATTTTGGCTTTGGTTTCGCTTGCAGTAACAGCAATTGGATTTGCCTATTACATTCACTTTTTTTCTGTCGGTTACGGATTTGCCATCTCTGGAATAGCCCTGGCACTTTTCATTCTGTTTTTCCCCATACTTACGCTGCCAAATGTCATTATAACAATGCTCCTCTTTTTGTATGGTCTTCGTCTGGGCGGTTATCTTCTGTATCGCGAGATTAAGACTCCTGCCTACAACAAGCGTGTGGGCGGTGAGATAAAGGATAAAAAATCAGTTTCAATTGGTTCAAAAATACTGCTGTGGCTCAGCTGTGCGATCCTCTATCTTTGTATGACAAGTCCCGTTTTGTTCCGCATGGAATGGGGACCTCTTATGTCCTGGGATGTTTGCACGATTATTGGAATTGTCCTTATGGTAACGGGAATTACATTTGAGGTTCTGGCTGATTATCAAAAGTTAACTGCAAAAAAGAAAACCCCGGGACGTTTTGTTGACACAGGTTTGTATCGCTTTGTCCGCTGTCCGAATTACCTTGGCGAGATTCTCCTTTGGACCGGTGTGTTTTTATGCGGATGTCCTGCAATGCGCGGATGGCAGTGGATTGTCGCTGTTATCGGTCTGCTGTTGATTTATTATGTCATGTTCAGCGGTGCACGCCGTCTTGAGTTAAGGCAGAACAAATCTTATGGCGAAGATCCGGAATATCAGAACTATGTAAAGAAGGTTCCGATCATTCTTCCGTTTATTCCATTGTACAGTGTTGTTAAATACAAATTTTTAGTGGCATAAATCCTGCCTGACGACTGATTTTCTACAATTAATTAAGCTTCAGACAAAAAAAACACCCCCAATGTTGATTTGGGGGTGTTAGTCGTAAGCTGGCGCTTGCTCTTCGAGTTTCCACTTGCTCGCGAAGGCTCGCATTTTTTGCTTTCGCAAAAAAACGTGGAAACTCGCATGTTAGATTAGAAGCTACCAGCTACAGCAAGTCGCAAACCTTGCGGTTTGCTTAACGAGTTTTACCTTGCTCGCGAAGGCTCGCATTTTTGCCTTGCAAAAAACGGTAAAACTCGCAACTTTAGTTAGAAGCTACCTGCTACAGCTACTGCACAGGCCGCAACCTTCGGTTGCTCTACGAGTTTTACTTTGCTCGCGAAGGCTCGCATTTTTGCATACGCAAAAACCAGTAAAACTCGCATTTATGTTTAGAATGAGCCTGCTACGGCAACGGCACAAGCGACTGTACAACCTACCATTGGGTTGTTGCCCATGCCCATGAAGCCCATCATTTCTACGTGTGCTGGAACTGATGAAGATCCGGCGAACTGGGCGTCTGAGTGCATGCGGCCTAAGGTGTCTGTAAAGCCGTATGATGCTGGACCTGCTGCCATGTTGTCTGGGTGCAGGGTGCGGCCTGTTCCACCACCGGATGCTACTGAGAAGTATTTCTTTCCGGCAAGGAGGCGCTCCTTCTTGTATGTTCCGGCTACAGGGTGCTGGAAGCGTGTTGGGTTTGTGGAGTTTCCTGTGATTGAAACGTCAACATCCTCGTGCCACATGATTGCAACACCTTCGCGTACATCGTCTGCACCGTAGCACTTAACGATGAGGCGGTCTGGGTTTGAACCGTAAGGAACTTCCTTAACAACCTTGAGGGCCTTGTCTGTTCCTTCTCCGTTGAAGTAGTCGAATTCAGTCTGAACATAAGTAAATCCGTTGATGCGGCTGATGATCTGTGCGGCATCTTTTCCGAGACCGTTCAGGATAACGCGGAGCTTGTTCTTGCGTACCTTGTTTGCGTTTGCGGCAATCTTGATTGCACCTTCAGCGGCTGCGAATGATTCGTGTCCTGCGAGGAATGCAAAGCACTGTGTCTCTTCGCTCAAAAGACGTGCGCCGAGGTTTCCGTGTCCAAGACCAACCTTGCGGTCATCAGCTACAGAACCTGGCAGACAGAATGCCTGAAGTCCCTTACCGATGTTTGCTGCTGCTGTTGAACCGGTTTTGTCACCAGTCTTTTCTGCTTCCTTGATTGCGATTGCAGAACCAAGGACATATGCCCATTTTGCATCTTCAAAACAAATCTGCTGTGTTGACTGACAGATTTCATAAGGATCAAATCC
>JAEEIU010000027.1 GCA_016281495.1 Treponema sp. | reverse complement strand
TTCCTTGTGTTCCTGCAGTATTTTTACAATCTGCTCTTCTGAAAATCTCTTTTTCATTTTCTACCTTCCTTGTCATTATACTGTAGAAAACTAATTTATAAAATGGTATTATTTTAGGGGGGTAGACCAATAGTGTTTGATTTCGTAAATTAAATACATTTTATCAAATTAAATAGATTTAAACTTGACATTTTTTAGTAAAATTATAAAATATAATTATCGGGCTGGTCGAAAGACCCAGGTCCATCTACCGGCGAGGAAGTTCCTCGCCATTTTTTTTGGAGGATAGACTTGAGGGAACTAAGCATTTTTATAGATGAATCAGGTGATTTTGGTGAATATAGTTTTCATTCGCCATATTACATCATTACAATGATTTTTCATAATCAGACAGTAGATATACAAGATCAGATAAAACATCTTGACGAAGAACTTTCTTATTTAGGACTGGACAACATTTGCATACATACCGGTCCTATAATACGCAGAGAAGAGATATATAAAGACATGAACATCATTGAAAGACGACAAGTATTTAATAAAATGATGGCATTTATAAGGAATGCGGACATTCGGTTTAAAACTTTTAATATCAAGAAAAAACACATAAAAGATACTGTTGAAGCCACAGGCAGACTTTCAAGACAAATATCACAATTCATAAGAGAGCATTATACTGACTTCCTGACCTTTGATGCCGTTAAGATTTATTATGATAACGGACAGGTTGAAGTCAGTAAATTATTATCCTCTGTTTTTAATGCACTTCTTCCAAATCCCATATTTCGTAAAGTAATGCCATCGGATTACAAGCTTTTTCAAGCTGCTGATTTTATTTGCTCAATGGAGCTTGTAAGATTGAAGCTGGAGTCAAATCAGTTTTCAAAATCAGAAATGACTTTTTTTGGTAGTCAAAGATATCTTAAACAGAATTATTTGAATATACTCAAAAAAAAAGAGTGGAAATGAAAGTTATATTACAGTAAATAATTCTTGCCTTTTTATGCCAGCGACTGTATATTATAAGTTAATGATATATAAAACTAAAGGAATTGGAACTATTATAGGAGGGGCTCCTGGAGGTATCGGTTCTGGTTTATTTGTAAATATTAAATTAAATGAGTTTTTTGATGAATATAGGTGGTAACATGAAAAAGAGAAACTTTTTTCCATGGAATAGATTGCTTTCTATTTTACTATTAATTCTTGCTTTAGTTCCAATATCAAAAGGTAGTTTTACTTCAAAGATAAACTTTTTTTCAATATGTCTTGGAGTTTCTTTAAGCATCATATTTGCAGGTCTTGGTCAATACTACGATGATACGGGTATTACTAATTATTACTACTTCAAAAAACAGCATTGCAATTTCTCTGATGCCATTGTTATCAATAAAACGAAAAGTAGATTTAATTGTGTTTGGTTGACTTTTAAATATGAAAGGATTTCCAAAAACATAAATTACTCTACACCAGTTAAAATTTGTTATTTTTTACAGAAGAAAAAAATGTTAGAAATTATTAACTTAATTGCTCATGAAAATCCTAATTGCTTATATGCAATTGATGATGTTTTTGTTTCTTATGAACTTTTATTAGCGGCACTGTAATAAGAAATTAAACTTTAATCGGAAACGTTGATGTTACCCCGCTACCTGCTGATATAAATAGTGATGGCTCAAAAATATGACGTTCATTCAAATTCAACGATAACCTTGCCCTTTGTGATGTCCTGAATCTGGGTGGAAAAGTCTGATGCCTGGACTGCGTGGATTTTGCCGCTTGCGCTTATGGAGTCGCTGTAATTTTCCTCAAGGCCGTCTATGCTGTAGTTTTCAAAAAGCCGCTTGATTGTCTGGTAGTCATGGTAGTCTGCTGTAAATTTGAATGCCTTTTTTTCAACTAGTTCCTCAGTCTGGCATGTAGAAAGGACTTCCTTTACGGAATCAGAATATGCATGTACAAGTCCGCCAGTTCCAAGGAGGGTTCCACCGAAATAGCGGGTCACAGTAATCAGTATGTTTGTAATTCCGCTGCCTTTAAGAACGTCAAGCATGGGGCGTCCTGCAGTTCCCGATGGTTCTCCGTCGTCGCTCATGCCGTTGGTTTGACCGTCTTTTCCGCAGACAAAACAGTGGCATACGTGGGTTGCGTCAGGATACCGTTTTTTCTGTTCGTGGAGTTTGTCCCGTGCCTGTGCCTGAGTTTCGACTATAAAGGCCTCTGCGATGAAGCGTGAGTTCTTTACGTTTATTTCCGCGGTGTTTTCCCGAACCAGGACTTTCATGACTCTGAGGAGGTCTCCCCGTTGTCCGTCTGGCTTTCCTCGGGTGCCTTTTGAGGTTCAGTTGTGGCCTGAGGTGTATTCTGTTCTGTTTCTGTCGGCTCTGCTGTTGTCGGCTGGCTTGGGGGTGTGTATTCGGAAAGGTGAATCTGAAGTACCCCCGTCATGGAAAAGAGGTAGATCGGAACCGCAAGGAATACCCTCATCATGGCATTGAACATGGCAACGATTTTTGATACGGAAATAATGATGGAAAAAAGGCTTGCTCCCATTCCAATTTTTGAAATGCCCGTTCCCTGAATGAAGAACTCCAGGGGAACAAGTATTGCCAGTGCAATGAGCTGTTTCCATGAGCTGTAGATTAAAAATCCCAGTATCCGGAAAAACTGGCTGAATACAAGACCGGCACTCATTCCGAAACATTTAAGAACCGAAGCTTCCGGCATCCTGTATAGCAATATCCATGTAAAGATGAATGGAAACGATGCAAGCAGCGCGACGATTGTATATACTATATTGAAAACCGTCAGTATACGCTGTATTACATCCATGTCAATGTTGTTGCCCTTTAAGAAAGCGGATGCAAAAAAGGGAATTGCCACAATGAGGCAGATGATTCCAATGCCCATGAATATGAGCATGAAAAGCAGTGATGCCTTGATGATGCGCCTTGTCTTGTCCCTGAAACCGTTAAAGAGGTAGCCGATGGTGATGTGTTTTTTTTCCACCATGCGGGCCACAATCACATCCTTGCCGTAAGACAGGTACTGAGTGATGATGATTCCCGCAAACAAAAGAAGGATGGCAATAAGCAGCAGTCCGAAGGAAACCGAATTCCCTAGAATCATGTTGGAAATCATGGCGGGAAGGGTACTTGCCATAGTGGACAGCAGGATGTAGATGAGAACCGTAAAGAGAAGGCTGTTTTGATTCCTCCTGAGGCACTGGTTCAGTATCATCCTCATGATCTTATAGTCCGGCTTGATTGTCTTTTTCCCTTCCATTGTTTCCCTCGTGTTTTTCCAATTCTTACAGGAGGCTAAGCTGAGTGTCGGAAGACTCTACTTCTACGGATGCCGTCTCGTGCAGGCTTAACCTTACGCCCTGAGCCTTGTGTCCCTTTTCCTCATAATCTGCAGAATTGAACGTCTCTTCCTTGACCTTGATTCTTGGTTTCTTTACGTAGTGCAGCGTGAAGCTGAATTTTTCCCTGGTGTCTATGTGCAGTACTTCCATGCCGTCCGGAACAATCAGGTAGTCGCGGTTCATGATCCAGCTGGGGATGCGGCATTTCTTGATGAAGCAGCATTTTGTCTTTGGATCGCGGTAGATTACCGTAAAGAGCACGTTGTTGATGATTTCCTTTTCGGCGTAGTTGCAGTACCACATTCCGGTGTCCACAAAAAGCTTGTCGGGAACGTCGCATACAGTATAGATTCCGCTGTGGCGCATGATGAAGATGCGGTCGAACGGTGTGACCCTGATTATTTCCGTACCACCGTTGACGGCGATTCCAAGATAACCCTTGTCGTCGTAGCGCAGTGGTGTGTCGCGTCTTGCAACTTCCTTTACGTCAACAGCAGAGAATGAAGCAATCTGTGTGTGCCTTTCAAATTCTTCCGGGCGGAATTTCGTGAGCATGGTTCCAAGATAATCGATGGCGCACTGGGTCAGGTTCTTGAGCTTTTTCTTTATGTCCTTGAGCTGCTTGTTGATTGCCTCCACCTGGTCCTTGTTCTTGTTTATGTCAAAGAGTGAGATGCGGCGGATCGGAATCTTCAAGAGGCGTTCTACATCCTCATCACTTACGGGGCGTATGAGCTCTGACTTGAACGGAACGAATCCCTTCTTTACTGCCTGGTTTACGGCTTCTGCGGTTTTCATCTGCTCGATTTTCTTATAGATTTTTTCCTCAATAAAAATACGCTCCAGTGTGCGGGCATGGAGTTCTTCGGTAAGTTTTCCCTGTTCGAATGTAAGCTCGTCCTTGATGATTGCCGTAAGCTTTTTTGAATAGTAGCTGATTATTTCCGTGGCGGTCATCACTGTAGGCATGTTGTCCTTGATAACAAGCATCTGACAGTTGATTGACTTTTCACAGTCGGTGTATGCGTAGAGGGCTTTTTCAACATCCTTGGCATACACACCGCGCGGGAGCTTTATTTCGATATGGCATTTGTTTGTGGTAAGGTCCTGGACGGAACTTATCTTTAACCTTCCTGCCTTGAATGCATCGTCAATTGATTTCTTGAGTTCCTGTGCGTTTGTGTCCACAGGAAGTTCGGTTATGACAATGCGCTTATCGTCGGACAGATCAAGCTTTGCCCTTGATACGATTTTTCCGTTGCCGTCGTTGTATCCGCTTACGTCAATGAGGCCGCCTGTCTGAACGTCGGGATAAATCTTGAATTTTTCTCCCTTGAGGGCCTTGATTTCCGCTTCCAGAACTTCCTTGAGGTTGTACGGCAGAATCTTTGTGCTCATGCCGACCGCGATTCCTTCCGCACCAACAAGAAGGACTACCGGAATCTTTGCCCTGTAGACTTCCGGCTCCGTGCTTCTTCCGTCGTAGTTGGGAATGTAGTGGGTTACCTCAGGATTTGTCACGAAGATGTCCTTTGCAATAGGACGCACGCGGCATTCAATGTAACGTGATGCAGATGCCTCGTCTCCAGTAAACACATTGCCGAAGTTTCCCTGCTTTTCTATAAAGAGGCCAACCTTGTCGTTTGGAATGAAGCCCTTGTTTGCAAGGACTACCAGCGCACCGCCGATTGAAGCGTCTCCGTGGGGGTGGTACATCATGCAGCGTCCCACAACGTTTGCGGCCTTCTGGAACCTTCCGTCGTCCATGTTGAACAGGGTGTGCATGATGCGCCTTTGTACGGGTTTGAGTCCGTCCTCCAGATCAGGGATTGCCCTGTCGCGGATTACGTAGCTTGCATATTCAATAAAGTTTTTGTCAAACAGATTTTTAACGTATGCCATATTTCAATTCTCCGTCGTTTTCTATGCGTCGATGTCCGCATTTGAAAGCAGGTGCTGCTCGATGAACTGCCTTCGCTCGGGGGTGTTTTTGCCCATGTAGAATGCGAGCAGTTTTGGAACCGCCTTGAGCTGGCTGATTTCTACCGGTGTAAGGTGCATGGTTTCGGGAGAGATGAATTCCTTGAACTCATCACCGTTGATTTCTCCAAGACCCTTGAATCGTGAGGTTTCTGCAGATGAACCGAGCCTTTCTATGGCCGCATCACGCTCTTCCTCACTGTAGCAGTAGATGTTTTCCTTTTTGTTGCGCACACGGAAAAGGGGTGTTTCCAGTATGAACACGCGTCCGCTGGTGACAAGCTCTTCGAAATATCCCAGGAAGAATGTGAGCACAAGGTTCCTGATGTGGAATCCGTCGTTATCGGCATCGGTTGCGATTACGATTTTCGCATACTTGAGGTTTTCAACGTCGTTTTCAATTCCCAAAGCCATCATCAGCTGGTAAAGCTCGTCGTTCTTGTAGATTTCGGTCTGCTTTTTGCCGTACATGTTTTCCGGTTTACCACGCAGGGAGAATATTGCCTGATAGTCAGAGTTCCTTGAATGTGTCATGGTTCCGGATGCAGACTGACCCTCGGTTATGAATATCATTGAGTTTTCGCCCTTTGGACCGTCCTGTACGTGATAGCGGCAGTCCTTGAGCTTTGGAATCTGAATGCTGATTTTCTTTGCGGCTTCCTTTGCCTTTGACTTTACGGCACTTAGTTCTGTACGAAGCTTCTGGTTTGTCTCGATTTTTTCCTGAATCTTTTTTGCGGCCTCAGAGTTTCTGTGGAGCCAGTCGCTGAGTCCTGACTGAACTTCTCCAACTATCCATGCCCTGATGTCCGTGTTGCCGAGCTTGTTCTTTGTCTGGCTTTCAAAAACAGGGTCCTTTATCTTTACCAGAAGTGCGGCGGTTAGTCCCTCTCGTACATCCTCTGCCTTGTAGCTTGTTCCGTAGAATTCGTTCAGGCTTTTGACAAGACCTTCCTTGAATGCGTTGAGGTGGGTTCCACCGTCTGCCGTGTACTGGCCGTTTACAAAAGAAAAATATGTCTCGCCGTATGCGTTTGTATGCGTGAATGCGAATTTCAAGTGGTCGCCCTGATAGCTTCCGATGGGGTAGAGGCTGGTGTCTTCGATTTCCTTGTTCAGGAGGTCAAAGAGTCCGTTTTCGCTCTTGTAGTCCTGCCCGTTGAGCCTGAGTGTAAGCCCCGTGTTCAGGTAGGCGTAGTTCCACATCCTCTTTTCAACAAATTCCATGTTGAATTTATATTTTCCGAAAACTGAAGTGTCCGGTTCAAATTCAAAATATGTTCCGTCGGGCTGCTTTGCCTTGAGCTTTCCGGTCCTCTGTGACTGGAGCTTGCCGCGTTCAAATATGGCTTCCGTACATTCACCCTTGCGGACTGAGACGACACGGAAATATGAAGAGAGCGCGTTTACAGCCTTGGTACCGACACCGTTCATTCCAACTGAAAACTGGAATACGTCATCGTTGTATTTTGCACCGGTGTTGATTTCGCTTACACATTCAACTACCTTGCCCAGAGGAATTCCACGTCCGTAATCGCGTACCTTTACACGGTTGTCCTTGACCTCAACGTCTATGCGCTTGCCGTAGCCCATGATGAATTCGTCTACAGCATTGTCCACGACTTCCTTTAAGAGGACATAGATACCGTCATTCTGGTTTGAGCCGTCACCCAGACGACCGATGTACATTCCGGAACGAAGCCTGATGTGCTCAAGTGCGTCAAGATGCTTGATCTGTGACTCGTCGTAAACCTTTGCAGCCTTTTTTGGTGCGGCCGTAGTTTTTTTCGCTTGAGTTTTTGCAGGAGCTGATTTTGCAACAGTTTTTTTTGCCGCCGTCTTTGCAGCGGTCTTGGTTTTAGAACCTTTTACGGTCTTTTTTTCAATTTTTCCACCCATGTCAACATTATATAATAAGTAAAGAATTCTGTCCAGTATACAGGAGCGTGGAAGCGATAGAGAAGATTTTTGAATGTTTTTTTAAGCCGGCATGATGAAAAGGGCAATTAAGAAGTTGATTTATTTTTTAGGCTCCTAAATGTTTCCGGGAAAGACGAATTCAAGTTTTTCTTTCGCTACTTCAACCAGACTGAATATTTTTGAGCTGGGGGTTGGCTCCCTGTCCGTCATCTTAAAGTGGGGAAAGAACCTGGTAATGTGTAGGGGAATATTTTTTCCGCATTTTTCCTCAAGGCTTGAAATCCAGAGGCTTATATCCCTCATCTCATCCTCTCCGTCGTTTTCATCCGGTATGATGAGTGTGGTCAGCTCCACGTGGCATTTTTCAACAGATTTTTCTATAAAGGATTTTACCATCCCTAAATCGCCGCCCGCCAGTTTTTTGTAAAAGCGGTTGGTGAATGCCTTCAGGTCTATGTTCATGGCGTCAATGAATCCGATGATTTCATTTAAAACATTCAAGCCGGCGCATCCGTTTGTGACCAGGACGTTCTCAAGGCCCGCTTCCTTTGAAAGCCTTGCGGTATCCCTTACAAACTCATAACCCACAAGAGGTTCGTTGTAGGTAAAGGCAATACCGATGTTCCCCCTGTCCTTTAATTCCAGAGCCCTTTCAACAATTTCTTCCGGCCTAAATGCCTTTCCATTCTTTTCAAAATCAAGGACTGAATCCGACCATGAGATCTCGCTGTTCTGGCAGAAGGGGCACCTTAGGTTGCAGCCGTAGGAACCGATTGAAAGTATTCTGCTTCCCGGCCTGAATTTTTTAAGGGGCTTTTTTTCTATAGGATCAAGTGCGGCGGAAGTAACTATGCCGTAATTGGAGGCTGTGATCTTTCCATTCCTGCATGTCCTTGCAAGGCAAAATCCCCTTTCACCTTCTTCTATTCTGCAGTGTCTGAAACATAGGTCACAAAGCGGCATCATTTTCTCCATCTATTTGTAGAACTTATAGCAGATGAAGGAGATTTCGTCGCCGATGAATTTGATGTATACCGTCTCATCGTAGCTAGGGTCGTCGTAATCATATATGTAGAGGATGTCGTCCTCGCCTTCCTTTTTCCATTCCGGGTTTTCTTCCATGAAATCCTCAAGGTCTTCGTACTGCCATCTATTGTCCTTTTTCTGCAGAACTCCATCAGGCTTTCCGAGCACTTCAATCAGATCCTTTTTTTTCATTCCGATTTTTACACCGTAATCCAAAATGCTTCCTTCTGGCACAGGGTGAAAATCATAATCGTCAACATTAAGCAGTTTTGCGGCGTTGGTGCAAAAGTGATTTTTCCTCAAAGAAATGTTGTCCTGAACCTTAAGCTCGTTAACCTTAAAGTTGTCCAGCGGGGCACCCATCTTCCATTTTCCGGGACCGACTTTGACCGCATTTTCAGGGAGGCTTTCGCTGATTATGTGCTTGTTATTGTTAAGGTCTATTGCATAATAGAATTCACCGTCGAATGAAAAGGTCCTTTCTTCCGCAGTTTTAATGGCAGCGTCATAATCCTTGGGAAGGAAATCTTTAAGCACTGGGGAAACCTTGACCTTGTGACCCCTTATGTATTTTGTATCAAAGGCGACGAAGGCGTAGAAGGAAAGGGAAAAATATTTTTCGCCGTTTTCTTCAATAATGTCGTCAATCCAAATGTATTCCGGGATCTTTTTTGCAAAGGGAGCTAAATATCCATTATATTCCGAAATCTCATCTTGATATTCGTATTCGATTTTTGCAGGGAATGAAGTGAGGTAGAGGCAGTTGACCCATTTTTCCTCACCGTCTTTGGAAATCAAAGCCCACTTGTCAAGGGTTCCCTTCTTGTATTCGCCGCTTCCTTTTGTATCGTAAACATAAACCACGTCACCGAACTTAAGGCTGCCGTTTTTTTTGCCGCTCAAACTGGGCTGCTTCCTTACATTAAGAACGTCAGTATTTACAAAACATTTAGTCTGGCTGAATGCAGAAATCGAAATTACAGCGAAAAGCAAAATTGAAAATATTTTCTTCATATCTTATACCTCTTTTAGTAAAACAAAGTAGCTTCAGGAAGTATACAAAAAATCTTTTACTAAATCAACTTGTTGAAAGTTCTGCCCTATGTGAATATAATAAAATGTAATTATGATTGCTTTTGAAAAGACGCCATTTGAGGATGTAAAACTTTTTCGCTTTGACGGCCTTGAGGATAACCGTGGCTCAAAAATCCGCCTTTATTCCGCCGGGGAATATGCGGCCATGGGAATTGATTTTATTCCCTGCGAGGAAATGCTTTATGAGATTCCAAAAAAGGGGATCTTGTTCGGCATTCATTTTCAGGGGGAGCCTAAAGCCCAGCAGAAAATGATACGGCTTGTTTTAGGGGCTGGAATTGATTATGCCGTTGATTTGCGTCCGGAATCTCCCACATACAAAAAATGGTTTTCAACAGAACTTTCCGCCGAAAACAAAATGCAGATTCTGATTCCCAGAGGTTTCGGCCATCTTTTTTATTCAAGCACAGACAATGCTTTAATGATTTTCCAGATTGACCAGAGCTTTGACAAAAATCTTTCACGGCAGATTTCCTACAGGGATCCAGAAATCAACCTTGACATAAAGGACAGGAAATTCATTCTTGCACCCAAGGATGAGTCCGCACCATTTTTGACTTGACATGATTCGAATTATTTTGTATGTTCAAATCATGAAGTTCAATTTTACGACCGGAACAAATAAGACCCTCACAAATACCACAACAAACACATGTGGCAGGACTTGCTTGTGCCCGGGATGCAAAGTGTGAAAGATTGAACGGTTAAACTTGTTGAATCAAGCGCTTATCCTCAGGGTAGGCGCTTTTTTTTTATGCTGGAGTCTGACGGGGCGTTACGGGGGCTTGCCCACGTTAGAAGGGGTAACGGAAGACCGCAATGCGGGCTGGAGTGAGGGGAAGGCTTTCCCCTTTTATAGGAGGTGCTTTATGGACTTGCATGATTTTAAGGATGTGGCGGAAAACTACGACAGTTATCTTGAGGCAATGTACAGGGACTTTGACGCTCACGAGGGCTTTCAGGAATTTTATCTGGAGCTGGCAAAAAAGTATGGTGGCGGAGGTGTGATTGACGTTGCGTGCGGAACGGGTGCAGTGCTGCTTTATCTTGCCGAACACGGGGTGATTGCCGATGGAACTGATCTGTCAGACGAGATGTGCCGTGTGTGCAGGGAAAAGGCGGAAGAGAAAAAGCTTAAGCTGAACATCTTTCAGGGAAACATGACTTCCTTTGATGCGGGAAGAAAATATTCCCTTGCCATAATTGCAAGGAGCGGATTCATGCACCTTCCTGACCAGAAGTCACAGAGGGCCGCCCTGGAAAATTTGAATCGTCATCTTTTGCCGGGCGGAATACTGACGCTAAATACCTTTGATCCATGGCCGCCTGTTCAAGCCCAGCAGATTGAGACCAAGCTTGACGACTACACCTTCCGACTTGAATATGTGAACAGGGATGGCCTGCGTGAAAAAATCTACAACGCAATTTCCTACAATCCCTATACCCAGATTATGAGCGGCAACTGGAAGTTTGTAACCTACGACGACAGCGGAAAGATAATCGGGGAAAGGGTGCGTCCATTAACGATGAGGCAAACCTACCGTTGGGAAATCTTTTTGCTTTCCGAACTTTGCGGTTTTGAGGTAGTGGACATTTATCGTGGCTACAAGGGCGATAAGGAAGATTTGAATGACCCCAATTCCGCTTCAAAATACAAAAGCAATCTTGTGTGGATTTTACGGAAGAAATAGACTGTCATTATCAGGCATGACTTGTGTGTCATTATCGGGCATGACCTGTGTGTCATTATCGGACTTGGCTTGTGTGTCATTATCGGACTTGGCTTGTGTGTCATTATCGGACTTGGCTTGTGTGTCATTATCGCGTTCGGTTTGTGTGTCATTATCGGGCTTGACCCGATAATCTATATTGTTGCATTACAGAATATTGCAGATTGCTTGATCTAGTCAGGCAATGACAAATGCCAATCTGTAAAGATGAAAGAGTTTATCTTAAAAGGAGGAATGAAAAATAATGATCAGGGAAATTAAAAAGGAAGAACTTTCGGACTGTTTGGATTTGATTCACAAGGCTTTTAAAACCGTCGCGGATCAGTTTGGATTTACAAAGGAAAACTGCCCCGGTCACAACAGCTTCATGCCCATGGAAAAGCTTGAGAACTTTTGGAACTGGGGCTTTAAGATGTACGGACTTTTTGAGGAAGACTCAGATAGGATTTGCGGATACCTTTCCTTGAGCAAGATTCCAGAGCGTGAAAATGTAATCGGCCTTCACAACCTTTGCGTGCTTCCTGAAAAACGCGGGAAGGGATATGGGAATCTTCTTCTGGATTTTGCAAAAGAGGCGGCCCGTAAAATGGACGGTAAAATACTCTTCCTTGATTTTATTGACGAACATACAAAGCTTAAAGACTGGTATCTGAAAAATGGATTCAAGTTTTTGGGAACTGAAAAATATGAACACCTGCCTTTTACTGTGGGTAGGGCGGAGTGCGTTTTATAATATGGAGGAAAAATGCTTTATCTTAAAGAGGCGAACTTTGATGACATTGAAAAGGAATATCTATTTGTCACTTCTGAGCCGGCCGATGAAAACGGATTTTTAAACGACTTTGCCGGAATCTCATTTGATGATTTTAAAACCAAGGCTCTTCCTCAGATGATTGACTGGTCGCATGGAAAAAATCTTCCCCAGGGATTTGTGCCCGAGACATTTTATTTTCTCTGGAGCGATGAGCATTGTGGCGATGAAGATGAAAAAGAGATGCAGATTGTGGGGGAGTTCCGCTTAAGGCATCACCTGATACCCACACTGGAAAATGGAAGCGGTCATGTGGGGCAGTTCATTCACAAGGATTTCCGCGGCAGGGGATATTGTACCCGGGGACTTGCATTATTAATAGAAGAAGCCCGCAAAATCGTTCCCGAGGATGAGCTATATCTTCACTGCAATCTTGACAACCAGGCCAGCCTAAAAGTCATGCTCAAAAACGGCGGAGTAATCCACCACAAAAATGAGGACGGCTATTTTGTTCGGATTGGGTTGAGGTAAAAACGGATTTAAAATAGCATTTACAAATTGTAAATTTAAGTATTGACAAAATGTAAACTTATGATATAATTAAATCTAGAAATGCATTATCCAAAAGCTTTTACCAAAAGATATGATGGGGGAGGTCGTGTATGAAGGATGTGTTGAAATATCTCAGGCAGACAAGCGGTTATACCCAGGCGGATGCGGCCAGTAAGCTGGGGGTCTCCCGGCAGTCCTACAGTAAGTATGAAAATGGGACTGTTGTTCCGTCGGATGCGATCGTGGCAAAGGCGGCTGCGGTTTATGGGGTTGACGAATCATTTATAAGGGCAAACAAGGTTCCGTCGATATCCGGTTCCAATGTGGAATATAAGATAGACAGTGAAGATAATGTTCTTGAAGTTGCCTCTCCGGAATATGATTTTACAGCTGGCTCCCAGAAAAAATCCTACGACGCCTACTTTGACGGAAATACCGTGCGTGTTATGGGAGAAGCAAATTTTTACGAGGGTCAGAAATTCAAGTTGTTTCCTGTGGATGACAGGGAGGAACGGAAAAAAGCATTTGAGATATTGAGGTCATATTGCGGCAGATTGAAACCTGGTCCAGAAGATGATCCGTATTATGAAAAAGAATATCATGACTATCTGGAGGAAAAATATGGAACTGCTGATTGATACGAATGTGATAATCGATTACTTTATGAACCGGGATCAAAAAAACTCGGGAACTGACGAATTGTTTGAATATATTCATGAAGGGAAAATTTCGGCATATATTGCGGCTCATACTGTTCCAACGATTTGGTATATACTAAGAAAATCTCTTGCACCTGCGGAACGGCGTAATTTACTTCGAGCATTGTTTTCATGTTTTAGTATATCATCGGTTGGAGAAAAAGAACTTTTATCCGCCCTTGACCGTGATGACTTCTCCGATTTCGAGGATTGCGTGCAGGATGAGTGCGCCACAAGCATTCATGCCCGATACATAATCACACGGAACAAAAAGGATTTTTCACATAGCAGGATTCCCGCTCTTCTGCCGGAGGAATTCATAAGCTTGATGGGATAGCTACATCTGTAATTTACCTCTTTTCCCCTATCCACTATAGATTATTATTCAATAATGGTATATAATAGATGAATATTCATTATTGTGTTTCAAAGTGGAGGAATTTATGCCTGTTGTTGGAAAAGCTAAGTTTGAGCCGAAAATCTTCTTGTTACTGATTCTTAGCTACAGTATTGGCCCACTGCTCTATGGTCCGCTGGCCCTTTTCATTAATGCGGTCAACACCCAGGAGTACTTTAGGACCATTTCAAATCCTTTTGTCATTCTGGGCTATCTTGTTTTGTGTATAGTTATGCCTCTGTGCATTTATCTTGCCTGGGTTAAAAAGATGGAAAGATATGACGGAAGTGATAAGAGCGTCGCTTCATGCCTCTATGCGACAAAATGGTTTTTCATAGGGGCCTTCCTTGGAACCCTCGTGTCAACTTTTCTGTTCGCAATGGTTGTAAATGTAACCACAAAGGCCAGGGGCTGGGTTTTCGTAAACTTTTTTGGTGAAGGCTCCTACCTCTGCTGGGTCTGCATTCTGGCGGGAATAACCTATACGGTCGCCGTATATTTCTTCCTGCAGGTTATGATTATCATTGAAAAATCAATCAGCTGGCTGCCCTGTGTAAAGGGGCTTCAGGTCATGCGGATAATGCTCCGCACTTCACTTGTCATCATCTGTGTTATCGCAGGCCTCCTCTGCATGGTCGTGTCGGTGCTCTGCGTTCCGATCAACTGGCAGCTGGGCCGTGCGGTTGTATTCTCAAGGCTTCTTCCCCTTCTTATAGTGGGAGGAGTCTTCTCCATCTTTGACATTGTTACCGTCGTCAGAACCCTTAGGATTGGAATCAAGGCTGTAAACGACTTTACCTCAAAACTGGTTGACAGAAACTACAACATGCCTCCCATGACGATGAACCAAAGAGACGAGCTTGGAGACCTTGTAAACAACGTCAACATCTTCCAGAAGGTCATGGGCGAGCTTTTGGCCGACATGAAGATTTCCGCCATAACTTCCATAAAGACGGCGGGTGCCCTTTCCTCAAACATGAACAGGGCGGGTGACAGCGTTTCTGCCATTACAACGAACATCCAGAACGTAAATACCGAAATCACGAACCAGAGTGCGGCCGTTACAGAATCACAGGCATCGGTTACCCAGATTCTTGGACGCATCCGTGAATTGAACGCAAGCATAGAAAGCCAGTCTGCAAGCGTGAACCAGTCTTCAGCAGCCGTTGACGAGATGGTTGCAAACATTGATTCCGTAACCCAGATCCTCAAGAAAAACGCTGATTCAGTTACCCAGCTTGGTCTTGCATCTGATGAAGGCCAGAAAGCGGTTCAGAATGCAGTTACAATCTCTGAGTCCGTCATAAAGCAGTCATCAGGCCTTATGGAAGCGTCTAACATCATCCAGACCATAGCAAGCCAGACTAACCTTCTTGCCATGAACGCCGCAATCGAGTCTGCTCATGCAGGTGAAGCCGGTAAGGGATTTGCCGTTGTTGCCGATGAAATCAGGAAGCTGGCAGAGCAGTCAAACAGGCAGGGTAAGGTCATCAAGGGCAGCCTTAAGGAACTATCTGCCTCTCTTACCGCAATTGCACAGAGTATCGGTGAGGTTCGCGCCAAGTTCGAGTCAATCTACGATGTAGCCAAGGTTGTCAAGGAACAGGAAATTGTCGTGATGAATGCCATGACGGAGCAGAATGAAGGTAACCGTCAGGTTCTGGATGCGATGAAGGCAATCAACGATTCTACGGTACACGTCAAGGATTCTTCCGTGGAGATGCTTTCCGGGGCAGAACAGGTTGCCGAGGAAATGACCCATCTTGCGGCTGTTACCAAGAAGATAAATGACAGCATGGAGTCAATCTCTAATGGGGTAGGCGAGATTTCAACTGCAATGGATCTTGTTACCCAGTCATCTTCCAAGAACCAGCAGGACATCAATACTCTTGCTGCGGAAATCGGTACGTTTAAGCTCAAGGATGCCTGAAAAGGGGCATGGTATGGCGGGGTGGCCTCAAATATTTCGCCCTAAAACCCGCTATACTATTGAATTTTTTGAGAAAAAACGCTAAATTAAGTTAATACTTTTTTAATATAGGAGTTACAATATTATGGCTAATGTAAGAGTTGCTATTAATGGTTTTGGTCGTATCGGTCGCCTGGCTTTCCGCCAGATGTTCGACGCAGAGGGTTATGAAGTAGTTGCAATCAACGACCTCACAAGCCCAAAAATGCTTGCTCACCTCTTGAAGTATGACACCGCTCAGGGTGGTTTCATGGGTCGCATCGGTGAAGGAAAGCACACAGTTTCTTCAACAGATGACTCAATCATCGTAGACGGAAAGGAAATCAAGATTTATGCAGAAAAGGACGCCGTAAACTGTCCATGGGCAGCAAACAAGGTAGACGTAGTTCTTGAATGCACAGGTTTCTACACATCAAAGGAAAAGTCAGAAGCCCACATCAAGGCTGGTGCCCGCAAGGTAGTTATCTCTGCTCCTGCAGGAAATGACCTCCCAACAATCGTTTACAATGTAAACCACAAGTCTCTTAAGCCAACAGATACAGTTATCTCTGCCGCTTCTTGTACAACAAACTGTCTTGCTCCTATGGCAAAGGCACTCAACGACTATGCTCCAATCCAGAGCGGTATCATGAGCACAATCCACGCTTACACTGGTGACCAGATGATTCTTGACGGTCCACAGAGAAAGGGTGACCTCCGCCGCTCACGTGCAGGTGCACAGAACATCGTTCCTAACTCAACAGGTGCTGCAAAGGCCATCGGTCTTGTAATTCCTGAATTGAACGGAAAGCTCATCGGTTCAGCACAGCGTGTTCCAACACCAACTGGATCAACAACTCTTCTCTTTGCAGTAGTAAAGGGCAAGGACATCACAAAGGAAGGAATCAACGCCGCAATGAAGGCAGCTGCAACAGAGTCTTTCGGATACAACGAGGACGAAATCGTTTCTTCTGATGTTATCGGTATGAGGTACGGTTCACTCTTTGATGCAACTCAGACAATGGTATCAAAGATTGACGACGACACATATCAGGTAGAAGTTGTATCTTGGTACGACAACGAAAACAGCTATACTTCACAGATGGTTCGCACAATTAAGTATTTCTCAGAATTGAAATAGGATATACTTAATTTAGATAAAAAAAACTCCGCTCCGGCGGAGTTTTTTTTTGCTGTTCTCATTATCCTGCTATTAAATCTGAATTTTTCTTACGAAAAATTCAGAGAAAACGCTCCCACCTGGTCGCGTTTGGGTACGACGATGAAAACAGCTATACTGAACAGACATTTTCGGGAAGAAGGTTGCGAGTGACGCAGCAACCGCCGAAAATGACGAGCGCCCCTGCACGAAGGGGTAGCACAATCAAATACTTCTCTGAATTGAAATAGGATGTACTTAATTTAGATAAAAAACTCCGCTCCGGCGGAGTTTTTTTTTCGCTGTTTTCATTGTCGTGCTATTAAGTTCGAATTTTTTTCAAAAAATTCGAAGCAAAAGCTCCCACCTGGTCGCGTTTGGGTATGATAATGATAATGTACAATAAAGTTCGCAATATGGGGTAAAAAAGTCATCTTGAATAATTGCCTTGTTTTTTTTTAGTTGTATGCTAAACTATTTTTAGGATTTGTGCCATCCATAGCGCACAGCTAACGCAAAGTTATTATAGTGTCACAATTAGGTAAGGCTTGTCTTTTTCTTTTTAATTCTTAATGTCTTATTTCATAAACTAAATAAATAATCGCTCCGATAAATGCTATTAATGCTATCCAATGAAATACAGTAAAATCTTTTAGAGTTTTTCTTCCATATCGCAAATCGGAAAAAAAAGAAATTAATGGGAAAATCGCCGCTATTGCAAAAAGTGTTATAAGATCTTCTTTGTTGCGTATTTTCAAGTTCATCGCTATCTCCTTTTTTTATAATCTTTCAAAGCTTTACTCTTTTCTTGGCTTCATATTTTTAGGATAAAGTTCTTTTGCCTGAGAATCAGTAAGTTCTGGAATATCAGAAAAATCTATTGTTCGCTTCTTGAGTGCGGCAATTTCTTTATCCGTTAATGTTTTTGGAGTATTCATAGTAAATCTCCTTTCCATGTTATAAAAAATCAAAATAATTCGTCATTCATTACCATTTATTTCTTTTTGGGAATAATTCTTTTAGATTTTAATACAAGCCTGTCTCTTTCTTGTGACATGTCAATCATTTTATTTCCTATTTCATACATAAAGCCAGATTTTGGTGACCAGCGACAAACAACCTTGTATTCATTGTCTATCTTTGTTTCGATTATCCAATAAGCACCATCACGTCCATTGTTTTTATCTGTTGGAGGTTGGTCGTAAAAATTGCAAGCGGACAAAACTTCTAGCAATGATTCTATATCTTTTTTTGTGATAATGATGGCCTTTTGAAAAGATATCTTATGTTCCTCTTCCAATGGGAAACTTTCTGTAAAAACTTCTAATATGCCGTTGTCATCTGTCCATGTCAATTTGATGACATAACTTCTTGTCATTGATTCTATACAGGAAAATCTGATTGCATTACATTCAATATCCTGAATATTTACTGGATCCAATAAATCCAATATTTTCGAATACCATTCATTTTCGAATTGGCTAAAAACATTTTCTGGAAAATACTTAATATCACCGGAATATAATTCAAGAGAAATCAATAAGGTCAAAAGAAGACAAATCTTTTTTTTCATTCAATACTCCATTATTCATAATTAATTAATATGCAGAATAGTCTTCATCCAAAACTTTAAACTCGCCATTCTCGTAAAGAGTATTAACGGTTAAATATCCTCCGAACCAATCAATGGTAATTTCATATTCTGTATTCTCCTGTAAGTTGCATTTGACTTAACAATTCAAGATCATAAAATCAAACTTATTCTGTGTAAAGCACACCTATCAAGGAAACCCATTGATTTGGACTTGAGACATTGTTTTTTTCATTTGTAGTTAAATTAAATGCTTTCCATTTTTTTCCTACAGCTCCATTAACCAAATATACTATTTTACTAATCCAAGAGTCATTATCCTCGGAATAATAAAGAATATCATCACAAAGCAGATATAAATCTTCGGGGCGATAATATGCCGTATCATCAATGTTGCTTCGTTTTATGTTTGTTTCTAAAACCTTTGTACTTTTTGTGGAATCATATATACAGATATTTTTTTTACCACTAATTCCTACTAAATATTCACCATTGACAGATATTCTAGGCAGTGATGGACCAATAAATAAAATCTCTTTTCCTTCTTTTATTTGAACCGTCTTTAGTTCAGTAAATAATTTACCACGATAATAATTTGGAATATCAGTATAAAACGGTAATATATTATTGTTAAAGGTTCCATCCACTAGGTTTATTATAAAATAGTTTCTCAAGTCTTTTTTTCATCTATGAGTTTGCATAAAACATCCTTATTACATACTAGAGCCTCATCATTAGATATACCTAGTAACTCGCCCTTATTTTTAACCTTTATACTTATCAAATTTCTTTCAAAGGAATCTTTAGTCAATTCTTGAAAATTCCAAGCAATAGATTTTGAGTCATAGAAACAAACCCATAATTTGTTTGTAATACTATCAATACAAATTTGAATATAAGGTTCATCATAACTGTATTTCTTTTTCAATTCTTTTTTTATATTGATAACTTTATCACCTATCCAAACTTTATTTGTATAAGGGGTATTCGCGAATACTAATTCATATTTATTAAAATCGCTTTTTTCTCCGAATAATGATGACAAAGTAATCATTAAAAGCATTAAGCAAATATTCTTTTTCATCATATCTCCTCCATAAAAGGTATTTAAACATTACTGTTTGTAAATATTGCATGAAAGAACTATTTTCTCTTATAGACAAACCATCCGCCTTCTCTATGAAATGCAAGCGTATCATCATCTATTATTTCAACAACATAAAAATCATTAATGACAATTACATCCTTATATTTCCTGTTTTCTGTTAATAAATCTATAAAATAAGAACATGTATATGATCTATTATTCTTCGATCTATTATTCAGATTGACAACCGCATCTTGATTTGGTAAAACTAACCTGAAAGATGGTCTGTCATGTTTGCATATCCCAGTAGTAAATTCTTCCTGCGAAAGAATCAATTTGTCAAATCCTTTTTCAACTAAAAAATTAATTCTATCTTTGTTAAAACTATGTGACGCAACAAAATAACTGTATTCATACTCGCCATAAAACTTTTCGATACTGAGATCTTCACAATAAAGAAAATTAGAACTAAAAATAACTATAAATATTGATAAAAACTTACCACGAAAAATCTTCACTATAATCTCCTTTTTTTATAAACTTTTACCTTAAACATAATACCATTTTATAAATTTGTTTTCTACAGTATAATGACAATAGATGAGTATTGTATTATTATCTATATTAAAACACTCTTTTCATTCCTGCCATCCTTTCCATGAGAGGGTCAAGAAAAGGGTTGTTTTTTTTAATGCATGTTTTTTTTTGTGTGTTGTAACGTTATCGTTAAGCAAGAATGGATGGTGAAGGGCTAAAAAGAATTTATAATGTTCCTTCAAAAATTCTTTTATCAAAACGACTGATAGTTTCTTCTCCATTTGCATTATATTGAACTTTCCATAATTTTTCATTACCAGTAAAAAAAAGATTTAACGAGTTTTGATCGGAAAGTTTATATGTGATAATATAATTATCATCTTTGTTAATGATATCGGGCTTTCCAAATGTTTTAAAGACTTCAGAAAGATTTTGATTAAATGGTGCATAAAATAATTTTTTATCTCTTGTATCGTTATCAGAAGGTTTGTATTGTTCGTCAAAAAATAAAATTTCTCTTTCGTTCCCCTGTATTATTGTAAATTGAAAAAGTTTCCCTTTTGGAGAAAATGATAAAACGTATGATTTTGTTTTATCTATTTCATATGTAAGATATCTATAATTTGATCCATAATCGTCTGACTTGTCAGGATTCCCAAAAGTCTTAACAACATCCGTTATTAAACTCCCTATTGGAAGTGTTAATAATTCTGTCGTGGTTTTTCTTGTTTGTCCTACTATAATTTGTATACCCAAAAAAAGTATTGAAAAAATTGTTAAAATGAAAATCAGTCTTCGTTTGAACATCTGCTTACTGCTCCTGCTTTTTTACAGCCTTAAAAATCCATCCTCTCCAATCTATAAGTATTGTGTTGTTATCTATAACAAAAAGACAGCGTCCAAAATCAGCGGATCTACCTGCTTGAAAAATGATGCCTCGTATTTCTTTTACATCTCTGGACAAATGTAAATCTTCAAAACCATATCCATGCGTAACGCTTCCATCTGTTGCTTCTCTTAATGAGGAAGAAGTATAATATTCTGAATTAACTTGAAATATCGGATAAACTTTACCCTGATAAACAAATTCATTTTTTCTATATGCAATTATTTCGCCTTCCAATAAGCTTGCTTCTCTGGAATCAAATATGTCCTCTATCCAAAAAGGATTCAGTTGAAAAGTTTCTGTAATAACCCACGTCCCCAAATAGTCATGTCCACTATCCCTTGGATCTTCAGCATAAACAAATGCAACTTTTAATAATATCAACAATAAAAACATTCTTTTCATTCTTGCCGTCCTTTGTTACATCCATGAAAAATGGGCATCTTCGAAACCTGTGGGAACATCTTTTCAAAATTGCTGCCGACAAATAGTGGCTCCATGTTTTGGGAAAAAAATTTCTTTGCGGCCCTGCTGTAGTGTTTGCCTTTTAATATCATCATTAGGATAGTGGTGATTTTTTCTTTATCAACTTTTTCTTCGCTTGTTTTCAAATTCCATGCCAGCATACGGCCAACCTTTTTAAATTCTGCATAAATTCTTTCGTCATCTTTATGAGATTCTTCAAAGAATATGGCAATTGAAACTTTTTTCCTGTTGTCGTTAATTACAATAAAACTTTCACGAGTAGAACGGGAACATTGTGTTGTCAAATTTTTTTCAATATAATCTGTGTCGTAGAGGCTTAAAAATTCTTTGTAAAACTCCTCACACCTCATTCATCCGCCTTGTGTCCGTGGTATTTGAATACGGATTCTTTTTTCGTTTTGTTGATGTTCAGTATGTCATGCAGATAAAAGTTGTTGGGAGAGATGGCTTCTGCTATGGCTATGTATTTGTCGTAGTTTGCGTTGTCTTTTTCGTCGAATGCCAGCTGTGACATAAGGACGGCGGATTCAAAACGGTCGTGGTCAGTCTTTGCCACCTCAAATGACTTTTTAAACAGTTCCTTGGCCTTTTTCTTGCTTCCTCCAAGGATGCCCGGACAGTAGTAGTACCATTGTGCAAGGTTCAGCTGTGCATGTGAAAATCCAGGGTCGCGTTCAACAACCTCTGCAAAAAGGTCTCGTACCCAGTAGCCGTAGGTAAATGCGGTTTTAAGGGGTTCAAGCGCCATGTAGCAGGATGTTACGGCACCGGCAGAAAGAAGGAGCCATGTATCAAGTTTTTCGTTCTTGTGGGCCTCTATGTATTTTTTGTTCAGCTTGCATTGGGCCGAAAGCAGCTTGTCCAGAGATTTTTTTGTGTCAGGCAGGCGGATCTGGTAGGTATAGAGCTCACAGTCAATCATGTTCGTTACTACCATCTGCTCTGTTTCTGTAAGGGAATCAAAATCTTTTTTTGTACTGGCAATCCAGTTGTCCAAAATTGAAAGGGATGTCCTGGCGTTCTCCTCGGCCTTAAGCTTGATTTTAAGGGTCATAAGGTCTTCAAGCATATCCTTTGTCTTTGTGGAAAGGTTTACATCTGCAAAAGCTCCTGCAGCAGAAATAAAAAATATGGACAATAATAAAAGCATCTTTTTCTTAAGTTTCATGTTCAATTCCCCTGTAAAAAATCTCTCGACCGTTAATTATAAAATAATCTGACGGTAAAAAGGTTTCATTTTCCGTTTACTGCCTTTATGATGTCGCCTGCATTCCTAAGGATGTCGCGGGCAACCTGCGGCCTGTTCATCGTATAGATGTGGATTCCCCTTACGCCGTTGGAGATAAGGTCAACAATCTGGCTTACGGCATAGTTGATTCCCGCCTGATACATCGCTTCCGGCTTGTCCGAAAACTTGTCGCACAGTGAAAGCAGTTTTGACGGAATGTATGCTCCAGAAAGCTTTACCATGCGGTTTACCTGTGAGGCTGTGGTTATCGGCATGATTCCAGCAAGTACCGGAATATGGATTCCAATTGACTGGAGGCGGTATAGGTAGCTGTAGAGCATGTCGTTGTCAAAGAACATCTGGGTTGTAAGGAAGTCTGCTCCGGCATCAACCTTGTACCTCATGTTTTCAAGATCGTCCTGACGGTTGTGGGATTCCGGGTGTCCCTCGGGATAACATGCCCCTCCCACGCAAAAACCGGCTTCCTTGAGTAAGGGAATCAGATTGCTTGCATGATAGAGCCTTTCGTCCATGGAAACTTCAACTCCGTTTGGAATGTCACCGCGAAGTGCAAGTACGTTTTCTATTCCGGCAGACTTCATTTCTTTTATCACGTTTTGGATTGAATCCATCGTATTACCGACGCATGTAAGGTGGGCAAGGGCCGGAACCTTTGAATTCATGACGACCTTTGCTATGTCAACCGTACTGTGGCCACCGTTTCCGCCTGCTCCATAAGTGATGGACATGAAATCTGGTGTCAGCTTGCTCAATTCAGAAGCCGCATTTGCTACAGTTTCAAAACCGTCCTGCTTTTTCGGGGGGAAAATTTCAAATGAAAGGCTGACTTTTTTTTCGCTTAAAATGTTCTTTATCGTCATTGTGGTATCCTTGATTCTCTATATAAAAACAGATTAATAATAGATTGAAAGGCCGTTTTTGTAAAGGGGGGGGGAGATAATTAAGAATTAAGAATTGTAAATTGTGAATTATGAATTATCATATTCTCTTGAATAAAGTAGGATGTTTCTATAATATAATAGAAAAATATGGCAGGAGCGGTATTATGGCGACTAAATTGTATGTTGGAAACTTGAGCTATTCAACTGATAAAGAGGGGCTTGAAAGGGTTTTTTCGGAATATGGGACTCTTGTCTCGGCTACAGTGATTGTTGACAGGCAGACTGGCACCTCAAAGGGCTTCGGTTTTGTTGAATTTGAGGACGATGCATGCGCTCAAAAGGCTGTTTCAGTATTAAATGGAAGGGAAGTTGACGGACGTCGCATCCGTGTCAGTGAGGCAAGGGAAAAAGACCGGTAAATCCCAGATTTTAGGCTTTTTTGTCCTTTCTCCATGACCATATCCTCTTAAAAAAAATTGATAAATTTCCAAAAGTGCAGTATAATACTATGCATGAAATCATCAAGAAAAACCTTATTTGTTTCGATATTTGTCTTTTTTCACGTGATGTTTGCATATTCTCAATCTGGCTACTTTGATAATTATGTCAGGCAGATGTGGAACAGTTTTGACGGTCTTAAGGGTACTACAGCTACGGACATAATCCAGACTACAGATGGTTACATCAACATTGGAACTTATGCCGGTTTGGTCCGCTTTGACGGTGTTGAATTTACTACATTAAGAAAAGATGCCAGCAATGACCTTGAATTTTCTTCCGTACGTGTCATACTCGAAGATTCCCACAAGAATCTATGGCTGGGATCCAACGATGAGGGACTTCAGAAGATTGGTGCCGACGGTATCAATAAAGCTTATACCACGCATAACGGCCTCCCAAATAATTCAATCCGTGCCCTGGTAGAAGATAAGGTCGGAAACATATGGATAGGAACAGCCTCGGGTGTATGCTACATTACTCCTGAAGGAAGGCTTATCTCTGCACATTTTGAGCCTGGGGCAGTCCCAAAGGGTGTCATTGCCGTATCCCTGTTCTGTGATTCAGCGGGAAGAATATGGCTTATAACAAGCAATGAAAAGGGGCTTTTTCTCTTTAGCGACGGTTTGTTCAGGAAAAGACCGGAGATGGAGCAGTTCGGCATTTATTTTGCTTCATCAATTTGTCAGGATTACTATGGTGATTTCTGGGTCGGACTCAGCGAGCAGGGACTTGTAAAGATATCGGGCAACAGGGTGTTCAGCATAAAAACCGATACAATGCTTGATTCTGTTCCATGCTGGTCATCTCATGTTACAAGGGATGGAACAATCTGGTTCGGCTGCGAAAAAGGCATGGTTGTCTATAACAATGGCAAATTCTATGAGTACAGCGATTCAGAGTCAATTCAAAAAATAAATAAGATAATCTCTGACCGGGAAGGCAACATTTGGATTGCAACGGACAGGAACGGAGTCGGAAAGCTTACGCACGGTAAATTCCGCATGACAAAACTAAAGACTTCTGTAAATGCCATTGCCCAGGACTTTGAGAACCGGATGTGGATAGGAACAGACGAAGGCCTTCTTTGTTATGACGAGGATGATTATAAAGTTGAAAATGAACTTACCAAAATGACGGAGGGAATTCGTATCCGCCATGTTGGAATTGCCCTTAATGGTGATGTTCTTGTAAGCTGCTATACTGAACCGGGACAGCTCCGCTACAGTAAGGATGGAATACAAAGCTGGACAATAAGCGAGGGATTAAGCGGAAACAAGGTTCGCGTTGCCATAGAGACAAAGCCAGGTGAACTTTATGTCGGTACTACAACCGGTTTGAGCATAATTCACAGTGATGGCAGCATCCGTTCATTCAGACATCCGGAAGGCCTTGAAAATGAATACGTGATGTGCATCTACAAGGATTCAAATGACGTAGTGTGGGTCGGAACGGACGGTGGCGGAATCTATATGTTCAAGGATGAGAAAATCATCGCCCACATTGATTCTGAAAACGGACTTGCCGGCAATATCGTATTCAAGATAATGCAGGACAAGGATCATTCTTACTGGATTTCCACCGGCTCTGGAATTACATGCATTCCTTCCTATGACAGCACGACAGGTGTTCCGGATATAACCTTTAAGATTGACTCAGAAACAGGCATAAACTCTGATTCCGTGTTCCAGTTGATTCCAGACAATGAGGATAACATGTGGCTCATCACTAATTATGGTGTTGCCTCAATTCCTTTCTCCGAGATGACCGATTACATCAACGGGAAGACAAAACACCTTAATGTAAAATATTACAGCCAGAATGACGGTCTTGATTCTGACGGACCTACTTCAACCGCAGTGAGCATGTGTGACAATCAGGGACGGATATGGTTTACGATGGTGGACGGAATTGCAGTTTACGATTCCCTCAAGCAGACACAGGAAACGGCAATGCCTCTTGTATGTATCGAAAGCATAAAGGTAGACAACAAGGAATATAAGAATCCGAATCAGGATATAATTCTTCCGCCGGGAACAAAGCGCCTTGAGATTAAATATACAGGTTTAAGTTTTGTCGCACCGGAACGCATTCAGTTCATACACAGGCTCAGTAATTTTGAGGATGAGTTTTCTGAACCGTCTACCGTTCGTAATGTCTCATATACAAACTTAAAGCCGGGAAAACATATCTTTACAGTATATGCCATAAACGGAGAGGGCGTGATGTCCGAGGAATCCGAAAGCTCACTCTTTGTCCAAAAGCCATATATCTATCAGGTTCCGGCATTCTGGATAGCTATTGCAGTTCTGTTTGTAAGCGCTGTTCTTTTGTTCTTCTATATGAAGCAGCGTGCAATGGCAAGGGAAAACTTAAGACTGGAGAAAATGGTAACAAAGCGTACTGCGGAACTTGCTCACGAGAAAGAAAAGTCAGATCAGCTCCTCCGTGCAATTCTTCCCGAAAAAATCGCCAAGGAACTTAAGGATAATGTTCATTCACTTGGTGAAAACTTTGAGGATGTAACGCTCCTGTTCTCCGACATCGTAAGCTTTACAAAAACTTCCAGCGGTCATACTGCCGAGGAAATTGTTTTCTCACTTAACAATCTTTTCAGCCGTTTTGATGAAAGGGCAAAGAGGATGGGTGTAGAAAAAATCAAGACAATCGGAGATGCATACATGGCGGCTTGCGGACTTCCAACACCAAATCCAGACCATGCCAGAATCATGGTTGAATTTGCCAGGGGAATGTTCCAGGACCTTAAGGAATACAACGAGACGGCAAATATTCCGTTCAATATGCGCATTGGATTAAACTGTGGTCCTGTAAATGCAGGAGTTATCGGTAAGACAAAATTCCAGTATGACGTGTGGGGCAACACAGTAAACGTTGCCAGCCGTATGGAAAGCAATGCCAATCCCGGAAAGATAAGGGTTTCGCAGTCTGTCTACGAGCATCTTAAGGGCAGTGACGTAAAATTCTCTAAGGGAATTGAATGTGACGTCAAGGGCAAGGGCCATATGGTTACTTATGAGATTGAAGATTAAGGGATGGAAATGGAGCTTAAAATGAAAAATATACACGATACATTATATACAAACAGAAAACTGAACAAGATGGTTTTTGCCTGTATTGTTACGCTTGTTTTGAGCACATTTGTTTTCCCTTCTTGTAAAAAAATACATCATGAAGAAACAGTAAGAGTAGGATTGCTTCATTCATTGACTGGAACCATGGCCATAAGCGAGATTCCCCTGATGGAAGCAGAAATACTTGCAATAGAGGAGACTAATGAACGCGGCGGTGTTCTGGGAAGAAAAATTGAATATATAGTGGAAGACGGAGAAAGCTCCCCGCAGGTGTTTGCCGCAAAGATGCAAAAGCTTTTAAATGAGGATAAGGTTGCCACAGTATTCGGCTGCTGGACATCTGCTTCACGCATTGCAGTCAAACCGATTCTTGAAAAACAATATGGCCTTTTGTGGTATCCTTTGCAGTATGAAGGCATGGAGGCAAGTCCAAACATCATGTACATTGGTGCGTCTCCAAACCAGCAGATAGTTCCGGCTGTTGAATATTGTCTGGAAAACATCGGAAAAAGACTGTTTTTTATAGGAAGCGATTATATTTTCCCGCGAACCGCAAAAAAGATTATAGATGCCCAGCTGGTACCCTATGAACTTGAGACTGTGGGGGAAGTATTTGTTCCCATGGGACATACCGATTTCACCGAAATAATAGACCAGATAAAGAAAGCCAAACCTGACGTCGTATTGAATACATTGAATGGAGATTCCAACCTGGCATTCTTCCATCAGCTCAAGGAAATGGGGGTCACTGCAGAAGACATTCCTGTAATGAGTTTTTCAATTTCCGAGCAGGAAGTAACTGAAATAGGTCCTGAAGTTCTGGCAGGTCATCTTACTGCCTGGAACTATTATCAAACCATAGAGAACAATAAGAATTCTGAATTTGTTGAAGGCTTAAAAAAGATGTTCGGAAATGACAGCGTCTCAGGAGACCCAATTGCATCCGCACATACTGCCGTTCATCTATGGACACAGGCATGTGAGAAGGCCGGTTCCTTTGATGTTGAAGATGTCCGCATTGCCGCAAAGGGAATGAGCTATGACAGTCCCCTTGGACTTGTTACTATTGACGGAACCAATCAGCATCTGTATAAGCCTGTTAGGATAGGACAGATTCATGATGACGGACTTATTTATGAAATATGGGAAACCCCAGAGCCTGTAAAGCCTGATCCATATTTAAGCTCATATTACTGGGCATGGGGATTAAAGTAAAAAACTCAATTAAGTTTAAATGGTAAAAAAATCCGGAATCCTGTCTTGTTACAGGCAGGAAATCCGGAATCTTTAAGAATCATAACTAGAACCTTGTTACATTCCAGCTTACTGTACGCAAAATGTCTCCGAATACACCGGCGGCTGTAACACCTGCACCGGCTCCATATCCGCGGACTGTCAGTGGAATTGGTGTATAGCGTGCTGTGGTGAATACGAATGCGTTCTCACCGCCACGTACTCCATAAAGTGGATCCTCAGGACCAACTTCAAGCATTCCGACGCTTACTTTTCCGTCCTTTATGCTGGCACCCATGCGCAAAACCTTTCCTTCTTTTTTGAGCGATGCCATCTTGTCGCTAAAGTATTTGTCCAGCTCTGGAAGTTTTGCAAGGAATTCTTCTGTTGTGCCTTCAAGACTGAATCCTTCCGGGAAAATCGAATTCATCTGTATGTCTTCAAGTTCAATTTCCATTCCGGCTTCACGTGCAATGATCAGGGCCTTTCTTGCAACGTCGGTTCCCTTAAGGTCATCGCGTGGATCTGGCTCAGTGTAACGCAGTTCCTTTGCCTCAAGGACTGCCTCGCTGAATTTCTTGCCTTCATCAAGTTTTCCGAAAATATAGCTCAATGAACCGGACATGATGCCGTTGAATCCTGTCAGGCGGTCGCCGCTCTTAAAGAGGTTCTGCAGTGTGTCGATGATTGGAAGTCCTGCTCCAACGTTTGTCTCATACAGGAAACGTACGTGCATCTGGTTTGCCGTTTCACGAAGCTTGTGGTAAAAATCCATGCTCATTGAATTGGCGCGCTTGTTCGGTGTGGCAATGTTCATGCCTGCCTTGAGTATGTCTATGTATCTTTCTGGCAAATCATAGCTTGCCGTGCAGTCAACGAAAATCGGGTTGAGCGGTTTTGTCTCGCGTACAAAATCAAGGATCTTGTCCAGGTTTGTCTTTTCGCCGCGGTCCTTAACCTGATCCCTCCAGCCTTCCAGCTTGATTCCTTCTGCATCAAAAATCATGCCGTCGATGTTTGCTATGGCCATTACCTTGATGTCGATGCCCTGTTCAAGAAGTGCCTTCTGCTGCTCGCAAATCTGGTCTATCATAGTACCGCCGATAGTTCCGGCTCCAAATGCATAAACCTGTATTGACTGGACTGTGTTGAAGAAGAAGTGGTGTGCAATCCTTACAGCCATGTCACCGTCGCTTCCGTTGATTACTGCGGAAATTGAACGTTCTGCAGCTCCCTGTGCAATTGCAAGGATGTTTATGTCACGGCTTGCAAGTGCGTCAAAGAAAGTTCCTGCCACACCGCGTTTTTCCTTCATTGCGTCACCGACGATGGAGACAATGGCACAGTCCTTTGTAATCTGAATCGGGTTTATCAGCTTGCTGTTGATTTCAAGTGCAAATTCATTTTTAAGTACGTCATGGACTGCATCCGCTGAATTGTTCCTTACGCAGAAGGAAATAGTATATTCAGAGGAAGACTGTGTAATCAACAGTACGGAAATTCCTGCATTGCTTACGGCGGCAAAAATGCGGGCTGCCATACCCTTGCGTCCTTTCATTCCTGAACCGCTTACGGAAATCATTGAGCAGTCCTTGAGGCATGATATTCCGCGTACAGGACCTGCTGTTTTTTCGCTTTCAAACGGACCACGGCCAATGCATGTTCCTCGGGCTTTTGGATTATGTGAGTTAAGGCTCCATGCCTCGATATTCTTTGATGCAAGAGGTGCGAGTGTCTTGGGATGAAGGATTTTGCTTCCAAAGAAGGAAAGTTCCATCGCTTCCTCATAGCTCATGTCCTTTACCAGAACGGCATCCTTTACAACCCTCGGGTCTGCGGTGTAGATTCCGTCAACGTCAGTCCAGAATTCAACCTTCTTTGAGCCAAGTGAATATCCTACGACGGCGGCAGAAAAATCACTTCCGTTGCGTCCCATGAGGCCCATTGACATCTCCGGACCGGAACCTTTTATCCATGAGCAGATGAAACCCGGGAAAAGAAGGATGCGTGGCTGCTGTGAACCGCCTGCGTTATCCCTGTAAGGTGCCAGTGCCTCTGCACAACGGGCATAGTCTACGTCACCTTCCTTTTGGTTTCCTGTGGTAAAAATAAATTTGCGTGAATCAAGAGTAGTTACGCTCTGACCTTTTGCAAGAAGAACGGCCTCAACGATAGGGGCGCAGATCATCTCTCCGGTACCCATAATGCGGCAGTGAACTGAATCTGGACATTCACCAAAAGTGGTAAGGCCTGTCAAAAGCTTGTCCAGGCGGCGCATGTGATGTTCCAGCTTTTCCTTTACCGGAGCGTAGTCAAATTCGGGCAGGCTAGATTTTATCTCAGAACAGATTTCCTCGTGAATTGTCCTCATCTGGCTTACATAAGTCTCGGCATTCCCTCCGGCAACACAACCGTCAATGGCTTCCTGAAGCTTGTTGGAAACCCCGGCAACAGCACTTACCACAACAGAAATGCGATCCTGTTTGGCACGGTCCACCATTATATCAACGCTGTCCAAAATGCGACGTGCAGAACCCATGGAAGTTCCGCCGAATTTAAGTGTAAGCATATTACTCCTCTTGTAAAAGTCAGTTAAACCCCATCATATCATAAATGCGAGTTTGTTTCAATATAAAGAAAAAAGTTGAAAAATGCGCAAAGTGGGCTTATACTGGAACTATGGACTTTAATTCAAAAGAATTCGCAGCATATCTTGAGCCGGAAGCACCCCGGGCCGACATAATTCAGAATTTCCTCAAGGATCATGGAGTTGATTCTGTCAAAACCGTTATCGACGGGAAAAACCACATTCTTGTTCAATTTCCGTCAAAAATGTACAATCCGCAGTTCAAGATAAAGACTGTGTGCGCCCATTATGACCGCGTGGAAGGAAGTCCCGGTGCAAATGACAATTCTGCCGCCAACTGGATGCTCATGGATTGGGCCATATCTCTTGCCTCAATGGAAAGATTCCACAATGTCCGCATTTTCTTTACGGATGGAGAGGAACTGGGATGGAATACCGGTGTAAACGAACAGGGTGCTTTTGGAATCGCTTCAATTTTCAAACGTCTGGGATTTACAAACGATGATGTCTATGTTTTTGATTCGTGTGGCCGCGGTGAGATTCCGATTTTGGCACGTCAGACATTCCCGGATAATTCATCCCAAACATTTTTGCGGAATTACAATGATTTATATGAAAGGACCCAGAATATCCTGCGGCGTTCATGTCCTGGCCGATGGATGAGTCTTCCTGTTCCATACAGTGACAACGCTTCTTTTCTGGCTTGTGGAATTCCTGCAATGGCAATAACCATGCTTCCCGCACAGGAGGCGGCGCTTTATTCAAGGGAATTGTTGAGCGACAAAAATCTTGAAAATGCTGTAATGAATCGTGCTGTGTCCAAGAAAGAAAGGGAGTTCAGTGAAACTCCGGAATACTCATACAAGGAAAGAATGCCCGCCACATGGAGGATGTTCCACACTCAGGCGGACAACTTATCTTCCCTTACACCGGGCAGCATAAGGGTCATGGGAAATTTGCTCAGGACACTTGCAGAAACCGTTACACCGATTATCTGACTTTAATCTTTTAAAGCGTCTCTGTCTGCAATGAGGACAGCTTGGTCGTGATGGACTGCATCTGGTTGGCCGTTGCGCTTATGTTCTTTGTAAGGTCCGTAAAGCTTTCGATTCCGGAGCTGATTTGCCTTAAAGTTATTACTATCTGATTGAATGAAGTGTTCTGCTGCTCAATGATGTCCTTTATTTCATTTGTCTTTACGGATGTTATGTCTGTCATCTCGCGGATTACATCAAAATGGTTTTCAAGCTGATGTGCGAGTTTTGTCTCGTCATTAATGTTGTCTGTTCCTTCCTGAGAGGAATTGATGAGTTTTTGGAATGCATCCTGAATGTTTGTTATGTAAGATTTGATTTCATTGATGCTGTTCATCGTGTTGTTGGCAAGACGCCTGATTTCCGTTGCAACGATATGGAAATTGTGTCCTTCGTTTCCTGCACTTACGGCTTCAAGCTCTGCATTAAAAGCGATGATCCTTGTCTGGTCGGCAATGTCGTTGATGATTGCGATAACGTCTCCGATGTTATCTATTTCTTTTCCAAGATCGGTTACGCCTTCGATTATAGAAGCATTTGCCGAGCTGATTTCTTCCATCTGGGTAAGGATTTTCTGAAGCACGTCAACCGAGGTGTTGAACTCGTGGTAGGTGCGTTCTGCACTTGAAGAGACATTTGCTGTAGTAGTGGAAATGTTCTGGGAAAGGGCAGAGGAGTCTTCCATTGTGGTAAGGACTTCCTTAATCGAGGCATTTTGCTCAAGGGATGTTGATGCAAGCTGCTGTGCGATGACGGAAAGGTTGTCCGATGTTTCCTGAACGCTTTTGCCAATGGAATCTGCCTTGTTAAAAAGATTTCCAAAACGCTTTACGATTTTATCCAGCCTGTAAATATTGCACTGGAGCAGGTCACCAAGAGATGAGCGTATGGCTTTTTTCGTGCTGCCGGTGGTTATTATTTCGGACATGGATTTTTCAAAAACAGAATAGCTGTGCCTTAGGTTGTTAAAATAATAGTAGAAGCAGTTTGAAAGGAAGAAAATATTCAATCCTGTTATGATGCCTGTCTTTAAAATCTGCTGCCTGCTGTCGGAATAAAGGTTTTCTGATCCGCCGAATTTTCCTGACAAAATCAAAAAGAGTATTCCGTTGCAAAATAGTACGGGTATGATCAGATACATGAAAGTTCTGGCAGAAAGAGAAAGCCCAAAGTGCCGTTTTGTGCTGATAATTGATTCATCAAGGCCTTTTTCCTGAATGTTCTTTGCAAGATGATTCGTAATTTTCTCGCAATGATAGTAGGTTACAACTACGGAAAGATAAGTGATGAACTGTGCGCTTATTGCGGTCATCAGACATCTTTCCCAAGGAAGTGCAATAGTTGGAATTATATGGTAAAGGATTGAAACCAAAATGGAACCGATAAAGAAGAATAAACCTGTCTGAAAAGCCTTTGTACCAGGAAGATTCATCAGGGATTGAAACAAAAGTGTGCTGTCATGCAGGGATTTTGTCTTGCCGTTTTCCCAGTCCGTCATCTTGTGCGAGATTTCCGCCGTGATTGATTTGTTTGAGACTGGAATTATCAGGGTTTCTGCAAAAACAATCACGCCTATTGTGACTATTGAAGCCCAGATCCACTGCCTTGCGGTAAAGGAAATATAAATGCCTGGATATATCAGCATGAATATACCTGCGATTATTTCCGGCAGTAAACCTGCTTTGTATACTTGTCTTTCTAAAGTTAGATTTATCGATTTCATATATCACCTGTTCCGTATGCTGGATTCTTCCGCTTCTTTTAAGTTGCTCAGTTCGCTGGAATTTGTCTGCAAGCTTTCTGCCGTGACAGTTATTGTCTTTGTAGAAACAGAAAGGCTTTCAATATTCTTGCTTACCTGCTGAAGTGTCGTTACAATCTGTTCAAATGCCTCTGTCTCCTGCTTTATTCGTCCTTCGATTTCTTCAGATGATTCGGCGGTTTCGGAGGCAGATTTGCTGATTATGGTAAAGCTGTTCTCCAGGGATTCAATAAGCTCCATTCCCTGGTTTATTTTTTCCGTGCAGTTCTGTGATGACTGTAAAAGCTTGTCGGATGCAAGCTGTACCTCGTTGATGCGTTCCTTGATTTCTTTTGTGCGGTCCATTGTACCGTTGGCAAGTCTTCGGATTTCGTTTGATACGTTACGGAAGTTTCGGCCGCTTTCGTTTACGGTGGTTGATTCAAGTTCTGCATTGAATGCGATGATTTTTGTCTGGTCCGCAATTGAATTGATGATGCTGACAATTTCCCAGATGCTGTTGATCTTTTCGTTAACTTCGCGTATCCCGTTTGTAGTGCTTGTGTTTGCCCTGTAGATTGCGAACATCTTTACCATGTTGTCTGCCAGGAATTGTGTTCCGTTCTGAACGCTTTCTGCGGTTTTTGATGCAATGGTGGAAACTTCGGTTGTCTTTGTCTCTATCTCGTGCGAAAGTTTGTCCGCTTCATTCATGATGGAAAGTATCTCTGATGTTCCGGTTGACTGTTCTACGGCGGTTGCCTGAGTTTGAGTGGATATTGCAACAAGCTCCTTGGAATATTCGTCAATCTTTGAGCCCATTTCCTTTGCCTTGGAAATAACTTTCTTCATGAACATGATGATTTGATTTGCAAGATAATAATTGTAGGAAATCTCGTCAAACAAATCTGTCCTTAGTGATTCGGTTTTAGATATGTCGGAAGTTTCAATTTTATTCAAGGTTGTCTCAATCTTCTTGTTGTTGGATTCCATAGAATTCTTGAACAAAATGGAAAGGATTACAACAGAGACAAAATTGATTGAAACTGTCAAAACTGCCCTTAGGATTTTGGATTGCATGTCACACCACGGAAGTGGCATGTCTAATGGGAAATAAAACAAACTAATGGAATAGCCCGCAGTAATGCAGCATACGATTACAGGTATTATGACGTAGATTGCAAACTGCTTGCTTAAACTTAGTCCGAAAAACTGATATTTTTTTATTGCATCCTGGTTAGTAGAATATTCAACAAGATTGGCCATGTCTTCACGGCAAATGTTCCTTACATTGTTAAAAGAGAAAACCGCAGCAAGATATGAGGCATAAATACATTCAATAAAAGAAAGAATATTTATGGTCTTGGGTATATGGAAATAATACTCGTAAGTAACGGTCAGGGCAATAGTTCCTATTATAAAAAATGCCAGGGTAGTTAACGCTATCTTTACTGGAGCCTTTGCAATTTCCTTTAGCAAAGAAACAGTATCTTTTATCGATTCCCTGTCAGAATAAAAATCATTTAGCTGGTCGGAGCTTTTTTTTGTAACAAGAAAGTCAATGTAAAGGCCAAGGGAAAACTGAAATACAAGGACAAATGCCAGGACAAACCTAAGTACAGTGAATATGTCTAGCTCGGAAAGTTGAGTTACTATAATCGAATATATGAACATAGGCAGGACAGAGCATAAGTTGGGTATGATGCTTTTTAATGAAATTCTCCATGCCAATCCTAATTTAGATTTGTTCATTTTCAGAGACCTCCATTTCAAAATTGTTCAGGGTTTTCAGGTATTCGCTGTCTTTGCGTAGCTTTTGAACTGTTGAAGCAATCAAATGAGTTGCAACGTTGAACTGTTCTACACCGGAACTTATATTTTGAAGTTTTTCCAGAATAACATTAAATGCCTGTGTCTGGTCTTTTACAACCTTTTGTATTTCTTCCGTTGAGGTTAATGTCTGTGATGCTGAATTCGTTATAGTCTTGAATTTTTCTTCCAGCTCAAGAGTAAGGCTGTTTCCCTGATTGATCTTTGTGGTACAATCAACGCCTGTTTCAATAAGCTGGCTGCTTGCATTTTGAATCTGCTGTATCTGACTCCTTATTTCTTTTGTAAGTATCATAACGTTGTCTGCAAGCGTACGGATGTCCTGTGCAACATTCTTGAATTTTTCTTTTCCTTCCTGAATGTTTTCTGCCTCAAGCTCGGCGTTAAAGGCAATGATCTTTGTCTGGTCTGCAACACCATCAATCAGGTTTACGATATCCCATATGCTCTTGATTTTATTGGAAAGACTCTGGATACCCATGATTGAAGACTGGTTTGCAAGAATGATTTCCTGCATTTTATCAAGATTAAGTTTGATTGCCTTGGAGTCATGCTCTATGTCCTGCATGTTTTTGTCAGCAAGATGATTTACCTCAAGTATCTTCCGTTCTATTGATTGTGAAAGCTCCTCGGTCATCTCCATGGTTGAAACGATTTCCTTTACCGCAGTTGACTGTTCAATGGAAGTACTTGCCGTTTCCTCTGATATAGAAGAAAGGTTTTGTGATGCGATGTTTATTTCCTCGTTGGTCTGGGATGTCTGTTCAATGATCGTAGTAAAGAGTTTTATGGTTTGATTTACCATATAAATTGTGTAGGACAACTCTGTAGAAAGATCAACTGGAATTATGTTGCTGTTCTTTATGTTCTTGTCAGAAAGTGAATGAAGTGCATCCTGTACTGTGTCTGTGTATTTTTTTATTTTCCTAAAGTAGATGAGCGCAAAAGATGTCGTAAACAAAAGGTTAAGCAGGGCAATTATTATAGAGTTAAGCAGATTGAAAGAAAGGCTTGAGATATAAGTAGTTACACCGCTTATGACAAAAGGTATGATTACATAAAATATGAAAAGTGTTATCAAGGAGAAACCAAGGTATTTTTTGGAGTTGACGTAATTGTCAGAGACACCCATGGAGACGATTGATATGGCTTTTCTGGAACAGATTGTCTGGACCCTGTCAAAAACAACAAGGATTACAAGGTAGCTTACCATCATGCAGATAAAAAAGTAGCGGATGTTGCTTCTGATGGTAAAATCGGCCTTATATTTTAAGAAGACGCAAATTGCAATTATCTGTAAAAGAGCAAAAAATATAGTTAGGAATGCCTTCTTTAACGGAAAATGAAGCACTTCAGACAAGAGTTCGTTTCTATTTTCTTCATCGAGTTTGCCCTGGTCGAATTTGTGTAATCTGGAAGAAATGTAATGGGCACTAAAATAATTTGCAAGAGGTACAATGAAGAATTCCAATGCGAAAAAAGTAAGGCCTAGTACAATATAGCATTCTCCAATTATATTGGATGGCAGGTTCAAAAAGAGAAGTGAATATGAAAACGGCAGGAATGTAAGGATCAAATGAGTTGTAAGTGAAGTCCTGTACATGAATGTCGTAAAAGATTCGTCTGGTTTTTGAGAGAAAAACTTTCGTACAAAAGAAAAATTCATTTTAGATGTTTCCTCCTCTGTTTTGGATTTCGTTCAGACAGTCTGCAATTCCTTTTATGTTTTGCGATGAATCATTTATTGTTTTTGCTGACTGGCTAAAGTCGTCAAAGCCCTCGCTAAGTTGTTTTAAAGTTGCCATTATCTGCATGAAAGATGAATCCTGGGAATTTGTGATTTGAAGGATGTCGGCTGCACTTTCTGATGTAATCTCTGAGGAAGTCTTTAGCTTGTTAAAGTCTTCTTCCAGTGTCGAAAGCATCTCATTTTCCTCGCGGATTTTTTCCGTTCCACCTTCTGATGTGATGATGAGGTTGTCTGATGAGTGTTGTATGCCTGTTATCCTGTCCCTGATTTCTTTTGTTGAATCTGTAATTGTTGTGGCAAGACGGCGGATTTCATTTGCAACGATATGGAAGTTTTCTCCACTTTCACCGGCAGATGTCGCTTCAATTTCTGCGTTAAAGGCAATGATTCTTGTTTTTTCCGCTATGGAGTCAATCGTGCTGATGATGTTCCAAACTGTATCGATTTTTTCACTGAGGTTTTTTATACCCATGATTGTGTCAAGGTTTGCCTGTGCAATCTCGCTCATTTTTCCTATGTCCATGTTCAAAAGCTCAGAACCTTCGTGTACATCATAGAGAGAAGCGTCTGCAGCCTGAGATACATTGTTGATGCTTGTGGAAATGTCCTTGAGCATAAGCTTGATTTCTGCCATGGTATTTACGCAGTCTTTTACATTGCTTGCCTGGATGACTGAGTTGTCGGCTGTTGTCTTTGACGATTCCGTAAGCTCAAGTGTTGCCTTAAAAAGATTGTCGCTCGTCTTCTTTATGTCCACCATAATGTCCTGAAGCTGGGCGATGATGTCGTTGATTACATAAACAGAATAAGAAAGCTCTGTTCCAAGGTCAGTTGGAAGATACATGTCTTCGTTTACGTTAGCAGAGGTTATCCTTTTTAGAATCTGGTTCACATCAAGGATGGAATGATATATGTGCCGGAAAAATAAAGATGCCGTCATTACACAAAGTGAAAGGTTGAATATCAAAAGCAGGATAAAATACGTTGTGTATGATGCCTTTTCAATAGGGAAAAAATTTTGCATGGTCATGTAAATGAGGAAGATCGTCATGGAGAAAAATACCGGGATGATTACATGATAGAAAACCCTTGTGTACATTTTCATTCCAAGAACTTTCCTGTCGTGGACAATATCGCTGTCTATGCCCTTTTGAATCAAATCGTTGTTGATTTCCGTGCACCATGACTCAACATCACAGAATGCCATGACACCCGTGTTGAATGCAGAATAAACTGCTGGAATTATAGAAAGAATTGTACAGGAAAGCGGAATTGACAGTCCAAAAAAGAAAATTGCAATAATAGTAAAGCTCGCGATAAGGAACATGATGGCGACGTGCAAACACACCTTAAAAGGCAACTTCATGAGTTTAATGGCCATGCTGGTTCTTTGGGACTGGTTAAAATTGTTTATGTCAGATAATTCAACCGAAAGCTTGTATGAAAGAAAATGATTCGTGAACTTAAGCAAAACCAACTGAAAAAACAGCGTTACCAAAATAAAAATCAAGACACACAAAATGATTGTTGAAGGCTTCATGGTGGAATAGGGGAGCCTTGCAAAATAGAACATGTATATGGTGTTTATTAAAAGTCCAAAGAGGCTTGGTCTTATAGATGTCTTGTATATTATCTTTTCATATTCCTCGTTCATCTTATTCTCCTATTTTGTGGTAAGTGCAAAAGCTCCATCCCAGTTTTCAGGACGGTCATGTATATATACCTTGCATCGTTCAAGTAAAACTCTGGTAGCCTTATCCTCAGGGCACCTTGTGATTGCCCTGGAAAAATATTCGCTTGCAATCTCAAAGTTTCCCATTGAATATTGGTTCATTCCTTTTTCGTAATAATTCAGGAACTCTTGGTCAGCTTTTGTATCCGGTGAATTCAATTCATATATGGCAACGGAATTTGATTTTCCCTTGACTTTAACGGTGTCCAGATGCCGTACATATTGCCCGTCGTGCAGGTCTTTTTTTACAGATTCAGAGATGATGATCGGAACACCATACAATTTGGTCAATCCCTCGATTCTGGAAGCGATGTTGACGTTGTCGCCGATAACCGTGTATTCCTTTTTTTCTTCACTTCCGATTGATCCAACGATTGTAACACCATAATGTATTCCTGTACCAATTTCAAAAACATAATCATCAGGAAGATTTAGTGATATCTCCATATTGTTAAGGGCCTGCCTCATTTCAAGGGCTGCATTTGCCGCTCTGTTTCCATTGTCCTCGTAGCTTTCCGGAGCACCAAACAGGGCCATGATGGCGTCTCCCATGAATTTGTCAATGGTGCCGCCGTGTTTTTTAATGATGCTTCCCATTGTGGCAAAATATGAGTTCAAGAAATCAACTACTTCCTCAGCTTCGTTAATTTCACTGATTGTCGTAAAGTTTCGGATGTCACATATTAAAACTGCAACATCGCGTTTTTCACCAATTGTTGAATTCATTTCGTCATCTGAATTCAGCATCTGGTTTATGATTGACGGCGGAATAAAGTGGCTGAATGCCTTGCGCATCTTATTTTCGTTGCTTTTTGCGTTGTTGTAATCGATGGCACGGATAAAAAGCTTTGCATAAATGTTTATAAGAAAATTAAGGCGTTCTCTTGTACGCGGGTTGATGGAAACGTTTTTAAAACTTCCGACATGTACAGTTAATGGAATCGTTTCTGCATTTTCCGTAGGCAGGGTTTCAAAAGTCTTTATTTTCTTAAAGCCTGTGTTTTTGCTCTCTGCCTGCATCGGGTCCAAAAGAATTGGCTTGTTTCTTTTGAGTGCGGCCTTTTTTGTGCTTTTGTGTATTGCAAGGTAGTCATTGTGGCATACGTCTATAAAGTCGTCGAATTCCTCCTGCGACATTGCCTGATTCTTTATGTAATATTCAAGAGGCTCAGAGGATTCGATTATGATTCCAAGAGTGTCATAGTTATAGATGCCGGAAATGCTCTTTGTCATCTCCTTTACAAGTTCCGTAATGTTGAACTCAGATATGCCTTTGTTGTATGCGCTTTGGATTGTATAAAGGTCAAAAAGTTCCCTGTCAAATGCGCTTACAGTAAGTTCCATAAGTTTTGTCTGGTCAGGAGGCTCTAATTTCTTTTTTCTTCCGGGTTTTGATTTTTTTTCTACAAGCTGCAGTTTTGTGTCAATCAAGTTAACAAGGTCGGCTGAGTTTTTTTCATCAGGAACGAAAAGTGCGTCGCTCAAAGAGTTTTCAGCCCAGAAATTATATACGGAGTTTTCTTCAAGAGCACAGATGATTACAACCATGTCCCTGAATTCATTTGAATTCTTTACGATGCGGGAAATGTTGTATCCGCTTATAACCGGAAGCTCTATGTAAACCACCAGGACATCAGGACGCTCGGAATAAAGCGTGGAAAGGGTTTCAATTCCGTTCTTTGCCTCACAGACATTAAAGTCATGTTCCTTGAGTGCCTTAGATATGAGTTTGCGCATGGTGGCTGAATCGAATGCCACAAGAACTTTTTTGTTACTCACCTAAAAGCTCCTTGACAGCCTGCAGAAGGTTGCCTCTCTGGAATTCTGATTTTACAATAAAGGATTGTGCTCCTGCATTCATGAACTTTTCCTTTGTTTCTGGATCATAGACGCCGGATACGATAATGACAGGTGTGTTGTCAAATTCCGGTGTACGCCTTAAATTGCTGAGGAAAGTAATTCCATCCATGCGGGGCATCTTTATGTCTGTGATTATTGCATCAACATGTTTTGTCTTTAGGATGTCCAGGGCATCAATACCGTCCACTGCCGTCTCTACAATATAGCCGTCGGTCTCGAAGATGGCCTTTTCAATCTGACGTGTTGTGGCTGAGTCATCGATTACAAGAACCGTAAACGTGTGCTTTTTGTTCTTTATCTCGTATTTCCTCATGTCATATGCAAGAAGGCGCCTTAGCCTCCTCATTATGTCAGGTATGTTGAGGATGGGGATAATCGCATAGTTTTCATCATAGACGACACCCTGCACGGCCTCAAGCTTTTGCATGACAGGCGGAAGGGGATTGACCACAACAGTTTCGTACTGGTCAATGCTGTCTGCTACTATCGCAATCTGAGTCTCAAGATATTCAACAACTATGACGGAAGATGTATTTTCGTTCTGTTCCCCACCAATAATCGAAGAAAGAAAGTATAGGGGAATTAACATGTTGTGAAGGCTGATGTATGACTGTCCCTGTATGATTGTAATATCCCGTTCCTCCACGTTTGCAATCTCTGCAATATAGTTTGAGGGGATCATCAGTTTCATGTTTCCTGTGTGAACAAAAAGTCCCTGCTGTGTTGCAAGGGAAAGGGGAATCTTAAGCTCAAAGGTTGTGCCCTCATTTTCCTTGGACTTGATTTTGATGCGCCCCTTGATTTTCTCCATGTCGGTACGTACTACATCAAGGCCTACACCGCGTCCTGACAGTTCTGTAGTCTGTTCCTTTGTGGAAAGTCCTGAGATATAAAGATATTGTTCAAGTTCCTTGTGGGACATGTTCTCTATTTCTTTTTGATCATTTGGGAAAAGTTCAATTGCTTTTTTCCGAACTTGCTCATATTGAATGCCCCGTCCGTCATCAATGACATAAATGATGATGTGGTTTGAATTCTGCTGTGCAAAAACACTTATGTGGCCACGGTCTGTTTTTCCAATTGCCTTTCTTTCCTCTGGCGTTTCGATTCCGTGATCCATGCTGTTTCTGATAAGATGAAGGAGAATGCCCTTTAAGTTTTCAAGAATGGCTTTGTCCAAAAGGAATTCTGTTTTTGGAATGTCCAGTTCAATGTTCTTTTTAAGCTTGAGTGAATCACTTTCGACTTCTTTTTTAAGCGGTGTCAAAACCATGTCGAGAGGAAGCATGCGGAGGTTCAAAAGCTGGTGCTGCGTGTCAAAGATTGCGGTTTCAGTCTGCAGCAAATCTTCCTTTAATTGCTTTGGAAGCTCATGCATGACATTTCCTTCGGTGGCATTAAGGCGTGCCTCAAATTCTTCCAACTGATGCTTAAAGCGGAACTGCCTGATTATAAGGTTGTCAAAAGATCTGATTATCTCATTGATGCGGTTTATGTCGATTCGGATGGAGGTGATGTTTTCAAGTGTATCATCTTTTTCCTCAAGCTCAAAAACCTCATCATCGTCGCTGTCATTTAAATCAATGTTCAGGTTGTCGGTTGTAAAGAAAAGGCCGGAGCTTGCTTTCTTGAAAGTCTCCATGTATTCAGAAATGTTTAACTCGTCATTTCCTTCTTCTACAATTTTCCTTAAGACTCTTTGAATGCAGTCAGATGTATGGAATGTAAGCTGAACGATATGATCATTCAACTCATATTTTTCTTCCCTTATGCCTTTAAAAACATCCTCAAGACCATGGGAAAGGCTTTCGATCACAGGATATCCCATCATGCGGCCGGTGCCCTTTATGGTATGAAGTTCGCGGAGAATTGCAGAAAGAAGTTCCTTGTTGCCTGGAGTTGATTTATATTGGATTATGCCGTTGTTTATGGCATCGATGTGCTCTTGTGTCTCAGAAACAAATCCTTCTATAAACTCTTCTTTTGAAAATGCCATTTCCTTTACCTGCCACCCTCTAACTGTAATTCACAAAGTTCAAGGAAATAATCCGGACTGAATGAATCAACTATATCATTATAACAGATTTCATGATTTTGAATATAGGTTTTAAGAGCATTTGAACAAGATATGAATGCTTTTTTCATGTTTTTTGAGTCTCCTATGTTTTTGTAAAGCATTCCCATGCTGTAAGAAGCAGGCCAGAATTTGGGATTAAGGATTTCTGCCCTTTGAAAGCAGTCCAAGGCTTTATGTATGTCTCCTTCTGCCTCACAAACAAGGCCTTTCATATAAAGCTCGTGTTCCATCTCAAGTGGCTTGAATTTATGTGATGATATGAGTTCCCTTGCATGTTCCGTCTGGTTCAAGGTGATTGCCTTTTTGAGTTCCTGATAAAGCTCAAGGATTGTGCATTGTTTTTCGCTTTCTGTATGGCTGCGGGAAAGGGTGCTGTCCGGAATGTGCCTTGCTTTTATATCGTGAGCATTTTTCTGACATGCACTTAGATCAATGTCATAATCTTTTTTTTGTAAAGGAATTTCCCTGCAGAGTTTCCGTTTGGGAGAATTCAGCTTTTCCTCCAGGCTTACTTTCCTGAGATAATAGACTGAGCCGCAGTTTTCTTTTACAAATGGCATGTCGGCGTCACATTCAATGGATGCAATCTCGTTGATTGACAAAAATAAAAGGGCGTTGACTTTCATTGCCTTGGCCATTTTGATCAAGACAGCTTTTCTGGTTTCCTTTGTAAAGTATATGAAAACATTCCTCAAGAATAAAAGGTCTACAGTTTCCGGTAGCATCGGGAAAGTTTCGTCTGTTGCAAGGTTAAAGCGTGATATGGAAAGGTTTGCAAGGGTTTCTTTGGACATGGTAAAAGATTTTGGATAGTATGTTCCCAATGGCTCAAGAAGGTTAAGGTATGGGCTCCCCTCGTTGCGGAAAGAGTGGGGTGTGTAGCATCTGGTTTTAATCTGAGAGAGGGCCTTTTCGTCAATGTCGCTGGCATAGACCCTGGCGTTTACGTTGCATGCCTTTGCAAGGGCATAAAGGGAAATAGCTTCTTCTCCTGTTGAGCATGCCGCACTCCAGATGACTGCATCTTTGTGTTTTGGAAAATATGTGTCCCTTAAAAAATCAAACTGACATTCTTCCCTAAAAAAATATGTCTCATTTATTGCCGCTTCGTCGATTACAAGAGTCCGTTCAAAAATGTCTTCCTCAAGCTTCTTGCAGTATTCATCGTCCGATAATGATAATTCCTTTTTCCTTGTCTTGATGAAGTTCAGGAGGAAATCCCTGTGCGATGCGGATACGGTTAGGCCACTGTACCGGAGGATTATCTCCAGAAACCGGGTCCCATCTTCTTCTTCAATTTTGTCTTTCTCCGACATACTCATTTGCTCAAAACTCTCTCTGATTAAATTATTGACTTGATGAAGGAAGCCATCTCCTCAAGTGGAAGTATATGGCTTGCCGCATTCAGTTCTATTGCAGCACGTGGCATTCCGAAAATGACACATGTATCCTGATTTTGACAGATTGTTTTTCCGCCTGAATCAATAATCCTCTTGCAGCCGTCAGCACCATCCCTTCCCATTCCAGTAAGAAGTACTCCCAAAAGCTTTTCCTTTAAAATCGGTGCCGCAGAACAGAACAGTTTGTCTACAGCCGGCCTTAAATAATGCAGGGGAGGATCATGGTTTATGGAAATTGAACAGCTGCATGGTGAATCATTGTTTTCGACTGCAATCATGTGCGTTTCTGCCGGGGCAACATATGCATGCCCTGGTTCAGGAATTATGCCTTCCTGTCCAAGTTCCACAGTAAAATCTGTCGTGGAATCAAGCCATGATGCAAACTGCTGGTCAAACATCAGGTCTATGTGCTGCGTGATCAATACCGGAATGGGGAAATTCTTGCCCAAACCCTGAAGTAAAGTCTGCACTGCAATGGGACCTCCTGTTGAAGCCCCGACAACAAGAAGGCTGTATTTTGATTTGATTGCATTGTTTTTCTTTGCGGCCAGAGAAAACGGAGAAACTGCATTAGATTTGTGTGCATGCCTGTTTATCTTGATTTTAGTCGGATTGCTTTTTGATATCTGCTTAAGGCGTTCACAGAATTGCTTAAGATCAGCTACGGTCATGGAAGCAAGATTTGGCTTTTTGATTATCTCCACTGCACCTGCCTCAAGACATTTGTATCCTACTTTGGCTTCGTCCTCTGTGGTAAAGGCAACAACAACTGGAACCTTGCCGCTGTCCTGCATTATGATTTTTGTTGCCTCTATTCCGTCCATCACTGGCATGTTGATGTCCATGACTATAAGGTCCGGGGAAAGTGCCCTTTTTTGCTCAATGGCATTTTCTCCGTTTACCGCACTGCCAACGACCTCAAAATTTCCGTCGCTTTCCATTACCTGCTTGAGCATTGCACGAACTATGGCGGAATCATCGACAATAAGGGTTTTTATCATTTTGAGCCACCAAATTCCAGCAGTTTGGATATGTTCACAAGATATTGTATCCTGTCATCGTTAAAGCGTGTTGCGAGTATGCCGTATTTTTGTAGATGACTTTTATACAGCTCAGAAAAAAACTTAATGCTTGAAAGAGGAATCTGAAGTACTGTGGGGACAATGGAAGTCCTTAATATTACAGGTGGCTGGGATTTAAGGGCAATCTCGGTTACCGGAGGAAGGTCTTTTTCAATTTTAAAAATTGAAGCTATGTTTTGATCCAGATTGATTTCCATGCAGTTCAGTTTTGAAGCGAGCTGGCTTTGGACCGGAGTCAGGGAATATGTGCTTTCCATTAAGAATGACTGAGGAATAAGTATGTCAAATCGCCCATAATTAAGGCATGCGAACCATTTAGCTGTTTGCAAGGTCACTCCTTATCCTTTCCAAGATGCCATTGATGTTCAGTACGGGAGCGGTAACGTCGTCAAAACTGATTGCACCTGTAAAAAACGGAGAGTCCTCTGCATTTGTAAGGCTTTTGACGGTGACCTCTGATTCATTGTGGAATTCCTGTATCTCTGAAACCTGAATTGAAATATTGTTGGGATTCTTGAGCAGCATGAAAAGGCGGCTTTCCTGCGGCATGTCGGCGTTGAAATAGGAAAAATCAACCACAGCATATGGAACACCGTAGCTGTTTAACACTCCTTTGATATATGGAGGCACAAACGGCATGGGATAAACTTCGTTGTTCCTGAGAATTTCCCGTACTTCTGTTGAATTGACTGCGTAGTTTTTGTCCCCGGCCTTGAAGACAAGATAGGAAGTCGTATTTATTTTTTCTTCTTCACCAAAGGTTAAAACCTGGTTTTCTTGAATTTCTTCCAGCAGTTCTTCTGTTTCTTCATCACTCATTTTTCAATTATAAACCCAAAATTCACATAATTCAAGTGAATTATTACAATGTTTTGCAATATTATAGAAAAAAAACATTTGAGTTTTTAACGGATTAGGTGTATAATTAGTTTATTATGGAAGAGCAGACAATTATTAATGAAAGCCCTATCGGCAAACATCTGGACCGCCTGGCTGATACAAAACAGGTTTCGTATCTTGTTTTTAACAACAAGAAGATTCAGCTTGTTAAGAAGATCACCATAGGCCGCGATTATGACAACGAAGTGGTAATTGACAATAAACTTGCCAGCCGCCACCATTGTTCGATTCAGAAAATCCGTGATGAGTATTTCTTAAAGGATGAAAACAGCACAAACGGTACATTCCTGAACGATCACCGCATTCCTTCTGATAAATACGTCAAACTTGCGACTGGAGATAAGATTACAGTTGGATCTGCAAGCCTCGTGATGGGATAAGATGGGGTCTTTGGATTTAAAGGAATTCCGTTCATCTCTTGATAAATTTAAAGACATGGCGGAATTGCCTTCTGAAAATGAAATCATAAAGATTGCAGACGGTGCCATAAATGCTCTGGAAAATGAGTTGCCCGATTACCGCCCGAAAGCCTATAAAAAAACTCCGGGTGGACTTTTGGATTTCTCGTCTCTGGAGCAGGATGTGATTCTGGTGCCTGATTTGCATGCAAGACCTGATTTTTTATTAAAGCTCCTTGATTCTGATATAGTTGAGCCCAATGTCCTTACGGCAATGTCAGAAGACCGTTGTACGGTTTTATGTGTGGGAGACTGTTTTCATGCTGAGACTCCGGGTAAATGTGCAGAACGATGGAAAAAAGCCTATCGCTCCTGGCAGGCGGGTGAGATTGACTGTCCGGAGATGAGGGAGGAAATCCATGACTGTTTTGCAACAGAGCTTCCCCTCATGATGCTGAAAAAAGAGTTTCCAAAGAATTTCCATTTTTTAAAGGGCAACCACGAGAATATCCTTAATGAGAATGACCACGGAAACTATGCGTTTTATAAATATGCAAACGAAGGCCAGATGGTCTATGATTTTCTTGAAAAAGTATACTCACAGGCAACGATTCATGTTTTAAATTCTTTTGAGAAATCACTTCCAATTGTCGGATTATTCAAGACTTTTGCCGTAAGTCATGCAGAACCATGCATGCCATACGAACGAAAGGAAATAATTGATTATAGAAAAAACAATTCCGTTATCCTGAATTTTACATGGACGGATAACGGAGAGGCACAGGATGGTTCAATAAGTGCCCAGGTAAAAAAACTTAATGGAAATGCTGATGCAGAGCATTTTATATGGTTTGGTGGACACAGGCCTGTAAAAGGCAGGTATGCACTAAGGCAGCGCGGACAGTACATTCAGTTTCATAATCCAATGCAGATGAATGTTGTTCATGTTCATGCCGACGGTTCATTTAATGTGGAAGCAGATATAGTTTCTGTTTTGGGGGATTAATTTATGGAAAGAGAATGTCCAAGTCATATCGGTAAGTACAGGAACATCCGTTTTCTTGATGAAGGTGGAATGGGTGCCGTTTATCTTGCAAAGGATCCTGTCCTGGATCGTATGGTTGTCATAAAGCAGTTGAAATTCGGCCGTTCAGCCACCAATGCAAAAGACAGGTTCAAGAGGGAACTATCAATAATGAACAAGCTCACAAGCGAACATATAGTCCGTTCGTTTGAGTTCATGGAAGAAGCCGATGAAAGAACCGGAAGGAAAAAAGATTATTTCGTCCTTGAATATGTTGACGGCATGTCATTGAACAAGCTCCTGTCCAAGGATAAGCACATCCCGCTGAATGTCCTTATGATTATTTTCCGCGATACATGTCTTGGTCTTTCTGTCGCTCATTTTCACAATATAATTCACAGGGACATTAAACCTGCAAATATCCTGATTTCCAGAAAAACAGTAGTCAAGCTTGCAGATTTTGGAATTGCAGGCCTGGAACTGGAGGAAAGTGAAGAAGACAAAAAAGATGCTTACAAAGATGATCCGTCCATTTATGGTGGAGTCGGCATGACGCTTTCCGGATCTACTGTGGGTACTTTGTCCTATATGGCACCAGAGCAGATGGATCCTTCTGAGAAAGTGACAAAAAGGGCGGACATATATGCAATGGGCATTACACTGTATGAAATGATTTACGGAAGAAAGCCATATGTGTTTCAGGGAACACTAAAGGCACAGCTGGCCCTGCTCAAGAAAATGAAATGCGTAAAACCTCCCAAATCAAACGGAAGGGAAAAAATACCGTTAAAGATCCGCCACATGATCAGGAAAATGACGATGGTGAATCCTAAAAGACGTTATTCGAGCATCTCAAAGATTACAAAAATATCTAACAGCTACATAAAGGCATTTGACAATCATGACGTAAGGGTTCAGCTGGCAATATCCCTGGTGCATCATCCAAAAGATGAATATGGATACGAGGTAATTCCTCCAAAGAACCGTATTCCAAAAATTGCAGCACTGTCAGCATTGGCAATAGCAGCACTTGTAGGCTTGTTTTCGTTTGCATGGAAACAGGGAATTTTCCACAAGACAATACTGCGTCACTGGTATACTCCTGTTACAATCAATTTGAGCATGCCGGAGACAAAAAGCGTAAAGGCAGATTTACCGGCCAGGGTATTCTTCTATTACAATGACAATGATTCAATTCCTGATGTCCCTGGTTCACAAAGGGATTTTATTCCAAGCAAAAACCAAAAGGATAAGTCAGGCTCAACAATTGTTTCCATAAAACCTGTTTACCTTAAGCACGGTGATTACAGAATCAAGATAGCTGCCGGACCTTCTGTATGGTGGAAGGATCTTAGGATTGATCATGATGCTGTTTCCCTTGATCTGGATTATTTAAAGGCAGAGAAGCGCAAGATAAAGATTTCTCTTTCTGCCGTGGATGACGAGACAGGGGAGGACATCTCCAACATATGCTCATGCAAGATTCAGACTGATGAAGGGTTAAAGGACCTATGGACAATCAACCCGAATACGCTTAAAACCGGTGATGTCTATAAACTTTACATAAAGTCAGAGGAATACCAGGATGAATATTTCAGCCTCTTGATAGACTGGTATCAGGATGAACTTTACATAAACGCAAGGATGAAAAAAATTGAGGCAAAAATCGGGGACGAAAAATAATGGTGATTCTTGTTCTGTCAGAGTCCATGGATAAATCAGCTAAGATATGTTCAAAACTTGAGGAACAGCATCATGTTTGTGCGGCGGTACAGGATATCCCTGAGTTAATCGAAGTCCTTGATGATAACAAAAAGTCAAGGATTGATTTGCTGATATGCTCCTATTATGCTTTTTCTACCGTAACATATAATCCTTACGAATCCATGGCGGGCTTGCTAAAGGACAAAAAAATACCGTTCATTTTTTACAATGATCCTTTGCTTCCCCCAATAAACAGAAGCGCATATTGGGAAAATTCAATTTTAAAGTATCATCCGTTTTCCACTTCAATTGAATTGTCAGAAATCTACAGACAATTGTTCATGTGGCTTAACATAAATCCTTCCATGCAGGCTTTGTTGTTTGGAGGTGCGGATAAAAAAGAAGAGGATGATGTTGAGTCAGAGGAGAAACTGATAAGTCTTGCAAAAGAAATCGGAATACAGGATTCACGCCTTGAGCTTTTGATCTTCTTCTGGAAAAACAGGAACAAAAGCATGTCTGTCTCTGATATATGCATTTCTCTGTGGAATAGGAATGACGATGCCTGCGTACAAAAACTATATACCTATGTTTCAAACTTGAGGCAGTCATTCTACAACTGCTTCCAATATAGGATGCAGATAATACGTACAGGAAAAAACAAATACATGTTCAGTGCGGCAAAAAGAAAACTAATTGACAAGGATTTCAGTGTAAGGGATTTTCTGAAGCTGCCTGTCCAATATAAAGTTGATTTTAAATAGATATATCATTAGGAGATGATTATGAGAAAGGTTTCGTTCAAGATAATGTTTGCCATGTTGGCTGGAGCGCTTGCTGTGACAGTGTTTTCATGCAAGTCCATCCAGTTTGATTTGAATGCATGTTCTCCGATTGCAGTCCTCACTGTTTACAGTAATCCGTCGTTACCGTGGTATGACCCTCAGGCTGTAAGCTCAAATGCAGTTGATGATTCATTGCCCGGAACCCTGTTAAAAAAAGCAAATCAGGAAAACCCGGAACTTTATACTGTTCAGGACAGAATCGACTCTGCATACAAGACAATTATGGATGCTCTTGATGAGGCCGGAATTGAAACTGTTGATGCTGAAAAAATATCAAGCAATGATGAATATCAGAAATTGTCAAAGATGTTTTTGTCCAGTCTGGAAACGGATGTTCCTGCAAGTGGGTTGAAGATACAGGATTACATGAGCGGAAAAAAATACAGGTCTCTGGCGCAGGAACTTGGAGCAGGCGGAATGATGTTTGTGGATTTCAGCTTTTATAAGCAGAAGGTGCCGAGCGGACTTCATGATAATTATATTCATGCACGAAGCACGATGAATGTCTATATCTATGACTCAGAAGGACAGAAGATATTCCACAAAAAGTATACGGGTCTTTCCGAAACAGGAACAATCGATGACAACGGTTCGTACGATAAGCATGAACTGGTGGGTCTTTATCCTGAAACAGTTGAATATGCGGTTGAATGCCTTGTGCAGGATCTGTTGAAATGATTGGATTCAAACGGGGTAATGTGTTATTGCTCTATTGCCCCGGGAATGATTTTCATCAGCGTTAAGTTGCCTTCTGCCAGAAAAGACTCACCATCCCTGAATGCAAAGACATCCTCTTTTTGAGCTTTCTCTCCGTTGATTGTTCCTTCTCCATCAAGGACAAACAAAAGTGCCACAGAAGATGGTCCGCTTGTCTCACGGCATTTTACAGTTTCTTTTCTGCTTGGTTCTGTTTTGAATTTTTCCAGGGTGAAATATGGACATTCAAAGGTTTTGTCAAATTGAATTATTTCCTGTGCATCCAGATTCTTTATGCATGAAACGGCTTTTTCCAAATGGCATTCCCTTCCGCGACCCCAGTCATACAGCCTGTAAGTAATGTCGCTTGACTGCTGGACTTCCAAAAGACGAAGCCCGGGGCCTATGGCGTGTACAGTTCCTGCGGGAATATATGCAAAGTCTCCTGCCTTAACTGGAACTGACCTTACAAATGATTCAAGGGTATTGTTTTTGACTGCTTCTTTGATTTCTTCCGGAGTGTATTCCTTGTTCATGCCATAGATGAGTCTGGCATCTTCCTTGGCCTCAAGGACATACCAGCATTCAGTTTTGCCACGGCAATCTTCAAGTTCCTTTGCCTTTTTGTCATCTGGATGAACCTGAATGCTAAGCACGTCATCGGCTTGTATCACTTTTACAAGAAGAGGATAATCACCCTGAGCAAAATCCATGAACTCCTTCTGGCAGCCGTTTTCATGCGTTGATGCCTTCCAGAGTTCGTAGCCCCAGATTTTTGTAGAAACAATTGGATCGAGCTTTAACATTCTATTACAGTTTCCACAGCTTCTCGGGATAATATTTCTGCTCGATCTTCTTGGCGATTTCCTGCTTTACGATTTCCTTGTCCTGAGGATATGTCATGCCGAACCAGCGTTCTGTTGAAGAGAAGAATTTGATTTTTCCCTCTCCCTTATGTACGATGTCTGATGCGGCAACAGGAAGAAGGGCTTCAGCCTTGCTTTGATCAAGGGAAGTCTTCTTAAAGTTTTCCCAGTATTCATGGAAGCCCTCAAATGCCTTTAAGCTGAATGCAAAGAGGTTCATGCTGACCCATTCTTTTCCTGTCATGGAAATTTTCTGGCCGTTCAAGTCGCTTATGATCCTGTCTCCCTCGTAGGCGATTTTTGTGTTTTCCACGATAGATTCAAGATATCCGTCCTTTACCGTACATACACCACGGCTTACGCTTCCGGACTTGCTCATTGTGTTTCCAAGAACATAGCCTACCATTGCATGCTCAGTTGAAAAAACATCTATGTCAGAAAGATAGCGTCCCAAGGTTTTGAATGCATCGCGTCCATAATAGTCATCGCTGTTGATTACTGCAAATGGCGTCTGAACTGCACTTTCCGCACAAAGAACGGCATGGATTGTTCCCCAGGGTTTTTCTCTTGCTGCAACCCTTGAAACCTCTTCCTGTGTCAAAAGGCTTGTCGGTGTCTGGAAAACGTATTCAGCGTTGAAATTCTTTGCAACACGGTCAAAGTGACGTTCGCGGAAATCCTTTTCTATATCCTGTCTGATTATATAAACAATTTTACCGAATCCACATTTTTGTGCATCATAGGCAGAGAAATCCAAAAGACATTCTCCGTTCTGACCTACAGAATCAATTTGCTTGACTCCACCATAGCGGCTGCCCATTCCGGCCGCAAGTACAACTAATGTTGGTTTCATATTCTTACTCCAATATCATAGGGACAGTATCTTATTAAAATACCTTGTGTTGTCCCGGTATTTTTTAAAGTCTACAACTTTATCGTTTATTTTTCAAGGGTTAAGGACATGTCAGGTTGCAAGCTTCGTGTTCCTTTCCCAGAAAACACCATCATGATACCCCTGGATTTCCTTGTCCGTTTCCGCAATTTCCAGGCGCTTTTCCGCCCAAAGGCAATACTCCTCGTTAAGTTCAATTCCGCAATAATTCCGTCCGAGTTTTTTTGCCGTTACACTGGAGGTTCCGCTTCCAAGAAAAGGATCGAATACTGTGCCGCCCTTGGGGCACGATGCAAGTATGAGTTTTGCATAGAGCTTTTCCGGTTTTTGAGTCGGATGGTCGGTATTTTCCGGCATGGACCAGAATGGAACGCTTATGTCATCCCAGAAATTAGAAGGGCAGGTCATGCGGAAATTTCCCTTTTCCTCTTCCTTCCAGTCTTTGGGTGCTCCGTTTACTTTGTACGGTGCGAGAACCCTGCGTTTTTGCTTTACGGCTTCAACATCAAAATAATATGAGTCTGGATTCTTTACCGCAAACCAAATGTCTTCCATGGAATTTTTCCAGTTTGATTTTGCACCACGTCCTTTTTCCCTTTGCCATGTTATGCGGTTCAATACATGAAGCTCCTTTTCAACTGCACGCTGAATGCTTGAAGTACATTTCCAGTCGCAGCATATGTAAAGGCTTCCATCTGGCTTAAGCTTCCTGCAAACGCTGGGAAACCATGAGTCAAGATATTCCTCGTATGAGCTTTCGTTCCTTGAGTTGAATTTGAGTCCGTTAAAATCCTTTGAAAGATTATATGGCGGGTCGATTATGATTAAATCCGCAAAACTGTCCGGCACATATTCAATCATCTGAAGCATGTCGCCGTTCAGGGTTTTGTTCAAGACGGATGTATCATGTGATATGCTGTTGATTGTCAAAAGACGCTCCCTTAAAGACGGTATTTCACTTTCTTCAAGCATGAGCGTCCTGTTGTTTTTTGCTTTGTGTTCCGGCATGTCAGGCGGTTGCTGTTTCAAGAGCTACTTTGATCATGTTGGTAAACGAAGTCTGCCTTTCCTCTGCTGTGGTTTCCCCTCCAAGAAGAATGTGGTCGCTTACCGTCAGGATTGCAAGTGCCTGTCGTTTGTATTTTGCTGCCAGCGTATAAAGTTCGGACGCTTCCATTTCAATTCCCAGAGCACCATATTCGGCCCAGAGCTTCCAGCTTGCATCGTCGTCATAGAAAACGTCGCTTGAAACACATAGGCCTACCTTTACGTTAAGGCCGAGTTCAACTGCCTTTTTGTGTGCGGTAGAAAGGAGTGAAAAGTCAGCTATCGGAGCATAATGCATTCCCTTGAACCTTCTGGTATTGATTGCAGAATCAGTGCATGCCCCCTGTGCAAGGATCACGTCACGCAAAGCAATGTCCTTTTGTACCGCTCCGCATGTTCCCACACGAATGGCTTTTTGTACTCCATAGAAACGGAACAGTTCGTTTACATAAATTGAAATCGAGGGCTGTCCCATTCCAGTTCCCTGGACGGAGACCTTTTTTCCATTGTAGGTTCCTGTAAAGCCATACATTCCACGTACTTCATTGTAGCAGTGGATGTCCTTGAGGAAAGTCTCTGCAATAAACTTGGCCCTAAGCGGGTCACCGGGAAGCAATACTGCCTCCGCTATGGCACCATCGGGTGCATTGATATGTGTACTCATAGGATAAAGTATAACATGGAAAAGGATATTATGCAAAGAATAAAAAATTGAAAGAATTTTTTAAATTTATCTTGACAGTGTTAAGATAAGGTGTTATATTTGCGTTAAGATAACTTAACAGTGTTAAGTAAGAATTCATCAATAACACAAGATGAAAGAAGGAGATAGAAAATGAAAAGATTCAATCTGAAAAAAGGATGTCTTGCCTTGCTTATGGCGGCGGGATTTGTCTTTGGGGCGAATGCGCAGCATTCAGATGCTCAGGATTCTGGAAATGAAGACATCAAATTTCATGTTGTGCCGGTTGCGGGGTTCAGGATGCTTCATATTGACGGAGACAATTATCTTTTTAGTCCATCAGGCTCATTACAGTTCATGTTGGAAAAAGGTGAGGGAAGTTCCTCAAATATGCCGGATTTAATTACAACCAGGATTTCATATGCCCAGGACATATTCTCGGAAGGCATTGAAGGATATGATGAAACGAATTTCCACAAGCTGGGGCTTTTTGGTAAAGTTGTAAGCGGCAAAAATTCATTCATTCTGAAAATTGACGGCAGGGGTGCAAATCCCTTTGAAAGCTACAAGAACTTTGAGGGACTTTTGATGTACGGACGAAAGTTCATTGACACGGATTCAATGTCCCTTGTTTTTGGCGGAGGACTTGCGGCTACCGATACGGGAATAACAATCAAGGACTTTGATATTTTTGTCGTTCCCCTTCCCATGTTGTATTTTACATATTCAGGAAATTACTTCAGCACGGAGTTTGAATGGATAGGGCTTCCGGATGCAAGGTTCGTCTTGTTCCCAGAGAACATGTTCCGCATAAAGGGAGAGGCATCGCTCGCAGGTTTTGATTTACCGGCTGACATTAACTTTGACGCGGCTCTCTGCTGTTATCCGATTAAAGAGGGGCCATTTAAAGATTACTTCAGCATCTCGGCAGGCATATCACATAATGTTGATAAGTTCAGGATTGACATTGATAATTCTGTAAAATACAATTATTTTTGTGCCTATGGAGAAATCAGTGCGACGGCCATCGGTGTGCGTGCAGGCTATGCTTTTGCAGGGGAGAAGATGGTTTCATCAAATGGTTTAAGGACCAAAGAAGATTATGACGGTGGCTTTTATCTTTCGATTCAGGGAATGTATAAATTCTAGGAATGAATTCCCCAGGGTAATTTAAGGAGGCTTAACATGAGCATGAGAAAAATGATAAATAAGGTAACGATTGTATTGAGTATTGTTATGGGAGTGTTTTGTATGATATCATGCAGGAGTAATATGGTAGCTGGAATTGAGGATGCAAAGGGGCTTCCGAACACAAAGAAAATCCGCCGCATGGTAAACCAAAACATAAACGGAATGTACATAACCATGACAGATGAAAAAAATCCTGTCCTTCTGTTTATCTCTGGTGGACCTGGAGTTCCCGAGGTATGGCTTAACGAGGCATATTCTGAGGAATATCCTAATAACATCGCAGATTACTTTACGGTGTGCTATTGGGATTATCTTGGAGAAGGCATATCCTATGACTCAAAGATTTCTCCTGAGGAAATAACAGTTGAAAGACTTGCACAGGATGCACATGCGGTGGCACAGTATCTTAAGGAAACATACAACAAGGAAAAGGTTTATCTCATGGCCCACTCAAGCGGAACAAACCTGGGGCTCTATCTTGCGCAGACAAACTCGGAGGACTTCTACTGCTATTTTGGAATGGGACAGGATCATCCGGATCAAACACGACGCTATGAGGAAGGCTATTATTTTATGAAGAAAGTGTTTGAGGAAAGCGGAAATAAAAAGGCCATTTCAAAGATGGAAAAGCTTGCCACAGTTTCTGAGGATGGAACATTTGTAATAAAAAATCCTTCCAGCATTGGACGTGACTGGGAGGAAATACTCCTGCTTGCCGGCTGTGCGACTACAAGGGAAATGACTTCGGACTTCAAGGACATATTCTTAAAACAGATGTCATGTAAGTGCTATACCTTCTCCGAGAGAATCAATTATTGGAAAGGAAAGAAACTTCTTGGTAAAAGCAAATACAGGCAGTATAGGGTAGATCCTGACATTCCATGCGTGATACCGGTTTACTTTATCTCCGGTTATTATGATTATACGACACCAATAACCCTTGCAAAAGAATTGTGTGAGGCACTTGAAGCACCTGAAAAATCATTCTATACTTTTAACAATTCAGCCCATTCTCCTCTGTGGGAAGAAAACAAACTTGTAATCGAGGCTATGCTGGAACATGTCAGATAAGTATCATCATGGTGATTTGAGGAATGCACTCATTGAAGAGGGAATAAAGATGATCAACACAGGGGGGGAGGAATCGCTTTCCATGAGAAAGCTTGCGGAAAAATGCGGCGTAACGATGGCGGCCCCCTATGCGCATTTCAAGAACAAGGAAGACATGATAAATGCAATAAAGAACCATGTAACCGACAGTTTTACAGTTTATCTTGAAAATGCCGTGAGCAGGGTTTCGGACAAGGACATAGAGAAAAAGATAATTGCCCTGGGAAATGCATACGTAACTTTTTTCATAAATAATCCGGAATACTTTACGTTTTTGTTTTCCAGGGGATACATTCATGCAAACCTTGATTTTGCCCATTCCGATGAAAATGATTTTAAACCGTTCCTCATCCTAAAGAATTTATGCACCCAGTATTTTGAAGAAAAAAAGGCGGGGCTTTCTGATTACGAGAAGGAACTTGAGGTCATCCGCATATGGGCATCGGTCCAGGGATTAACCTCAATAATCTTCATGAAGAACGTAAAGTGGAGCAGGGACTGGAAAAAAGAAGTCTCAAACCTGTTGAAATAGCATGCCTGTAAAAACTAATCCTACAGGTTCTGGTATTCCTTCATCAGGTTTACGAAATTCTTAAAGTGGGTAATCATTGGTTCAAGAACTTCCTTTGCTGTCTTTTGCATTTGCTTTTCAACTTCATGCCAGTTGGATATGATTGTTTTCTTCTGCAATCTGTCATCAAGCAGTGCCGCTAGTGTTTTTCCAATGTCTGTTGTCGCTTCTATTGCTGCCCTGATTATGTCGTTTACCTGACTGTTAATCTCGTTAATCTCTCCGCTCAGCTTGAATACGATCTTTTCATCGTTGCGGCAGTTCTCCAGCAGGTTCTTGAGCTTGTAGCCCTCAGAGAAGTCAGTGTCGAGGTGCTGGTCAAAAGTGAAAAGGGATGTTCCCGTGTCATACAGGTCCTGGCATCGTGCAACTAAATCCGGAATATAACTTGGTATGTAGCTGTGGGCGGCTACCTGGAAGATGGACATGAACTGCTCAAGTTCTCCGTGTCCATATTTTTTAATAAATGCCTGTACATACATTGCGGCGTTGCAATATGCAAAACCATTGGCACCACGGCTTTCATATTTTTTTGATTCATCATCATTGTAATGACGCAGCCTTTTTAAGTCCTGATATGAGAAAACCGATTCAAGATACTCGTTGAACTGGCTGAGCTTTTTTTCGTGGATTATTTCCTGTACTGTTGAACGGAACATCTGGTAAATGTTTTCCACATACGGACGAACAATGTCCCTTCCTTCCGGAGCGCTTTTTTCTGTAAAGTCGGGATCAAGGCTCATCAATGCCCCAATCATCTTAAGATACCTCTTTTCCTTCATCTTGCGCAGTTCTTCCAAAAGATTCAGAAGGTCGGTAAGCTTGTTCTGTTCCCATCCGTCAAGTGTCTTAAGGAAATCCGCCATATGATGAAAATCTTCTATTTCCAGAAGCATGCTTGAGTAATTGATGAAGTCGATGATAAAATCCGCCACATAGTCACGAGGCACAGAAATGAATTTGTATTTTTCCGTAAAAGTGTTCTCCTCCATCTCGAAGCAGAATTTCTTAAGGCATGCGTAATAGTCAAGAACACAGAATTGCTTGAGTATCAGAACAATCTGGAATACTTCATTGATGACCATTCCTTCGCCTGCAGAAAATCCTGAGCGGAATTCAGCAAACAGTTTTTGTCCTGATTCTGCAACAGCCTTTATAGAATTGTTTGTTGAGGCCAGTTTTATTGAAGCTGGAGAAAGCTTTTGCGCTATATCCCTTTGACTGTCTGTCTGGGCATAAACCAGAATCTGTTTTTTGTAATATTCGTTATCGTTGTTCTTAAGGAAAAACTCCCGAAGTGGAGCGACAATCTCGTAAACTGAATACAGGAATTTTGCAAATTGTGGCGTAACACGGCCCTTCCTGAAAGAATAATATTTGTAGCCCTCGTGCCACAGAGTACGGTTGATGGACTTGAGCTTGATGTATCTTTCATCTTTGCTGCGTCCAAGAAGTACATTGACAAGACGGGTAAAAAATGACTGTTCTTCGATATAATTATTCGTAAGCTTCTTCATATATATATTATGAAACAAGATTCATTTTATGTCAAACCTGTTTTAACCAAATGCGATGCTTGAATGAATGTGCGTTATTGCTCCAGCCAGGGCATCGGAGGCATGGTCAGGCTTTGGAGGCTCCTTTAGGTTCAAAAGAAGCCTTACACAGTGCTCTACGGTTTCCTTGTCGGCGCTTGCAGTTCCGGTTACCGTGGATTTGATCTGGTTTGGTGTGTAAAAATGAACCGGTATGTTCTGCTGGGCAAGGCATAAGGTTATGACTCCCTTTGCTTCGGCCACAGGCATGGCGGAAGAGCTGTTTCTGGAAAAATAAAGGGTTTCCATCTCGGCTTCATCCGGCCGGAATTCATCTATTATGGCAAGCAGCCTGTTGTAAAGGGACAGTAGCCTTATTGAATGGTCTTCCTGAGAATCCGTTTCTATTACACCGTAGCTTACGGCATGGAGTTTACCGTTCAATGAGTCAATTATGCCGAATCCTGTGTTTGCAAGCCCCGGGTCAATTCCCATTACACGCCTTTTTTTCGCCATATTCCTTCCATAAAAAAAAGCGGCCACATGACCGCTTTTCTGTATTTACCAGTAGCTTGAATTACTCTGCATCTGGATCAAAGTCATCCGGATATTCTACTGTAGACCATACGTTCTGTACGTCGTCGTTTTCTTCAAGCTTGTTGATGAGCTTTGCGACTTTCTTGGCTGTGTCTGCATCAACAGAAGTATAAGCCTGTGGAACCATGCTTACTGCAGCAGAAAGTGACTCGTAGTTCTTTGCCTGAAGTGCTTCAAGTACTGAATCGAATGAGCTTGGATCTGTTGTAACGGTTGTAACTCCGTCCTCTGTAACGATGTCTTCAGCTCCGGCTTCAAGTGCTACTTCCATGAGCTCGTCTTCGTTTACCTTTTCGGCATCATATTCAATTACACCCTTGCGGTCGAACATGCGGCTTACTGAACCTGAAGTTCCGAGGTTTCCGCCATTCTTGTTGAAAATGTTGCGTACGTCTGCGGCTGCGCGGTTCTTGTTGTCTGTAAGAACTTCCACGAGAACTGCAACACCACCGGCTGCGTATCCTTCGTATACAAGCTCTTCATAAGATACGGCACCCAATTCACCGGTACCTTTCTTGATTGCACGTTCAATGTTATCTTTTGGCATGGATGCGGCTTTTGCCTTGAGCATGGCCGTACGGAGACGTGGGTTTGAATCAGGATCCCCACCGCCCATTTTTGCAGCGATTGAAATTTCCTTTATGAATTTGGTGAACAACTGTCCACGTTTAGCATCTGCAATACCCTTTGCATGTTTGATGGTTGACCATTTACTGTGTCCTGACATTGGGAACTCCTCTATATAAACCGATTTTGCATAGATATTAGCATAAAATGGTAATATATGTCAATAAAAAACCCCGGAAATCAATGTTTATGGCTTAATTCATCTTTGTCATCAAATAGGGCATCATTTGAAAAAACTTCAAACTTCAGGAAGAATTGGTTTACACAGTCAAAATAATAGGTTATAGTGGTTACATTGAATTAATTTATAAAAGGATGTACATAATGAAAAAATTGTTTTTAAGTATCATACTGTTTTTCATGCTGATTCCTGGTTTTGTTTATGCACAGGTAAAGCAGTACGTTGGCATTGTCCGTCAGCAGTATTATGCGGAGTATGTTGACTTTTTCAAGAACATGAGCAAGGAGCTCAAGAGCGAAGGATACAACACCTATTCAAAGGCAATTGACTCATATCTTGAGGGCGGATTCGGCTCTGGATTTGTCTGGGTTGCAAAAGACGGAACAAACTACATTGTGACAAGCCGCCATGTTGTGGCAAATTCAGAAACCGTTTCTGTGGAATTTGAGGACGATGAGACCGGTGCGATTACAAAATACGAGGGTCTTAAGATTGTAGCAACGGACGATGACATCGACATAGCAATCCTTGCATTCAAGAACGGTGAGAGACCCTTTACGAAAGGCCTGGAGTTTTCCGAGACAGCCCTAAAGGACGGACAGGAAGTATGGTCTGCTGGTTTTCCGGCACTTGGAGATGAGCCTGTGTGGCAGTTTGGAAAGGGTACTGTAACCAATTCCCGTGCAAGAATCAAGGAGCTTTTGAATCCTGAAATCTCCACAATAATTCAGCATTCCGCACAGGTTGATTATGGTAATTCAGGCGGACCGCTTTTGATTTCTTCGGGCAATAAATACCTTGTGGTCGGCATCAACACATGGAAGGCCGCTTATCGTGATTCTGTAAACTTTGCAATTCCTGCCGCCCAGATTAAAAAGATGATAAACAGCATCTCTTCTGGTGAATCATCATCTGCAAAGGACAGGGCGTTCAAACTTGCACAGGCACTCGGTGATTCAAGCCAGAAATATACTTCCCTGATAAACTTTATTTCTTTCCATAAGGCATCTGTGGACGGACAGAAGGATTTTGAATCTGTACTTCGCTTTGCCCCGACAAGTGTCTGCTCTACGGTTTCTGATGTTTTCAATTCTAATCCGGCAGAAGGTCTGCGCTATGCGTGTGCATACCAGTTGTTCAAGAAATACGGCTCAACGGCGGATAAATCTTATTCCTACAAGACAGAAGTTGTTGAATCAACAAAAGACAAAGTAACGATTGCTTTTACTGCAGGCGAGGGTGATGATCAAGTATCATTTACAACTGAATGGATAAAGGAACACGGCCTCTGGCGTCTTGATTCAAGTGCGGCAAATACAGAGCAGGAAAAGAAAAATGACGGCAAGGAAAGCAAGAAAAAGGATAAGGATACGGAGAGTAATTACGGTGGTTTAAGCTTTGCTGGAATTAATTCCACAGAAACAATTTTTATCAAAGGGGCCTTTGAGCTTCCGTTGAGTGATCAGGGCTTTAATTTCGGAGCAGAGTTAATATACTGTTTTAGTGATGTAACCGGTATGGGATTGGGAATTTACAAGGCTTCGACTCCGTATACTTCAAAGCTTTCTTTCCAGATGAGCGGACTTGTGCAAGTTCCTTTGGATTATTATTCATTTGAGATTATCCCTTATGGAGAGATTGGCATCTCTGCGGGCGGTATGGGATCGTTTGAACCGATGCTGTCTTTTGTGTATGAAGCAGGCATTAGATTTACATATACATCATCACTTTCATGCCATCCTGGTTTGGGAATTGCATTCAAGGGCAGGAAATACTTCGAATTCATGGAGTCAGAATATGACGGCACTGTTAATTCTGTCGTATTCTATGTTTCATTAGGTTTTTAAAAAAAAGGAGATAAAATAAATGAAAAAAATTTCATTGATGTTTGCGGGAGTGCTTGCGTTCCTGCTTACTGGTTGCCTTTCTGCTAAAGTAACCAACTTTGACTATAAGGAGAGGGCAAGCCAGGAAACTCCGGAAAATTCCGTGATTTTTATTGGTTTTTACGGAAATGACTGGTCAATGTACTGGTCTCAGTGTGATTCTGAGTATCAGCCTGATTATCAGCAGCTGGAAGGACCGTACATAGTTTCAGCCCCTGTGGCACCTGGTTCAAGATACAGGCTTGAATGGGTTTCTGGGTCAGTTGATTATGGCCGAGTAGTGTATTACTGGAATGATGTTTATCCGATGCAGTATAAGGAATTTGACATAAAGATTCCTGAAAAACCCGGCATTTATTACTTTGGTTATTACAGTGGACAGGACTCGTTCAAAGAGGGAGAGAATGTACCGATGACAGGCCTGTTTGCCACGACCAATCCCAAGAAGCAGGAGATAGAATGTCTTCAGGAGGCCCTGAGGAGATATAAGGGAACTGAATGGGAGCCTGTTATCCAAAGCAGGCTGAAGGAGGTAAAGTAATGAAAAAGATTTATAAATACCTGTTGGCTGGTCTTGTACTGGTTGCATGCAATATCTGTGCCTTCTCAGAAGCTCCTGCAATCAAGCCAGATTCTAAAAAAGTAATTTTTGTGGGAAAGGTAAATGTGATTTTTGACGAGAGCCGTGACTTCATTTTCAAGACACGCGGCCTTCCAGATTCTTGCGCAGAAAAGCCGGATACTTATGTTGTTCCTTACGTTGAAGATCCTTCTGATACTTTTGGAAGCAACAAATCGACTTTCGTCAAGGAAAACCAGACAGAGTACAGCATCGGTGAGACTTTTATCATTCAGGTAAGAAGACTGAAAAAGACTCCCAACAGCTTTAAATTTTCCAGCCCTTTCAATATGTATTTCTTTGGAAGCAACATGGCGATGATTTATCTTCCGCTGCCTGCCGCATTTGAAGTTGACGTTCCCAATGATATACAGGCCATTTATCTTGGAACATTCAATTACTATGTGACCGGAGATAATTTTACGATTCATGATTTTGAGCGGGTCGATGAATATGATACTGCTCAGGAAGAACTGGACCGCAGGCTTGGTAAACACTGTGATATGGCAAGAGCGGTGCTAAAAGCTGTGGAAGAGAAATAAAGGGTGTTTCAAACGTTACTGAGTGCGGGGCTGCATGGTATTGTGCATGTTCCGCATTTTTTTTGTTTTAATAGATGGCTTAAAGGCAAGGGTTGGTTATATCTCGGCGAGTTTGGACAGGGCTTTTGATGCGGCAAGCGGAGACCTTTTTATAAATGATTTGAACTCCTGCCCGGTAAAAATCAAAACCTTGCAGTCTGTTGCAGCAATGCCCCTACCCCTGAATCCTTCGTCCAGAAGGCAAAGTGTATCCCCTATGAACATGCCTTTTTTGTGCTCTATGATTACATCTCCGATCTGCTCACGGATTATTCCGCTGCGAAGGTAATACACTGAATCGACTTTCTGACCAGCATCAAAAATGACATCGCCTTTTTTGTATGATCTTGCGTTTTCGGCCGTCTTCAATGAAGTGGGGTTTATAAAAAGAATGCGGCGCAGGGACACAAACCATCCCTTTTTCTCGCTGGGTGGAAGGAGATATACCTCACATTCAATGAGAAGCTGGAAATTCTGGATTACATAAATCATCTGGGCAAAGAAAAGGAAGAAAATGAAGAATGAATATATAATCATCATCAGTACGATGACTGTGCTTATTGTTCCGTAGACTATGTTGTAGTTTGTAAGGTTCATGAACTTTGAGACCCACATCGAAATAAAGAAGAAGCAGACTGAATCCAGGAGACCGCATAAAAAACATATCAAGACCGGCGGTTTTGTTCCTGAAAGCACTCTATAGGCGAAAAAGGTGAAGATAAAAATTACAAAATACATTGCGAATGAAAAAATGTTGTTCGAGCTTTGGTTGACTATTTCAGGCAGCAGTTTTCTGAGCGGCTCAAAGACATTTGCGGAGACCAGCTGATTAAAGCTGAAGATAAAGATTATAATTGCCGTGATCACGATTACAAAAAGGAATTCAGAGATGAACATAAGGGCCTGGTTCAGGATTCCCCGGTGTTTTCTCTGGTAGTTGAAAATCTTTGTCATGGCGCGGATTATGGAAATGAACATTTTTCGAGCCATCCAGATAATCCATACAGCCAGGAAGATGTCAAGGACATGAAAATTCTTCTTGTTCAGGATGTTGTCGATAAAAGGCTTGATGTCAACGATAGTCTCTATCTCATCCGAAAAAGCATTTACATAGTCAATCAGTGCCGGATTGACACGGAGTATTCCCACGAGCACGGTAAAAATAATCAGTGCAAGAGGAACAAAAGAAAAGATAAAGCCGAAGGAGCATGCGGATGCGCTGTCCCAGAGATTGTTGCCGTTGAAATTGGAGCATGTGAGGTAAAAGATCTGTCCCATTTTTCTTAGCCGCTGAGAACTCTTAATCTTGTCCTTTAAAATGAAAGCCATCTTTCCCTTCATTATCTTTATAATGCCCTGATTCAGAACACCAGCTTCATCACTTCTTCCACACGGCTCACCGGAATGAATTTTATGCCCTGCTTTACGTGCTCGGGGATTTCGTCCAGGTCCCTCTGGTTTGCGGATGGAATTATGATTGTCTTGATTTTGTTCCTCTTTGCCGCAACGGTTTTTTCCCTGAGGCCTCCGATTGGAAGCACCTGACCTGTAAGGCTCAATTCTCCTGTCATCGCAAGGTTCGGCTTGATTTTCCTTCCGCTGAACAGTGATACAAAGGTTGTTGCCATCGTAATGCCCGCAGAAGGTCCGTCCTTTGGTGTGGCACCCTCGGGTATGTGCAGGTGGACCGTGTTCTTTTCAAACCACTGGCTGTCCCTGTATTTGTTGCTGATTGCGTACTGCTTGGCCCAGTTGATTGCGATTTGGGCGCTTTCCTTCATTACGTCTCCCATCTGGCCTGTAAGCTGGAGTCCGCCCTTTTCTGATTCAAATGAAATGCTTTCAAGAATGAGGGTATCTCCACCCATGCTTGTCCATGCAAGTCCTATTGCAGTTCCAGGAACCGATGCGGTCTTTATCTGGCTTTCGTCAAAAACTGCCTTGCCCAGGTATTTCCTTACTTCCGGAATGTCTATGTTGAATGATTTGTCTGCAAATGCACTGGAGATTTTTTTGGATTCCTCTGCGGCATATTTTTCCTGCTCTTCCTTGAGGAGCCTTTCGTTCATTTCCTGTTCTTCTTCCTTGCTCAGCTTCTTTTCGTTCTGGACGGGAAGGGATGCTGCCTTTTTCTTTTTTATGTCGCTGATTGTCGGACATGGAGCAGGCGGGTTCTGTTTTTCATATTCGTTCACCTGCTCGCGGATGAGTTTGCGGCATATTTTGTCCAGGCACTTTTCGTAATTGCGTACTCCTGCCTCACGTGCATATTCAGTTGCAATTAGCGCATAGGCATTTTTTGTAAGCTTTACCTGATTTTTCTTAAGGCCGTTTTTCTTTAGAGTCTTTGGAAGGAGGTATTTCTTTGCAATCTCGATTTTTTCCTGGTCGATGTAGCCTGAAAGTTCGATTATTTCCGCCCGGTCCAAAAGTGGCTGAGGAATCGTGTCCAAAGTGTTTGCGGTTAAGATGAAGAATACGTTGCTTACGTCAAACGGCAGGTCAAGGTATGTGTCCCTGAAGCTGACGTTCTGCTCAGGGTCCAGTACCTCAAGAAGTGCTGCGGATGGATCCCCCTGGTGTGATGCGTTCATCTTGTCGATTTCGTCTATCATGAAGACTGGGGATGCGGATTTTGTGATTTTGAGGCCCTCAAGAATCTGTCCGGGCATGGCGGCCACATAGGTCCTCCTGAAACCCTTGATCTTTGCCTCGTCGTGTTCTCCACCAACACTAAAGCGGTAGAATTTCTTGTTCATTGCGCGTGCGATTGAGCGTCCGATGCTTGTCTTTCCCACACCTGGCGGTCCCACAAGAATAAGTACGGAGCCTTTTCCGTCGTGCTTGAGTTTGCGTACTGCAAGATATTCCATGATGCGTTTTTTTACGTCCTCAAGGCCATAGTGGTCCTCGTCCAGGATTTTTTCCGCTTCCTGAAGGTTGAACTGTTCCACAGGTTTTTCGTTCCACGGCAGGTTGATTATGAGGTCAAGGTAATTCCTTACGGTGTTGTATTCCGGGTCGTGCGGGTCCAGAAGCTGGAATTTTTCAAGCTCGCTGTAGACGGTCTCCTTTACCTCTCCCGTAAAGTTGAATGAGTCGATTTTTGCCTTGAATTTCTGGTAGTCGCTGCTCTTTGGGTCGGATGCTATTCCCAGTTCTTCCTGAATTGCCTTTAGTTCTTCTCGCAGGAAATAGTCCCTCTGGTTTTTTTCCACCCTGTCGTTCAGTTCGTTTTGGATTTTCTTTTGAACGCGGAGGATTTCCTGTTCCTTCTTGATGTAGATCAGCACCTGCTGCATTCTGTCGCGTACACTCGTTGTCTCAAGTACCTTTTGCTGTTCGTCCTTGTCGATGTTCAGTATGGATGCGATAAAGTCGGCGATTTTTCCCGGATGATCGATGTTCACCATATTAAGGCGCATTTCCTCGCTGAACATGGGGTTGTTCTCGCTTACTTCCTTCATCTCGCTGATGAGGGCACGTGTCAGGGCCTTTACCTCAAAAGTATCGTCCTCCTGGTCCTCAAGATAGTCAACTGCCGCAACCATCGGATTTGAGGCGCTCAATGCCTTCCGTATCTTGAAGCGTTCAAGTGTTGAGACGAAAACGTTTATTCCGCCGTCCGGGAGGTTTATCTTCTTTATGATCCTTGCAACGGTTCCAACATCATGCACATCGGCAAGTGTGGGTTTCTCCGCGTCGTTCTTGAGCATGACGATACCGATGTAATTGTCGCCCTCGCATGCCTTTTCGATTACCTTGGTGTCTTCCTGATTGTTGATCATCAGTGGCGTAAAAATGCCCGGAAAAATGGGACGTCCGCTGATAGGCACGATGTATAGTTTGTTCGGGAGAATCTGCTCTGCCGGAAGAGAAAATGTATTGTTTGAGTTGCTTTTCTGCTTGTTTGAATTTTTATCCTTGCTCATACAAGATAATATACTGAATTATTGAAAAAAAGTCCAATTTAATTATGGTATGGGTATCTGGGCTGCTATAACATAGATATCCGATACGCAGGTGTCATTGTATTTCGTTCCCCGGTATACGTCCAGAATCTCAATTTCTATGTTGGAATCAGAAATGAAGCCCCTTCCCGATTGCAGTACTTTTGAAAGGTTGTTTTCCCCGAAGAAATCACCAAGATTCAAAAGCTCGCCCTCGTCGAGTATGTTGGTCATGTCAACCCTGCAGTATTTCCTGTCTGGGAATTCCATCTCGCCCAGCCGTACTCCGTCAACGTACAGCGCAATCCTCTTTATGCGGTTGTTTTCGTAGAAGGTTTTCTCTGTTTTCCTAAAACCGTTTACAAGCAGGACCTGTGTTATCCAGCCTTTTATGTTTATCTTGATTTTCTGCCCTTTACCGAAATCGCTTTTTCCTTCAACCCATGCTGTGTCGCAATTGTGATCACTCATGTTTGCGGCTGCGTAAATTGTTTTTCCCTCTGTTAGCTCAGAGTCCGCATTGATTACTGGATATTTTGCATACTGTTCGTAGAGGCTCCTGAAATACCAGTTCTTTATGTTGTATGTTATCTTGAGCTGCCTGTGCTTGTTCAGGTCAAAGTTTGAATAATGCCTGGAGAGTATCCTGTCAGAGTTATTAAAGCTAAGATCAATTCCCTCGATTTTCTTAAGCTTTCCACCCCAGCTTAGTATGTCGGTAATGTCAACAGTTATGTTGAAGTCTTCTATTATTCCGTTTCCGAAACTCAATGCAGGATAAAGGTTGTATATAAAGCTATTGTCATTGAATTTATTTGCGTAATGCATTCCGTCGTTGGATGTCTGAACGCGGTAAGTGACTGAGACTTTGCTTTCCTTTTTTGAAGCGAGTGTCAGTTTTGAAAGTTCCCAGAATTTATATACCGACTCTATTTCGTCCCAGCTGGTTTCCTTGTGGAAATCTGAGGGAATTTTTTCCCCGTTAAGAAAAATTGAGTAGTAAATAAGAGAGTCGTTGTAGGCATCCGTGATGTTGAATGCAAATTCTATCTGCTTGTCGGATCCGCTTTTGTTAAAGAGGATGTAGTCGCAGTCCACGATTACACTGTCATCCACAAAGCGCAGGGTTAGGTTTTCCTTTTTAAGGCTGATGTCAGCGTCGTTTTTCAGCGTTATTTCGGCAGGTGGAGTTCCCGTCGCATTCCAGTACCAGCGTATGCCCCCGTTTGCAAAAGCTGATGCCGCCATGGTAAAGGCGATGAAAACAGCGAAAGTGATTTTCTTGCTTTTCCACATTTATCTTTTTCCTCCTGTCGCAAAAAAACGTAAAAACTCTCGGTTATATGTTCGTAACTATGAATTACCAATTCGCTCCGAAATCTCTTTCACCTGCTCAAGGGGGAGACCGATTGCCTTAGAGATTTGATCATCGGTTCCCATTCCCATTCTCAAAAGGTTCTCAGCGTCTTCCACGGCTTTCTGGGAGGCTCCTTGAGAATATCCTTCCTCGTAGCCGTCTTCCCGAATGTCCCTGTATGCTTCCTCCGCGTCAAATTCTGTCAAAGAGTTTGCCAAAATCTACCTCCTGCCGCAAGCTAAAGCTTGCTCTTTGAGTTTTTACTTGCTCGCGAGGGCTCGCATTTTTTGCTGTCGCAAAAAAACGTAAAAACTCACCTGTAAAATATGAAAAAGCCGTCCAGAAGATTTTCCCTTATCGCCATGTTGACGGCTCTGTTCACCGCATCCCGAATCACCATTCCGCTCTCTTTGTTGCGCCGTACTTTTCCAACGAACCTGCTGTAATCATACAACGCATTGCAGTTTTTTTGAAGTCCCCCACTGTGATTTTCGTTGATGTTCTTGACGTAGGCTGTCCATTCATAAGCTCCGGAAGGGGTCTGTTTTCCGTGAATGAAGGAGTCCGACAGCCTTATCTCAAACTCATCTTCCGTTCTTGATGAGCCGTTGTAGAAAACGACGAAGCTTGGGGTGGAAATCTCAATCTTTTTGCTTCGGTTCATGTCCAGCTCATTTCTTGCAAGGTAAATCTGATAAAGTTGGGAAAAGTATAGGAATCCTCTAAGAGCCATATTCTGGTTATGGCTGGATTGCTGTTCCTGTCGCAAGCTAAAGCTTGCTCTTGGAGTTTTTACTTGCTCGCGAAGACTCGCATTTTTTGCAGGCAAAAAAACGAAAAAACTCCCTTTATATTCATGTAATGCAATCTGTATGGAAAAATATAATTATGAATTACGCATTATGAATTATGAATTAATCTGTGTTCCTGCCGAAGATGGCCTTGAACAACCTGTCTTTGTATTCCCGCTGGGGTTTAATCGTAAAGTCCATCTGATGCTCCTTGAAATAGTTTTGGGAAATAACTTCCCGTTGCTATATATATAGTATCAGGGTAGGGGTTTTTGACAAAAATTTGGCAAAAAATTTGAAAAAAATGAATACTTGTGGAAATTTTGAGTGCAACGTCATCCCGGACTTCCGTTGACATGACAGGTTAGAGAGAGATTGCCGGATCAAGTCCGGCAATGACATACCCGCACCCACATCAATGACGTACCCCACCCACGTAATGACCCACACGCAAGACACAAAGCCACCCTCACAAGATAACTCAAATTTAAAGATTTTGCGTTAGCAAAATCGAATCCGCGTGACAACTTTTAATTATGAATTATGAATTATGCATTCTTAATTCTTAATTAACCTACCCCGATTGACTATTTCCATATCTAACATTAAAATAACCTTTAGTGTCAGCGTATACGATTATTGTTCCGGATACTGACGTGCTGCAGCGTGTGTGCGGAACCAACGACAGTAACTTAAAACTCATTGAATCCTTTTTGGGGGTGCCGGTATTTGCATGCGGAAACGAGCTTTCTGTGGATACGGCCGAAACGGAAACCGAGCAGAGGTTCAGCTTCATTATAAACAGGATGCTGGATGAAATTGCGGATGGAAGTACGGAAATTACCGACGAGGATTTGGTTCAATCCATCTTGCATTCCCCGGACTTTACCGCAAAGACACAGTCACAGGACGATAGGGCACTTTTTGAACGGTGCAGCATTACGATTCCGGGGGGGACAAGGCGCGTTTATCCAAGGACACGGGGGCAGGCGGAACTGGTCAGGCTTTTGAGGAGTCACGACATGGTTTTTGCCACAGGTCCCGCAGGTTCGGGAAAGACTTTCCTGGTGGTGGCGGAGGCCTTGAGGTTGGTGCTGAGCCATCAGAAGAACAGCATAATACTGACACGTCCGGTGGTGGAGGCTGGAGAAAGCCTTGGATACCTTCCGGGTGCGCTTGAAGAAAAAATCAATCCATACATACGTCCCCTTTACGATGCCATGAACACCGTTCTGCCGCATGATACGGTCCGCAAGATGACGGAATCCGGTCTGGTGGAAATCGCTCCTCTGGCATATATGCGTGGAAGGACTCTGAATGATTCTGTGGTGATTCTGGATGAAGCCCAAAACACTACACGCGAGCAGATGAAGATGTTCCTTACGCGAATGGGGCAGGGGTCAAAGGTTTTTATAACCGGAGACGTAACACAAATAGATCTTCCGCGGAAGACTCCGTCCGGGCTTTTGAATGCAATGGAAATCCTTAAGGGCGTTCCGGAGATTGGATTCAAGAAGATGAATGCCGAAGACGTGGTGCGTAATCCGCTTGTCAGGAAGATCATACAGGCTTACGAAGATGAAGAACTCAAAGACGAATAGCGAAAAAAAGATACAGAAAGGCTTTAAGGGAATGGGCATATACCTTAGGAAAAACAAGCTGGTCGTGCTGATTTTCGGCATAACCTTTGCCTTGAGCTGCTTTGTTTCATTCATACGCATAGCCTCAAGCACTACAATTGCCTCAAAGTCAATTTCCGAATACGAAATCGGTCAGATTGCCGACGAAACCATAGTTGCCGAAAGGGCCCTTGCCGCCACAGCAGAAAACCCTGTCTCCGTTGAAAAGGACGAGCAGATAATACGCAAGGGATTTCCGGTTACAAAAGAACAGTACGAAAAGCTGCAGAAAATGGCAAATTCTCCGGCTTACATCGACTATTCTTCATTCGTTTATTCAGTCATCTATCTTCTTCTTCTGACGGCACTGGCTGTATTCCTGTTTGCAAAGGCATCCCTGGGCTATGTCATTAGCGCAAAGGAACTGGGGATGGACTGCGTGTGCTTCCTCCTGATTTACACGATAGTCAGCGTGAGCGTGAGTATATTGGACGTAAGCTCCCAATTCTCCCTTGCCGTTTTCCTTCCGTCGTCGTTCTGCGTGTTTTTAATCGCAATCATATTCGGCCACAGGACTGCCATCAATTTTTCAATCATCGCTGCTTTCGGGGTGTTTAACGCCAGCGGTTACATGGTCATGCCGTTCCTGTATCTGCTTGGAACTTCGCTTGTTTCCGTGCGCCTTGTATATCAGGTGAAACGCCGTACCCAGATGGTATGGGTATCCTTGGGTCAGGCTTTTGCCAACATGTTCTTCCTCCTGATGTTCAAGCTGATTTTCCACTTGTCAATGGAAGGCTCCCACATCGCTTTCCTTGGGGTGGCGTTCAACGGCTTCATCTCCGCCATCCTTGCCCTGGGCTTCCTTACTCCGATTGAGCTTGCCCTGAACACCGCATCCGTATTCCGCCTGATGGATTTGAGCGACCAGAATACGCCGATCCTAAAGAAAATGCTTGAGGTTGCCACGGGAACTTACAACCATTCGATTATGGTGGCGGCCCTTGCAGAGTCTGCATGTGAAAAAATTGGTGCCAATGCGCTTCTTGCACGCGTATCTTCCTATTATCACGACATAGGAAAAATCGACAACCCGGAATATTTTACGGAAAATCAGCTGGACGGAGAAAACATCCACAACGACATTAATCCGTCCCTTTCTGTAAGCATCATAAAAAGCCATGTGCGCCGTGGAGTGGAAAAGGCAAAGGAACTGAACCTTCCCGAACCCGTCATCAGGATAATCAGCGAACACCACGGAAACCAGGTAATCGAGTGGTTCTATGCAAAGGCAAAGGAAAAGGATCCCAACGTGGACCCTGCCGACTATTCATACACGGAAAACCCACCTTCAACAAGGGAAAGCGCCGTGGTAATGCTTGCGGATACCGTGGAGGCGGCCTGCAAGTCTCTTGGAAAAAACCCTTCATATTCAGCTTTGGACAACAAGATTTCGGATCTTATAAACGCCAAGATTTCGGCAAAGCAGATGGACAACTGTGGCCTTACCTTCCAGGATTTGAGGCGAATTCACGATGCATTCCAGCAGTTCCTTGCGGGATATTATCACAGCCGCGTAAAATATCCGGGACAGGTTGATGCGGAGGACAATGTTCAGGCTCCTCTAGGACCGGCAAACAACCCTCAGCCGCAGCAGACAAAGGTTCCGTCTCCAAAGGGTCAGCTTTCAGTCCTTACAGCATCCGCCACAGATCGTAAAACTGAGAAAAAACTGGAAAAAAAGACTGAAAAAAGACAAAAGAAAGAGGATAGGGAAAAAAAGTAGATGGCAAACCGGATTTTGCTTGATGTGGAGGAAAACGTCGCTCAGCCCCATTGGATTTCCAATATTGAGCCTTTTCTGCTTGAAGTAATGGAAGAACTGTCGTATGATAAAGAGGAAGTGTCGGTATTTTTCTGTTCCGATGCGTTCATTCAGAATTTAAATAGGGAATACCGTAACATTGACGCCCCTACAGATGTTTTAAGTTTTGAGAACGGCGAAGAATATACCGATGACCAGGGTGATTCATGGAAATCTGTGGGAGACATAGTGATCAGTCTGGAGACTTTGCCCAAGAACGCACAGTATTTTGAGGTTTCATGCAACGAGGAGCTTAAACGGCTGCTTATACACGGACTTTTGCACTTGCACGGACTTGACCACGGGGATGAGCATGTGGAAAAGGGTGTGGAGCCTGTATGCGAGATGCTCAGGATACAAAAGCGCTTGATGCAGAGGTTTGACTCAGCAGATATTTATGACTGAAATTTACAGTTAGGAAGAAATATGGGTATATTTGGTAAAGGAAAAAAGAAGGAAAAGAAGGAAAGTGAATCGGCCGTTTCCGGTCCGTCGCAACAGGAGATTCTGGCTGAAGAAAAAAATGACATGATTCAGGGGGTGGAAGACCTTGCTGAAACCACCGTCAAGGAAGTAATGGTACCTCGCATTGACGTAGACTTCATCTCCCTTGACACCGCACAGGAGGATCTGCCCCTCAAGATTACGGAGAGCGGACACTCCAGGCTCCCGGTTTATTCGGGTTCAATTGACAACGTGGTGGGAGTCCTTTATGTAAAGGATTTGATCCGGACTTTTGCAAGAAAGGAAGCGATAGATCTGGAAAAAATCATCCGCAAGGCATATTTTGTTCCGGAAAGTAAGCACATAGACAGCCTGCTCCGTGAATTCAAGCGTAAGCACGTTCATATTGCCATTGCCATAGACGAATACGGCGGAGTGAGCGGTATAGTCTGCATGGAAGATATTATAGAACAGATTGTCGGTGACATTCAGGATGAATTTGACAACGAGAGGGAGGACATCATATCCCTTGCCGACAACGTATGGGTATGTGACGCCCGCGTTTTGCTGGAAGATTTGAACGAAACCATATCTTCAAACTTCCCGACCCAGGAATTTGACACCCTTGGAGGCTTTGTCTTTGACCTTTTTGGCAAAATTCCGGTGAAATTCGAAAAAGTCACGTGGAAGGACTACGACTTTATTGTTCAGGACATGGAAGGACATAAAGTTAATGTTATCAAGATAATATATCGAAAAGATAATAAGGACGATTAGTCACTTTTTTTGGGAGGAAAAAATGAAAAACGTATCCAAAAGGCCAAGAATAATTGCCATTCTTCTAGTGCTTCTGTTCTCCGTGGCCTCTGCCCATGCCCAGCAAAAGACCGCTCTTTCACTTTACAACAAGGGCATGCAGTTCCAGCAAAGGGAAGATTATTATTCTGCAATTGAATCCTACCGCGAAGCACTTCAGCTTAACCCGCAGTATGGGGATGCATGGTACAATCTTGCCCTGTGCACTTTCCATCTTGGTGAATATGACCTGGCAGTTTCCTATGCCGATACAGCCGCAAAATATGCCCGCAATTTGAGCGACATCCAGAACCTCAAGGGTATGGCACTTATTTCCCTGGGCAACATCACTCAGGCACGTACGGTTTTTGAGGAAGTCCTGAAAAAATATCCAAATGACCTTAACGCACGCTTTGGCCTTGCAGAAATCGATTTGTACAACGGTGGAATCACAACAGCCGAAAAACGATATCTTGACGCACTAAAGAGGGATTCAACCAACAGAAAGGCACTTTTGAGCCTTGCCCTTGTATCCGCAGATCAGGGAAACAACGCCGCCGCAGAACGCTATGTAAACCAGGCGCTAGAATATCACAGCGGTGAAGCCGAAGTACACTATCTAGCCTCCTATCTTGCCGCAAAACGAGGGGATGTAAAGGAAGCCGAACGCCGCGCACGCTCAGCAGTACAGATCAAAGGTGACTACGACAAGGCCTATGAGCTCCTTGCAGACATACTCTATGCCCAGGGACGCTACAGCGAGGTAATCGACATATGTGAATTCCGCATCGGACGCAACAGGAAGCTTCCGCTTGCATGGTACCTTAAGGGGCTTTCACAGGAAAAGCTTGGCCTTTATGAGGACGCAATATCCACATTCAACACGGGACTTTCAATTGATCCTCTTGATGAGGTGATGAGGCTTGCACTTGAACAGCTGGTGAACAGAACTCTTGCCATTGAGGATACACGCCGTTCAACATGGGCGAATTATCACATAAACAAGGCCGCAGAATTCAAGAGGGCATATGACGGTCCTAGTGAACGCTATGAATATCAGAGGGCCCTTTCTGTGGATCCGCTCAACAAGAAGGCAAGGCAGGCATTTGCAAACATGCTTGAGCGAGACGGTTTCTATGAACTCTATCTTGAACAGCTCAAGTTCATCCGTTCAAACGACAGCGACGTAATTGCACGCCAGATTCAAAAGGATGAGAATTCCGCAAAGATAAAGAGGACTAGCCAGCAGGTAAAGAACGATGATACGATTGAAGCCCTTGAAAGCATGCTCAAGGAAAATCTGGCACACAAATACAAAGTCAAGCCGTTCTATCTGGACAAGTCAAGGTGGAACATCGGAATCTACTATCAGAAATCACAGATTCAGCTGATGCATTCCGGGGCAGAGCAGATAATCGCTACAGCCGCAAAGAACCTGTTCAACGGTGTTGCAGTTACTACTGTTGACGTAGACGTTCAGTCGGTGGATGGATTCTCTCAGGCATACAGGCTTGCACGCACCGCCGGAAAAGATTATTTTGTAATCATCACGATGGATGAGACAAGCCGCTCATTCACGCTTAATGCAGACGTTTATTCAGCCAGAACCGGAACAAAGACAACTTCCGTAAAGGTATACCGCACCGGAAACGACAGGGTTGCAAAGTCAATCCGCAGGCTACGTCAGGCAGTTCTTGACATCCTCCCGATCCGTGGAACTGTACTTTACAATTCAACCAGCACCGTACTGGCAGACCTTGGAAAAAGCGACGGAATTGAAAAGGGTTCAACCTTTGATGTCGTAAAGAAGGGCAAGGTACGCACCGCAGATTCAGGCTATGGAGTATCCTATGCCGAAGCAGACATACTTGGCAAATTCGTTGTTACAGCCGTAAATGAAGAGATTTCAGAAGGCACATATACAAAGAAGGGATTCTATGACACCCTTAATGTAGGTGACGAACTGGTACTGGTTCAGCTCAAGGATGTCGCAACAAGCGACGGAAATGCCGTTACAGACACAAGGGCAGCCGCAAAGAGTGACGGAAAGCCAGCCACAGCCGCCGCCGAAAAAGCAGAAAAGGATTCGATAAGGGAAGACATGAAAACCCCTCAGAGGGAATCTTCACTTATAACGATGATACATTCGATTAATTAATAATTTGAAAAAGGCAATTGCCTGACGATTCATTTTGCCGGGTGATTGCCTAATGGTTTTGAGATGTAAAAAAACTTGCCGTCTAAAGTTTTGAAAATGATATGTAATTCCTTGAAAAAAAATTACTCACTGATTAAAAAGAGGTCCAGGGTGGCGTCGGTCCATTTTCGGCTCAGGGCCGGGTATTTGTCCTGCAGGCTGATGAACATCCTTACCGCGTCGCTGAATTTTCCGTTGTAGTAATAGCATTCTCCAAGATAAAAGTATGCCCTGTCCTTGGTTGACGGATTTCTGGAACTGAGGGTAAAGTCATACAGTTCCTTTTCGGCCTGTGCATAGCGCCTGTTTATAAACGAACTCTTGAGTATGTCAAACAGGACCGCATCATCCCCGCTTTCTGCCTTTACGATGTCCTCCTGGAAAATATGGTATTCCAAAACGGTCTGTTTTGCGGTGGGCTTGGCTTCAACCAGGGAAAGTGCTGTATTACGGACGCTTTTGTCTATAGTAGGGTCGGGATAATCCTCTCCGTCAAGAATGTCCATGTACGGCAGGGGCCTTTCCCTCAATTCGTTGTCGCGGTAGATTTTTTCGGTCTTCTGCTGCTCAATCGTCGTGTCGGTGGCAGAACGTCCCTTTGCCCTTATGCCTGCAACCGTAGAATTTACACCCGGAAGAATCAGGGTATAGGCTTTTCCGATGGCTTCCGACTGCTTTTTGTCATACTGCTCGTCATAATACAGGTTGTTTTCGTATCCGCCGGTTTCACTTTCAAGTACGACACAAACTACGGCATAATAGTAATCCTTAAGGTCAGTGACCGTGTCCTGCCAGGTTTCTGAACGGGGATGGGTTACGGCAAGAGGAATCATGTTGTCTATTGATTTGATGGGTTTTGTGTCACGGTAGATGGATATGCCGGTAATCGTTTTTCCCGCAGGATTTTGGGGAAGGGACCAGCGCAGTTCGATTTTGTTTGTAGATACGGTGGAAGTCTCTATATCGCTTACTACAGGCCTTGAGCTCTGTGAAAATGCACAAAAAGAAAGGGATAGTGCCAGAGAGAGAAAAATGCGCTTAAAAAGTTGTGTTTTCTTCATATTTTATATAATCGAACAAAAATTACGGTTTGACAAGATGCAATCTTTTAATTATTCTATAGATATGTTTGTTTCAATTATTGTAGACCCGGGCAGCATCGATAGCGCCAAGTCATTAGTGGAATTGCTCACTAATTCAGGATTCAAAAAAGTACAGCGTTCATGTTGGGAAAACCCCAAGATTTCGGAGGCTGAACTTTCTGAAATCAAGAAGGATATTGACCGCGTCACGGATTATTATGACGTTGTCCGTATTTATCAGTTTCCGCTCAAGGGAATGTTTGTCATTACGGAGCTTAAGGAGAAAAAGTGGAGAAGGTGTCAGATGAGTGCGGCACAGACCCCACAAAAAGGTGCGGCAAGACAGGCCACACGGTAGCTTAACAGGAGAATAAAATGCTTGAAGATTTACGCGAACCCATTTCCGAACTTAAGGAAAACATAATGGACGTATGGGGGCGTCTTTGACCCGGACGACATCAGGAAAAAAATAGCGGAAAAAGAGGCTTTGACAACTGCCCCTGGATTCTGGGACGACAATGACAAGGCCACAAAAGTGATGAACGACATCAAGATGCTCAAGGGACGTGTTGAGCCGTGGGAAGAACTGATTCAAAAAGTGTCCGACATGGAAACCCTTTACGATCTTGGCATTGAGGAAAACGACCAGAGTGTTGAAAAGGAACTCAAGGAACTTTTGGACAATGCACAAAAGGAATACGAGCACCAGAGCATACTGAACCTGCTTTCAGATGAGGTTGACAAAAACGACTGCTTCCTTTCCGTTCATGCGGGGGCAGGTGGAACAGAGGCCTGCGACTGGACTTTCATGCTCAGCAGAATGTACCAGAGATGGGCAGAACGCCACGGCTACAAGATGGAGGTTCTGTCTCAGGAAGAAGTTGAAGGCGGACTCAAGTCAATCAACATGAGGATTTCTGGTCCCTATGTTTACGGATATACCAAGGGAGAGGCGGGAGTACACCGTCTTGTGCGCATAAGCCCCTTTGATGCAAACGCCAGGCGGCACACTTCTTTTGCCTCGGTTTATGTGTTCCCCGTTCTTGACGACAGCATAGAGGTGAACATTGACCCCAAGGATTTGCGTGTAGATACATTCCGTGCGGGCGGTAAGGGTGGCCAGCATGTTAACAAGACCGAATCTGCAGTCCGTTTTACCCACCTTCCTACAGGCATAGTCGTTCAGTGTGAAAGCGAAAGAAGCCAGCTGATGAACAGGGCCACAGCAATGAGCATCCTCCGTTCAAGGCTCTATGAATATTACAAGGAACAAAAGGAAAAGGAAAACGAAAAGTTTGCGGGCGAAAAAAAGGACATTTCTTTTGGAAGCCAGATCCGCTCCTATGTTTTCCAGCCGTACACTATGGTAAAGGACCACCGCACAAAGTATTCCGTCGGTAACATTCAGGGTGTAATGGACGGTGACATCGACGGTTTCCTGGATTCATGGCTTTCCGTCAAGTGGAAGGGTGTTCCGGTTGGCGATGACGATGATGACCTGGGAGATGCCGACTGATAAAAATGAAAGCGCTCTTTTCCCGACCATGTGCCAAAAAAACTCTGCTGTCTCTTTTTATATGTCTTAACATGGTGATGCTGGTACATGCCGGGGATTGGGTGATTGCCGCAAGGGAATTTACCTTTACCCAGAAAGTTTCCCATTCAGAGGCGGAGAAAAGCCTTTGCAAGATGGTTCCAAGCCTGATTCTTGAACAGCTGAATACAGAGGCCAGACGTGTTCCTCCTGTGGATGAGATGAATGCAAGAAAGTATGAAAGCCTGCTGCAGGAAAGACAGGCCTTGTTTTTGGAATTGTCAGCGGCAGTAAAAAGACGTGACTCAATTCTGGTCCAGGAATCAAATGCACGGGCAATAAAGAAGAAAATAGAAAGCGAAGAAAAAAAAATCCAGGAAATACAGGATAAAATTCAGGCAAATCTGGATGAATCAGAAAAATACATGCCTGGTGCCGTGTTTGATTTGTCAGACGAAAAGGAAGCCGAGGTTTTGCCTGGTGCGGAAAAGCTTGCGCTATACAAGGGAGACAGCTCAAGTCTGTTCGTGCCATCTGAAGATGTTTTAAAGGAAGGCGTAAAATCACGACGCTATGAGAAAGCCGTAATTGATTCAAAAATAAACGCGATGATATCAGGAAGCATCACCATATACGAAAGGTATCTGTCTATAAGCACGGAGATAACGCTTTATCCTGGAGCAAAGACAATCTCCACTGTGATGGAAGTCGGCTCCATGGATGACATAGCAAGAATCGCACGTTCAACTGCACAAAAGATATTGCCCGTAATCGTGAACACAAGCGGAACTGCATTGCATTTTGAGATTGAACCTTCAGAACTCACGTCAAAGGCTCGTGTTACAGTAGATGGACTTCCGGTAAAAATTAATTCACCGATAATTGTTCCTGCATCAACGCACACGATAGAGATTCAATGTCCAGGTTACATTACTCAGACTGTGACATATCTTTTTCAGGACAGCCCGCATTTTGTAATCCATGTTCCCCTAAAGGAGCAGTCGGACGGAATGTTCTCTGTAATGCTCAAGAATCCTGTTGACGGACAGATGTACTTTAACTCGGAGGCCGTTGGCAATGGACTTGATGGAGCTCAGGTTACAATAAACGGACGCAATATAATTGGTCAGCTTGCAGTTCAGGATACAAATGCATTCTTTATAATTCTACCGTCACTCCAGCAAAACGAAAACAGCCTTGTTATCCCGGTTGTTCCAAATGACCTTGAGGCAGAAATAGAAAAAAGAAGAATCTGGTCCTACCGCGGATATACGGCATTGATCCTGACTTTGCCGTTTACGTTCTATTCGCTTGGTCATTTTAACAGTGCAGTGAATGCCTATACGTCTGCCTCGATTCCCTATGAGGAAGTAAAAAAATGGGATACGCTCAGATGGACGTCTCTGGGTATTACGGCGGTTGCCGCAGGATTTTTCATTTATGAGCTGGTGCGTTATCTTTGTACGGCAAGTAAGGCACTTCCTGCAAGAGCAAGAGAGGCAAAACCTGGAGAACTTGAGGCTATCAACTCAAAGGTAATACAGATCAAAAACGATGCACTCAATATGGAAGAGCAAAACGGTTCAGACATAGATGATTCAAATACAAATAAAGCTACAGAAGAAGCAGTGAAAAAGGAGTAAGGGGAATGGCTAAAATATCTTTTGCAGAAAAATTAAAATCTCTTTTTGGAAAACATAATGTTCAGGATCAGGATTTCTTTGACGACTTGATGGATGCTTTGATTGAAGGTGATATCGGAGCAAAAACTGCCATGGAAATGGTTGATGAACTTCAGGAAAAATGTAAGGAAGAGAAAATATCCGGTCAGGAGAAAATTGTAGCTGCATTAAAGGAACTTCTTCGTCCTTATGTCAATTCAATTGAACTTCCTGTGGAAGATGGAAAAGTAAATGTTTTCATGGTCCTTGGCGTAAATGGTGTCGGTAAAACCACATCGGTTGCAAAGATCGGAAAAATATATTCAGACCGCAAGGTAAATGTCGTTATGTCTGCGTCAGATACATTCAGGGCTGCGGCAGTTGACCAGTTGTCCATGCATGGTGAACGTCTTGGAATAAGAGTCGTAAAGCATCAGATGGGAAGTGATCCTTCTGCAGTCGTGTTTGATGCCTGTTCTGCTTGTGAGGCAGCTGGCGGTGGTCTTGTTCTTGCGGATACGGCGGGACGTCTTCACAATAAGGAAAACCTCGTCAACGAGCTTAAGAAAATCGACAGGGTTGCAAAGTCAAAGGCAAGCGAGGGATGTTACAAAAAGCTGCTTGTTGTTGATTCAACCACGGGTCAAAATGCACTGCGTCAGGCGGAAGTGTTCAATGAGGCGGTTGGGGTGGATGCAATCATCCTTACAAAATATGACTCAACGGCAAAGGGCGGATGCATCATTTCAATCGGCAAGGAACTTAATCTTCCTGTGGCTTTTGTCTGTACTGGGGAAAAATATCCAGACATCTCAGCTTTGGATCCGGAAAAATATCTTGATGAATTCCTAGGACAATAGCGGGGCTTTATGACACTTGAGGCGATGGTTCTGTCACTGTACATGATTTTTCCAATTATCTCAGCACCACAGAAACAGCTTCAGGAACATTATCTTGAAAGCAATCTAACAGACAGAAGTTCCATAGAGATTGATGGTGGTACGGCACTTTTGGCAACTCTTGAGGAATGGAATATTCTCATGCAGAATGAGTTTCTTAATACAGAGGAAGAGGGAATTGCAATCGAAAACCTTGAACTGCTTGAAAATCCGGAACTGGGTCCACAAAGTGCGGGATCTGCCCTTGCCCTTGGTCTTGAGGAAGAAAATTATGCGGAGATTGTTTATAAGAATTCCCTGCGTCGTCTTGCTTTCTTTAATTATGGTGAGGAATATTTTACCCCCTCAATGCCTCTTGATGGCTCCAACTCAATCGTAAATGTAAACAGCTCAATCATCGTACGAAATGTGTATGATGACCAGTATCGTCTTTCTGAAAAAATCACATGGAAAAATGCCCCGACGGTTAAAGATTCCGAGATGCTCAGCAAGATAATCTATTATTACGGCTCTTCCAGTTCATCCATTCCAGTGCGTGAAAGAAGGGAACTCTATGACAAAAAGCTGGTAAATGTGATACGCTATTCTCCGTCTGGTAAAGTCCTTCAGTTTGAAAAATACTCAAAGGCGAGTGCAAAATCCAAGGAAGTGTTGGAACAGAAAATCATATATGACTATGATTCAAAGGACAGAATCATAAAAGAAGAAAGCTCTGACCTAATAAAGGATGAGGGGCGTTTTATAAACAAAAAAAGAGAATACAGGTATCTGCGTAGTAATGTAAAACCCAACGTTTGGTATTATGAAGAGGGTAAGCTTAGGCTTTTGACTGAATACGGTGAAAATGATGACACTTATGTGGAGACAGTTTTCTTTGATGAAGGATTTTCCATAAAGAGTGAGTTCAAGGATGGGGTAAAGGTAAATGAAACGATATATCATGCGGGAGTTGAATACGGAGGAATGTTGAATGAATAAAAAACATAGGCTGTTTTCATCCCTTAAATGGATTAACTTTGTATCCAAAAGATTCAGCAAGGTAGACAGGAGCGGAAGGACTGCGGTTACTTCAACATTGTCAAGTCTTGGAGTATGTTTTGGCGTACTTGCCCTTATTGTTGTCATCTCTGTGATGAATGGTTTTCAGATGGAGTTTATAGATGCCATCATGGAAATTTCGTCCTATCATGTGCGTGTCTCAGAAATAGGGGATATGGATGAATTTGTTGACTGGTGCAATTCAGATAAAAACGTAAAGACCGTTGTTCCGTTCTATGAAGCCCAGGGCCTGATGCTCAGTTCTGCAGGTCAGGAAGGTGCTGCTCTTGTCAGGGCTATTGATCCCGGTGTAATGGAAAAAGATCCAGGTTTTGCCAAGGAACTCAAAATGATTTCCGGAGATTTTGACTTAAGTGAAGATGACTACATAATCCTTGGGAATGACCTTGCTTCAAGCATAGGTGCAAAGACAGGCGGTACAGTTACTATTTTTGCATTAAGCGGCTCAAGCGATGTAAGCCTCTTTTCCAATCAAAGGTCCTTTGTCGTAAAGGGCATATTCTTTTCCAATTATGCCGACATCAACAGTGCATATTCGTTTGTAAGTTTGGATGCGGGAAAAAAGAATTTTGGAGAAAGCGCCAGACAGGTACTTGGAATAAAAATAAAGGACAGCAACAAGGATTCAGCATTCATTGCCAAATTGAACGAAAAATATCCGGATGTAAAGGCTGAATCATGGAGGTCATATAACCGTGCATTTTTTGGTGCACTCCGCATAGAAAAAAACATGCTCATGCTTTTGGTGTTCCTGATTTTTGTCGTTGTTGCAATAAACATTTACAACGGTATGCGCAGGATGGTTTATGAGCGGCGTGAGGAGATAGCGGTTCTGACGGCATTGGGAAGTTCTAAAAGAAGTGTACAGACCGTATTCATTTACAAGGGGTTCATGACTGGAGTAACAGGTGCCCTTCCGGGACTCATACTGGGACTTTTGATTTGCGTGAACATGAGGAGCGTGTTTTTGTTCCTTTCAAAGGCACTCTATTATGTTCAGTATTTCATTACGATGATTACTGCTCCTGGTAATGCCTACATGATGCAGGAGAATCCCATGTTCAGGATATATGCCAGCATTCCTGCAAGAATGGTGTTCAGTGAAATAATATTGATTTTCTTTTTCGGAATATTTGCCTCTTTGTCTGCCTCGTGGTTTGCAAGCCGGCAAATTCTTAATGTAACTGTTGCGGAGGTTCTTCATGACGACTGATTCAAATAATAGGGATGTTATTGTTAAAATAAATAATCTTGAGAAAACATACAAGACATCAAGCGAGACCCTGACGATTTTAAAGGGCTTGAACATGAACGTAAGCCGCGGGACTAAATGCGTCATCGTAGGAAAAAGCGGAAGCGGCAAGTCAACTTTACTCAACATTATAGGTGGACTTGATACGGCATCATCAGGTACTGTGGAGATTGACGGAGAAATTATCTCATCCCTTGGGGAAGAGGCTCTGACGGATTACAGACAGAAATTTTTGGGCTTGATTTTTCAGTTCCATTATCTTTTAAAGGATTTTACTGCACTGGAGAATGTTTTCCTTCCCTCATACATGGCCGGTGTCTCAAAAAAAGATGCAATGGAAAAAGCCCGGGCATTGCTGGAAGATGTAGGTTTAAGCGACAGGGCAAATCATCTTCCTTCTGCATTGTCTGGTGGAGAAAGGCAGAGGGTTGCTGTTGCAAGAAGCCTTATCAACGAGCCGGAATTGATTCTTGCAGATGAACCTACAGGAAACCTTGATCCTGCAAATGCGGCTGTTATAGGTGACCTTTTGTTCTCCATGGCGGACAAATACAGGAAAACCCTTATTCTTGTAACCCACGACATGAATCTTGCGGCAAAAGGAGACCTAAAGCTTTTCCTCAGGAACGGGGCACTTTCAGAGGATGGTGAGCTATGACGCTTTCTGCTTCGTTTTTATATGCATTACGATTGTGTTTTCCTCATCGCTCATCTTCTGACAGGAGCCTTGGACGAAGGAGCCTTTTTGGTGCAATGCTTTGCATCGGAATAAGCCTTGTTCCTCTTGTCGGGGTCCTGATAATAAGCGAGGGCATGATACAGGGAATAACCGGACGCATGATCGGGCTTTCGACACAGGACCTGCAGGTTCACGTGAATTCCCTTTCTCCGGATGTCGAATCTTATGATGCCATGATGGAGATTTCGGATCGTTTTTCTGAGCTTGATGGAATTACAGGTTCTTACCCCGAGATGCAGGGAATGGCTCTTGTGTCATTCAACGGAATAAGGACAGGTGCTACAGTCCGTGGAGTAGAAAGCGACATATTCAGTAAAAATTCGGGCTTTTCCTCATTGATGCAGGTAAAGGAAGGTGAGATTGATTTAAATCAGGAAAGGAACATGATTGTGGGAGAAAAAATATCCCAGATTCTGGATGTTCATTCTGGTGATAAAATAAGCCTGATTACCGTTGAAAAAATTGGTGAGCAGATGGTTCCTAAGATGGCGGTTTTTACAGTCTGTGCGGTTGTCTCTTCCGGATACCAGGAACTTGATGCTCTGTGGGTGTTCATTCCTCTGGAGACAGCCTTTTCCGTACTTTCGCAAAGGTCCAGTCAAACCATGTTCTCCTTGACAACGGAGAATCCTTTTTCAAATGATCTGGTAAAAATCAAGCAGAATGTCCGTAATGACATAATGGGCTACGGAGACAATATTTCAATTTCGCAAAGCAGGGTTTATTCTTGGAATGAGCTTAATGCCGCTGAATATGAGAATTTTTCGTCCACCAAGCTGCTTCTTCTCCTGATCATGCTTTTGATTGTTCTTGTTGCATCCGTGAACATAAGTTCTGCCCTTGTCATGATCGTTATGGAACGCCGTAAGGAAATAGCCATCTTAAAGAGCGTGGGGGCAAACAGTTCCGGCATAACCACAAGTTTCCTTTTGATTGGAATGATTTCCGGTGCTGGAGGGGTGCTGATGGGCATTCCTCTAGGACTGTTGGCTGGAGTGAACATAAACCAGATAATCAGTTTCATGGAAAAAATAGTCAATCTTTTCCTGAAATTCGTCTATGTCCTGTCAAATGGTGGCGAAGGGGGATTTTCTGCCGTGCATTTGCTTGATCCGGCCTTTTATCTCCAGGAAATACCAGTAATTATACCGTTTGGGGAGCTTGTGGTAATTACTCTTGGAACCCTTCTCCTGTCCCTGATTGTATCCGCCATACCCGCTGTAAAGGCAGGTCGTGAAAAGCCGCTGGATACTTTGCGTAAAATGTAAAATTAGTGTATAATATTGGCATATACTTTTTTATATTTTTGAGGGATGTTTTATGGTCTGCGATTTTTGCCATGAAGAAAAGGCTGTTATTTTTCTAGAACAAGTAAATAACGGACAAAAGCGCAAGATAAACATGTGCATGAAGTGTGCCCTTGAGCGTGGAATAAGTGACGATCCAAGGAGCATAGAGGCTTCTATTGGCGATCTTTTTTCGGAACTTACTGCTGTTGCCCAAAAACTCCGTGCCGAAGACTCCAAGATGTGTCCTGTCTGCGGAACATCCCTGTCTCAGATAAAGAAAACCATGACCGCCGGTTGTCCCGAATGTTATTCAATTTTCAAGGCTGATATCAGAAAATGCCTGGAGAATAAGGGCATATCGGGAACATATTCAGGCTCAATGCCCCAGCGTCTTTCCAGCGTGCATTCCGTACTCAATGACCGCATGATTTTGCAGAACAAGCTTGATGCGGCTGTTGCAAGCGAGGATTACGAAAAGGCCGCAATGTACCGTGATTACCTAAGGGCCCTTGAAAGCGAGGCTGTTGCAGATGGAAGCAGGGAGAACACCGCAGAGGAGGACTGCTGATGAAGGATAGCTCTTCCGAAAGCCAGGGAACAGAGGCATGGTACACATACGACGGCCAGGATAATGATGTCATTGTTGCAACACGTGTAAGGCTGGCGCGTAACCTTGCTGATTTTCCTTTTCCCGAGCATTTGCGTCCCGGTGATGATGAGCGGATAATCTCTATTGTTTTTGATGCATTCAACCAGATGTCGGATGGAGAAAGCTTTCAGGCAATAACCATGGACAAGCTGGATACTCTTGGCTGGCGGATACTGCATGAGCGTGGAGCCCTTGATGTCCACGGTTCCAAAAAAGAGGGGCTTATCCTTAGGAATGACGGAAAACTCTCCTGTACGGTGAACTCTGGTGATCATGTCCAGATAAAGGCATTTGCGACGGGACTGGACTTGGACCAGACTGTACGCATGGTTACGGCGGTTGATTCGGGGCTTCAGTCAAAAATACAGTTTGCGGCAAGCTATGATTTCGGTTATCTTACGGCAAATACATGGGATGCAGGCAGCGGCATGAAGATTTCTCTCCGCATGCATCTTCCGTCTGTGTCTGCGATGGGAGGCATAAGGTCACTGGCATCAATGGTCATGTCGGAAGGCTTTTCATTTACGGCAACATACGGCAACGGCGGATACAACAATGTGGACGGTTCCGGCGGGAAGGGCTCGTCTTTGGGCTCCTATTATACGCTTGATACCGTAAACTGCCTGTCCGGCACAGAACTTGACCAAATGAGTGCGGTTGTTTCCATGGCGGCAAAGATTAAGGATATGGAGAGAACAAGCCGAGATGAATATAAGAAAAACACACCGTCAAATGTAAAAAACTATATGTACAGGGCGGTGGCCCTTGCAAGATCCAGCATGTTCGTTTCCCTAAGGGAAGCAATCTCCATCATCAGCGGCGTAAAATGGGGCAAGGACATGGGATTTTTGACAGGAATAGATGACACGGAGCTTCACGCTCTTTTGTATAGAATACAGGAAGGTCACCTTGAGTATGTCCTTAAAAACGGTATTTTCCATTTTGAGAAGGACGTAAAGGATGTACCTCAGAAAAAAAATGAAAGGCTCAGGGCATTGATTTTGCAGGAGGCTTTTCAGGATATAAAGCTTGCCCTTTGAGGCACCAGGAGTCGAACAATGGTAAGAGGTCCTTCACCTCGCGTACAGAGAATTATATCGGTACTTGCACCGGAAGAAGCATATAATCTGGGGAGCAGTCAGCTTGATGTGGAGCACATGGTTCTGGCCCTTCTTAAATCTGCTGACGGTCTGGGATACATCACGCTAAAGGCATTGAAGATTAACGTGCTCATGCTTCAGACCACAATCGAACAGAGCATGCCTTCCAAGATTTCCAATACCGCACTTTATGATTTGCCGCGCTCAACAAGACTTTCGGCCTTGATGGAGGTCGCTGGTGTTGAGGCACGGATAACACGATCAGACTACATCGGAACGGAGCATATCCTTCTTGCCGCAATCCGGGAAGATAAATCAATAGTAAAGACTTTTTTTGAACGGGCAGGAATAACCCTTGACCAGGCAAGACAGTGTGCCATGGAAGTACAGAGAAAAGTTCCTTCATCCGCAAAAATGGAGGGAGCAAATTCCATGTATTCAGAGCCGGTTCCCACAATGTCGGACGGAAGCTCCCAGCGCAAGAAAAACCCGGACAGCATCCTTCAGCAGTTCAGCAGGGACCTTACAGAACTGGCACGCGAGTCAGATACGGATCCTGTAGTGGGACGTGAAAAAGAGATTGCACGTATTGTCCAGACACTCAGCCGCAGAAGCAAGAATAATCCGGTCCTTGTCGGAGAACCTGGAGTTGGAAAAACTGCCATAGTGGAAGGCCTTGCCCAAAGGATATCAAAGGGAAATGTTCCGCGCGGGCTCCTGAAAAAACGCATTCTTTCGCTTGACCTGGCCGCCATGATTGCAGGAACAAAATACAGGGGTGACTTTGAGGAAAGGATGAAGAGGGTGATGAAGGAAGTAAAGGAAAACCCTGACATCATTCTTTTTATAGACGAAATACATACGATAATCGGTGCCGGTGGACCTGAGGGATCAATGGAAGCGAGCAACATGATAAAGCCTGCTTTGAGCCGCGGAGAGATTCAGGTAATCGGTGCCACGACACTAAAGGAATACAGGAACCGTTTTGAAAGGGATTCTGCCCTGACTCGAAGATTCCAGATGATTGTGATAAATGAGCCGAGTGATGCAGAGACAGAGGAAATGCTTGAGGGCCTTAAGGGTAAGTTCGAGGATTTCCACCATGTGCGTTACGATGACGATGTCATAAAGGCAGCTGTAAAATACAGCCGCAGGTACATTCAGGAAAGATGCCTTCCGGACAAGGCAATTGACGTTCTGGATGAAGCCGGTGCCGCAAAGAAAATTCAAAATGAACAGAGGCCTGTTGAGCTTGAGCAGCTGGAAAAGACAATCGACGACCTGATAGAGGAAAAGAGGAATCTTGTTCAGGAACAGGATTACGAGCAGGCCGCATACGTGCGCGACAAGGTTACCCACTTGAGGAAACAGCTTGACGAATACAATCTTGCATTAAGGGCTCAGGATGCAAGGGTAAGGACTCGTGTTACGGTTCAGGATATATGCTCGGTTATCTCGGCAATGACAGGAATTCCGATAGAAAAACTTGATGCCGACGAAAGCCAAAAGCTCCTTCAGATGGAGGATAAGCTCAAGAAGGATGTCATCGGTCAGGATCAGGCAATTTCTGTAATCAGTTCAGCCGTAAGGAGAAGCCGCTCAGGTGTGTCTTCATTAAAACGTCCTATTGGTTCATTCTTGTTTTTGGGGCCCACTGGTGTCGGAAAAACCCAGCTTGCAAAGGCCCTTGCAAAATTCCTGTTTGGAAGCGAGGATGCCCTTATCCGCTTTGACATGAGCGAGTTCAGCGACAAATATACCTCATCATCATTGATTGGTGCGCCTCCTGGATATATAGGTCATGATGAGGGTGGAAGGCTAACCGAGAAAGTAAGGCAAAGGCCATATTCAGTCGTTTTGTTCGACGAGATAGAAAAGGCCGACCCGCAGATTTATAATCTTCTCCTTCAGATTTTTGAGGAAGGTGAGTTGTCGGATACACAAAACCACACCGTAAGCTTTAAGAATACGCTTGTAATCATGACAAGTAACGCCGGTGTAAGGAACATAAATGCAGAGTCCAAGCTTGGGTTTGCATCCAGCAAGGAAGGCATACTTCCTCACGATGAAATGGAGCAGAATGCCATGGAGGAGCTAAAGCACATAATGTCACCTGAGCTCTTGAACCGCATAGATGACGTAATAGTGTTCAATGCCCTTGGCAAAAAGGAAATCAGCAGCATACTCGACATTCAGATTGCAGAACTTGAGGAACGTCTTTCCGAGCAGGGAATTACAATCTCGGTAAAACCCAAGGCCCGTGAGTACATGGTGGAGCATGGTTATGACCCGCTTATGGGTGCCCGTCCGATGAGACGCCTCATTCAGCAGGAAGTTGAAGACCCTCTGGCAACACTCATTCTTTCAGGCAAGAATAAGTTCAGTTCACGTGCAGTAATTGAATGCAAGAACGAAAAGCTCAAGGTGTCTTTTGCAAGTGCAGACGGTGTCAAAAAAATCAAAAGCATTTCTGATGATGCCCTTCCCTTGAAAATTGAAGGGGCTCATTCACTTGAATATTTGGAACACACGGAAAAATAGGAGTTCAAGGAGTTCAACATGAAGGAATTTTTGCCCTACGATACAGTCAGAAATAATGCGCTTCTTCTTGCACACAAAATCTATCAGGAGGACGGTTTTGTTCCTGATGTGATTTATGCGTCGTTGCGAGGCGGTGCCTACATGGCCAATATCCTGAGCGAATACTACAAGGTGGCACTCAAGAGGCATAAACCAGTTCTGTATGCGGCTGTCGTGGCACGTTCCTATACCGACGTAAAGAAACATGATGCGGTGCGTGTGGACGGATGGACATATTCCCCGGACTACCTGCGACAGGGTGATAATGTAATGCTTGTGGACGACATCTACGATTCCGGAAAAACCCTGAATTATCTGGTAGGCGTTTTGCTTGAAAAAGGTGTTCCACGCGAGAACATTAAGGTTGTCGTTCATGATTTTAAGGTATACAAATACAAGGATCCACTTCCAATAGTTCCTGACTACTGGTGCCGCAAGCTGGAGATAGATCAGCCGGAGAATAATCCATGGATAAACTACAACAGTCATGAGCTTGTGGGGCTTACAAAAGAAGAGCTTGAAAAGAATTTTTATACACCATATCCTGAATTAAGAAAGGTGCTTGAGCCGATTTTTGCCGATAAATAAAGGGCAATTCTAAAAACTCATTTTCAATGATCTTTTAGGAATGCCGGCCAGTTTTTCAAAATGGAGGCTTAAATGGCTTTTAAGAGAACAGTGCTGCGGATTTCCGTTTTTCTGACCTTTGTTTTTTGCTGTCAGATTGCCGTGGCGCTGGATGTTCAGGAAATCATACCTTACTCTATAGACCGCGATGGAACCTTTACCTTTACCGGTGATTTTTTGATTTATCAGATTGACGATGAATACTGGTCGGCGGATAAAAATCCCAGAAAGCTTGACATGAGGCAGGACCACATAGTCCGATGGCAGTCCATGGCCTACGAAGAAGGAAATCCCGTTTCCTACAAAAAAATCATGAGGCATGGGGCAGACATCTATGTAGGCTCAACTTCCTCAAGAGACAGTCAATATCCTGCCGGTTCATACCAGAATCCATATTCCACCCTGGAGCAGGCATTAATGGCTGTAAACGACGGATATCAGTGCAAGCTTCACCTTCTGTCTGACATTACACTTAAGAATTCATATGCCCTGTATCAGGATTGCACTATTGACGGGGGAGATCATACTATCATTTTCGACTGTAATTCTGTCCTTTATGTTCAGGATGCGGATGTTCAGCTTGAATTGTGTGTCCTGAAAAAGGAAAGTAACGCTTCCTCTGACCGGATTATTGATGCAAAAGGATCAAGCCTGAGTTTTTATGACTGCGAACTTATCGGAAACTTTTTGGAAACTGCCTCTATGGTGGATCTTAAGGACAGCCGTTTAAGCTTTAATGGCGGTGGTCTGACAATGCAGAGCAAGGAATATGCGGTCCTGGTCAATTCGAGGGATTCCGCCGTATCAATAAATGAATCCAGATTTACATGTACCGGAGTTCATGCCACAGCCCTGAGTGTCAATGGCGGCTCATGTTCTTTGGCTAACAGTTCATGCACGTTATGGGGTGAACTTGGACGAATGGTGGAGGCCAGCGGAACCAGACTTTCACTTTACGGAAACAGTTTTACGGGACACCTTACAAAAGGAGACGGACGTTCTCTCTATGTCGATGAAATATGCACTGTGATTCAGGATGAAGAAAACAATGAGGTATTCGACTGATGGCTGTATTGCAGGCAGGTCTTGATGAAGCGGGAAGGGGTCCTCTGGCAGGCCCTGTTGTTGCCGCTTGTGTCGTCTTGAGCCCAGGTTTCCCTGTTGAAATTTTGGGTGACAGCAAAAAGCTTTCCGAGAGAAAAAGAAACATGGCAGAAAAAATCATAAAGGAAAAATGCCTCTGGGGTGTTGCCCGCGTTGAACACGATGAAATTGACAGAATCAACATTCTGAATGCAAGCCTCCTTGCCATGAAAAAAGCATACGAAAAGATGATTAAAAAGCTTGAGGTGTGGTGCAAGTCAAACGGAATTGATTTTAATTCAATTGGAAAGATTCATGCAATTGTGGACGGAAACAAAGTGCCGGATCTTTCTTGTGAAGTTGAGTCAAGGGTCAAGGCTGATGCCACGGTTCCAGAGGTTATGGCGGCCAGCATACTTGCCAAGGTTGAGCGTGACAGGATAATGGTCAAATATGACGCGCTTTACCCCGAATACGGATATGCAAAGCACAAGGGATATCCCACAAAGGCTCATAGGGAAATCTGCCGTAAAATCGGACCGTCTCCCATTCAGCGGATGAGTTTTAATTACGAAAAAGAATAGTTCTGGATAAAAGTTTAGTATTCGTTGTCTTCTTTTGTTGTGGCACGCTTTGAAGTTACGATGATGCGTCCTGTTTTCTTTACGCCGGTATCTTCCTTTTTGGCCTTGCGTTCGGCAACAAGACGGCTTTCTCCCTTCCTGCGGTAAACCTTCTTTTTTGAGGCATCAGAATCAGATTCACCCTGGCCGAATTTGGCTTCCTTGGCGGCTTTCTTTTCTGCCTTTGCCTTGGCCTTTTCCTTCCTGTCCTTTTCTATGAATGTAAGGGCCTGATCCATGCCTGACAAAAATTCCTGCATGTCGTCAGCAAAAACTACGATGGCACGCCTGTCATCCTGTCCGTCCTTGACCTTGCTTTCGACAATCTGCAAAAACACGTCATGGTTACGGTTTTCCTTGACATTGAAAAAATATGAACGGTTGTCAAAGTTTATTTGAGTCGTATAAAGTTCACCGCGAATACCCATCGTTTCCTTCCTTGTTCATGTAAATGGATTTTCAAGAAATATAATATATTAAAGAAAAAAAAACAAGTATTTGAACTTATAAATCACCAGTTTACATGATGATAACATCAACCAGCAAGAAAACTTTCATCTTTCAGTTTTTATCTTAATTCTTTCTGCAATTTCCTGTACTTTTTCCAGTGGGAGTTCAATGCAGCGGGAAATAGTTTCCATGGGTATTCCTTCCCGCAAGAAGTTTTCTGCAGATTCAATGGCTTTCTGGGAGGCACCTTCCTCAATCCCTTCCTGCTTACCCCAGTACAAAAGGTCGTGTTCCCGTAACGTCATCTCCATGTACTCCCTGCGAAATGTCTCGCTCCTTATGGTTTCAAGAACATGATTTTCCAGCCTTCTGGTAAAGTCATCTTCCGCCTGATTCTCCGCCACGAACTTCAGAAAGGTCCGAAGTTCCCTATCTTCCGTACCATCATAACAGCTAGCATTATAAAACACTTTTGTACTTTTGTCATTAAGAAAAAGGGAATTGTCCTCGATGCATCGGTTTTGGAATGTATATTGGGGAAGGTTGAGCGTGAAGGGATCCTTCTTGCAGATGAAGATGATGAAGCTTTCTGGAAGGCTGTCGTATGTTTCTCCCTTGAGCAGGTTGTCCATGTCTATCATTGACTGGTAATACCTTGTCCTCTTGGGCAGGTCGCTTACTGTCCGGCACTGTATCTCAATGTCAAAAACCCTATCGGAATCCATTACGTAGACGTCGAACCGAACACCCTTGGAATCATAGAATTCCTTGAAAACCTTTTGTCTTTCAGAATATTCGATTTTTCTGACCTTGATTTTAAGCAGGAGTTCAATGACGTGTGCGCAGATATCCTGGTCCTTCATGATTTCTCCGAACATATAGTCATCGGAGAATGTAAGTTCGTCCACTTTCTTAAAAAACTGTTGTTTCATTTCAACCTCGAATTTTAGTTTTCCTCCCAATATATATATGGTGAAGTACCTTGCGTTTTTAACAATTTTTGAGAGGTTTTTTTTGAATTTTTTTTGTCACGCGGATTGACGCAAGCTTGCGCTTGCTAAAGAGTTTTGCTTTGCTCGCGAAGGCTCGCATTTTTCCTTTGGAAAAAACATCAAAACTCTGCAGTACATTCGAGTGTTATTCTTTAAAAGGATTTGTGTTTGTTTGGTTCTGGGATTAGTGGAAGTTTGCTGGTATAAGAGGATATCGTTTTCTTATACCATAAAACAAGATGAAAATACCAATCAGCCAGATAACTCTTTATCGGGAAATGCCGTAGGCATTTCGAATCCGTGTGACAAAGACTTTTTTCAATCACCATCCAGCAAGATAAAAAAAATCAGCAACACAACCAACATTTAAAGAGATTTCGTAGAAATCTCGAATCCGCGTGACAACACTTTTTTTTTCATTGGCCATCCAGCAAGACACAAAGCAAACTAACCCGACAACCCCAATTCTTAATTATGCATTCTTAATTCTTAATTAACTTTCCCTTTACCCAAACAATCCCACAGTTTCCTTCAGGACATTGACCAAATCATCCATGGCTTCCTTTGTGGTGTCGTGGCCAAAGCTGAACCTTACCGCATCTTCCTTTTCCTGCGCGCTTATGCCCATGCTGTCCAGTACCGGCCTTGAATGGCGCCCCTGTGAACATGCGCTTCCGGTGGAGATGTAATAGCCCTTTTCGCTCAATGCCCTTTCCATCACCTGTCCCGGAATCCCCTTGAATGAGGCCTGGACTATCCACGGAGAAAACTTTTCGGCCATGCCATCATCTTTACGGCAGTGTGGGATTATCGTGCATCCCGGTATTTCAAGTATGTCCTTTATGAAGCTTCTGGTCCAATCCATCTGCTGTTCAAAGCGTTCGGTAGAAGATGGATTTTCCTTTCGTATGAGGTATTTTTCAAGGCACATGGAGAATGCCGCCGCACCATAGACGTTTTCGGTTCCGCTCCTTATGTTCTTTTCCTGACCGCCACCCCTTAGAAATGAAGTCATCTGTCGGGAAAGATACAAAAGGCCGATGCCCCTTGGACCACCAATCTTGTGCGCGCTCATTGCGGCAGAGTCAATTCCGGCTGTATTCAAGTCAAGCTCAATTTTACCCGCAGCCTGAACGCAGTCAACATGGAACCACGGCTTGCGTCCGTTTTTTGTGTTTTGCAGTATCGCCTGTGCAATTCCCTTTATGTCCTGGACCGCACCGGTTTCGTTATTTACGCTCATGATGGCAACAAAGGCCGTGTCATCCTGAATGTGGGATACGACAGCCTCTGGTTGAATGAATCCGTTTTTGTCTGGAGAAACTATGATTGGCTTCCACCTGCAGTTTTCCATCATCTTTGTCATGTGGGAGAGTGCCGGATGTTCGATTGCGGAAGTTATAAATGAGCCCTTGCCCTGTCTTGTCAAAAGTGAAAGAAGGGGAATGTGGTCGCTTTCTGTTCCGCCTGATGTAAAATAAAGGGTTTCCGGCTTTACTCCAAGAGCCTTTGCTGCTCGTATCCTGGCTTCCTCAAGAATCTTTTTTGCGTCGGTTCCGGCCTTGTGTATGCTGGACGGATTTGCCCAGTTTTCCAGAGTGAGTTCAAGTGCCTGTCTTGCAATTTCTGCATCCTGAGGGGCGGTGGCAGCCCAGTCAAAGTAATGTGTCTTGTCCGTCATTTGAGTACTTTCTCTATTTCCCCATCGCTCACCGTTTGAATTACAGTGTCCGAATAATTTCTTTGCAAAATTAGCCTGATTTCATTGCTGTTGTTTTTCTTGTCCTTGTGCATGGCCCTGATGAGTTCCTGCGTGCAGTCTCCGTCAAATCCTTTGAGTACCGATGGAATGGGTTTCATGTCGTAGCCGTAGGAAGAAAGCATGCTTTTGTTTGTGGCGGCATATTCTTCTGAACAGAGGCCAAGGTTTGCACTAAGGTCAAGTGCACGTCCGATTCCCCAGACAACAGCCTCTCCGTGTGAAATCGTTCCCAAGCCCGCACAGCTTTCAAGGGCATGCCCAAAGGTGTGGCCAAGGTTCAGGAAGGCGCGTCTTCCATGTTCCCTCAGGTCTTCTTCAACTATGGCTGCCTTTGCACAGGCACATTCGTCAATTATGGTTTTAAGCGTATTGCGGTCCCTTGCCATGACTTTGTCTTTTTCCTGTGTAAAAATACGGCAAAGTTTTTCGGAAAACAAAAGGGCTGTCTTTAATGCTTCCCCAAGTCCGGAAAGGTATTCGCTGTCCGGTAAGGAAAGAACGAAGTCCGACCATACGTGAAGTTTTTTTGCAGGCCAGAAAGAGCCTATCATGTTCTTGTAGCTTGAATAATCGCATCCTGATTTGCCACCGATAGCGGCATCAACCATGGAAAGAAGGGTAGTGGGTACAAATTCAACTTCCACCCCGCGCTTGTAGATTGAGGCAGCAAAAGCGGTCATGTCGCAGATTACCCCACCACCTATGGCAATGAAAAGGCAGTTGCGGTTATAGTCGTGTTCAAGTGCTGCCTGAATTATGTTCGTTACGTTCTGAAGGTTTTTGAATTTTTCTCCGGATCCAAGGACTACAAGAAGGTCTTTGCCCGAAGAAAAGAGTTTTGCCCCGTCGCAAAGTGTGGTACATTCAACTTGGGTAAAGCTTTTGGAAAATTCTTTCATGGATTCAAGTGAAAAAATTGAAGCGTCCGTTACAAAAAGCCTCTGCCGTCCGACACTTGTATCCTTAAGGTATACTTCTTCCGGAGAAGGTTTCCCCTGATAAAAATATATGTCTGTCCTGTCAAATCCGGAGTCTTTTGGGTATGAGATGGTAAATAAGTTTTTTTCCATGCGGAGAATTTAGTATTTTTTATCTGTCATGTCAACTAGCTTGTCGATTACCTTCTGGAGCCTTGTAAGTTCCCTGTCCAAAGTCCTCTTGTAGTCGAGTTCGCCGTTTACAATGCGCTCGCGTTCATCTTCCCAGTTCTGGATGTCGGTCAGGTAAAGGAAGTTGAACTGGGATACGGTTGCCTTTTCCGCCCAGAGCTTTACTTCTTCCCAGTAGTAGTAGCCCGCTTCATAGCATGATTTTGCCTTTTCCAGGTTGCGGAGGTATTCTTCGTTCCAGGGGGCATCGTAAAAGAGTGCGGCCTGCTTGTCGTATATGCGGCCAAGACGGAGGTGCTGCTCTATAAGCTTGAGGTTTACGTGCATCATGAAGAGATAGCGGTATTTTTCCCATTCGCGTTCGGTCTCTACATGGGCCATGGCATAGTATGGGTTTGCAAAGTCGGCATTGACGGCCTTTTCCAGCCAGTAGATGTTTTCGATGCAGTCATCGGGAAGCTGCTGGTAGTGGATGTGGTAGAGCTTGTAGTAGTCTTCCTTGTATTTACAGACGTATGCGCTTGCACTGTCTGCAACAATAATGGCAAAAAGCACAAAGGCAAGGAGAAATTTATGTTTTCCGTTAAAAAAATTCTTTTTCACGCCTTGTTTATCGGCAAAAAGGACCTAAATGTTAAGACCCCATTTTGTCGGCTTTGCGTATCATGCTGGTTTCCCACCTGAGGATGCTTCTTTCTGCGGCCAGCTCGTTGCCCCTTACATCGCACATTACGCGGAAAACAGGCTCTGTTCCACTGGGACGCATCCAGATGAATGCAAACGGTCTCTGTGCCTGGTCATAGAACATGATTTTAAGGCCTCCGTTACCGTTGTTCCAGCTTTCTCCGTTCTTGAGTTCCCCTTCCACGGTTCCGTTGGTGGCAAAAACCCTGTAGCTGTAGATTGAATATATTGCCTGCATTTCCTCAAGGTGCTGGTCCCATTCCGCGTCAAAGACTTCCTGGAAATGCTCCTTTAGGATGCCCTTGTCCTCTGTTTCCACCTGAAGGATGGCACTTTCCTCACTTACACCTGTAGTAGTGTATTCGGGGAGGGTAGCCATGATGTCTGCCATTGTAAAATCATCCTTGTACTTGTATTCCTGGTCTGATTTTTTGCACCACAGATGGAACGGTCCCAGATTCTTGCTTCCGTCTTCATTAACCGTGTCACGTATAGTAAGCAGCTTGACTATTGCAAAAACGGTGGCAATCGGGTCACGTACGCTGGACGGATAGGTAATGTTTCCGCCGTTGCTGCCTTCTCCAAGAATCCGCACGGAATATCCCTGGCTTCTTTTCTCTCGGGCAAGGTTAACGACATTTGCTTCTCCAACTTCTGCCCTGAACAAAGCGATGTTCAATGCCTTGCATATATGGTCAATCCTCATGGAAGTAGGTCCGTTTACAACAACCGCTGTCTTTCCGTAATGGGCCATTGCTTTCCACAGAAGGCTTTTTTGCGGGAATGTGTTGTGCTTCCACATCTCAAAGGCAGTCTCCGCTATGACGCTGAGGGCAAATACGTCCTGTGCCTCTATCGTCTTTGCGGAACGGCTTTTTGTGTCCCAGTAGACTATGTTTCCGCGGTCACCGTCGCAGTCCGGCATGTAACCAAGAATCGTGTCCTCGTCACCATCCTTGTGCAGGTCTTCCATTACTTCAACACACCATTTGAGGTTTTCCGGCTCGGGAATGATTGCATGGGCGATGTTGCCGGGATCATTGTTGAACGGCAGGAAATTGATGCCTGTTCCCATTATGATTTTGTCATCCACAGATCTAGTTCTGGATGATCCGTTCATGTCGGCTGTTATGCCAAGAGGATGCTTTTGGAATGATGCCCTGATTATTGAAAAGACTTCATCCTGAATGTGAGGATCCTTTGTTCCCACAATTACTTCCCGCAGAAAATCTTCGTAGACCCATAGGGATTCCTTCTTGTACTGGTCGCTAAGGGTATAGGCTAGCTGAAGTTCTGTTTCCTCACATCCGTGCAAAAGGTCCTGTGCGTTTTCTTCTGCTTCCGGGGATTTGCATTTTTCCGTAAATATTTCGGCAAGCTTGGAATTTTCACTTCCAGGGAGTACTCCACCGTCATTGAGGCCGAATTTTATGCCGTTGTGACCGATGGGGTTATGGCTTGCGGATATATATACAAAACCGCTGAATGAACGTGCATAAGCCATGATTTCCGGGGCAGATGCAATGCCAAGATAGCGGACGTTTATTTCCTTTGCAATGAGTGTCCGGAGTATGCAGTCTGTGATTTCCTCTCCGGTAGGGCGTGTATCCCTGGCAACAACGACAACAGCCTTACCGTTGGCCTTTTCGCTTATATAGTCGGCAAATGTGTCGGCAATAAGGGCACAAAGCTCCGCATTTTCATATCCAATGTCCGGTGAGACATCCTCGCCGTCTCCAGATTCAGCAAAAACCTTGCGCCATCCCGACGCAGAAAGAATCATGTTATGTTCCATAAAAACAGTATAATCCCAAATGTAAAATCATGCAACCGAAAGTTGAGCGAAGATTGTCACGCGGATTCCAAATTGCTACGCAATTTGTTTAAAGGATTTATTTTGGGTTGACTCTGTGATTTCAGGGAATTTTCTGGTGTAAGCTTGAGTAGGGGATAACATTTTCTTATACCAGAAAGCAAGATGAGAACAACAACCAGCCAGACATCCAAAATTTAAAGATTTTCCGTAGGAAAATCGAATCCGCGTGACAAACCTCTTCTTCAATCACCCTTCAGCAAGCTACAAAGTAAATCAGCATGACAAGCTCAATTCAGAATTGATTTTTTTTGGTTTTTGATTATACTATATGATGATGGGTATGAAGCCCCTCTGACTAATACTTCTTTGCTGCGAGGTCCTTTATGGAACTGAATGTGAATCCCAAAAATAACTACACACTTGTACCCCCCCCCAGCCACAGAACGCTGAATGAAACATTCAAATCAATATTATTCCTGATTCTTGCCACATTTGCCCTTGTCCTTTCATCCTGCGACGGAGTGATGCATGACTATACCGAGGAAGTTACAATTCAGGTTTATGACAACACACCGGAAGAAGAAATCGCAGACGGAATTGCAATAAACCCCGGCTTCGCATGCATTATCTTCAAGGCCCCGGAAAACAGCCAGATAGAAGCGGAACTGTCCTTTGAGCTTGAAATCGACATAAACGGAAGCATCCACACCGAAACCCTTTCTGCCGGCCAGGTTGTGGTAATAAACAACATACCCGCCGAAAAAATCTACCCGGTCAAATGTTCTGCGCTCTTACCGACCGGTGGCGTATATGCGACAGGCTCCATAAACGCAAGGATGACCCCCGGCGAAGTAAGCACCCTGAACCTTGTGATGAGGAGGGTCCTGAGAGTCACCTTCATGAATGGAGAAACGGAGTATGAAACCCAAACGGTTTTAAGCGGCGACAATGTGTCAAAGCCAACAAACCCAACAAGAACTGGATTCGCATTCTCTGGATGGTATACTGACGAGTATGAAGGCATAAAGTTTGACTTTGGAAACGGTGTAAGGGAAAACCTGACGCTGTATGCAAGGTGGGTGCCTGTAAGCGAATACCAGGGTACATCATATCAACCGATGGACCCAGGTACAGACGGAACCGCCGGAACAGAATGGACATATGTTTTGTTCGGCGACTGGCCGCAAACCATCAAGGCGAATAATGTAGATATTTATGATGATGCTTCAGTTCAAGTAGGGATGTTCACCTACTATATGGGAAGCGACGGGGCTTGGTATGCGAAGATAAAGGAGAACGCATACGAGGCCGGTTACAAGTATACCAATGGTGAGGATGTTGCCCAGGACGGTGCAGACAGCTACAAATACTTTAAGGTGGAGCCGATAAAGTGGCGCGTACTTACCGAGGATTACAACGGAAGCGGAAAAAAGCTTCTGCTTGTGGAAAACATCCTTGTAAACTGTGCATATTATGATTATATGAACGTGCTCAGGTCTGAGGGTGGAGCAATATATCCCAACAACTACAAGGAAAGCCGGATTCGGGCATATCTTAACGGTCTGAGCTATAATGTAAAATCGAGTAGCAATGCTACACAGTCTGTGAACACTGAGTTCAATGGCAAGGGATTCCTTCAGACTGCCTTTAACGAATCGTTGCGTTCCACAATCGCGGAGACAACTGTGGACAACAGCGGAGCCAGTACAACAACTGTGACAAGTGCAATAATAAAGGCTGATGGAACAAATTCACAATATTCAACAAACTATACCTGTGTAAATACCACAGACAAGATCTTCCTTTTGAGCGAAAGGGAGGTTACGATAACAGACTATGGGTTTAGTTCCAACTATCAATATAAAGATGTTGGAAGGATTCGCATACTGACGGACTTTGCCAAGGCAAGCGGAGCATGGATTGGCTCAACCACAGACAACGGCAATCCTGGTTGGTGGTGGCTTCGCTCGCCTAGCTGTCTCAATATGGGGTACGTGCATAATGTGAACGACTATGGCCGTGCGACCGACACCCCCCACGTCGACTATACGTATGGCGGTGTATGTCCCGCTTTGTGCATAAATAATTAAGAATGCATAATTCATAATGCATAATTTTGACTTATAATTCTTAATTATGCATTATGAATTCTTAATTGTTAATTGCTCCGACATTTCCTGCACTTTTTCCAGTGGGAGACCAATGCACCGGGAAACAGTTTCCATAGGTATTCCTTCCCGCAGGAGGTTTTCAGCATCTTCCATGGCTTTCTGAGAGGCTCCTTCGGCACGTCCATCTTCAAGGCCTTCCTCGTATGCGTCTTCTTTTTCGTCTTCTATTGTCTGCTCCCATGTCATGTACTGTTTCCTCCATGTCATGTTTTTCTTGGCGAAATTCACCTTTTCCTCAATGGATTTGGTCAGCGCGCTTTGGGCGCTGTGTTCCTTTAGGTACTTGAAGAAGTTCTTTGCCTCTTCTCCTTTCATATTAGCATATTCTGAGGCATTGAAAAAGACCTTGTAGGCCCTGTCGTTCAATTTTATGCTTGTGTCTTCACGGCATAGGTTTTCAAAGAAATATACCGGCTTGCTCTTCTTGAACGGAGAATCGAGGCATAGAAAAATTACATACGAATCCTTCAGCTTGGTGTACTTGTCCCCTCGGGACAGTGTATCCATGTCGATGACGCTCTGGTAATATCTGGCACGTTTAGGTAGTTTCTTGTTTATCGTGGTCTGTATCTCGATGTCAAAGACGTGCCTCCTGTCCTTTGCATAGACATCAAAACGTACGGATTTTGAATCAATGTTTTCATACATCGTCTTTTCTGCCTGGGGAGCCTCAAGTCGTTCAATCCTGATGCCGAGGAGTATCTCCAAGATTTGTCGGCATAATTCCGGCTCGCTTTCCATTATCTTGCAGAAGAGGAAATTGTTTGCAAATGTGAGTTCCTCCCATGACGGTGACTTTTTCTTTTTGGGCATAGAATCCTCCTAAAAAAAATAGCTCTTTAACATATAATTAGCATGCAAACTGTGTTTTTAACAATTTTTGGGAGAAATTTTTGATTTTTTTTATCACGCGGATGCGCAAGTCGCTTTAGCGACGGTTTCAATAGTTTCAACTCATGCAAACGGCTCGAAGAGACGTATTCCAAATTGCTACGCAATTTGTTTAAAGGATTTTTTGTTTGGCTTTTTTTGGGGGGTAGTGGAAGTTTTCTGATATAAACTGACGTATGGGAATCGAGTTTTCCAATACCAATCAGCAAGAGTCAACATCTACAAAATATACAACGCTAAGATTCCGGGTCAAGCCCGGAATGACCAAACAACAAGATGTAAACACCAACCATCTAGGCAACTTCTTACCAGGATTTTGCGTAGCAAAATCGAATCCGCGTGACAAACCTCTTTTTCAATTACCAACCAGCAAGACACAAAGCCAATCAGCAAGACAATCCCAATTCTTAATTCTTAATTATGCATTCTGAATTAACTATAATCCGCGTGACAAACCTCTTTTTCAATCACCAACCAGCAAGACACAAAGCAAATCAGCAAGACAAGCTCAATTCCTCATTCCTCATTCCTCATTATGAATTATGAATTATGAATTATGAATTATGAATTCCCCTCTTGAATCAAACAGCAAGTTTTTGTATAATTATTTAATCTATCCTAAAATCTTTTGAATATTTATGCGAAAACTTAACAACGGAGGAAATCATGTCTTTTGAAACATTGGATTACGGTGAATTGATTCAAAAATTGACCAAGCTGGCACAAAATAATGACCCCATCGATACAAGCCTTTATCAGAAATTCGATGTAAAGCGTGGACTTCGTTATGCAGACGGTCGCGGTGTTCTTGTAGGCCTTACACATATCGGTGATGTTGTCGGCTATGAGATGGACGAAAATGGAAACAAGGTTGCAATACCAGGCCGCCTTATTTACCGCGGATACTCCGTTGAAGACATTGTTCATGACGCTCAGAAAAACCATCAGTTTGGATATGAGCAGTGCGTTTACCTCCTTCTTTTTGGAGAACTGCCCACACAGCAGCAGCTTGATGAATTTACCTATGTCCTTGGTGCGTTGAGGACCCTTCCGCCAAATTTCACAGAAGACATGATCATGAAGGCTCCTTCCAGCGACATAATGAACAAGATTGCCCGTGGAGTACTTGCTTCATATTCCTATGACAGTGATCCGGAAAACCGTGACGTGCAGAATGTCATGCGTCAGTGCGTTGAGCTAATCTCCCGTTTCGGAACCCTTGCAGCCTACGGATACCAGGCAAAGAGGCGTTACTATGACGGAAAGAGCATGTACATCCACAATCCGGACCCCAGCTTGAGCACATCAGAGAATTTCCTGCGACTTATTCGTGCGGACAAATCATACACACGCCTTGAAGCCGAAATCCTTGACCTTGCGCTTATCCTTCATGCAGAGCACGGTGGTGGAAACAACTCATCTCTTACGATTCATGTCGTCTCTTCTGCTGATACGGATACATATTCCGCTGTTGCCGCTGCCGTCGGTTCACTTAAGGGACGCCGTCATGGTGGTGCCAACATCCGCGTAATGGAAATGATGGATGAAATCAAGTCCAACGTAAAGGACTGGAGCAACGAGAAGGAGATTGCTGAATACCTCCGCAAAATCCTTCGCAAAGAGGCATTCGACCACACCGGCTTGATTTACGGTCAGGGACATGCGGTTTATACGGTCAGCGATCCGCGTACCACACTGTTAAAGGCAAAGGCTACCGAACTTGCAAAAGAAAAGGGTTGTGAGGAAGAACTCAACCTGTATAACATAATTGAACGGATTGCCCCTGATGTCATCTACGAAAAGCTCGGGGACAAAAAGCGCATCTGTGCCAATGTCGACTTCTATTCAGGCTTTGTCTATTCCATGCTTGGAATTCCTCGTGAACTGTTTACACCACTCTTTGCCATAGCCCGTATTGCAGGCTGGAGCGCACACCGCATAGAGGAAATTGTTGCAGGAGGCCGCATTTACCGCCCGGCATACAAGAATGTTATGGAGGAGCGTGATTACGTGCCGATTGAAGAAAGGGTTCAGACACCGCTTGGACCGGACAAGGTTCAGGATGATGACGGCGGGACTGCAGGACCTTCGGACTAGGCGATTATAAACTTAAAGTAATAAAATAGGAGTCAGATAAAAATGGAAGGGGATATCTTACTGTTCATCCAAAACAACATCCGGATGCCGTTTTTGGATACGATTATGAAGGGCATAACTTTTCTTGCGGATCACGGATGGTTCTGGATTACGCTTTCACTGGTGCTGCTGATTTTCAGGAAGACGCGCAAAGTGGGCTTCATGTGCTGTTTTGCCATAGGATGCATGTTCCTGATCAACAACATCTGCATAAAGCATATAGTAGACCGAACTAGGCCCTACGAGGTGATACAGGGGCTGGTTCCTCTGGGTAACCTTCCCGATGATTCTTCTTTCCCGTCAGGACATACGGCCATTTCCTTTGCCGTATCAATTGTCCTTCTTTTCACCACAAAAAAACGCTTTGGAATTCCTGCTGTGATTCTTGCCGTTTTGATAGCCCTGTCACGCATGTATGTAGGTGTTCATTATCCGACGGATGTCTTGGGTGGAATGGCGGTCGGAATAGTCTGCGCGTGCATTTCCCTCTGGCTGGGACCCAAACTGTGGAATATAGCCGTAAAAATCCTTCCGTTTCTGGATGATAAGAAAAAGACTGCTTGAAAAGCTCTCTCTTACTGAAAAACTCTGCTGAATTCACATATTTTTTTATTAAAAAATGTTGACGATAGGCGTATATTTTTAGTATTTTTTCCTATAACAAGAAGAATTACTTATTATCAAGAGGCCGTTCAATCATGAGCGAAGAAGTAAATGAAAAAGAAGCTGAGTCAGAGGCTCAGACAGATATTCCTGTAGAAAAGGAATCAGAGACAGAAAATGCCGAGGTTCAGGCTTCCGAGGAAACTGTGGCCGAAGAGGAAACTCAGGAATCGGAACTGGACAAGGCCAAAAAGAGGATTGAGGAGCTTGAGGCGGAGGCTGCGGACTACAAGGACAAGTACCTTAGGGCCGTTGCAGATTTCCAGAACCTCAGGAAACGCTCGATTCAGGAAAAGCAGGAAGCATTTGACTATGCCAATACAAACCTGCTGAAGGACCTGCTGGACAGTCTGGATAATTTCGACCGTACGGTGGAAGCCGCTGCCAGCGCGACCGATCCAAAGACGATAGCGGACGGAGTAACCATGATAAACAAGAGCATGGTGAGCATGCTGGAAAACAAGTATGATCTGGTAGCTTACGGGGCTGTTGGAGACGCTTTTGATCCCGACATTCATGAGGCCATAGGAAAATCTGACGATCCTGTTGCCGAACCGGTTTTAAAAGCAGTATATTTAAAAGGGTACAAGCTTAAGGACAGGGTCATTCGTCATGCAAAGGTAATGGTAAGCATGCCGGATGGCAGTGTCAAGGCTGAAGATACAGGTGACTCCAAGGCAGAGAATGCAGAAGAGTCTAAATAACGAATATTTTTTGAGGAGATAAAGATATGGGAAAGATTATTGGTATTGACTTGGGAACAACAAACTCTTGTGTTTCAGTTATGGAAAATGGAGAGCCTGTAGTAATCCAGAACTCTGAGGGTGGACGCACAACTCCATCTATCGTCGGCTTTACTACAAAGGGCGACCGCATTGTTGGTCTTCCGGCAAAAAACCAGATGGTAACAAACCCAAAGAACACTGTCTATTCAATCAAGCGTTTTATCGGACACCGTTACAGCGAACTTGCTGGTGAAGCAAAGATGGTGCCTTATTCAGTTATCGATCACGGCGAGGATGTACGCGTTCAGGTTCAGGAAAACGGAGTGGACAAGCAGTACAGCCCGCAGGAAATCAGCGCATTCATCCTGCAGAAGATGAAGAAGACTGCTGAGGATTATCTTGGCGAACAGGTTACGGAAGCTGTAATCACAGTACCAGCATACTTCAACGACGCACAGCGCCAGGCAACAAAGGATGCCGGTAAAATCGCAGGCCTTGATGTAAAGAGGATCATCAACGAGCCAACAGCCGCTTCACTTGCATTCGGATTCAACAAGGATTCAAAGCAGGAAAAGACAATCGCAGTTTACGACCTTGGTGGCGGTACATTTGATATTTCAATTCTTGAACTTGGTGACGGCGTATTTGAGGTTCAGTCAACCAACGGTAACACACACCTTGGTGGAGACGACTGGGACCGCCGCATAGTCAACTGGCTCATCGACAGCTTTAAGGCAGACACTGGAATCGACCTTTCAAAGGACAGCATGGCACTCCAGCGCTTGCGTGAGGCTGCAGAAAACGCAAAGATTTCTCTTTCCAACCAGACGACAGCAGACATCAACCTGCCGTTCATCACAGCTGATGCATCAGGTCCAAAACACCTGCAGAAGTCACTCAGCCGCTCAGAATTTGAAAAGATGACCGACGACCTCTTTGAGGCAACACGTGAGCCATGTATCAAGGCAATGAATGACGCAGGAATCAGCGCAGACAAGATTGACGAGGTTCTTCTTGTCGGTGGTTCAAGCCGCATGCCAAAGGTTCAGGAAATCGTAAAGAGCATTTTCGGAAAGGAAGGAAGCCGCGCCGTTAACCCGGATGAGGCTGTTGCAATCGGTGCCGCAATTCAGGGTGGTGTTTTGACAGGAGACGTAAAGGATGTCCTCTTGCTTGACGTAACACCTCTTTCCCTCGGTATCGAGACAATGGGTGGCGTATTTACACGCCTCATCAACCGCAACACAACCATTCCTACAAAAAAGAGCCAGATCTTCTCTACAGCCGCAGACGGACAGACAGCTGTTACAATCCACGTTCTGCAGGGTGAGCGCGAGATGGCATCAGAAAACCGCACTCTGGGCAACTTTGACCTGGTAGGTATTCCACCGGCACCACGCGGAGTTCCACAGATTGAGGTTACATTCGACATTGACGCAAACGGTATCGTAAAGGTATCTGCAAAGGATATGGGAACCGGAAAAGAGCAGAAGATTCAGATCCAGAACTCTTCAGGCCTTAGCGAGGACGAAATCAACCGCATGGTAAAGGATGCGGAGGCCAACGCAGAGTCTGACAAGAAAAAGCGTGAGGAAGTTGACGCACGCAACGAAGCCGACAGCCTCGTATATCAGACTGAAAAGGCACTCAAGGACTATGGTGACAAGGTTTCTGCCGGAGACAAGAGCAAGGTAGAGGATGCCGTAAAAGAGCTGAAGGATGCCCTTAACGGACAGGACATTGCTACAATCAAGGCAAAGACAGAAAACCTCAAGCAGGCCTCTTACAAGATTGCAGAGGAAATGTACAAGGCACAGAATGCCGCAGGTGCTGCAGGTGGTGCTAATCAGGGTGCCGATGCAGGTTCAGCCGGTGGTTCCGCTAATGCAGGATCTTCTGATAACTCTAAATTTGACAAGGGAACAGCAGACGACGTGCAGTACGAAGTGCATGACGACAAATAAAAAGCTTACCTCTAAAGGCCTAGGTTTTTAGAGGTTTGGATAAGAAGAGCGAAAATGGCCAACAAAAGAGATTATTACGAGGTTCTGGGAGTCGATAAGACTGCCGACAAGGAAACAATAAAAAGAGCTTATAAAAAGCTTGCCATCAAGTACCATCCTGACCGTAACCCCGGCAACAAGGAAGCCGAGGAGAAATTCAAGGAAGCTACGGAAGCTTATGAAATATTGAGCGATGACCAGAAGCGTCCAATCTACGATCAGTATGGATTTGCTGGTGTTGACGGAATGGGAGGTGCCGGCGGATACAGCCATGCCTTCCACGATTTCAGCGATATTTTTGGTTCCAGTGGCTTCGGAGACATTTTTGAGAATCTCTTTGGTGGCGGATTTTCTTCTTCATCAAGAAGCAGACAGAACAACGACGGAGCAAGCCTCCGCTATGACCTTGAAATCAACTTCAAGGATGCCGTTTACGGTTGCAAGACCGACATCAGGTTCAGGCACAATGAAACCTGTCCTGAATGTAACGGTAGCGGGGGAGCAGCCGGTTCTAGCCGCAAAACTTGTCCGACATGTCAGGGTGCGGGGCAAATCAGGCGTAGTGCGGGATTTTTTGCCGTACAGCAGACTTGTCCCACATGTTCCGGCAAGGGCACTGTAATCGACAATCCGTGTCAGCATTGCCGTGGTTCAGGTGTTGTGGAAAAGGAAAAGCGGATGACGGTTACGATTCCGGCCGGTATCGACGATGGCAGGCGCATTTCAATTCCACATCAGGGGGATGCGGGCACAAACGGCGGTACTCCGGGTGACCTTATAATCGTAGTTCATGTAAAAAGTGATAAATTCTTTGAGCGCGACGGAAACGACCTTTACTGTGCGGTTCCGATATCCATTTCTCAGGCGGCTCTGGGGGCGGATGTGGACATTACGGCACTTGACGGGCGCAGGATTACCGTTCGTATTCCGTCAGGCACCCCGCAGGGCAAGCTTTTGCGCATAAAGGACGAGGGAGTTCCTTCTTCTTCCGGCAGAAAGGGCGATCTTTACGTAAAGATAATCGTTCAATTGCCTACAAAACTCACGCGGCAGCAGCAGGCTGTCATGGAAGAGTATGCAAAACTGGAGAATGCAACCAAAACACCACAACTTATACCTTTGGCTTCCTTGACACGTTAAAAAACTTTGTCTTTTTGCCGATAATGTGTTATAATAGGGTAAATTTCTTTGATTTTTCAATGAAATTTATTTTTTCCCCTGTTAGAGACAGCCTTTGGTGTTAAGGAGTGTTTATGTTTAAAACTAAACGAAATGCGGTCATGGTTTTGACGGACCTGCTTTTGGTTATATGTTTGATTTTACTAGTTGCTTTCGTTATCCCTAATCCAATTCGTGACCAAAGCCACATTCCTCTTTTTGTCTGGCTCACAGTTACAGGTATTTTTGTATTTATTTCCACTATATTGCACATAAAAAGCTTTAATCTTGTGGCAAAAATCAGGAACAAGACTTTTCATCAGCAGGAAACGGGAATTCTTACGGAATTCATAGAAAAACTGCGCTTTTGCTACTCAATGGATGATTTTTATGAAAATATAGGAACAATTCTTGAGGAAAAGGCCGACTGTTCAGTACTTTTCATAGACAGGCAGAAGGATTATGTCCTTTACAACAGCTCCGACAAGCTTACATGCAATCCTGCAGTGCTGACAAAGCTTTCCCAGAACTTTCCCCTGTCATGGGCGGAAGGATGTTATTTCCTTGGAGACAACTACGGTATCGTGTCCGGACCAAAGACTGCCCGTGGATTCTTTATAGTTCACAACAGCCACCAGCTTTTCATTTTCTGCCGTTATACCAAGCTTTTTGATCCAGCCATTTATTCAACTTTCGTACATGAGTTCAAGCTTTTTTTTGCACGTGCCAAGACAATCGATGATCTTGCTGAAATTTCTGAACTTTCTTCTGAATGGAACCAGCTTGCAGATACACAGCGCTCATTCCTTCCACCGGTGATGCCGGAGATAGACAAGCTTAAGGTAGCCGCATATTACCGTCCTCTGGTAAATGTTTCCGGTGACTATTATTCGGTTCTTCCAATAAGCCGCTCAAAAACGCTTTTGATGCTTGGTGACGTATCTGGTAAGGGTCTTGCAGCCGCCCTTGTTATGGGTCTTGTGATGAACACGGTAAAGATCCTTGACAACAAGGAAGATTTGCCGAATATGATCCGTGCAGTAGACAAGGCTATCAAGGGCATGAAGCTTCAGGACAAATATACGGTTCTTTTCCTTGGCATCGTAGATACAAATGCAATGACAATTCGCTATGTCAATGCTTCCATGTCTGATCCTCTGATTATTTCCAGATCACCGGACGGTTACAGGATTAAGCCCCTTAGCTCAAACTGTTCTCTTGTCGGTATCATCGACTTGACGGAGGTAACAGTTAGCGAGCAAAGGCTTTTCCGTGGAGATGTAATCCTCATGGCATCTGACGGTGTATCCGAGGTTATGGATGAAAACGGAGAGGAACTTGGAAATACAAAGCTTTACGAGAATACAATCAAAGCCAGTGCTGTAAAAGAGCCTCAGGAATTTATAGATGATGTGGTCAATCTTGTTATGTCCTACAATGGCGACAAGAAACTTCGTGATGACGTTACCATGATGGTTGCAAAGATTGAGGGGTAAGCTATGTTTTTTATGATATTAACTGCTGTAATCGGTGTTCTGTTGATTCTTTTTGCATTTTCGTTTGACAACACGAATGGATCCCGTTTTAACAATCCCTTTGTAAACATGATCATGTTTGTTTCCGCACTTTTCTTTTTGGGAGCATTTGTTCAGTTCTTTACGATTATTTCCGCACCGCGTCCGTTTGTTCTTTTAATTGCCCGCTTGAAGTATGTCCTTATGGCATGGGTTTCAACAGGATTGTGCAAGATTGCAATGACCTATGAGTCAGACAAGCCGCATCCTGTTCTTAATGTTGTAAGATGGATGATAAATATCGCTGCCTTCATTGTGATTTTTGTCGTTAAAGGTGGCTTCCGTGACCTCATTATTGAACCGGATAATTACTATAAGGTCTATTCAGGATATGCATTTTCAGGGGGACTTGGCCAGCTGATTCCTTTTACATGGTTTACATTATACTGTGTGGTATTCATCATCGTGCTGCCGTTCCTTTCATCATTGATTGTCCTTATCCGTGCGGAGAATACAAGTTCCAGATTGATAAGGCAGAATCTTCATACAATAGCCCTGGGCTTTATGTCCATGTGGGTGGTATATGCGCTTTTGCAGCTCGGAAACCGTTTCCAGCCGATGTTCACAAGCCTTTACATGTTGAGTTTTGTCCCTGCAATCATCATTTTTGCTATTGCATTTGATACAATCGAGGTTTGGGGTAAGGAACTCATCAAGAGAACCATTCTGCGCGTTTTCCTGATTTATATTCTTCCTGGTGCATTGGAAGGCGGATTGTATTTGCTTGCACGCCATCTTTTCCCTGTCGGTTCCTTGTCGTATTACAGCATGGTTTTTGCTGGTACGATTGTTGTTGTCTTCCTCTGGGTATTTACAGGCCGCTATTTCATGAAGGCGGAAAAATTGCGCAACAGCCGTTATGGGGATGCGTTCGAGAATGCAATCTCAAAAATCACCTATGACGGAGACTCAAAAGCCATAATCGACATTCTTTCAAACTGCTTCATGAAGTATGTTGATGCAAGTACATTTACTCTTGCAATTGATGCAGGTACAGGATTCCTGGAATCTATATTCACTGATGATGAGAACAAGATAATGATTCCGATTGATGATCCTTCTTTTGATGTCCTATTGAACCAAAAGCATCCTATTGTATTCCGTGAATATGCCCAAAAGGATTATTCAGTCGCCAATGTCCGTGAACAGCTTGTTCAGCTTCTGGACAGTACAAAAAGCGATGCATTCATAGTCTTGAACGAAGGACGCCGTGTTATTGGAATCATCTTCCTGGGACCCAAAAACAGCGGCAACCGTTATACTCCTTACGATTATGAGGTATTTACAAAAATGTACTCTAACTTCTTTGTAAACGCCTATTACATGAAGAACATCATGAACGAATCTGTTGTTGGTACGGTTAACAGGGAAATCCGCATGTCCAGCCAGATAATCACCTCAATTCAGGAGAACATGGATTACATCACAAATCCAAAGGTTGACTGCGGTTACCGCATGGTTCCTGCCCACAACATCGGTGGTGAGTTCATCGACCTTATCCGCCTGAACAGCACGCGCCACATGTTCATAATCGGTTCATTGAACGGTAAGGGTATTGCGGCTTCCATGAGTATGGTCATCTTAAAGTCCGTCATCCGTACTGACCTTGCCGAAACTTCAGATTTCAAGGTTCTTGTTCAGAAAATAAACAGCTTTATACGAAACAGCCTTCCAAAGGGAACATTCTTTGCGGGTGTCCTTGGCATGCTGGATTTCTCTACTGATACAATGTATTACATAAACTGCGGCAGCCCAGCGCTTTTCATGTACAACCACATCTACAACAATGTCATCGAGATTCAGGGAGAAGGCCATGTTCTGGGATTCAAGAAGGACATAAGCAATTTGGTCCGTGTAAAGAAAGTAAAGCTTTCTGAAGGCGACATCATCCTTGCATGTACAGACGGTTTGATAGAACAAAAGTCATTGCGTGGTGAAAGCTATGGAAAAACACGTGTCCAGTCACAAATCATGGAAAACGCCTCTTTCCCGGCAGACAAAATGGCTCAGTTCACATACGACGGTCTTGTTCAGTTTACATCCCGTGCTCTGGAAAATGACGTTACTGTCCTGGTCCTTAAGTACAAGGGCAACAAATAGGAGGGTGAAATAAATGGATCAACTTACCATACATGAAAAATCTGGTGCAAACTACATGCTTTTGGAGTTAAGCGGCTCTGTAAACGGCTATACTCTTGCAGAATTTCAAGAAAAGGTGTACAGTTACATTCGTGATACCCATGTGGTTCTGGATATGTCCGAAGTTCTTTCAATTGATGCCGCTGGGGTAGGAGTTATTCTTGCCGGCATTAACGACGGAGAGGAACATGATACTCAGATTTTCATCATGAATCCATCTGAATCTTCCCGCCATGCACTTGAACGGACAGGCTTTCTGGATACTTTCAATATAATACACGGTATCACGGAGGTTTCCGATGTTTCGTAGAGTTTTTTGTTTTTGTCTGTCTTTGGTGGCTATGGTCATGTTTTTTTCCTGCAATAAGGGAAAGGATTCGCCGATACTGCTAAAGGCATCTGCAGAACAACAGCCTACAGAAAATAAAGCCGTAAAAGTGGAAGAGAAAAAAGAAGAGGTAGTTCCTGTCAATCCTGAATATGAAAAAATCAAGACTGTCACCTCAAAAATGAGCTCAAGGTTCAAGGAAGTTGTTAAGATTCCTGAGTCAAATTATGATGAATTTCTGGCAGACCTTCACAGGGCTTTGGATGAAGAGAAGACTTTCCGTGATGATGACCTTTCGCTTTATTATTTAATCGATAAAAAGCATTTTGTAGATGAAAACTATGTCCCAAAGGATCTTGTCAAGGTTTCAAATAATAAACATTACAACGTAAGCCGCAACGATCTTTCATTACGCCCGGATGTAGAGGAAGCCCTGACTGTCATGGCAGATGCAGCCCTTGAGGATGGCATTAAGCTGATGGTTTCTTCCACATACAGATCATATGAATACCAGAAAAACCTTTTTGCCCGCTATGTAAGGGAAGACGGAGAGGAACTGGCATCACGCTATTCTGCAAAACCGGGAACAAGTCAGCACCAGCTTGGAGTTGCCATAGACTTTGGTTCTGTAACAGATGATTTTGCATTGACCAAGATGGGAAAATGGCTTAATGAGCACAGTGAGGAATACGGATGGTCGCTTTCTTTCCCTCAGGATTATGAAGATGTAACAGGCTTTATGTGGGAATGCTGGCACTTCCGCTATATTGGTAAACCTGCCTGTGTTTTGCAATATAAATGGTTTGGCGATGTCCAGCAGTTCATGATAGAATTTATCGACGAATGGAAGAAAACCGTATAAACTGTTGATCACATCGTCGGGAGTTTATTTATGAAAAGTAGAAAAACAGCCTGTACTTTTTTTTGTGCTTTAGGATTTTTTGTTTTAGCATCATTCTGCTCATGTGCGGGAAAAAAAGCCGAGATTGTAGATTTTGAGCTTGACCTCTTTATTGATGATGACATCTATATCGGCGAAGTAAGGAATTTTTCACTAAGGAACATAAACGGAGAGGTGATTGAGCAGGTTGGTGACAACGGAGAAATAACTTTCCTGGGTGACACACCTCTTGAATCTTCAGAAGAAAGCAGCAACATATATCATGCAACTGTTCCGGCCGGTGAATACAGGTTGTTTGAGGATGGAAAGGATACAGGTGCATTTTTCACGACAGACCTTAAGCATGACAAAGCTCAGATAGTCTATTGTTCGACCCTTGCTTATGCCAGGGATGCGATTTTGGCAAATACAGATACAGCCGGCATTTTCCTTGTAATAAAGGACAAGACATTCGTTAACCTGGGATATGACAATCCCCTTATAGTGGCATCCGGTCAGATAAATTCTCCTGTAAACATAGACTTGTCCGACTGTCCCAACATGACCATGGGATACCGCGGTTTTTATGGCCTTAAGAACTTAAAGTCAATTGCACTTTCTTTGGATATGAATACTCTTGGAAAGGAATCTTTTGCGTTCTGCTCGTCATTGTATCGTGTTGAAATACCTAATTCAGTGCAGACGATAGAAGGTGGTGTGTTTGAGGCATGTACCTCTCTTACGGAGATTGATGTAGGTACTAAGAACAAATCATTTTATTCAGAAAACGGCATTTTGTTTGATAAAGCGAAACGTACGCTTGTTGCATGGCCTTCTGCCGCAGGAGATGTTGTTGTTCCGGAGAACATTCTGCTTTTGAATGATTATTGTTTTGCTGGATGTACAAGTCTTTCTTCTGTAAGGATGCCGGGAGTCGTTACCGTAAAACCTCATGCGTTTAAGGATTGCTCATCCCTGGATAAGGTTGAATTTTCGTCAAAGCTTGAATCAATAGAAAAAAATGTGTTTGAACATTGTGACCTGCTGCAGGACATAAAAATCGAAGAAGAAAATACCGTCTACAGCTCAAACAAAGGACAATTGCTTTCTTATGATGGAACTGTGCTCTATGCATGGCCATCTGCAAAGAAAAGTGTTTCCGTTGCTGATTCCGTTACAAGAATTGATGACTGTGCATTCCAGAATCAAAGCGGTCTTGTCCAGATAACACTTGGAAAATCTGTAAGGGAAATCGGATATCAGGCGTTCTCTTCATGCCCGGACTTGTCCATTGTAATTATGAGTAATGTCGCGATAATCGAAACATATGCATTTGAAAAATGTACTTCGTTAAAACAGGTTGAATTGCCTGCCAACCTTAGGCGTTGTGATGGCGGTGCTTTTGCTGAATGTTCATCCCTTACTTCCATTTCCGTTCAGGATGGAAACAGGACTTACAAGGCCCAGAATGGAGCAATTTATTCTGCCGATCTTAAAACCCTGGTTGAATGGCCGGCAGCCTCCGGTTCAATTACTGTTCCTGACACTGTAGAAGCTATTGCACCATATGCGTTCAACCGTAACTATAACCTTAAGAAAGTGGTCCTCAAGAATGTAAAGTCCTTGGGACATCATGCATTTGACAACTGCACTAACTTGAGCGAGATTACATTAAATGAAGGATTGGCTTCAATAGGAACTCATGCTTTTGCAAACTGCCTTGAGATAAAAAAGATAGTTATTCCATCTTCTGTCAACACAATAAAGAATTATGCATTCTGGTTCTGGAATGCTGATCAAACTATCGCATGCCGTTCATCTTCTGTTCCTGCTGAATGGGATTTTGCCTGGGATGCAGACTGTGATGCCAAAGTTGTAATGTCATACAGCGAATAAAAAAAAGCAGGTGGCCGACCCTTTCGGATGCAACCGCCTGCATTCATGTTTGTCTTCTATCTATCGATTACAGTTTTTCAAAATAACCGTATGCCTGAAGAAGTTCCGCATTCAGGATTCCTCCTCTTGCGGCACCACGTTTGGTGTTGTGGCTCAATGCTACGAATTTGACATCGAACACATTGCACTTTCTGAGGCGGCCGATTACACAAGCCATTCCCTTTTCCGTCTCCCTGTCACGGCGTGGCTGAGGCCTGTTTTCCTCATGACGCACGACAATAGGATGTACCGGTGCAGAAGGCAAGTTCAGCTCCTGTGGTACTGAGGTATAGCTTGTCCATACGCGTTCAATTTCTTCAAGTGATGGTTTCTTGTTTTCCGGCAGGTCAAACTCCAAGTTTACTATGGCAGTGTGACCGTCAACTACAGGTACCCTCGTACAGGTTGAAGAAACTACCGGAAGGGATGCGTTTTCGATTCTGTCAAATTCAACTGAACCGAGGATCTTGAGGCATTCCTTTTCCGTCTTTTCTTCCTCGCCGCCGATGTATGGGACAATGTTGTCAATTTCGTCATAGCTTGGAACGCCAGGATACCCCGCGCCGCTGACTGCTTGCTCCGTGGTTACGATCATCCTCTTTACAGGATAACCAGCCTGAATCAGTGCATGAAGGGGCATCATGTAGGTTTGCAGGGAACAGTTTGGTTTTACGACGATAAAGCCCTTGTCCCAGCCGTGGTGCTCCTGCTGCTTTTTGATGACGTCAAGATGCTTGTAGTTGATTTCCGGAACAAGCATTGGAACATCTGGGGTCCAGCGGTTTGCAGAGGCGTTTGAAACGACAGGGATTCCCTCTGCCGCATAAGCTTCTTCAAGAGCCTTGATCTCATCCTTTCCCATTTCAAGCGCACTAAAGACAAACTTGCATTTTCCCAATGCCAGTGAAGCGTCGTTTGCATCCTGAACGGTGAGGTTTGCAACACCCTCTGGAATGTCTTCTCCAATCAGCCAGCGGTTTGCTACCGCGTCCTTGTAAAGTTTTCCTGCAGAGCGGGGAGAAGCGGCGACATAGCTTACCTCAAACCATGGATGATCTTCCAAAAGCTTGATGTACCTCTGTCCTACCATACCGGTGGCTCCCAGTACTCCGACCTTTATTTTATCGCTCATGTGATACTCCTCTTGTTCGGAGCCGGTTCATTTTATGAAGCGACCCCTTTTGAATGATTAAAGTCCGCAGCTCTTGATGGCCTGTTCGATGATGACCTTTGCCTCGGGCTTTGGTTCAACCAGCGGAAGCCTTACGGATCCAGCCGGAAGTCCCTTTACGTTCATGGCATACTTGATGCATGAAGGGTTTCCATCTACAAATGCCGCACGGAAGAATGGCTGCAGGCGGTAGTGAATCTTGCGTGCCTCTGCAAACTTTCCTTCAAGACAGTCATGTGTAAGTTCTGTCATCAGATCCGGAATCAGGTTTGTAACAACGGAAATGATGCCCTGTCCTCCTGCTGCCATAAGTGGAAGTGTAAGTCCGTCGTCTCCGCTCATCACAGAAAAGTCTGGATGCTTTGAAACGACCTTTTCGATAACTTCCATCATCTGGTTGATGTTTCCGCTTGCTTCCTTTACGCCGATGATGTTAGGAAGATCCGCTATGCGTTCAAGAAGGGAAGTGGAAATGTTCTTTGCTGTGCGTCCCTGAATGTTGTATACCACAATCGGAATGCCAACCTTTGAAACAGCCTCAAAATGGCGGTAGATACCCTCATCACTGGGTTTGTTGTAATATGGAGTTACTACAAGCGCAAAGTCTCCGCCCATCTGTTTGGCACGTTCAACATAGCGAACTGCATCACGTGTACAGTTGCTTCCCGCACCGATCATGATTTTTACGTCACGGCCTGTACGTTTGTTGTAGTCCTTTACAGTAGGAATGACAATATTCAAGAGTTTTTCTTCTTCCTCTTCTGTAAGAGTAGGTGTTTCGCCACTGGTTCCCAGCGGTAAAAGTCCGTCAATTCCATGCTCAAGCTGAAAGAGAACATTCTTCTTAAAGCCTTCGTAGTCGACTGAGCCGTCTTCGAGCATGGGGGTAATCATTGCTGTGTAAGCACCCTTTAAAATAGGCATTTTGTAACTCCTCTGAATCAGCGTAAAACCGTTGATTCTCCGACATTAAAGCACATTTGAAGAAAATTTACAAGCATTTTGACAATTGAATTTTATGGTAAAAACCATTATACTTTGGGTCATGTCAAACGTTTCTAAACTATTAAAAGGGCTTGAGGATAAGTACAAGATTTGTTCTGTTTTGAGCCCGGTTTCAATGATTGGCGAAGTCCTGCTTGAAATTGTCATCCCGTTGTTCATGGCTCGCATAATTGATGTGGGCATTGCGAATGGAGACCTTTCCTATGTGTTGAAAGTGGGACTCATAATGGTGGGGCTTTCATGCCTTTCACTCCTATTTGGTGCGCTGGGGGCACGCTTTTCTGCTGTTGCGGCACTCGGCTTTTCCCGTAACCTAAGGCGTAATCTCTTTTCCAAGATTCAGGATTTTTCATTTGGAAATCTGGACCGCTTTTCCACATCATCCCTTGTAACACGACTCACAACTGACGTAACCAACGTCCAGAACACCTATCAGATGATAATAAGGCTTTGCTTCAGGGCACCGTTCATGCTGGTTTCCGGTACGGTCATGGCATGCATCATAAACAGGAACCTTTCGGTAATTTTCTTTGTTGCCATTCCGGTCCTGGCTTTCTTTCTTGCCCTGATTGGAATCAAGGCTTTCCCGCGCTTTTCCAAAATGATGAAGCAGTACGACAACATGAATGCCACGGTTCAGGAAAACCTTACCGCCATTCGTGTAGTAAAGAGTTTTGTACGTACACCTTTTGAAAACAAGAAATTCTCCGATTCAGCGGATGCAGTAAGGCGTGCCCAGGTAAATGCGGAAAAACTGGTCATATTTACAAGTCCGATAATGCAGCTTGTCGTTTATTCATGCGTCATCCTTTCACTGTGGTTTGGAGGCCACATGGTTGTTGCAGGCAACATGCAGACCGGTGAGCTCATTTCCTTCATAACCTACATCGGTCAGATCCTGATGTCATTGATGATGCTTTCCATGATTTTCATAATGCTGGTTCTCTCACGTGCAAGCATTTCCCGTATTGTGGAAGTACTTGACGAAGACCCCGAGATTAAAAACCCGGATGCAGAAGCCACAGAAGAAGTCCCCGACGGTTCAATTGACTTTAAGGACGTGCGTTTCAGCTATTCAAAGCGCGAGGACAACTGCGTTCTTTCAGGAATCAACCTGCATATCGACAGCGGACAGATGATTGGTGTCATCGGAGGAACAGGCTCTTCAAAAACCACTCTGGTATCTCTTGTTCCACGGCTCTATGACGTACTGTCTGGTTCAGTGAGTGTTGGTGGAATCGACGTAAAGAAATACAACCTTACGGCATTGCGTGACAGTGTTGCAATGGTGCTGCAGAAGAACGTGCTCTTTTCGGGAACGATACGCGACAACCTAAGGTGGGGAAACGAGGATGCCACGGATGAAGAAATTGAACAGGCATGTATTGCGGCGGATGCACATGAGTTCATCTCTTCATTCCCCAACGGATATGACACGGATTTGGGACAGGGTGGAGTAAACATTTCCGGCGGACAGAAACAGCGCCTATGCATTGCACGTGCCCTGTTAAAAAAGCCTAAGATCCTTATCCTTGACGACAGTACTTCCGCAGTTGACACGGCCACCGATGCACGCATAAGAAAGGCCCTGAGGACTCAACTTCCGGAAACGACCAAAATCATCATCGCACAGAGAATCAATTCAGTTCAGGATGCTGACAAGATTTATGTCCTTGACAACGGAATGATAGACGGATGCGGCACTCACGAAGAGCTGCTTGAAAACAATAAGATTTACCGTGAAGTTTACGATTCACAGCAGTCTCAGAACTAGGAAGGGGATGATATGCCAAGACCAATAAGGGGTGTAGCCAAGCCGGTTAATGCAAAAAAGACCATAGGCCGCCTGATTCAATACATCGGAAAATACAAGGTTCTTCTTGTTTTTGTGCTTCTTGCAGTTCTTGTAAGTTCTGGAGCCCAGGTTGTGGGAGATTCGCTTTTAAAGCCTGCCGTAAACGGACTGGTGGACCTTGCAAAAAAATTCAGTGCCGAGGGAAGCCTTAGCGCCATTGATTTCCTGCCTTTTACAAAACTGATTTTAATCATGGCGGTAATCTATCTGTTCGGTGCTTTTGCAGCATGGGTTAATGGCAGGATAATGCTGTACATTTCAAGCAGAACCCTTTACATTATCCGCACGGATCTTTTCCGCGAGCTGGAAACACTTCCGCTTAAATATTTTGACGGTCACACCCACGGTGAGCTGATGTCGCTTTTTACAAATGACATTGACACTCTGCGTGACATGATGAGCCAGACCGTTCCCCAGCTGTTTTCAAGCGTGATTTCCGTAATCGGAATCTTTACGATGATGCTTGTTGTAAGTCCACTACTTACGGCCATAGTGATTGTGACGATGGCTTTGAGCATTTTCATTGCGGGCTTTATCGGAAAGAGGTCTGCAATGGCGTTCCGTGACCAGCAGGCTGCGATTGCAAAGGTAAACGGTTATGTTGAGGAAATGGTTTCAGGCCAGAAAGTAATCAAGGTATTCAACCACGAGGATGAATCGATTAGGGATTTCAACACGATTAACGATAATCTGTGCAGGGCGGGTACAAGGGCAAATTCTTTTGCAAACATACTTATGCCGATTATGGGAAACCTTAGCCATGTCCAATATGCCATTGTTGCAATAGCCGGTGCAGTACGCGTCATTTCAGGACATCTTGACTTGGGTAGCATAGCATCATTCCTTCAGTACACAAGAAGCTTTAACCGTCCCATCACGATGATGAGCCAGCAGCTTAACGGAATACTCAACGCCCTGGCCGGTGCCGAAAGAATCTTTGCCGTAATCGACGAAAAGGGAGAGGTAGACGAGGGCACAGTAACTCTGGTAAACGCAAGCGAGACAATTCCAGCCGCATCTCCAGACGGAGTTTCACACCTTGTCCAGTCATTCGCATACACGGGTGAGTGGGCGTGGAGGATTAACGATTCTGTAAAGGTTGATTCAGACTCTGAGCAAATGCCTTCAATCGCAGACAATCCCGGCTTCCACTTGAGGAAACTGAAGGGTGACGTTATCTTTAATGACGTTTCGTTCAGCTATGTGCCGGAAAAGGAAGTCCTGCACCACATAGACCTTCATGCAAAGCCCGGAGAAAAAATTGCTCTTGTCGGTTCAACTGGTAGCGGCAAGACGACAATTACAAACCTGCTTACACGCTTCTATGACATAGAGGACGGAAAGGGAACCATAACCTACGACGGAATACCACTCAAGGACATTGCAAAGGATGATTTGAGGAAGTCCCTTGGCATGGTATTGCAGGATACCCATCTGTTTACGGGAACAATACGCGACAACATAAAATACGGAAACCTTGAGGCAAGTGAATCCCAGATCATTGCGGCCGCCAAACTTGCAAACGCAGACAACTTCATCCGCCATCTGGACAAGGGATATGACACGGTAATAACAGGCGACGGTGGAAACTTGAGTCAGGGACAGAGGCAGCTTCTGGCCATTGCACGTGCCGCAGTTGCAGATCCGCCGGTTTTGATTCTTGACGAGGCAACATCATCCATTGACACACGTACCGAAGCTCTTATCGAAAAGGGAATGGACAGCCTCATGGAAGGACGCACCGTATTCGTAATCGCACACAGGCTAAGCACCGTAAGAAACGCAACGGAAATAATCGTACTGGAAAAAGGAACAATCGTTGAGCGCGGAAACCACGATGAACTTTTGGCAAAGAAGGGAAGGTACTACCAGCTCTACACGGGTGGAATTGAACTTGATTGATTTTAAAAGATTTTTTTTCTTGACATGATTTTTCAAATATGATATAAAAATGAAAATCATTTTCATATTGAGGTTGGATCATGAACGGAAAGAAAATATCATTTTTGTGCATAATTACTTTGGCATGTGTTGTCGGAATCATCGTCTTTTCAAAGGCAACAAAAAAGAATGACAAATTCTCTGTCGTTACAACGATCTTTCCGATTTACGATTGGACAAGGGAAGTTGGGGCAGGCAACAGCAATATCGAATATACCATGCTCCTGAACAATGGAGCGGACTTGCACAGTTTCCAACCATCTGTAAAGGACATTGCAAAAGTATCTTCTGCTGACATTTTCATCTATGTTGGCGGTGAAAGTGACGAATGGGTGGAGGGTGTGCTCCGTACTGTAAAAAACAAGAATTTAAAGGCCATAAACCTGATGGATGCCCTTGAATCAAGAATCCTTGAAGAAGAACTGGTTGAAGGAATGCAGGCGGAAGAAGAGGAAGATGGTGAAGAGGCTGATGAGGAAGAAGTTGAATATGACGAGCATATCTGGCTCTCGCTGAAAAATGCCGCCTTGTGTGTGGAAGAGATTTCCAGGGCTTTCATTTCCTCTGATGAATCAAATTCTTCTTTGTACAGCTCAAATGCATCCGCTTACTGTTCAAAACTTTCTGATTTGGAAAGGCAGTATTCAAGTGCAACGGTTAATGCCAAAAACAAAACCCTTGTGTTTGCAGACCGTTTTCCATTCCGCTATCTGGTTCAGGATTATGAGCTTGACTATTATGCCGCCTTCTCTGGTTGTTCTGCAGAGACGGAGGCCAGCTTCCAGACTGTAAAATTCCTTGTGGACAAAACCGACGAACTTGACTTGGATAATGTCTTTGTAATAGAGTCTTCTGACAAAAAGCTTGCAAAGACAATTATTGAAAATTCAAAAAAGCAAGACCGCAACATTCTGGTGCTTGATTCCATGCAGTCCATATCAAAAAAAGATGTGGAAAGCGGAAAGACATACCTTGGAATAATGCAGTCAAATCTTGATCAGCTTAAAAAGGGCCTGTGAGGTGCAACATGAGCGAAATAAAGTACAATACGAAACACAGCGGTGACATTCTGGATTACCTCAAGGAAAACCCCGGAGTCCACCTTACTGCGCAGGAAATATGCCGCCACTTGAATGACATGGGAAAAAGCGTGGGTCTTACCACAGTCTACAGGCAGATAGAGCGTCTGGTAGGAAATGGCCTTGTAAACAAATATGTTCTGGACGGAAGTGAAAGCGCATGCTTTGAGTATATCGGAAACGACGGTCAGGGCAGGGATAAAAACTGCTTCCACTGCAAATGCCTGGAATGCGGAAAGCTCATCCATCTTGAATGTTCTGAAATCCTTAATCTGGAAACCCATCTTAAGGCCGATCACGATTTTGTTCTGGACATGACAAGGACTGTTTTTTACGGACTTTGCAAGGACTGCCGCGGAAAATCAGCTTAAAAAAACTACTAGAATACATTGCCAAAAAGTGCTACAATGCCTCCGTGGAGTTATTTTATGAAGGCAATTGAATTAGAAAAATCTTATAATCCAAAAGACTTTGAGGACAGAATTTATGATAATTGGGTGAAAAGCGGTTGTTTTAAACCTGCATCAGATCCATCTTCACCCATTCACCAGACTTACCTTGACAAAAAATCAAAGAACATAAAAGTAGCAAAATATACTGTCGTAATTCCACCGCCAAACGTTACCGGTGTCCTTCACATGGGGCACGGCCTCAACAATACCCTGCAGGACATAGTAGTACGCTATCACAGGATGAAGGGTGACGATACCCTGTGGATTCCCGGAACAGACCATGCTGGAATTGCAACCCAGAATGTTGTTGAAAGGGCATTGAAGAAAGAAGGCAAAACCAGAAACGATCTTGGTCGTGAAAAATTCCTGGAAAGAACATGGAAGGTAAAGGAAGAACACCACACTATAATCGTAAAGCAGCAGAAAAAGCTTGGAAACTCCACCGACTGGGACAGGGAACGCTTTACCTATGATGAAGGACTTAGTGCCGCTGTACGTGATGTATTTGTAACCCTTTATGAACGCGGCCTCATGTACCGTGGAAAACGTCTTGTAAACTGGTGCCCCCGTTGTGGAACAGCCCTTGCTGATGATGAAGTTGACCACGAGGATACACAGGGTGCAATGTACCACCTTTATTATGAATATGCCGATGGTAGCGGTAAAATTGAAGTTGCCACAACACGTCCAGAAACTTTCTTTGGTGATACAGCCGTTGCAGTAAACCCCACAGATGAACGCTATACCGCGCTTGTAGGAAAAAAACTCAAGCTTCCGCTTACAGGAAAAGAAATCCCAATAATTGCAGATGATTATGTAGACAAGGAATTCGGAACCGGTATGGTAAAGATTACCCCAGCCCATGATCCGAACGACTGGGAAGTTGGACTACGCCATAATCTTGAAGTAGTAAACCTTTTGACTCCCGACGGACGCCTTAACGAAAACGTACCGGAAAAATACCGTGGGCTTAAACCCGAGCAGGCACGTGCCCTTGTAATTGAAGATCTTGAGGCATGCGGTTTGTACAAGGGTGAAGAAAAAATGGTTCACTCTGTAGGACACTGCTACCGCTGCAAGACTGTCGTTGAGCCATATCTGAGCGACCAGTGGTTTGTAAAGATGAAGCCTCTTGCAGACAAGGCCCTTGCCGCATGGAAAGCAGGTGACCTTAAATTCTTCCCGCAGAAATGGGAGAATACATATTCACACTGGCTGGAAAACATCCGTGACTGGTGTGTAAGCCGTCAGATCTGGTGGGGACACAGGATTCCTGCATGGTACTGTCAGAAGTGTGGCGAGATAATCGTAAGCCGTACAAATCCGGAAAAATGCACGAAATGCGGTTGTGGAGCAGAGGACCTCAAGCAGGATGAAGATGTTCTTGACACATGGTTCAGCTCATGGCTATGGCCGTTCAGTACTTTGGGATGGCCGCAGAATACATCAGACTTGGATACCTTCTATCCGACGACAGCCCTTGTCACCGCTTATGACATCATCTTCTTCTGGGTTGCCCGCATGATTATGGCAGGCCTTGAGTTTACAGGCAAGGCACCATTTCACGACATTTACATTCACGGTTTGGTTCGCGACAAGCAGGGACGCAAGATGTCAAAGTCTTTGGGTAACGGACTTGACCCGCTGGAAATAATAGACATGTACGGAGCAGACGCCCTTAAGTTCACTCTTTCATATATGTGCGCTCAGGGACAGGATGTTCTTGTTGACAAGGACAGCTTTAAAATGGGAAGCCGTTTTTGCAACAAGGTATGGAATGCAAGCCGTTACATCCTGGGCAATCTGGAAGGACGCAATCTTGTTCCGGTAAAGGATTCTGATTTAACCGAACTTGACAAATGGATTTATGCATGCCTTAACCGTGCCGTGGAAAATGCAAGGGCCGCATTTGAGTCATACCGCTATAACGATGCCGCATCAGCCCTGTATGAATATTTCTGGAATGATTTCTGCGACTGGTATGTTGAAGCAACCAAGCTCAGTTTCAAGAACGGTGATGATGCAGAAAAGGATAGGGCCGCATCTGTTTTGCTTAACGTAATGGAAGAAAGCCTAAGACTCCTGCATCCGTGCATTCCTTTTGTAACGGAAGAAATCTACGGCAAGCTTCCACTTTCGGAAATTGCAGAAAACCGTAAGAAAGCCGGTGAGCAAAAGATAATTTCAAATTCAACTTATGCAGACCTTCTTGTTGATGCTCCATATCCAGAGGTTCAGGAAGGAAGGAACAACGAGGAAATTACAAAGCGCTTTGAAGTGCTCAAGGAGCTCATCCGCAATATCCGTGGACTTAGGGTTGAATGCGGGCTTGATCCTGCATCAAAACTTCACGTTGCAGTAAAAATCATTGCAGGATCATCTGCTGAAGTTATTAAAGAAAAGACCGACATGGTTGAACTTTTGGCCGGTGTGCGCCAGATTGACTTTGTGGACAATGCTCCTGCAAAATCAATTGGAACAGTCGGCACCGGATTTGAAGCCTTCCTTTTGGTTGATGAAGGAATCAATACGGAACAGCTTAAGGCACGTTTTGAAAAGGAAATAGCAGAAGAAGAGGCTGTTGTAAAAAAGAGCGAGGCAAAACTCAACGGTAACTTTGCACAGCATGCACCAGCGGAAGTGGTTCAGGCAGAACGTGACAAGATGGCGGAAAGTCAGAGAAGGATAGAAAAGCTTTCCGGTTATCTGAAGAGTCTTTGATTTTCCCATCGGGCATAGAGGTTGGCAAGGAGACTATATGGGCAGAACATTTAACATGGCAACAGAAAAGCCTTCACAAATGGACAGGGAGCACATGCTCCAGCTCAAAGGTATTACTCTTGCTCCTTACATGCAGCTTTCAACGGCACTCATCGGTAAGGCTCGTTTTGCGGGCGGCAACATGTTCCGTCATCAGATTGACACGATGGGAATACTGATTGACTACGGTTACATCGATTCAGTCTTGCTTAAGGCGGCCTGCGTTCATGATGTCGTTGAGGACATTCCGGATTATGATGTTGAGCTTATAAAAAATGCAGACGAGGAAGGTGAGGAAGTCCTTAAACTTGTACTTGAAGTTACAAAACGCAAGGGACAGCTTAAACCTGATTACCTTAGGGGAATAATCGAAAACGGAAGCCACAAGGCCAAACTCTTAAAGTGCGCGGACAGAATCAGCAACATGATTTCTCTGGGCTTTGTCACAAGCGAGGCGTTTATTGAACGTTACTGTGATGAGACGGAGTATTTTATTTTCCCAATTGCGCTGGAAGTTGACTACAACATGTATCAGGAGCTGATTGATCTGGTAATGTCACGCCGCCAGTATCTTGAGGATTCAGGTTATTACGACAAAAAAGAGGATTAATCAAGTCATTCAAAAACATTTTCAACAGGCAATCTTAATAAATCATACATAACAGGAGAAATGATGATGGCAAAGCGTAAGAATGCAGACGGTCATGCATGGCATTTTGTTCAGACTGGTGGTTTGATGCAGGTCGATTTCAAGTCGGTTGATGATGTACTTAATCTTGACAAGCTGGATCAAAAGTTGTGGGTGGCATTGGCTTGCCCGGTAAGCGGTCTGGAGTTCAGTGATGAGACCCTGCAAATCCTAGACATTGACAAGGACGGTCGCGTTCGGGTCCCGGAGATTCTTGCCGCTGTTGATTACATCAAAAAATATTTCAAGAAGCCCGAAGTAATCATGGAGGAAGGTGATACCATTCCCCTTGATGCACTTGGAGACGAGGCCTTTGATTGCGGTCATTCTCCTGCTGAATCAGCTGCCTCAATCCTTCACATACTTGAAAAAGATTCTGCCACGGAAATCGGATTTGATGACATAAGCGTAAATGACAGGCTTTTTTCTCCGACAGTCTTTAACGGAGACAAGGTTCTTCCTGCAGAAGTAGTTCATGATGAGACGGCTTGTAATGTCGTAAAGGAAATAATCGAAGCAACCGGTGGATGTGATGACATTTCTGGAGTAAAGGGAATCAACCGAGAGCAGTTTGAGACATTCTTCAATGACGTGCAGGCAATACACGACTGGCGAGAGATGGCACAAAAGGATGCACCGGGAATCTTCTTTTTGAATTTTGGAACAGATGCCGCATTCAAGTCTTACAGTGACGTAAAGGAAAAAATCGACGAATTCTTTTTGCGCTGTTCTGTTGATTCATATTCAGATGATCTTTCAAAAAAGCTGGGGGAGCACGATCTTGATTCAATGCAGGACGGACTTGATAAGGAAAACCTTTCCCTTTTGCCGATAGCCTCCATTAACAAGGATAAAAACCTTCCGCTTAAAAAAGGCATCAATCCCATGTGGGCCGAAAAGATCAAGGCATTTACAGAACAGGTTGTCTCCCAGATTTTTGATTCAAACAAGGAAAGCCTGTCCGAGCTTGAATGGAAAAAGATAAAGGATGACTTTGATCCGTATTCAGCATGGTTTTCTGCAAAACCGGACAATAGTGCATCATCCTTGAGTTTTGAGCGTGTTGACGAAATTCTTTCATCCGATGCAAGGCAGATTATCGACCACAATCTTTCTGAGGAAGAAAAGCATCCTCCGGTAGCCCTTGCCACGGTTGACTTAAAGAAAATGCTCTTACTGCGCCGTGACTTCCTCAAGCTTTTAAAGAACTATGTTTCATTCAAGGAATTTTATGACCCGGATCTGATGGCCATATTCCAGTGCGGAGTGCTCTATATCGACGGCCATTCATGCGACCTGTGCTTTAAGGTAACTGATGCCGCCAAACATGCCTCCATGTCGCCCCTGTCACAGTGCTATCTTCTTTACTGCGACTGCACCCAAAAGGCAACGGGTAAGACAATGCAGATTGCCGCCATGGTGTCTGCAGGAAAGACAGAAAACCTTATGCCCGGAAGAAACGGACTTTTCTATGACAGGGAAGGAAACGACTGGGATGCCGTGATTACAAAGATAGTGGAGAACCCGACAAGCATAAAGGAAGCGTTCTGGAGCCCGTATAAAAAGCTTGCACGTTTTGTTCAGGAAAAAGTTACAAAGATGGCAAGTGACGCAGAGAACAAGGTTTCAGATAAAATGTCAGCAACCGTGGATCATCCAGCCGAGGCCGCAACAAATGCCGCCGCCGCAACTTCCAAGAAAATCGACATCGGAACAATTGCCGCCATTTCTGTAGCATTTACTGGAATTGCAACCGTGGTGGGTGGACTGATGCAGGCATTCCTTGGTCTTGGTGCATGGATTCCTCTTGGCATACTTGGCATCATCCTCTTGATTTCGCTCCCGTCAATGTTCATAGCATGGAACAAGCTGAGGCAGAGGAACATTGCTCCAATCCTGGATGCATCGGGCTGGGCCATAAACGGCAACGTCAAGATAAGCATAAAGCTTGGGAACACCATGACGCAAACAGCATCACGTCCAAAGGGCTCTACATTAAATCCCTATGACCCGTTTGAACAAAAGGGATTCCCGATTAAACGCGTGATTTTTGCTGTGGTGATAGTAGCCATTATCGTGCTTGCCCTGGTGCTTATAATAAAGAACCCCAACGGCATTGTCGGGGTTTGGGAAAACATCAAGGGCTTTTTTGGAAAATTTATGGTAAAGGCCACGGAAACCGTAGAAAATGCGGTTCCTGCGGCATCCTAATCATTTTTTGCAATGCATGCGGTGAGTGCCTCGTAAAAGCCGGGGTACTCGCTCTGAAGCCTTATGGGGCGTCCCTCCGTGTTCAGGAAGCAATGCTCAGAAGTTCCCGTAAATACAACGGCGTCGTCACCTTCTTTTTTCATCACGTATTCAATTACCAGCTTTACACCTGAAAAAGACTTTACGCTTACCGCAATTTCTACAATGTCATCAAAAACTGTGCTGCGCTTGTAATTGCAGGTTATGCCGATAACGGGAGATATGATGCCAGTTTCTTCCAGCTTGTGGAAATTCCAGCCAATCTGGTCCAGAAAATCAACCCGTGCCTCTTCCATCCATCTGACGTAATTTGAATGGTGTGTAACGGCCATTTTGTCTGTCTCGTAATATGCTACCTTGTGCTTGTATGTCTTCATTTTGTATTCCTCCTGTTTTATGCCACAATAATATAGGAAAGTATCCTTAAAATCAATGCTCGTTTAGACTTGTACAAAACAGGTAAAAAAATTATAATATTAGTTGAAATTTTTCGAGGAGTTTAATATGAAAAAATCAATTTCGATTATAGCCGCCACAATGATGGCAGCTTTATGTTTCTTTGCATGCTCAAAGCAGAATGCCAAAAAGAACTACATCCTTGCAACAGGTGGAACAGGTGGAACCTATTATCCATTCGGTGGTGCAATCGCAAATATCTGGAATACCAAGATTGACAACATGAATGTTACAGCCCAGGCTACAGGCGCATCAGCAGAAAACCTTCGCCTTATAAGCAAGGGAGAGGCAGAATTCGCCATCGTTCAGAATGACGTTATGGATTATGCCTACAATGGAACTGACATGTTCGCAGGTCAGGCTCTTCCAAACCTTATGGCAGTTGGAACACTTTATCCAGAGGTTGTTCAGATTGCAGCTTCTGTCTCAAGCGGAATCAAGTCTGTATACGATCTTAAGGGAAAGCGTGTTTCTGTAGGTGATGCCGGTTCAGGTGTTGAATTCAACGCAAAGCAGATCCTTGAGGGCTATGGCCTTACATTTGATGACATTCAGAAAAACAACCTTTCATTCAAGGAATCAGCAGACGGTATCCAGAACGGTACATTGGATGCATGTTTCGTAACAGCCGGTGTTCCAAATGCTTCTCTTCAGGAACTTGCATTTACAAACGGTCTTGTTTTGATTCCTGTAAAGGATGCAGAGGCAGTTAAGATCTGCAATAACTATGGATTCTACACAATGACAACAATCCCTGGCGGAACATATAACGGAACTGACGAGGATGTTGAAGCTCTCGCAATCAAGGCAACTCTTGCAGTAAACGCAGAACTTGATGAAGATACTGTTTACGAGATGACAAAGGCTTTGTTCAAGAACCTGGATGAACTTGCTCAGGCAAACGCTAAGGGTAAGGAAGTTTCTGTACCAAGTGCAGTAACAGGTGTTTCTGTTCCATTCCACCCGGGTGCAAAGAAATTCTTCAAAGAAGTAGGTTTTGCCGTTGAGTAAAAAGACACGCATCCTGTTTTGTGTGTCTGCATTGTGTGCCGGGCTTTTTTTGTTCCTGTGCCTTGTTCCGTCTGTTAAGTGCGTCAGCATAAGTGAGCGGAATAATAAGGGAAACAGCGTTTGTTCAAGAAAGGCCCTGGACGGTTTTGAGATAGCATATACACATTCAGTTAACAAGGGCAGGGTGCATGACTGTTTTTCAGTTCAAGGTGACGAGCTTGTTGTGGAAAAAAGCAGGTTCGTCTCCTATGGTGCCGGAATTCCTGAGGTACAGGATGCTCCAGATGCAGTTTTTACTGTGCTGGATGACGGTTACCAGATTTCATGGCAGGACAGGCGTATGAAGTCGTTTGACATGGCGGTCGGTCTTGTCGCAAATCATTCAATAACAATCGGTGGAAGGGAAATACCCATGCAGGAACTTTTTCCACCGCAGACAGGTATTAGATTTAAAGTTGAGCGTGTTCCGGTTTTAAGATATTGTCTTGATAAACTTGATTCATGAATCCAGATAAAGGCATCTGGAAATACCTTTCACTTTTTTTGACTTTTTTATGGGAGTAATAGGATGGAAGAAAATACGAAACCAGAAGAAATTGATACCCTGATGCAGGAGCTTGACAGAGAGCAGGCATACAGACGTTTGGGCGGAATAAGGAAAATCATAATCTGTGTTGTTTCCGTAGCCTTTTGTCTTTTTCAGTTATATGCAACATTAAGCGGACGTATTCCGGCTCAGATATTGAGGGCTTCCCATCTTGCCTTCGTGCAGTTTCTGGCATTCCTTCTTTTCCCTGCCACAAAGAAAATGTCACGTTCAACCCTGCCATGGTATGATGTCGTTCTGGGGCTCATCGGTGCGGCCTGCTGGATGTACATCGTAACAAACTTTTCCGCTCTGGCATCCCGTGCCGGTGCTTATACCGCAGTTGACATTGCGGTTGGTTCCGTTGCCATTGTAATACTGTGTGAGTCATGTCGCCGTCTTGTAGGCCTCCCGATTCTGATAATTGCAATTTGTTTCATCATCTATGCTTTTGTCGGACCGTATATGCCTGGCTTCCTGAATCACCGCGGATACAAGTTCCAGCGCGTGGTAAGCCATCTTTTCTTTAACACGGAAGGAATCATGGGTACCCCAATCGGTGCATGTTCAACTTTCATTTTCCTTTTCATTCTGTTTGGAGCCCTTTTGGAAAAAACAGGAATCGGACAATTCTTCATTGATTTGTGCAATGCCATTGCTGGTGGTGCATCCGGTGGTCCTGCCAAGGTTGCAGTCCTTTCTTCTGCATTGCTCGGTACTGTTTCTGGAAGCTCCGTTTCAAATACGGTAGGCTCTGGAAGCTTTACGATTCCAATGATGAAAAGGCTGGGATACAAGCCGGAGTTTGCAGGTGCGGTTGAGGCCTCTGCATCTACAGGTGGACAGCTCATGCCTCCAATCATGGGTGCCGCCGCATTCCTTATGGCAGAAAGCCTTGGCCTGTCCTACATAACGATTGTAAAGGCCGCTGTTATTCCTGCAATTCTGTATTTTACCGGAATATTCATTACAGTTCACCTTGAGGCAAAAAGACTCGGATTAAAGGGACTTCCAAAGGAGCAGCTTCCAAAATTCCTTCCATTGTTCTTGAAAAAGGGATACATGCTTCTTCCTCTTGTCATCATCATTGTTTCCCTTTGCATTGGACGTACAGCCCAGTATGCAGCCCTGATGGGTATTCTTTCCTGTCTTGCAATTGGAGTGGTTACTTCCCTGGTTGACATCATCCGCGGAAAAAAGCCCAGGTTTACGTTCAAGGATTTGCTTGACGTGCTCTGTTCCGCCGCAAGAAACATTCTTTCTGTTGCCGTTGCCTGTGGTGTTGCCGGAATCATCATCGGCATCGTTACCCTGACAGGCCTTGGACTTAAGCTTGGTGCAGGTCTTGTAAGCCTTTCTCACGGAATCCTTTTCCTGACACTTTTGTTCACGATGATTTCTTCAATCATCCTTGGAATGGGTGCCCCGACAACCGCAAACTATCTTATTACATCTACAATCACAGCTGGTGCAATCATTCAGCTTGGAGTACAGCCTCTTGCAGCCCACATGTTCGCATTCTACTTTGGAATCATAGCGGACATTACGCCTCCTGTGGCCCTTGCCGCAATTGCAGGTGCCGCCGTTGCAAAAGCCAAACCGATGAAAACCGCACTACAGGCGACTAAGCTTGCCATAGGTGCGTTCATCATACCGTACATGTTCGTCTTCTATCCGCAAATGCTCATGATAGACGCCCATGTTCTTTCACTGCTGTGGATTCTGCTAACTGCAATCATCGGAATGTTCGGCATCAGCGCAGGTCTTGAAGGATATGCAATCAAAAACCTTTCGATCGTGGAAAGAATCCTGTTCATAGCCGCAGGCCTCATGTGCATCATCCCTGAACAAAGGACGGACATTATCGGTCTTGCCGCCATCGCAGTACTGATTGTATTTGAGATAATCAGAAAGAAGGCCATGGCAAAGAAGGCTGTGGTTGGGTAAAGGGTGGATGTATCTGAAATATTGTTATTAATCTGATTGCTGAAATACTTGATATAAAAAATCCTAATAGAAAGATAATCCTGTCATACATAATCTATGACAGGATTATTTATTCTTTAGTTTTCATTCAAGATGTTCGCAATGTCTCTTTCTGATAAGTTTTTACCATTAATATCTATTTCTTCATTTTCATTTGAAATAATATTAAAGAATTTCCATTTTGAGTTTTTTCGTTTATAACTAAATTGTTTATTATCTTTATTATGTTTATCTGATAATGTAATTTTACTATCAAGCCATTTACTAAAAAAAGATACTATGACTTTAGCACTAATTATCAATGCTTGATTTCTGAATAATTCAATTTGAGTTGTATTTGAAATGGATTCCATTAAAGGCTCAACAAGTTCTGGTAAAATAATCGAAAAGATAGAAGAACCTTTACTGACTTTTACAATTATTTTAAGAGCTTCTTTTTCTTCTTTTTTGAGTGATCTGATATCTCTTTTTCTGTATTTAAACTCTGCATAACTTTTATATAATTCAACCTGTAAACAAAGGAAAGCTTCCATAAATGTGGTACTCATAAATGGATCGTATTTTCCACTACTTTTAACATGTATTTGGATAGTTTCCAAATTGCTTGTGTCAAAATGAATTTTTGAAAGATAATCAACTTCTGTCAATTTGTTGTTATATTCTAGCAGTTGTGAATACTTAGAAATCTTAACAAGTTTCATCGTAGTAACTCCTATTTATTCTTTTCTAAAATCAGTTGTTTTTAGTAAGTCGTTCTATTTGTCTTATCTCAAAATCAAGAAACCCTTTTCCTCCTAAAATCACAATAATTAAGAAAATCAAATTGAGCAGACTCCAAATTGCAATTACAACATAAAATGGCAAATAAATGATGAATGAAAGAATTAATCCTAATATTGCCCCTGCGATTGCACCACCAAGTGAATCGTCATCAAAAAAATTTGTTTTTTGAAAATTATCTTTGTTTAGTTTTAATTTTAATAGATATAGATTAATCGCAAATACTCCGATGATAGCAAACAGTACTATTATTATTGTTCTGACTATTCCATGCGTCATTACTCTTGAAAGAGGGAGTAAAACGAAAAGTAAAGCTTCAATAATTATGGCAAAGATTATTGCCATTTTCTTTAGCTTTGAGTAATTGTTGATACAAGTTTTAATTTTTTTTTCTTTTTCAACTAAGTTTGTTTTCTTCTGTTCTTCTATTTTAATTCGGGTTTTTGAAAATTCTTCATTCTGCTTCTTCATTTTTGACTTTTCTATGATCCCTTTTTGCCTTACTGTAAACCGTGCTTTAGATGGTAAACCTGTAGTTGTCCTACCATCCAAATCATTATAAACGGTTCCATTTTTTTCTAAAATTTCAAATTCCATTATTGTATAGTCGTCTATTTGAAATTCTCTTTTATCGTGAATATACTCAGTTTTTTTACAGTTTAATCCAGTTTTTTTATTTAAATTATCAATTGAAATTTCAAGGCCTTCTGATACAATATCTGTATATTTTAAAACTATATCACCTTTCCCATATTCTGTTGGCAAAAAGGTATATCCAAAAAAACGATCTTCTGTGTTTTCATATTCGTCTGGATTAGCTATTTGTTTTATTCCATAATCACCATAATAAAGGGTATTTTGCCTAAACTCATCATGAAAACTATACCATGGAAGAATAATTCCCTTATAAACAATTGGTAAGAAAGAAGTATTAATTGTGTTTTTACCAGATATTGTGAGAGATGTTACTTCTAAGTCAAATGGTATATCTCTGCTTTTTATGACGTTATAAACTTCAATCAATTCTATATTTTTGTTAAATACTTCTAGATAAGGACTTTCTGGAGATATTTCTTTTACTTCTGGAGAATTAATTATGTTAAGAACCTTTTTTGCATAAGGAGTGTCAAAATAATAATAATCATTAGATAAGGTATCTAGATATCCTTTAAAACTAGAATATAATTCATCTCTAAGTTTTTTTATTAATTCAAAAACATCTTCTTTCATAGTAGAAAAATCATAATCATCAAGAGCTTTTAAAGAATAGAATGCATCTTTTGTCATGATTTCCTTGAGGCATTCCAATGCTTTGTCTTTTTCTCCCATCAGACTGTGGGCACGGGCCTCATTATAATGTGATTCCAACATGTCGTTAGAAAGGTCATAGGATCTTTTGTTATTCTTTATACATGTTTCAAGATAATTTTTTTGTTCCTCATTCTTACCTTTAAGTTTGCTTTCATTTGCCAGAACATAATTCGCATAACCAAGATAAAAATAAAACTCACTGGCCATTTTTCTGGCTTCTTCAGATTCATCTATGTCGGGGCTTATGTACTTGCAGGCGTTTGTAAATGATTCTACTGCTTTTGGAACATCCACCACATTGCTGAATTCACTCATTCCAAATAAATAAATTTTTCCCATTAGACCCCAAGAAATAAAATCCGTTTTGTTCTTTTCAACTGCACCTTTTATATCCTCAAGGGCTTCTTCGTAAAACTTTTTGGAAGCATTTGTTGCTGCTCTTCTATATAACTCACGACTTGCTGTAAGAAGAGGATTATTTACTATATCATGAATTGCATCGAGTTTTTCACATATTTCAGTTCCCCAATTATCCATTTTTTCTGAAAGATTTGAAAAGCCGGCTGTCATGGCAGATGTCATGTGACCAATATCCATCGATATGCCAGTGAATCCTAAGTCTAGAGTATTGTTGATGGAATCAAATCCTTCCCTAAAAGTCGTTTGCAGCATATTTGCTGATGCTACTAAGGCATAAGTGTTTTTATCTATACTTGTCTTAATCCCTGTAGACATTTGCCTCATTTCTTGTTTGAGGCTAGTTTCTATATGTGCCGCAGCAGAGAGGTTCATTGCTGTTTGAGTATTTATAGCCTTTGTCTGGGCGTTTATTACTTCCGCTATTTTATCATTCTGACGTTCTGCAAGATAATTTGAATAACTTCCACTTGAACTGCTGTAAATCTGGGACATATTTTCACTCCTTTATGTTGTTTTCCATATTATATATAGAAAGTTGCTATTAGCAATTATAATATTGCAAATAGATAATTGTCAATAGTTGCTGTGGGCAATATTTTGTATTTATGAGTGAAATAGCAGAAATATTAGGGAAGAACATACGGAGTCTTCGTAAAAGATTGGGATGGACTCAAGAAAAATTGGCTGAAAAAGCTGGAATCTCCGTTCCTTTTATGACTCAAATAGAACTGGCTCGTAAAACTGCATCTCTTGAAGTTATTGAAAGTATTGCAAAAGCTCTGAATGTTTCCTACGAGAGACTTTTTAAAGATGACATATCGGAAGATAAAAACTTGTCATTTAATCTTCATGCTCTTGAAAATGATTTGATAGAACTTATTTCTGATTCAATTCATGAAAAATTCCAAGACTTCACTCTCTAGATATTCATATTCTTTTGTATAAATATAAACTCAACTTGACAAACTGATAAAAAAATAACAGAATAAAATTATCGGGCTGGTTGAAAGACCCAGGTCCATCTGCTGGCGAGTAAGTTCTTCGCCATTTATTTTTTTTTTGAGGGTAGTGTTCTAGCACCCTCTAAAATGATACCATTTTATAAATTAGTTTTCTACAGAATAATGAAAAGAAAGGTAGAAAACAAAAAAAATTCAGATTTAAGCAGTTCAAGGAAAATAATAGAAAACGGCGGATAGATAACAATGATGCCATCCGCTAAAAGGATTGAAAGGCTTGACCCAAAGTCAATATAGGAATAAACTTTTGGTAGTAAATCTAAGTTAAAGTTTGGTCGAATTTGGCGGGGTAAACCAAAATGAAAAGAAAAGCTTTTTTAATCCTGATGATTTCTTGTTTTTTAACTATTTCTATTTGGGGACAAGAGAAACAATTCATAAGTATAAATCCCTCTGAAAGCATTAAAAAAATGAAAAAAAGAAAAATTCAATCAGAATTATATTCAACAGAGAATCAGGCAGAAAACTATGTGCAATACTTATTGGATAACAAGCTTTTAAATATCGACAATAATGCATTTTATTCAATAAGCATAAGCGATGAAAAGAATAAGTGGCTTGTATTTTTATTTTTGTCAGAAAAACCTGAAAAAGACCTCATCATAGATACGCTAGACTATCCTTTGAAATATATTTTTTATTTGGATAAAAAAACCGGTAAAATATCAGATTTATTTTTGATGCTACAGAATTGACGAACTTATCTATTGGTAATATGTAGAATAATTTATTCTGTACGCATAAAAGGACAGAAAGGCTTGACACCAAATTAATATAAGAATAAACTTTTGTGTAGGAAATCAAGTTTAACATCTAGTCTGTATTGTAATTTCTGAGCAAATAATTAATCCTGCAAATAATTGTTGGAGGTTTTCTATGAAAAGGCTTATACTACTATTAATAAGTTTTACCATATGTTCTTTTCTTTATTCAGATGATCTTACGGATAAAAAAGCAGAGCTTAGGGAACAAGTTGTTAATAATTTTAAGGAAAATAAAATTGATGAAGATTTAATCATTGAATATGCAAAATTATTTCTGCCAAACGACTTTGCCTTTGATGAAGTCAAAATGAAAACTCCTAGATTATATGAAGTCAATTATTTTTGGAGAATTTGGTTTGATTTAAAAGATGAATATATAAGTGATGATTTGTTTGTAGATGGTGTAGCAACAGTTGGTTATATGGTTTCAGTAAGAAAAAGCAGTGGAGAAGCCATGCTTAATGGTTGGGAGCAATTAACAAGAAATGATTATATAATCCAATATAGAAATTTTGAACGAAAAATAAATCAATATGACTCCATATTAAGTGGTATAAAAGATTACAGCCAGTTCCGTGAATTATATAAAAGAATTGATCATTTAGTTTATACGTGCACTGGTTTAACTAAAAATGATATAAGAAGTTATGCGGACACTGTATCTAATGAATTGCTGACAATAAAACTATACAACTCTGAAGAGCCTTTAAAAGAAGCCTATGATAAACGTGCAATATCTTGCATTACATACAGTAAAAATGAAGAAGAATTGGTGCGGGCCTATTTGTTAAATGATGAAGATTATGATTTATTACTTATAATAAATGATGTATCAGAAAGAAAAATTCTTAAATATTTTATCTCAGGGAAAACAAATGAGTTTCTGGAAGAAATCATAAACGAGTGTAAAAAATGAAAAAACAATTTGTTCGTGTCAAGTTTTTCTGCTTGTTTCTTTTGTCATTTCTTTTCCTCTCCTGTTCTGCCGCAAGAAAATTTAATGGAATATGGATTTCCTGTGATGATTCAATTGGAATTAAAACAAAAATTGAAATATCAAAGGATAATAAGGTGGTAATTTCGTATTTCCCGATGGAATGGTTTTTAAACTCGGAAGAAGGATTTGATTTAAAAACTATTCCTGAATCAAAGAGCGGATATATAGACAGGGGTAATTGGAAAATAATAATCAATGATGAAGGGAAAGACACCGTATATAAGGTAACTTTTGTTTCAAAAGTAGAAATGTCAATTAAGTATGAAGATGGATCTGTAAGAGAGTTCGTAAAGGAAAATCAACCAGCCAATCTGGAAATCATCTTTTATTACAATCCTGTAACATATACAGAGTTTAGGAGCGAAGAATCAATCCGGAATGGATCTTATGAACAAAAGGAGATTTTGCTTTATCGTGATTTGCATGAGTTTACTGATGTTGATAAAGTCTTGAATGAAAAACCTGTCTATGTAAAAGATCTAGAAAAAGAAAAAAATTACAAATCTTTAATTGAATGCCTTTGTATCATAAAATCAGATGGTAAAGAATTGATGAATTTTACCTATTCAGAAAATCCTAACCAAGAATACGCCCTTTATAACGGACGCTTGATTAAAAGAAACGAAAACTATGATACATTTTCAAAGGAAGTCATCCGGCTGATAAAAAGTGATTATTGGAAAATGAAAAAGGGTTAAGATAAAATCTCAATAAAGAAATATTTGAGCATTGAAAAAAAATATCTTTGATGATATTAAAATCATAAGAAAAAGAGGTGTATATGAAAAGAAAGTTTTTGTTATTTCTACTGGTGAATCTTTGCTTTGCATTTGCTGAAACCGTCAGCTTGCCGGATGGAACTGTATATGAGGGACTCATTGTTAAAGGTCTGTTTAATGGACATGGTGTGATGACCTTAAATGGCATGACATATTATGAAGGAGAATTCAAGGACGGAAAGTTTAATGGCCACGGAATTCAAACTTTACAAAATGGAACGAAATACGATGGAGAGTTTGTTGATGGCGTTTATGAAGGAAAAGGAAAGCTGACAACAAGCATTTATGATTATGAAGGTGAATTCAAAAACGGGATTATAGACGGTTATGGTAAAATGAAATATATCAATGCCGTTACGTACGAGGGTGATTTTAAAGACGGCATGTATGACGGCAAGGGCATTTTAAAAGATCCTTCAGGAAACTGCTATACCGGAGAATTCAAAAATAACGCAAGGAATGGTAAAGGAATTCAAATTTATTCAACAGGAGATAGGGCAGAGGGTAAATTCGTCAATGATATGCTTGAAGGTTATGGCGTATATGAATTTTCAGACGGTGCCAAATATGAAGGTGGCTTTCATAACAACAATTTCTTTAGTGATGGTGTTTATACATACCCAGACGGAATAATTAAAAAAGGAAAGTTTATTAATGGTAAAATGAGAAATGAAGGTTTGATAAAGTTTGCACGCTTTGTAACCGACATTTATTTCCTCATACTGTTCGTTTCAATATTGTTGAATGTAATTTTGTTTATGATGTATAAAAAGTTGAAAAAATCCAATAAAGAAAAAGATGTTGAAATTAAGAATTACGAATTATGAATTACGAATTACGAATTACGATCCCCCCTCTTGACTTTTGCACTCATTCATTGTATAAATATTGTTATGAATAGAACACTACTACTACTAGAACTTAATGCCTCAAGCGGATGCCGAAACTAAGGTACTGGTGTAGTTGTGTAATTAAACGGTAAACTAACAGGCCTGTTGCTTCGGCAGCGGGTCTTTTTTTATTGCGTGATATGACGCATGCATGGAGACCGGCTGTCATGCAAACGGCTGTGTTTTTATAGGAGGACTTTATGTCAGTTATGAATCCAAACGGCAAGTATGCCCCAATTGCAGAGATCCCGATTCAAAACCGGGTATGGCCAACAAAGAAAATTGAAAAGGCACCTCTTTGGTGTTCCGTTGATTTGCGCGACGGAAACCAGGCCCTTGTCAATCCTATGGGAATTGAAACAAAGCTTTCTTTCTTTGACCTGCTTGTAAAGATTGGATTCAAGGAGATAGAGGTTGGATTCCCTGCCGCAAGTGATACCGAATATGAATTCATCCGCCGCCTGATAGAAGAGAACCGCATTCCTGATGATGTTACGATTCAGGTTTTGTGCCAGGCCCGCGAACAGCTCGTTAAAAAGACAATGGAATGCCTCAAGGGTGTGCCAAAGGCAATATTCCACATTTACAATTCAACTTCTCCAGCACAGAGGAAATATACCTTCAACAAAAACAAGGAAGAGATCAAGCAGATTGCGATTGACGGCGTAAAGTGCATCAAGAGTTGCCTGACGGAAGAAGACAAAAAGCGCATCCGTCTTGAATATTCTCCTGAAAGTTTTTCAATGACGGAAATTGATTATGCTGTTGAAATCTGTGAAGCCGTAAAAAATGAATGGGGATGTTCTCCTGACAACAAGATTATCCTGAACCTGCCTACAACAGTTGAATGTTCAACACCAAACGTGTATGCGGATCAGATTGAATATTTTTCTTCCCACATCACAAACCGCGATTCTGTTTTAATCAGCACGCACTGCCACAACGACCGTGGAACAGGTGTTGCATCTGCAGAGCTTGGCCTTTTGGCTGGAGCGGACAGGGTGGAAGGCTGCATCTTTGGAAATGGAGAAAGGACAGGAAACCTGGATGTGGTCACCGTGGCGCTCAACATGTTCAGTCAGGGTGTGGATCCGGAGCTTGATTTGCGCAACATCGTTGACATTGCTGAAAAATACTGCCAGTACACCGAAATGGAAATTCCTCCAAGAACACCTTATGCGGGCGAGCTTGTATTTACTGCATTCAGCGGAAGCCATCAGGATGCAATCAGAAAGGGCATGGCTGCAAGGGCAAAGATGGACAAGAACGATTTGTGGGATGTCCCATACCTCCTGATCGATCCGCATGACATTGGTCGCCAGTACGAGGGCATCATCAGAATCAACAGTCAGTCAGGAAAGGGCGGCTCTGCATTCATCCTGGAGGAAAAATACGGTCTTTCTATTCCAAAGGCCATGCATCCGGTTGTTGGTGCCGTGGTCAAAAATGCGGCTGATGCTGCACAGCGTGAACTCCGTGCGGAAGAAATCTACGACCTGTTTGAAAAGCAATGGCTCAAGGCGGACAAGAACCTTTCGATTGTGGATTTGTCGGAAACCCATGTGGAAGGAAAGAAGGAAGCGGAAATCGTGGAGACAACCCTATGCCGTGCTGTAGTCAACTGGAAGGGCGAGCAGATTTCCATCGGAGAAAAAGGCAACGGACCTCTGGATGCTTTCTCAAACGCACTTTCTCAGACACCGGCTCCAAGGTTCAGCATTACGGCATTCCATGAGCACAGCGTGGGTACAGGAAACAACACAAGTGCCATCGCCTATGTTCAGATTACATGCGAAGACGGAAACGATTACTGGGGCGTGGGTAAATCAACCAACGTCGGCCGTGCAGGTATCGATGCCGTTGTAAGCGCCTTGAATCAGATTGCATGAAATCGCTGTTGCAGGAGGACATCTTATGCGAAGGTTTGCGGCAATAATTTTCGTACTGCTGATATCCTCCTCATTCATCTGGGCTCTTACCCTAAGGGAGGGGGAAAGCCCTTTAAATTATTTCAAGAAGGAAAGGAAACAGGATTATAAGTTTGCACTTTCTACGGCAGGGGAAATCCTCTCTGAATTAAAAGAGCAGGATTATCCCTATGCTCTGGAAGCTGCTTCAATAGTCTTTCCGGAACTCATGCGCTACAGGTCGTTTCAAAACGAAATTGAATCCCTCTTTAACGAAGTGCTGGCAGTTACCACAGAAGAAAGCGACGGTTTTTCTATCGGAGAATTCCAGATGAAGCCGGTATTTGCCATTCAGGTTGAAAAAATCATTTCACTAAATCCTCAACTGCGGAAAAAATATGCGGCAATCAGCTTTGGTGGGGATGTTTCAACCGTGCAGGCCCGAAGAGACCGAATCATGCGCCTTAACGACAGATCCATTCAGCTTGAATACCTTAAGGCATTCATCGACTATGAGGTGGAAGTGCTTTCCCTTGCTTCCGATGACTTGAATTCCAGAATATCCTATCTTTCTGCGGCATATAATTGTGGCATAAGCCAGGACCGCAAATATCTGAAGAGGGCATTCAATATGGAAACGTTCCCCTCTGGAAAACGCAGGCTGTTTTTCAATTATCAGAAAATCTGTATTGATGCTGCACAAGAACTGGTTAACGAAGACTGACTTTTTTGTAATTATTTTTTTGCAAGTTATACTGTATGGCAATTTTTTATCCGATAAATAGATATGTCAAATCTCGGAGTTGCATATGTATAAATCTTTAACAAAATCCTTTGCCTTATCCGCATGCATTTTTCTTTGCGTAGTTTTATTTTCATGTTCAGCTGATTACAGTCTGGACGGCAAGTGGAAGTTTCCCGATGATTCAACCATTCAGTTCAACACAAAAAAGGGGACCTATTTTGCACGCGGAGACAATTCTTCCAGCAAGGGTGATTTTTCGCTCATCACAACCGGCGTACTGGAGACAGATGACGGAAGCAGTTTTTCAATAGCACCAGGAACAAACGGCTTTACAATTGATTTTTACGGCAGCGAGATTTATGCAAAGGGAAAAAAGGTTAACCGCCTGGAGGATCTGGACGGCCTTTACAGCGCAACTGACGACAACGGAAAAGTAGAGTTCCTGTTTGACAAGAAAACCCATGTACTTACGATTACACTTGGAGAAGATTCAATTCAGGTTTACTATGTGATTAATACAAGTGAGGCGATTCTGTTTACCAGCGGTCATTATGCGTCTTCTTTCCCGTATCCGGTTGAATGGAAAGACAAAAAACATGTGATTGTGGATGGAACTCTGCTTAAGCGTTAGCCTATTTTTTGTTGGAGGGATGATACACGCTTTCGATTATTGCTATGACTTCCTTGTCCTTATAGTTGAATTCATAGTTCTTTAGCGGTACAAAATGCAGGTGATAGGTCGTCTGCATGTCCTCCTCAATTTCTTCCAGTTCAGGAATAAAATCCCTTGCACCCTGTTCGTAGATGAGCCAGCATTGAAGGTAAATGAAATTCTTCCCGATTGTATAGCATTCTCGTTCTGTAAGCGGACTTTGAATTTCCTTTACGTTTATGAAGGTTGACAAATCTCCTATGCTAAGGTTTGCCTCACGGACCGCCTTGAAAAGCGAGTATGCCTTAACAAGGTTTGCCTCGTCCTCTGCGATTGCCTGCGCTTCTGCTGATTTTTTCCCATAAGTGTGATACGGGTCTGAATATCCCTGGTACTTTGCAATAATTGATGCCCTGTATTCTGCTTCTTTTGCATCAAATTTTTTCTGGATGATTTCATCTTCGTGGACAATATTCGGGCGTGAATTGTCCCTGGACTGGAACGAGCGGGAAAATTTCTCTGAAAACGCAGTGAACGCCCTTGCCACTGGTAATTGGTTTTTCTTTGCCATAAGCGGTAAACGGGAGTCGAACCCGCCTGTCGGGCTTGGGAAGCCAGCATAATACCGATATATGATTACCGCGGATACAATTATCCAATTATATATCGGCAGAAATCCCGTTTTTGATAAGCTCCCGTCTATCTTTCAACTTTCAACTTTCAACTTTCAACTTTCAACTTCCCAAAACGTACTTGATTCAAAATGCCTTTTATTCTATCATTTTAGGCATGAAACACGCTTTACTTTCTCCGTCGATTTTGGCGGCGGATTTCAGCCATTTGGGCGATGATATTAAGAAAATTGAAGATGGTGGGGGAAATTTTGTCCATATCGACGTTATGGACGGTCATTTTGTTCCTCCTGTGACATTTGGCCAGCCGGTCATATCTTCCATACGTTCAATAACAAAACTCCCGTTTGACGTACACCTGATGGTGCAAAACCCGGAATTCAGCATAGCATCATTTGCAGAAGCCGGTGCGGATTACATCACCTTCCACTACGAGGCTACAAACCATGCGGACCTGTGCATTCAGAAAATCCGTGAGCTTGGCAAAAAGCCTGGAATAGCCATTTGTCCTTCAACTCCCGTCTCGGTTTTGGAGGAACTGCTTCCGCTTGTGGACATTGTCCTTGTAATGACCGTGAATCCAGGGTGGGGCGGTCAAAAACTTATTCCATATACTGTTGACAAAGTGAAAAAACTTGCCGATATACAGAAAGAGAAAAGCTATAACTATCTGATTTCTGTTGATGGCGGTGTTAACGAGACAACCTTATCCTCCGTGTTGGATGCAGGAACTGATATTGTAGTTTCCGGTTCATCTTTCTTTCGGGGGACTCTTACATGGAAGGCATGAGGGGACTTTATTACAGATTAGCAACTCTTTTGCTGTGTTTTGCAACAGTCACGGCTTCATTTGCTCAGGGTACGGCCAGTCAGACGACTTCGGTTTATACTCAGGATGCCCTGCAGAACGGCTACGAGGCATACAGGAAACAGGACTGGACTTCAGCCTCAATTTTTTTGCACAGGGCGGTAACAGAACCCAAGAACAATACGGACAACATCTGGTACATGCTCATCATGAGCGAGATGTCTCTTGGAGACTATGACTCCGTAATTTCTGACTGCAACTATTTTGAACGTCAGTTTCCCAGAAGCGATCTTTTGTCTTTTGTCGTATATCAAAAAGGACGGGCCCAGCATTATAACGGCCAAAACGAGGATTCAGTACGCACCTTAAGTGATTTTTGCCACCGTTATCCCGACAATCCCATGTATCCGTCATCCCTTTTCTGGATGGCAGAATGTTTTTACAGCGACTATGACTTTGAGGCCGCCGCCGCACTTTACAATCAGGTTGTAACCCAATATCCCGAAGACAGCAAGGTTCCCGAGGCAGAAAGAAGGCTTGAGGAATTAAAGCAAAAGGAACGTGAGGAAAAACTCCTGTACCTCCTTAAGATGACGGGAGAGGAATACCTTAGCTCAAGGGACAATTATGAGCGCCTGTTAAGGTCGGCAGGTTCTGAAGATGGCGAAGATCTTGCACTCAAGCTAAAAGAGGCGGAAGACAGGATAAAGGAACTGGAAGACGGTGATGACGAGCTTTCCCTTAAGCAAAAGGAAGCGGACATGCTCGCACTTCAGTTAAAGGAAGCCCAGGACAGGATCAGGCAGCTTGAGGAAGAGGCGGAGAAAAAACAGGCTGAATTGCTTGAGGCAGAAAGACAGCTTGCATTGACTCAGGCGGATGCACTTGAACAGATTGAAAAGGCACAAAAGGATGCCCAGGAACAGATAGAGCTTGCACAGCTTGAAGCCAGGTCTGATGCAGAGGAAGCCGAACGTAAAATTGAAGAGGCACGTAGGGCTGCGGAAGAAGCAAGGCTTGCAGCGGAACAGGCAGGATCAGAGGCAGAAAGGGTACGTCTTGAGGCTCAGGCCCAGGCAGAACAGGCCCAGCTTGATGCTTTGCTGCAGATAGAGGAAGAACGAAAGCGAGCGGAAGAACAGGCCCAGCTAGCAGAACAGGCAGCCCAGGCCCAGTTGGAAGAAGAAAGGCAAAAGACGGCGGAAGCTGAACGTCAGGCAGAAGAAGAAAGGCTCAAGGCCCAGGAAGAACGTCAGAAGGCGGAAGAAGCGGCACGACAGGCTGAACAGGCACGTCTTGATGCCCTTGCACAGATAGAGGAAGAAAGACTAAAGGCACAGGAGCAGGCGGAACAGGCCCAGGCTCAGGCACTTGCACAGATAGAGGAAGAAAGGCTCAAGGCCCAGGAACAGGCAGAGCAGGCCCAAAAGGATGCGCTGGCTCAAATCGAGGAAGAAAGACGCAAGAGTCAGGAAGAAGCGGAAAAGGCAAAGCAGGAATCCCTTGCTCAGATAGAAGCTGAACGCCTTAAGGCTCAGGAAGAGGCAATAAAGGCACAGGCAGAGGCACTTGCACAAATCGAAGCAGAACGCCAAAAGGCTCAGGAAGAAATTCAAAAGGCAAACGAAAAGGCCCGTGCGGAAGCAGAGGCAGAAATCGAAAGAAACAATGCAGAGACAGAAAGGCAGATAGAGGAAGCACGCCTTGCACTTGAGGAAGCCCAGAGAAAGGCAGAGGAAGCCGGCACAGAGGCAGAGAGGGCGCAGGCAGAGGCTCAGGCCAAGGCAGAACAGGCACAGCTTGACGCACTCATGCAGATTGAACAGGCAAGAAAAGAGGCGCAGGCAGAGGCGGACGCACAGATTGCACGCAGCAATGAGGAAGCGGAAGCCCGCTTAAAGGAAGCCCAGAAGGCAGTTGATGATGCAAAACGCGAGGCAGAACAGGCAACCAATGATGCGGAAAGGGCACAGGCCAAGGCAAAGCAGGATGCAGAGCAGGCAAGGCTTGATGCACTCATGCAGATAGATATGGCACGTAAAAATGCACAGGCGGAAATCGACAGGACGAATGCCAACGCTCAAAGCCAGATTCAGAGGGCAAACGACAATGCACGTGCAGAGATAGAAAGGGCAAATGCCAACGCCCAGAATCAGATAGACCGAGCAAATGCAGACGCACAGGCCGAGATTGACCGTGCAAATGCCAATGCACAGAATCAGATAAACCGAGCAAATGCCAACGCACAGAACCAGATAGACCGTGCAAACTCAAATGCCCAGAATCAGATTGACCAGGCAAATACAAATGCACAAAACCAGATAGACAGGGCAAATGCAGACGCACAGAGCCAGATAAACAAGACGAATGCAGATGCTTCAAAACAGCAGCTTCAGGACAAGATAGACAGACTCCGGCAGATGGAAGCAGAACGCAAAGCCTCAGGTCAGAGCCAAAGCTCAACATCCAACAGCGCGCTTGATTCACTTAAGGCAAAGGCCTCATGGGTTCAGGTACTTTTGGATGCCAAAAAGAAAAAGACAAGATAAACGGGAGATTGGAATATGAGAAAACTGATTAAACTTGTAATAGCAGTCATAATTGGAACCTTGCTTTTTACCGTCAATGCGGCTTCTCAAACCGCTTCGGCAGCACTCCCTGATTCTAATTCTTCAGTTCAAGAGGACAAGGCCACTGTTCAGGAAGAAAAACAGGAACAGCCAAAAAAGGATCCTTCCAAACTCAGGACCAAGGCAAACCTTAAAGGCGACAGCGAGTCTAAGAAACGCAGCAAGATAACAAATGATCCGTATACTGGATGGATTTACATTCCGGAAAAACATTTTACGCTCCAGAACGGTGACATGATGATAGAACTTGACGGAAGAACCGGTGGTTTTTGCATTTTTGCCATTCCGGAGAGTGGCGGAGAAATCCCGTTGATCTCAACCCATGAGTCACTTACTGCATCATATTTTGTCATTCAGATTGACGGAAGAAACTACATACTTACAAAAAGAAACGGAATTAAAACCGAGGCCCGCAGAACCCCTTATGGAGGACAGATGGTCTACCAGGTGGGAAACAAGGCACAGCTCATAGTAGATTTCAGCTTCATGCCATCTATTGCAACATCAACGCGTGTGGACATGCTTCGTGTAACCCTTTATACGATAAACCTTGCCAAGACGACAAAAACTATTGCAGTAAAGGGAATCTTTGACACATATCTTGGAGAAGCAGACGGAACTCATTTTTCAACAAAGACACTTGGAAAAGTCAACAGGGAAAAACAGTATACGGCTTTTTATGACGAGCAATGGGTTAATTCAGAGAATGCAAATGCCGCCATACGCTTCATTCTTTCAAGCCAGAGACTTGGAACACCAGAGACCGTAACTCTTGCCTCAAAAAACAAGATTACATCAGAATTGTGGAAGCCTACAATTGATGAGGCAAAGGGATATAACTCTGCATCTTCTTACAATAATTCGGGAATAGGCATTAACTGGAAACCTGCAACAGTGGATCCGTATCAAGTTGAAGCCTACACTTTCTATATCTCATGCTCTACAGGTGGAATTGAACCTGCCGGAGAAAATTTCATCAAGCAATTGGACGAGGGAAGTGTAGCACTTCTTCCTGATCATCCGACAAAGCTGTTGAGTTCATCTGAGGCACCAAAGCCAATCGAACTGTCAGACGCAGACATTCAGACATGGTACTGGGAGAACATGCCTTCTGTTGTTGACCCCGAGAACACTTACTGGAATGATTCTTCAATGTCATTCTCCAACGTTCCTACAGCCGCAAAACAGGCCGGTTCAAAAGATTTTGAGCAAAAACCCATTTCAAGTACTGGAAATTCAAGCGGCAACAATGTAAAATATGGTGATTCAGATGAGATTGACATGGAATACATTCAGCTTTTGCTTGACCACATTGCAGAAATAGAAAACAGCGACCAGGTGAATGATGCTGAACTTGAATTCCTTAATGCAGAAATTGATTCTGTAATGGAGAAACTCCGGGGTTTTTAAGGTTTTAGGGTATGGGACAAACGGTTATACAGCAGGCAAGACTTCTTATGAGTCAAAGGCGTTTTGGTTTTGCAACACGTCTTCTTGAGTCATATGCTGAAAACTACAAAGGCAGCTTTGAGTATTATCTTGCGCTGGGAACTTCATTCCTGTATTTGGGATATGACGGAGAGGCGGCAAAATATTACAATCTTGCCCGTGAAGTAAAAATCAACAATACCGAGCTCCTCATAGGACAGGGGGCGATTTACCTTAGGCGCGGGGACATCACGCATGCACTTCAGTATTACCTAAATGCAAAAGACATAGATCCCAATAACGAAGTAGCCCTTAATGCCCTGGAATTCATAAAGAAAAACGCAAGGAACTTTTCCGAGATACAAAAGCTTAAGTCAAACGGCAAGATAAAGGACTTTTATCCGCCAATAGGAATCAACCCTCTTGTAATTCGCAATTGTGTTATGGTTGGCCTTTTGATTGGAATTGTCGTTTCCCTTTTCATCATTTTCTGGCCACGCGAGAAAGTAAAGTATAACGGACCTCGTGGTGACCTTTCTGCCCAAAAGCTTACAAGCGGAGAAAAGAAAAATGCGGTGTCAGAGGATCTTTCTACAGCCGCAGTGCATTACATCCTTGACAATGATACCATCAATTCAAGCTACGAGGATGCAGTCATGTACTGGCAGGAACACCGGGACAATCCGGCACGTGTGGAAATAAACCGCCTCATAAACAGCAATGCCTCACCCTCCATCAAGCAAAAGGCCATAATCTTAAAGTCATATCTTTCTGATGACATCACTTTTGACAAGCTGCAGGAAAAAGACAATTATTCATACGAGAAAGTTGAAGGCGATCATATACTCTATGACGGATGTTTTGTTTCATGGACTGGTGCAATTGCAGATCCCGGAAACGCTGATGACGGCTCTTGGTATTGCACCCTGCTTGTAGGCTATGAGAACAGCAAGCATCTTGAAGGTGCCGTGAACGTGATATTCCGCCCGGAGAACGTAAGCCCTGTAAACACAGACAGGCCTATCCGCATCCTTGGTGTAGTAAGTGAAGTCGGTGGAAAAATCTATCTTGATGGAAGATCAATCTATCAGCCTGTAAGCGGCAAATTTGAAGATTAAGGAAAACAGAAATTTTTCTCCAGCCCAGTAATGAAACCCCGTGACAATCTACTTTTCGCTTCATTTTGAAGTTGTCAAAATCCATGCATTTTTGTATAATAGTTACGGTTTCTCTATAAACTAGTATTATGTTTAGTGATAAATTTAAAAATATATGGATTTTTTTTAAATTTATTCGGATATTTTTGTTAAAAATGCAAAATTTTACACCAGTATAAAGGTGTAGGCGATAATACAAGCTGTTGGCCTATGATACATTGTGGGAGGAAAAGGTGGCAAAAATGGCAGAAGAAAAAGTTCCGGCAGAAATGTCGGAGAAACTCAAGGCTCTGGAGGCGGCTCGTCTTCAGATAGAAAAACAGTTCGGAAGCGGATCCCTCATGAAATTGGGGACCCAGACAGATACATCCGGAGTGGATGTCATTCCTTCAGGTTCAATCCTTCTTGATGAGGCTTTGGGCGTTGGTGGTTATCCACGTGGCCGTATTATCGAAATGTATGGTCCTGAAAGTTCCGGTAAGACAACTCTGGCACTTCATGCGGTTGCAGAGGCTCAGAAGCTTGGCGGCATTGCAGCCTTTATTGATGCCGAACATGCGCTTGATCCAGTTTATGCAAAAAATCTGGGTGTAAATATTGATGAACTTTGGGTGTCCCAGCCGGATACCGGTGAGCAGGCCCTTGAAATCTGTGAAAATCTTGTGCGTTCAGGAGCAGTGGACATTATCGTAATTGACTCCGTTGCCGCCCTTGTTCCGCAAAAGGAAATCGACGGTGAGATGGGTGACTCCGTGATGGGTGTTCAGGCCCGCCTCATGAGCCAGGCACTCCGCAAGCTTACCGCCATCGTGGGAAAGAGCAAGTGTACGATCGTTTTCATCAACCAGATCCGCATGAAAATCGGTGTCATGTTCGGAAACCCGGAGACAACAACAGGTGGTAACGCACTCAAGTTCTATTCATCAATACGTCTTGAGATCCGCCGCATAGAGACAATTGAAGGCAAGGGTGATGAGGATGCCCTTGGTAACCGTGTCCGCGTAAAGATCGTAAAGAACAAGGTTGCTCCTCCATTCCGCAAGGTTGAGCTTGACATATATTTCGGAAAGGGTGTTTCCGCATCGGCTTCACTTTTGGATTCCGCTGTAAAGCACGGCCTTATCGACAAGAGGGGCGCATGGTATACCCGTGGAGAAGAAAAGGTCGGACAGGGAAAGGAAAATGCCGTCAACTTTATAGAAACAAATCCGGATTACAGGCTTGAGCTTGAACATGCGTTAAGGGATAAGCTGTTCCCGGGTCAGGTTCTACGCACAAAAGAGGGAGAGGTTGTAACAGACGAGCAGATCCGTGAATATGAAAAGCAGATGCGCGCAAAAGGTGTCGGTACGGGTGGCGCTCCAACGGACGAAGGGGTAAAGCCAATTTCAGCTCCTCAGGCTGCTGCGGCAACTCCCGCTCCCGAGAAAAAGGCTGCTCCAAAGGCAAGCTCAAAAACTGCTTCTCTTGCAAAGGCTGCTTCTTCTGACAAACTTGTGCCGGAGGAACTTTTTTGAGTCATCTGGTGGCGCTGGGGCTTGGAACCAACAGGGAATTCAACGGCCTTAATGGTCCCGGGCTTCTTGCGAGTGCATGCGTCAGCCTGTCCAGGTTTATCGCTTCCATGAGGTTTTCTGCGGTATACAGGACTGCTGCCATGTATGTGACCGATCAGGACGACTTTTACAACATGGTGGTTGCAGGTCGTTATGAAGGTTCTCCCAGGTCACTTCTAAACGCCATTCATTCACTTGAGGCGGAATTTGGAAGGGACAGGGAAAAGGAAATAAGGAACGGACCAAGGCCTCTGGATATCGACATAGAACTGTTTGCCAGACGCCACATCGTTCAGGATGACCTTGTTGTCCCTCACGAGAGGATGACCGAAAGGGCATTTGTTTTGCGTCCCCTGCTTGATATTTTGAATAAAAATGCCGATGTTAATATATGGCCAAAAGGTTTTTATAGGGAAAAGCTGGAATCGCTTGCGGATCAGAAAATTGATCTGTGCATGTGCGAGGGTGACTTTAGGAAACTTGTAGAAACTGTCAGGCTAAAATAGGTTCAATATCAGCATAGAGGCAAAAGAAATGGAAGAAACAGAAAACGGAGCCCCATCAAGAAAATATACGGCAGGAAACTTTGAAGGCCCGCTTGATTTATTGTGGAGCTTGATTCGTGAAAACAAGATAAACATTTATGACATTCCGATTGCGGAGATAACCGAACAGTTTCTGGATTATCTTGACTATGCGGTGGAACTGAACCTTCAGGATTTGAGCGAGTTTTACCTGTGGGCTGCCAAACTTGTGTGCATAAAGAGCCGCATGCTTTTACCTGTTGAAGTAAAGTATGATGATGACGAGAGCATGGAAGACCCGCGTGAGGAACTTGTTGAGCAGTTGATTGAATACCAGAGGTTCAAGAAGCTTTCCGAACTTATGGAAGAGCAGGAAGAACAGAGCGAGTGGAGTTTTGAACGCAAAAAGATAGAACGCATCTTGCCATTTGAGGACGATGAAACCCAGTGGGAAAAGATGGATACATGGCAGCTCCTTCAGGACATGCAGAAGATTTTCCGGAACCTTACCAATGTAAACCCGGACGAACGCATCCTTAACATGAAGGAGGAGATTACGCCAAACGAGAAAATTACTCTGATGAACGAGCTCCTTGAAAAAAACGGGGAATGCATGTTCACCGACCTGATAACACGCCGTGGAAATGAACTTGACGTAATATGTGCTTTTATGGCAATCTTAGATGCCGTCAAGATGAAAATCGCGGACATATATCAAAACAGGATGTTTGGAGACATAAAGATATGCAAGAAGAAAGTGGCAGCATAGAAGCACAGGATACCACAGAGACAGAACAGACTGTTCAGGAAAACACTGTTCTTGAGCAGGATGTTCAGGAACAGGAAAAACAAGAAGAAACAAAAAGTGAAGAAACTCAATCTCCCGCAGCAGACGAAGAGAAAGCAGAGAACCCAGAAAATAAAGAAGAATCAAATGCCGGGGAAGAAAGTACCGGAAACCCAGATCTGGAAGAAGACCGTTCGGACGAAGAGGAAGATGAAAGGCTTGAAGCCAGACGCGAAAACCTTAATCTGGACAGCGAAACCGCACTTTTGGAAACCGTACTCTTTCTGGAAAGTGAACCGCAGCCTGTCGAAAACCTTGCAAAAATCACGCAGTTCTCGGAAGATGTGGTAAACGAATGTATTGAACGTCTTAAAGAGAAATACTCAAATGCAGATTCGGGAATAGAGCTTTCACAAATCATAGGCGGATGGATACTTACTCCAAAAAAGGATTCATTTGATCTTGTAAAGGAACGCTACGGAAAGAAAAACGAGGGCCGCTTGAGCAAGGCTGCCATAGAAACCCTTTCCATAATTGCATACAGCCAGCCGATTACAAGGGCGGAGATAGAAAGCATAAGGCACGTTAACGCAGACAACATGATGAGGGTGCTTTTGGACCGCAAGTTCATCAAGGAAGTAGGAAAAAAGGACATTCCCGGAAAACCCGTTCTTTATGGAACAACAAAGGAATTCCTTGAATTCTTCCATTTGCAGAGCATAGCAGATTTGCCGCAGCTGGACGAAAAAGAAAGCGAGAGGTTCGATCTTGCCAGATAGTCAAAACGAAAACAGCGGAAAAAACGAATGGCGCCTCCAGCATTATATGGCTCTGTGCGGGGTTGCAAGCAGGCGTGCCAGTGAAACTATCATTGCAGAGGGAAGGGTAAGCGTAAACGGAGTGACAGTAACTGTTCCTGGAACCAAGGTTACCCTAAAGGACAAGGTTTGCGTTGATTCAAAGCCCATTCAGTTTGAGGCAGAAAAACGTTATGTTCTTTTAAACAAGCCCGCAGGTTATGTATGTTCACTTTCCGACGAAAAGGGACGTCCCATAGCATCAGACCTCCTGAAGGAAGCATACAGCGAGCGCCTTTATAATGTAGGCCGTTTGGACATGTTCTCCACAGGCTTGATTATCTTTACAAACGACGGCGATTTTGCAGCCCTTCTTTCACATCCCTCCGCAGAACTGGAGAAAGAGTACATCGTGGAAACAAGTCTTCCACTTCCAAGAAATCTTGCACAGGATTTTATGCATGGGGTCAGGGTGGACAATGTATTCTACAGATGCAAGGATGCCCAGGAACTCAATTCAAGGAAAATGCGCATTGTCCTTGTGGAAGGCAAAAACCGTGAGATAAGGCGTGTGTTTGAGTCCCGTGAAATAGGAATAAAAAGTTTGACCCGTGTACGTATTGGCTCCGTCTCAATCGGAGATTTGGCACAGGGACAATTCAGGGATTTGACCGCCCATGAAATCAAGACATTGAAATCACTATGCAATCATACAGAAAAAAAGGATGGTATATATGGTTATAGCTATTGACGGACCGGCAGGAACAGGAAAAAGCACAGTTGCTCATGAAATTGCAAAAAGACTGGGAATAGTCTATTTGAACAGCGGCAGTTTTTACCGGGGTATAACTCTCTATCTGCTGGATGCAGGTATAAGCATTGATGACGAAAAGGCTGTTCTGGATTTTGCCTCAGGACTCAAGCTGGATTATATAGATGCACGCCTGTATGTCAACGGAAAGGATGTTGATGACCTGCTGCATCAGGATAAGGTTGACGCTGCGGTATCAAAAGTATCGTCGATAGTTGCAATACGCCATCTTGTAAACGACAGGATGAGGGAAATCGTTAAGAAACTCAGCATTATCTGCGAGGGCCGCGACATGACAACCGTGGTTTTCCCCAATGCAGAATGTAAATTTTATCTTGACGCCAGTATAGATGTTCAGGCCAAAAGACGCTATGACCAGGGAGTAAGCAATCTTTCCCTGGAAGAGATAAAACAGGCCATAATCGAGCGTGACAGGCAGGATAAAAACAAGGTTGAAGGGTCGTTAAAAAAAGCAGAAGATGCAGTATATATTGACACTTCGGACTTGACCATAAATGAGGTTTGTGAGATAATAATGTCAAATTTAACACTTAAGGGTTATTATATGGAACAGAAGGAAGTGGAAATGAATGAAGCTCAGGATTCAAGCAACATTCACGCACAATTAGAAGCATCTATCAATCAAATGGAATCCGTGGAAGGCGGTAACGTAGAGGGTACCGTTGTTGAAGTACGTGACGACACAGTTTTTGTTGACATCGGTACAGGACGGGATGGTCAGCTGCGTATTTCAGAGTTTGGCGACAGAGTGCCAGGTGTCGGTGATAAGATTACTGTATACCTCAAGAACCCATCAGGAAGAGACGGCCTCCCAGAAATCTCAAAGCTCATGGCAGACGAAAAGCGCCTGTGGGAAGAATTCAATATTGCTTATAAAGAAAAGAAGCCTGTTGACGGAACAATTGTTTCTTTGACAAAGGGCGGATATATGGTCGATCTTGGTGGTGGAATCTCAGCATTCCTTCCAATAAGCCAGGCCGACAGCCAGAAAGTAGAAAAAGAAGAAAAACTCCTTGGTCTTAAGGGCAAGTTCTATATCGAGCGCCTTTTCACAAACAAAAAGCGCAATGTTGTAGTAAACCGCCGCAAGTATCTTGAAGAACTCATCGACGTAAACCGCGACAAATTCTTCAGCGAGGTAAAGATCGGAGATACAGTAAAGGGAACTGTAAAGTCATTTACAAGTTTCGGTGCCTTTATTGATCTTGGCGGATTTGATGGTCTCTTGCACATCAATGACATGAGCTGGGGTCACGTAACACGTCCAAAGGATTTCGTTAAGAAGGGACAGGAAATCGAGCTCAAGGTTATCCGTCTTGATCCGGAAGGAAAGAGGATCAATCTTTCACTCAAGCATTTCTCAGAAGATCCGTGGGTACACTTTGAAGAAAGGTATCACGTAAATGACATCGTAAGCGGAAAGGTAACCAAGCTTACAGAATTCGGTGCATTCATCGAGCTTGAAGAAGGAATTGAGGGTCTTGCCCACATTTCTGAATTCAGCTGGACAAAGAAAATAAACAAGCCTTCAGACATGGTAAAGGAAGGTGACGAGGTTCAGTGCATGATCCTTGGCTATGACATTCAGGCCGGCCGTGTATCTTTGGGTCTCAAGCAGGTCACCGAAAATCCATGGGATACAATTGCAGAAAAGTATCCTGTAGACACCAAGGTAAAGGGCAAGGTTGTAAAGATTACAAACAGCGGTGCATTCATTCAGCTTGAAGAAGGCATTGACGCATTCCTTGCAGGCGAAGACCTCTCTTGGACAAAGAAGGTTAAGCATCCTGGCAGTGAGATTAAAGTTGAACAGGAACTTGAGGGTGTCATCCTTGAATGTGATCCGGAGAACCACAGGATCCGCATCGGCGTAAAGCAGCTTACAGACAACCCATGGGTTAAGTTTGCTGAAGAATATCGTCCGGGCAGCACACTTGAAGGCGAGGTATCAAGCATCACTGACTTTGGTATCTTCGTAAAGGCTCCTAGCGGAATCGAAGGTCTTGTTAACAAGGCAAACCTCAGCGACAACCGTGAAGTTCCGTTTGAGGAAGCTATCAAGAAGTATAATGTCGGAGACAAGGTAAACGTTTATGTCGTTAACATCGATGTAGACAAGGAAAAGGTTGCATTCTCCGTCAAGGAATACAAGAAAGCCCAGGCTCGCGCAGAGATATCACAGTATATGTCTGGCAACAACGACGATGATGGTGCTTACACAATAGGCGACAGCTTAAAAGAACAAAATAAATAACAGTGGTGTTCAATGGGTGAAGTAACGTCAATCGGTATAGAGAGGCTCAAGGCACTCGTTGAAATAACCACCTCTGTGAATTCTAATTACACTGATTCAAATGCATTGTTGGTTTCAATTTTGGAATCTGTAATGTGTTTGGTTCAGTGTGAGTCTTCTTCCGTTTTATTAGTCAACAATCAAGACGATTCCCTGAAATTCATGGTGGCCTTGGGACCTAAAGGTGCTGAGGCTAAAAACATCACTGTATCTAAAAACAGCATCGCAGGATGGGTCGTTAGCCACAATCAGGCGGTAATCGTAAATGATGTCCGTCATGACCGCAGGTTCAATTCTTTGGTTCAAGAGCGCACAAATTACATCACACGCAACATGATTGCTTTTCCGATGCATGTTGGAAATGAATGTGTCGGCGTAATCGAGGTACTTAACAAAACGGATTTCCGTGATTTTGATGAGGAAGATCTTGCAATACTTGAGCTGTTCGGTAATCAGGCCGGTGTTGCATATCAGAACGCACATTTATACAGCAAGACGAAAGACAGCATTGTAGTCCTTCAGGATGCCGTAAGTCAGGGAAAAGACTATCATACTTTTGTTGGAAAAAGCCCCATCATTTTGGATATACTGAAAGTTGTTGAGGAAGTTGCAAAAACATCTTCTTCTGTGTTGATCATAGGTGAAAGTGGTGTCGGAAAAGAACTGTTTGCGGAACAGCTTCATTTAAAGAGCGACAGGAGGAATCAGCCTTTTGTCCGTGTCAGTTGTGCCGCATTATCCCCAACCTTGTTGGAAAGTGAACTTTTCGGTCATGTAAAGGGGGCATATACAAATGCCAATTCTTCGAGGGTGGGACGCTTTGAGATGGCAGATGGCGGTACCCTGTTTCTGGATGAGATAGGAGAAATGCCTCTGGACCTTCAGGCCAAACTCCTGCGTGTTATTCAGGAAAAGAAATTTGAGCGTGTTGGTTCCAGCGAGACAATATCAGTTGACGTAAGGATTATTGCCGCCACAAACCGCAATCTTGAGGAAATGGTAAAGAACAAGACGTTCCGCGATGACCTTTATTACCGCCTGAATGTCCTTCCTCTTAACATACCTCCGCTAAGACGAAGAAAAGACGATATAGAACCTCTTGCTAATTTCTTCCTCCAAAAATACAGCAATGAGATGAAAAAGAATTTCCAGGGTTTTTCTTCCGCGGCAAGCAAGGCGCTTTATACATATTCATGGCCGGGAAACGTGCGGGAACTGGAAAATTCAATAGAAAGGGCATGCATTTTGGGACAGGGACCTTTGATTCAGATGATGGACTTAAGGCTTCCCCTTCCTGATTCCGATGACAGAGATTCCTACGGCGATATGGTTCATTCATCTGTGGAGGACCTGATAAACACGGAGGACAGGACCCTAAAGACCGCTCTTTCCGTATTCAAGAAGCAGTACCTTACACGCATACTTGAGCAGACTGGATGGAACCAGACAAAAACCGCCCAGATACTCGATGTCCAGAGAACCTATGTATCCCGCCTGATGGGTGAGCTTGACATAAAAAAGCCTAAATAATTAAGAAAAATACATCGAAATCCTCTGAATGGTTTTGACAAAAGTATTGATTTTTTATATAATATATCAATTCAATAATTGAATATTTTATTTGGAGTCCTAAAATGGCTGAGAATTTAGAAACAAAATCAAAGAAACAAGATAATCCAACAAAAAAAGTTGAAAATTTCATGATCCGTAACAGGAAGCCGATTCTTATTGTCGGTATCTGTATTGTTGCAGTTGCAGCTGCAGTTTGTCTTTTTATCGGTATAACTGATTCAATCCGCAAAAAGGGTCTTGCCGTAATTGATGATATTGAATATGAGTACACCAAGAATTTTACGGATTTAAGCGATGATGAGATTTCTCAGAGGCAGACAACCGCATTGGACGGACTTAAGCCATATCTGGAGAAAAAGGATTTTACAGGTGTACGTGCAAACATGATAAGCGCTGACATCTGTTTTGCAAAGAAGGATTATACATCAGCACTTGATCATTACCTCAAGGCAGCACAGGCCGGTGAAAAGTTTTATACGGCACCAATCTGCTGGTACAATGCCGCAGTATGCTCCGAGGAACTTGGAAACACAAGCGATGCAATTTCATATTATCAGAGTGCAGCCGATCACCAGAGCTTTACGCTTGCTTCACATGCATTGTTTAATGCCGCAAGGGTAAGTGAGTCAAATGGCAACGAGGCAGAAGCTGTTTCCCTGTATCAGAAGCTGGTAGACAACTATTCATCAGATTCTTGGACAAATCTTGCTCAGAGCCGTCTTGTTCAGTTAAGGATAGAAGGCAAAGCTGAGTAAAGGCGGGTATGGGTGGCATGTAAAAACGGTATCCTAAAACTTAGTTTTTTCCTTTTTGCAGCCATTTTCATATGCGCATGTGGGCTTGATACATTTTATTATGTTGACAGCCCGGTCTACGATGGACATCTGGCATCATATTCTTCCTCAGATACTCTTTTTGATTATTTTTCATGCCGCACAACAGAAGAAAGCCCCAGTGAAAACCAATACATGTTCGGTTCAAGCGAGTGTATATTTTTGGGGACGGAAATCTATTACAGGATATATAATAATGTCTCAACAATGCTTTCTGCAGAATCAAGCATAGAGAGCATGGCCTCGGACTCTGCATCGGCATCTTCTTCTGCAAGCTATCTGATAGACACAAAAGGGTATAAACCCCTTAAATTAAGCCGTGGTGCAATATTCCCACTGATAAAGGCCGGAAGTTCGCCACAAAACAAATTCGTTTACATAAAGCTTACTGATTCTGAACCGATTTGTATTTCCACTTATGGAGCAATGAATATTTATACCCCTGGAAATGAACTCGAGATAGATGGACAGCCTGTATATCCCAGACGATATATAGACAGTTCCAAGGGCTTTTCATTCGGGTTAGATGATGACAATCCAGTTCCCCTGCAGACGGATGAGGACGTGACATGGTCTGATACTGCAACCGAGGATGGGGTGTGGTATGTGGACATGTATGCCGTTTCTATAGCCCGTGACGTAAACTATACAATGCAATACTCAAGGCCTTATCTGATGGGTTCTGTTTCGATACGGACAGAATAATTATTTTTTTATACTACTTGAAATAATCAGCTTAATGTGATATATTGGCAGAACTACGGCGCTTTAGCTCAGCTGGATTAGAGCATCTGCCTTCTAAGCAGAGGGTCGGCAGTTCGAGTCTGCCATGCGTCAGACTATTATCTCCCTGCCTTTCGGCGGGGGGATGCATCCTCTCTTATTGATTCTAACAAAAATTTAACTAAAAAAGGCTCACCAAACGTAATTATTCACTGGATTCTGATGTTGTAATCCAGCTGAAATATGCGTCGTCTGATGAATCCTCATTGTCAGACGACGCTTTTTTTTGCATTTGGACTGTCTTTGAAGCAAAACAACGGACAGCCGGTTCGATTCCGGGATGCAAAAAAAGAAGCCGTTCATAGCAGATTTGAATAATCGTCTTTTTGCAATGCTTGAAGAAGTTGAGGATGATGATCTGATTAATTACAAAGATGGCATGAGAAAAAGATTCTCAAACGGGGTTGCTATATTTTTACATGAATTCAGTAATGACTTTGTTTCTAAAAGCATGGATTTTAAGGAAACTCGCAGGGGTAAAAATGGTTTGGCATTATTCTTCCTTGAAGATACTGGAACCTTCCAATTGTTTGACATGCAAAAAATAAGGGCCGCCAAACTACGACAGCCCTTGTCAAGAAGGGCGCCCGATGTTTCCATCGAACTCCCAGACATATCTAATATACCACATTCAATCAAAAAGTCAAGCATTACAAACTCAAAGGATGATGATTGGGACTTTGAGTATTAGCTAAAGGAGACATGAATGATAATATTCAATGCAAAAGGCAAGGAGACAAGAATAGGGATATTGTCGAATATATTAAACTTTGCTGTGTAAAAAGAAACACCTCTTCACGTCAGGCTGCAATCAAGGCTGGTATATCGGCACAAAGTTTCTTCCTCAAAAAGAAGAACAATTCCTTCTATCTGCGTGACATCGAGAAGCTTGCCGATACACTGGGCGCAGAATTTGAAATAAAGTTCATCGATCGAGAAACCGACCTTCCTATAATTTAGGATTGTGAATTGACTGAATCAGAGAAAGAGCATTATAAGAAACTTCTTTTTGCAACGGCGGAAGTTTTTAAGCCGTCTAACGGAACTGAAGAGGAATTTCAGAAATATTTGGGCAGCCCGATGCTAACTCCATTGGGAACTGTAAGAATGGGTGCGAACCAATACAGCAAGTTTATGGCAAAGAATCGGGGAAATCTTTTTATAGCCGCCAAAGAGACTTTGGAGAATCCATCCTTTGTTTTTCGTGCCGAAAACGGTACGAGGGTTTATGTAAAGTCTTTTGTTTCCGCTGACGGAAAAAAGAAAAATGTTATTTCTGCAACTATTGAAAGAGGTGACATTGGAATTTCTATAACAACTCACGAGGAAAGGCTTAATCAGATTCTTTCAAAAATAAGAAAGACCGGCATACTTTACGAAAAAGCACCCGGTCTGTGAGACGGCACTGTACGGACGAATCCGCAGCCGAAATGGTAGTTATGCCTACCTTGCTTAGATAATATCATATTCCACAGAAAAGTCAACCGCTTTTAACCTTTTCAATGGGACTGCCAATGTTTTGACTTGCAGAACCTCATTCAGCAAGAATGCTCCATAATCCGATCCTCCTTCTTTGTCAGGCATACCTTCCCGCATGTTGAAAGCCGGGAGAGTTCCTCTTTTAACGGCATCAAGCAGATCCTTGTGGCGTGAGGAATATGATTTTTCCTCCTTAACTTTCTGCTGCTTGTCTATGTTGCTAACAACGGCGTTTATCTGTGCCACGGTACCGAAAATCTGCTTGTAGTGCTGGTGGTCCTTGACCTCATTCCAGAGGGAAGTCCGCTTGAAAACTTCCTTTCCCTTTTCCCAAAGCTCCGGATTGGTTTTCATTGTGTAATTGTCCCAGAGATGTGTGTACTCATGGACTGCAACCTCACTGTTCATGAGCTCCGGATCCAGGTAGATTTTGCCGTTGTAGGCGAAGCCATAGGTCTTATTATTTTTGATATAAAACTCTGAGTTTTTTTTATTTTTTGCGTATTGAGCTATTGACTTATCAATAAAAACTGATAAACTACTATTAGGTTCACGTTCCGCAGAGATAGCCGCTGCATCAACTTTAGTTGACATGAACGGTGATATGGCTACACCATCGTGAACCTTAATTTTTGCCTTTTCTATATTTGTCGATTCATTATTCATGCTAATAATGTTTAACAGTCGTGCATTAGATATGTCATTTTCCTTTTTGAATAAAGTTTTTCCTCTTAATTTTTTGTTTTTATTTCCTTCAAGAACTTCTTCAAAATATAGACTCGTTCCATTAACCATTTTTTTTGAATCTAAGAACTTGACAAGCGAATCTTTTGACAGTATATTGTTTATAGAGCCTTCGGTTGGGAGAACCTGCGCAAGGAATTGGACCTTGCATTCACGTTCCCATTCGAGGCTTATTTTTTTGTCAAGGGTCTCTTGATTTTGAGAAAAAATAAAGTTGACAAGTCTTTCTTTTGTAAGTATACTGTATTCAAAGTTTGGATTTGAGAACCTCTGCGTCAAGAATTGTACTTGACTGCTACGTTCCCAATCTAGGCTTCTTTTTTTATCTGCATAAATAAGATTATTATTATCAATATTTGTCTTTACAAAATCAATTTCATTATTTCTTCCATACATTGAAGTGATTTCATTGATTACAATTCTTCCTTTTCTTTTACGGAGAAATCTTTTCCGTTCATCAGGGCTTTCATAGGCATTGAAAGAAAATGTTTGAAATCAACTGCGTAGTCATCATTAAGTCCTGTGTCTGAAAAAGAATAAACACCAGTATTTGCAATTTTGCGGCCTAATTCTTTGTTTATATATTCCCATGCTTCCTTATCCCAATCAATAACAGTATCTTTTGTAAGTTCACCGTCATGCTCTACAATTTTTGAAAGAATTGTATTTGCCATTTTTCCGCAGATCCGGGCATGACACTCACTAAGGACAAGGTTGTCGTCGTCCGCAATGTCTGCATAATCTGGGCTGGCCTTGACCTCGTTCCAGAGGGAAGTCCGCTTGAAAACTTCCTTTCCCTTTTCCCAAAGCTCCGGATTGGTTTTCATCGTGTACCTGTCCCAGAGATGCGTGTACTCATGGACTGCAACCTCACTGTTCATGAGATCTGGATCCAGATAGATTTTTCCCCTATAGGCGAAACCGTAGGTCTTTAAATTGCGAACGAAATTTTGCTTTTTTGAATCTAAGAACTTGACAAGCGAATCTTTTGACAGTATATTGTTTATAGAGCCTTCTGCTGGGAGAACCTGCGCAAGGAATTGTACCTTGCATTCACGTTCCCAGATTAGGCTTCCTTTTTTGTCAAAGTAGACAAGATTTCCTCGTTGGATATTGTCTTTTACATAACCTACTTCTTGATTCCTTCCGTAGATTGAACTTACTTTATTTATTACAAGTCGTCCAAATTTTTTTTAACTGCAAATGGAATTATAATACTTCTATTTTTCTCATCTTTGCGTTCAGTAAAGAAAACGAAGCTGTCTTTTGTCTTACGGGTGGGAGAATCAGACCGAAATACCATTACCGGATCTGCCAGTGATTGTGGAATAGCTTTTAGTTCATCAAGGCTAAGCTTATGACCCTGCCTATCATTCGGATACAGAGGTTCTTCCCTTAATGCTTTTAATACAGTTGACTGTTCAATTTCAACAGGGACATCAGCAATACCAAGAACCTTCATCACAGGAGAAATACTTCCCACATTTATAAGCCTAAGAGGATTTATGGATTTATCGCCTAGCTTTGCTTGAGATGCAAAGTCATCAAGTTCTTTTGCAAAAGCCAGAACTTCATTCTTGTCTGCCGTAAAATAGATATCACTGACATTGACGGTCGGTTTATTATCAGTCATTTTTTGAAGCAGTTCAGAAGTGTTTAGAAGTTCTTCAAAGATCGTCTTGTCTGTTACAACCTCAATTCCGGTGGCAGCCAGCTTTTCAAGGACTTAGTTTGTAGCAATCTGTTTACTATCTGTTTTTATTTTGTTGGCCACATTATGGTCAATATTTTCAAAAACAGAGTATCCTCTTTCATTGCATTTCTCCTGTAAAATGTTCTCAACATATTCTGTCATATTTACTTTTGCAGGGAACTGTTTGAAAATCTTACGGAATTTATCCCAATCATCAGATGTATATTTTGTATAATCTTTTGCAGCTTCAAGACATGGTCAATTCCATTGACAATCTCAAGGGCGGTATTTCTGTCGTAATTGGAGTATGGACTGTCGGCCCTCTCTATTGCCCTGCGTCTGAATTCTTCTCCGTAAACACCGTGTAGACCAAGAATGTTGTTAAGGGTATGGTAATTGGTTGCCTCCAGGAAGGAGAAAGTTTCCCGGTCAAGTTCCTTAATTCCGTTTGCATCGAGATAATCTTTGATAGAGGATGCATAGCTCTTAATCTTTTCCGGATGTCCGGTAAAATCGCTGACAGACTCTATGCCATGCTCATTCCAAGCTTTTGAGTCAAGCTCCGCAAGCAGTTCTCCGACAGACTTGACATGTGGCTTCTCTTGTGATAAATTTTGATTATTCGTTGTTGTCGATGCCCTCAAAGCAGTAGAGGAGGCACTTGTTCTAAGTGTCTGTATTGTGGGAGCGACGCCCACCGCAACAACGATATTTCTTTCTTCTGCGAAAGCATTTTCCCTGTCAACTTTGCCAATCGTTACAAGATAGTTTCCAAGTTCATCCTTATTAAAAACGAGTTTGTTAATTTTACTTCCGTCATTCTCATCATCAAAAACTATCTGAAAATTTTGGAAAACATTATCAACTATTGCAAAATCTGCATTTCTTAAAACTTCAGGAATCCGTCTGTATTCCTCTGTATCAAATGCTTGACCATATCCACCTTTTCTGTCTGGTCTAATATGTGTTGCATTCTTTTTAAGAATAAACGCAGCATCTTTTCCTAATCCGAGTTTCTCAGCAAGTTCCGCTTTCAAATTCGGCAAACGTATGGCGTTTGGAATATTCCTGTAATCATTCAGGATTATTGAATCCACGATATCCGAGAAATCATCATCACTGATTATTTCAAGTCCCTCAACATCTTCTTTTGTGAGCGTGTGATAGGTTTTAAGTTTAGGAAATTGCTCATCAGATCTGTGAACTGTGTTTGCGGGATTATTTTCAGATGCAATTTCTTCTTCATGTTCCTTATAATCACGTCTATGAGATTGTTCGTTCAAATCAACCATGTAATATGCCTGACCTTCTTTTTTTATATAAAGCGTACCATTCATTACAGCCTTAATTGCTTCCTGAGTAAGTGTCCACAAGCCATTGTTGTCCTGTATGAGATAGGGCATCTGAGGTACTTGACAAATATTTATGAGGCGCTTATCATAATATGTGTTGAGACTGTCATCCTGCGACATTAACGGGTTAATGGCATTTTCATTACCTGGCATCTCTTCCATTGAGTTGTCAGGTTTTTTCTTTTCAACATTTGTTTTTTTCAAGATATCTACCAGTTTTCCTTTTAAATTTATCCATTACCTGCTCCTTAAAATAACTTAATTTTTCTAGTTCTATGTGAATAACTGACAGTCTTTTATTTTTGATTAAATCCGATATTGACAAAACTGAACTTTTATTGTAATTTCGATTTAGGGATTGGGCATTATCGCCTTCAGTCCGCACATATGCGCGTCCGCCTTTGGCGAGTTCGCATACTCGGCTGACAGTCTTATCTGCATAGATAATCTGGTCGGCCGTTTTTATTTGATTTACAAATCTTGGAAAATCCTTATTGTGCGTTCCTATAACAATATTGTTTTCTTCCTTAAAGATAATAACTGATTCAACGGCACGTGATTTATCCTTATTTTCTCTATAGAAAGATTTTCCATAAACTCAGATGGGTTTTAATTCTCCACTTTTTGAATCAGGCGACATTGAATCAAAAATCAAGGAAGGAGTTGCCAATGTCTGGTATGCATCTGCAAGAAGATAATCCCTTTCAGGTTTGTTGAATTTCAGAAACTGATAAAAATATAGTCATCTTCAAGATAATCTAAAAGGGACAAATAATCAGTAACTTCTGACAGTATCCTGTCTGGAACAGGAACATCACGAACCTTCTAAGCAGAGGGTCGGCAGTTCGAGTCTGCCATGCGTCAAATAAAAGGCCCTTCAAAATCAATTGTTTTGAAGGGCTTGTTTTTTTATGCGGATGCTTTGTCGCGTGGAATTACAAGATTAAGGATTATTCCGATTACAGTAGCAAGAGCCACACCGCCCAGGCTGAATGTAAAGTCACTTCCAATCTTGAACTGCAAAAGTCCGCCACCGATACCGATTACAAGAATTACGGAGGAAATTGTAAGGTTCCTCTTGTCCTTGTAGTTTACACCGCTTTCAACAATTGTACGCAATCCTGAAGATGCAATCAAACCATAAAGGAGTGTACAGATTCCACCCAGAACAGGTGTAGGAATTGTGGATATCAATGCTCCGAATTTAGGGCAGAAAGAAAGAAGAACGGAGATGATTGCGGCTCCACCGATAACCCATACTGAATAAACTTTTGTAATGGCCATGACACCAATGTTTTCACCGTATGTTGTGTTAGGCGGGCCTCCCCATAATGCAGCCCAAGCGGTTGCAACACCATCGCCCAAGAGTGTTCGGTGAAGTCCAGGATCCTTTGTAAAGTCTTTTCCAACAACAGTTGAAGTCGTAAGGGTGTCACCCAAATGCTCGCAGATTGTAGAGATTGAGACAATCACGAAAGTAAGGATTGCAACAAGATTGAACTTCGGTACCATCCAGAAATATGAGTTTCCGTCCCTCTGCAAGAATGGAAGTCCAAACCAGGGAGCTTCCTTTACGGCGGAGAAATCAATCAAATGATAGCTGTCAGATATGAATCCCATTATCAGGACAAAGAGGTAACCTCCGATAAGACCAATCAAAATTGAAATGGTGTTGAAGAATCCCTTTAGGAAAATTGTTGCAAGAATCGCTATGATAAGTGTCACGGCAGCAATGCTTGCACAAACCAGGGAATATTCTTCGTTAAGGTAAAAAGCCTCGTCTATGGCAGTAGGAGCAAGTCCAAGACCGATTACGATGATTACAGATCCTATTACAACAGGTGGCAATGCCTTGTCAATCCATCCTTTTCCGGACACCCTGATGATGCCAGCTACCAGTGCATAAAAAAGACCTGCACAGATGGCTCCTCCCATGGCATACGGAATACCATACACCGCAGAAATCGACTGCAATGCCGGAATAAAGGCAAATGATGAACCTAAAAATGCCGGAACCTTTGCACCTGTAAGCAGGATGTAGATAAGCGTTCCTGTTCCTGCCGTGAACAATGCTGTTGATGTGCTGAGCCCTGTAAGAAGCGGTACCAGAATGGTTGCTCCAAACATTGCAAATACATGCTGAATACTCAAGGGTATCCAGCGTCCGATTGGCGGTCTGTCGTGTGGTCCTAGAATCTCTTGACTTTGAGCCATTTGAATATCTCCTGTATTTTATATTAACCTGAATTATCTTATGGGATAATCCAGGCCTTATAATGCACATCATATCACATTTTTGCCATCTTGATAACCTCTTAAAGTCGCTCTTTTGGAAAATCTGAGCTTAGCTTTAACAGCCATATCATTTTGATTTGCCTTTTAACTGAAGGGGACTGTAATAATGACCGATTTTATGTTAGAATATGGATACTTTGAAAAAGATTCTGTTTTGTCTTGGACAATTGTTGATTTTCTCTATGACGGTGTTTTTTGCATCATGCAGTCACGGTTCCATGGACTCTGACTTTGAGATGTATACGCTCAGGAGAGAATCAGATGATCTTAATTCTTCAATAAAATGGGAGCAGGAACTGGAATCTTCGGTATTGCTTCAGAAAATCAAGGGAGCCGACGGTTTTGTTAAATCCCTGGCAGGAAATCCTCAATTTGTGTTTGCCTCTGGTGCGGAGGACGATTATGATCCCATTTATCCCCAGATAGTTGGTTTTGCATCCCTGGATTTGAGCAATTGTCCGGAAAGTGCCAAAACTGTTCTTGACGGTTTTTGTACGGCTATAGCATCTTCCAGAAATGCAGAATCCTTTATGGCTCAGGGCTGCATGTACTCGCTAGTTTTATTCAAATATGATCTTGGAAGTTTGGGCTATTCAACTTTTAGCTCTTATATTCTGGGTGAGCCTTTTGTGAGTCCGGAGATTCTCCAGTGTCCCGTGCGTTTCCTTAAAGGGGAGGATTTTACACTTGATGTGCTGATTTACCTAAAGGAAGATTCCCCGGGATTCTATAAGATCCATAACATCGCCCTCAAAGGAGAAGTATGATGCTTAGCGGGCTGGAACAGGAACAAGTACTTAAGGCGCTTGGATCAGGCAGTCTGGATATTATTTTAAAAGACAAGGTATTGGGGATTACCGTTGAAATCCCTTCAAAATACATTTCATTCAATTCTCAGGGAATTGTTCTTGTTTCAAAATCGTTTGGATCCATAAGTCAGTCTGTCGGAAACCAGGTTGTGGTTCAGTTTTATGTAAACCAAGTGGGGTATTGCTTTGACACAACACTCCAGGACAGCTCGATGGGGCTGGCTCTTGTAATACCAAAGAAAATCAACAGGGTAAAGTCAAGTGCTTTGACCAAGCCTCAGTCGTTTAGGGCAAGGCTTTTTTATCTGGATGAAAAAAACAAGGATATTACGATTCCCTGCACGGTTCCTGAATCATGCTCCCTTTTGTCCAAGCCTGTGTGGGATGATGTTCCTCATCAGGTTCAGGAAGAATGCAGGATGCTTATGGCCAAACTTGTCAATGAAAGAAAAGAGGAAAATTCTTCATCTTTAGGGAACGGAATGCACCTTATTCCGGTGGCATGCTTTCTTTGCGATCCTGAGCTTAAAAAGAATCTTTCTTCTGTTCATGGCACACAGCTTCCGCTAGATTTGATTTATATCGACGGTGGAAAAATCGTCCTGGGAAAAAGAAAATATGCTCAGGAACTGGAACTTGAATCTGATTATTCTCTGTCCCTTGAGGTTACGCTTTCTGCATTCTTGACACGTTCTATTTTGCTTGAATGTACGGTAAGTGACATATACAGCACTTCATCTTCTGACATGGCTTGTTATTTATGCAAGATTACCAAAATAAAGGCAGAGGATGAACGTTTCATTTCAGAGAGGATGAAACTGTAATAAATGTTGATTTATTCAGCCGAATCCTTTACACGGAAGAATTTTGGTCAAGAGGCTTTTGTTTTGAAATCTCTTGCCCTGTAGTTGACTGATCTGAATTCTTTTTCCCGGAATGCCCCAAAAGTATTGCAACTGGTTTAAGGACAGTGGTGTTCTCAAAAATAATCTTGAGGATAACTGTCATCGGAACGGCCAGAATCATCCCTATAAAGCCCCACATCCATCCCCAGAACGAAAGACTTACAAGAATTACAAATGGAGAAAGCCCAAGGTCAGATCCTTCCCATCTAGGCTCGATTATATTTCCAAGGATAAAGTTGATTGCAAGAACAGAGACCGCTATAAAAATAAATTTACCCCATGACGGATAAAACTGCAGCAAGGCAAAGACTGTGGTTGCCGCCCATGAAATGATCGATCCAAAGGTCGGAATAAAGTTAAGTATAAAGGCTGTTGCTCCCCAGATTACAGGAAAGTCCAGGCCAGCAAAAAGGGTTACAAGAAATACAAGGATGCCAGTCAAAAGAGACACAAGGAATTTTATGGATATGTAGTGTGTCACTTCCTTGACTGTCGTGCTTGCAATTGATTTGATCTTTCCCTGAAGCTCTGTTTTGTCAGAAAAGGCCATTGTAATCTTTGGCTTTATGTCGTTGAATTCAATCAAAAGAAACAGCATGAAAAACAGTACAAGCCCAAATTCCTTTACAAAAGAAACCAGGTTTGCACTCAATGATATTGCGTAATTCTGAACCGCAGTCCTTACATTAAGTGAGTTCCAAAGATTCGTAAAAAGGTCTGCTTCCTGATCATAATGAATCTTGAATGTGTCACAGAAAAGCTGATACAAATCATTAAAGCGCTGCTCATAACGCGGATAAACATTTATGATTGACTTTATGGTGTTGTAAAGCAAATTGCCGATTCCAAAAATCAAAAAAGCAGAGAACAAAAATGTAATCAAAATGCAGAAAAGCCAGGGAATGTGACATCTGTTGAGTTTTTTGCAAATCGGATAAAAGACAAATGAAAGAAGAACCGCGAGAATGATGGGCAGCGAGAATGCTGACGTCAACTTAAGCACTGCTGCCATGGCAATGAAAGTGAGGATCAGCATCATGTACATCATAGGGTTCTTCAGTTTTTTGTCAGGCATTGATGTACCTATTTTTTTGCCCTGTTGGATGAATAAACTGGAGAATTGTCATCTGACTTTGGACCAATCTTGTCAAATCCACAGTATGGAACAAGGACTTCTGGTACAGTGATTGAACCGTCCGCATTCTGATAATTCTCGAATATCGCAAGCATGGCTCTACCAACTGCAATGGCCGTACCGTTGAGCATATGAACATATTTGTTCTTGCCGTCATCATCGTGATATTTTACGTTCAGACGACGTGCCTGGTAGTCTGTGCAGTTTGATGTAGAAGTTACCTCTCCATAATCTCCGTCTGGGTGATCTTCATCCGCACGTCCCGGCATCCATGCTTCCAGGTCCCATTTGCGGTAGGCTGGGGCGCCAAGGTCTCCAGTGCATGTATCAACAACACGGAATGGAAGTCCAAGGCCTGTGAATATTTCTTCCTCAATCAATCTGAGTTTTTCATGGATTTCATCACTCTGTTCCGGAAGGCAGTAAACAAACATTTCCACCTTGTCAAACTGATGGACACGGTAAAGGCCCTTGCTGAAGTGTCCTGCTGCTCCTGCTTCCCTGCGGAAACAATGTGAAAGTCCGCAGTAATAAAGAGGAAGCTTTGTCTTGTCCAATATTTCTCCTGAATGGAAACCGCCAAGCGTAATTTCTGCAGTGGCTACAAGACATGTTCCTTCTTCCTCAATGGCATAAACATTGCTTTCGTTTCCACGTGGATTAAAGCCTATGCCTTTAAGGATTTCTTCACGTGCAACATCCGGTGTTATGAAGGTTGTGAAGTTGTGCTTGCGGAGTATGTTCAGGGCATACATGATAAGAGCCTGCTCAAGGAATACAGCCTCATTCTTAAGGTAATAAAATTTCTGTCCTGATACTTTTGTGCCACGGTCAAAGTCAATAAGGTCAAGGGATTCTCCAAGTTCGACATGATCCTTTGGCTTAAATTCAAATTTGCGTGGTGTACCGACTTTCTTTACTTCAAGGTTCTCGGTATCAAGTTTTCCGATGGGAACATCAGGGTGTGCCATGTTTGGAATCTGTCGTGCGGCTTCTTCCATCTGCTGTTCAATCTCTGCAAGACGTTTTTCTGCCTCGGCGACTTTTTCCTTAATCTGTTTTCCTTCCTCAATATATTTCTGTCTTGTCTCGTTGTCGAGTTTTTGCTTCATCAGGGCAGCATTCTCATTCCTTTTCTGCTGGTAGCCCTGAAGTTCTGTTACGGTTGCCGTCCGCTTGTCATAGAGTTCAACAACCTTGTCTGCGTCTGCATTCATATTGCGGTTCTTGATGTTTTCTTTTACTGCCGCAAGGTTTTCTTTAATGAATCTGTAGTCTAGCATATATTCCTCTAAATTTGTTGCAATTAATTTCCAATCGATTATCTGATGTTTATGTAAAAACGCTTGATGTAGATGACTCTCTCGTTGGCTGGTTCCCAGTACTTGCTGTATGGATAATTCTTTACCAGAGTTTCATATGCGTCAAGAGCACCCTTTATGTTCCTGCTGCTTCCCGGTGCCTCAAGTGCCTGTCCCTTAAGGTAAAGTGCCTCGTCAGTATCTGATGCAGATGAGATGAAGAATTCGTCAAGGTACGAAAGACATTCTGCGTATTTAGCGTTATTGTATGCTTCCTTTGCCTTTTCCAAAAGTTCGGTTCCAGAGAGTGAGCTGTAGTCGGAACCTGTATTAGCCGCAATGCTTGGGCCTGAATTAATGTTAGAGCCAGACATTGATGAGTATCCATAAGAATATGCATCATTGTCATTTGAGTATGAGTCTGTATCTTCATAACCATAATCTGACGTGTCATAATCCTCTGCAACCGGTGAACTGGCACTCCTTGATATTGAGCGTGTTGTAGGGTTGCCTGTTGCAATTGATGCAGAAGCAGGCGGATTTGAACTCGTTGTTGCAGTTGAGCTTGTTGCAGAAGAACTTGCGCTGCGTGTTGTTCCTGTGCTGGGAGTTGCCGGTGATGATGTGCTTGATGCAGAAGATGTAGTGCTGCGTGTTGTTCCTGTACTGGAACTTTTAGCTGTGCTTGTGCTTGATGTTGCCTTTGCAGTTGAAGTTGCGGCAGAGGATGTATTCTTTGTTGAACTGGTGCCTGAACTTGACGCAGCAGGTTTGGTTGCAGTTGTCTGTGTTGTAGAGTTTGTGCTCTTTGCTGTGCTGGTACTTGAGCTTGAGTTCTTGGCCGTGCTTGATGCTGCAGGCTTTGTTGCTGCACTGGATGTTGAAGAGCTGGTGCTTTTTGTTGTGCCAGAACTTGATGCTGCCGGTGCAGTTGAACTTGCAGAAGAAGATGTGTTCTTTGTAGAGCTTGTACTTGAACTTGATGTTGCAGGCTTGCTTGTTGTAGTGGTCTGTGTTGTGGAACTTGTGCTCTTGCCTGTTGTTGAGCTTTTTCCTGTTGATGATGTCTTTGGAACTGCGACAGTGTTTTCTTTTGGTGGATTAGGTACCTCAAGTGTATATGGAGTGTCAGGTTCCTTGTGGACATCCTTTACGGTCGGCGTTACATAGTCAAACTCATTGGAATGCTGGTTGGCGGGGAAAGCGCTTGCATAGGAAGGTGCTACCGCTTTCTTGGAGGTTCCAGTGGTTCTGTCCTCAACAACGACTTCAAGATAATCGCTTATGGATGTTCCGTTAAGAGGATCTATGCAGTAAAAGTGAAGCAATACGGTTCCCGCTTCCTCCTTAGAGCACAATGTAAAGACAGTGTTGTCGCGGCCGAGCTTCCTTCCGTAATAGCGGACGTGATTTGTTTCTTCAGCTTCGCCAAGATAAATCCATTCGTTTCCTGGATATTCAACTTCAAGATATTGGTTGAGCCCGATGGTTACTGAACGTGATGGTGTGACATTGGGATCTGTTTCAGGACGGATATCCCTCCATGCAAGTGTTGCCCCTGATACAGGAATCTGATCATATTCATCGTTTTCTACAGGGTTAAAAAAGACCTCGTTGTCATCGATCTCAATATATTCGGGGATGTTGTCTGTCTTGTCCGAGTTACCCTTGCTCTGTGAATTTCCGATGTCCTGTGAATATACTGTTGAAAGTGGAATTGACAATGCAATACAAGACATGCAGATTGTTCTGATAATTTTTTTCATGGTGCTGCTCCTAATATTTCTTGGACGAGAACATCATTGTCCCGCCCCAGCTCTTCTACGGTGGCTGTACCTGGAATTGTAAACCATTGATTTACCTGCTCTTCATCCCATTTTTCTCCCGTGGTCCTGGAATAATAATAGTCTTCCGTCACGGTTGTGTTCTGGGGAAGCATGAAGGGGTCTTCCTGATTGTGAGAGAGTGTACTTGGAATGGAAGTTTTTTTTCCGGATGCCAGCATCCCGATAATCAAAATCAAAAGGAGAAGGGCAAGTCCGATTATTATGCCCAATGCAACTTTTTTATGCTCGTTTAAGTAATCACCAATTTTTTCAATAGAATTATTAAAAGCTCCCATTGCTCCCATTTATCCCCTTAGTTTATATTTTCCACGGAATCGGGGCTTTCGTCAATGTCTGAACCCTGATTTTCACTTGAATTTTCCTGATTTTCAGTATTTTCCTGAATGTCAGAGTTTTCCGCATCTGCCAGTACTTCAGCGTCAGGTTGTGCTTCTGCGTCAGGTTGAACCTCTTTGGCAGGTTGAACCTCCGCTTCCTGCTGAACTACTGCATCAGCTTGAACTTCCGCTTGAACGGCCGGTTGTTCCTGAGGAACTTTAAGCGAACCGTCTGGATTATGTTCCCGTCGGGGAGGACGTGGTGGCAGGACTATTCCTTCTTCCGGCTCAACATCCTCATCTACAAAATCATTGTCCGCCTCGTAAGGAATGTTTCCGTTAAGGGTGTCCTCATCCTTTTTCATCTGGACGACTTTTGTAACACCGCTTTCTTCCATGGTTACACCTATCATCGTGTAGGCTCCCAAAGCGGTTTTTGTATTGTGCGTGATGACGATGTACTGGCTTACGTTGGCAAAGGAACGTAGTACGTTTACCAGGCTTATGACATTCTTGTTGTCAAGGGCGGCATCAATCTCGTCAAGAAGACAGAACGGGCTTGCGTGAACCTGATAGGTTGCAAACAGAAGTGCCATGGCCGTCATTGTTTTTTCTCCACCGGAAAGCAGTGATATGCTCTGGAGCTTTTTTCCCGGCGGCTGTGCATAGATTTCAACACCTGTTGTAAGCACGTTTGTCGGATCCACAAGCCTTAGGTCGGCCCTTCCTCCTCCATGACCCTCGTTGTCAGAGAACATGCGGCGGAACATGTTGTGGAAATTGCGCCTGATCTTGTTGTATGTGTTCAGGAACAATTCTGCTGACTTGCTCCTGATTTCTTCGTTTACGCGTACAAGGTTGTCCAGTGATTTCTTTGTGTCGGCAAAGCTTTCCTGCTGGCGTTCGTAGCGTTCCTTTTCTTCGGCAAACTGCTCAACTGCCATGAAGTTGACTTGACCCAGCTCCTGGATTTTCTGTTTTGTGTCAGCAAGCTTTTTGCGCAGGGATTCCGGAGCTTCCGATATGGTATACATCCTCTCTTCAAATTCCATAAGGTCTCTGGAAAAATTGTCCTGGAAATTCTGCTTTATGTTGCGGATGTCCGTCTCGTTCCTTGCAATGTTGACGTTAAAGTTTTCAAGCTGCTCCTGACAGCGGTTCTTTTCGTCCTGCTTTTTCTTAAGCACGCTTTCCTTTCCGCTGACTTTTGAGTTGCATTCTTCAACCTGCTTGTTCAGGTCATCAAGTTCTGCAAAGAGCTTTTCTCCCTTTACCTGAAGTTCCGCTATCTGCTCGTCTATTTCTTCAAGCTGTTCGGCTATGTTTTCCTGCTGTTTGTTTTCCTGGAAAAGTTCGTCTTCCTGTTCCTTTAACGCGGTTTCCTCGGATGCAAGGGTTTTCTTCAAAGTAGAAATCTGCTGTTCGAATGAATTCATCTGCTGAATCATTACCGCGCGGTTTGTCTGGAGCTTGGTGAGGGTTTCCTTGTATTCGTTAATCTTTTTGGTAAGCTCCTCATTCTGTTTGTTCAGGCCCTCGTTCTCTTTGGAGATGGCGTCAATCTGCTCGTAGTTGCTGGAGATTGCATCGTCAATTGAACGCTTTTTGGTGATGATTCCTTCCGGTGAAAGAAAATCATCGATGAACAGCGGAGATGTCTTAATGAACGTGTCGATAGAAACAGAAAGTTCGTCCAGCATTGTTCCAAGCTGTGTAAATGCCTGTACGGCATCCTCTCCGAATTTTGAAGCGTCCTTTTCTGTATGTGAGGCAAGGCTTGAATAGTCCTTGAATATGTTTGTCCTACCACCGGTAAAGATTTTGATTTTTTCAAGCTGGGTATTTATGTCTTCCTTTGCCTTTTTGTTTTTGACGGAGGAATATCCCGCTTCCTTAAGTTTTGCATCCAGTTCCTTTACGATGTCTTCCGTGATTGCCGCAAGCTGTTTTTGCAGTTCTGAACGCTCTGAGTCCAGATTGTGGATTTTGCCTGCATTCGTTCCTATCTGCCTTTGGTTTTCGTCTATCTGTCCGGAAGAAAGCTCTATGCTGGAAGTGAAGTTTTCTATGTTCTGCCTGATGCCGTCCAGCTCCTTTTCCTTTTCGTGGAGTTCTGCATTACGGCTGTCTATGTCCTCATTGTATTCGTCAATTCTTTCTTTTATGTTTTTGATTCTGTTTTCTATCTGTCCGATTTTTTCCTTTACTGAACTCTGCTGGAAGCGAAGGTTTTTTGCCATTTCCTTTTTGCCTTCCTGTTCGGCTCCCAGTTTTGCCAGTTCCTGCTGCTTAAGGCTTATCTGTTCGGAAAGAGTTTTGATCTTGTCGGTGTTTTCGTTGAGGGTATTGTATATTTCTTCAATTTCCTTTGCATAGGCGTCACGCTTGGCCTTGATTTCCTCAACCTTCTTTTCCTGACGTGCCTTGTTCTGTATGAAATCCTTGAGCTTTAAAAGCTGTATGTCCAGCTCGTAGTTGAATTTATCCTCGTTGTATTTGCGGTATTTGGATGTTTTGTCAGCCTGAACTTTAAGGGACTCGTAATTGCGTTTGGTCTCTGCAAGCGTTATCTCTATCTGGGAAAGGTTTATCCTTGTGCGTTCTATGTCCCTTTCTGCTTCCGCAACCTTTGCCTTGCTGCTTGTGATTCCTGCCGCTTCTTCAAAAAGATAGCGTCTGTCTTCCGGTTTGGATGAAAGTATCTGGTCGATTTTTCCCTGTTCCATGACGGAGTAGGCGGCCTTTCCGACACCGGTATCCATAAAGAGTCGTCGTATTTCTGTTGCTGTTACCTGGCGGTCATTGATGAAGTATTCGTTTTCTCCTGAGCGGTAGAGTCTTCTTTTGATTGCAATTTCTTCGTCGTCAATTTCAAGAAGGCGGTTCTCGTTTGCAATGGTGAGAGTAACTTCTGCAAGAGACAGGGCAGGACGGGATTCAGTTCCGTTAAATATAACGTCTTCCATTGTTGCGGCCCTGAGGTTTTTTGAGCGGTTTTCTGCCAGTACCCACTTAATCGCATCAACTACATTGCTCTTTCCACAACCGTTTGGTCCAAGCAAGGCTGTGATGCCGTCTGCAAAATTTATTCGTGTACGGTCGGCAAATGATTTAAATCCAAATATCTCAAGACTTTTTAAAAACACGTCTGTTCCCCTTTTAATCGCAAACCATTATATCAGTTTAAAAGCTCTTGAACAATAGGTATTGAACTTAAGCTTAGCGTTCCCAATGCCATAAACGGGGCAAAAGGGGCTTTTTGGGCCTTATTTGAACGATTTGTCATTTTTACTATAAGAAAATATAGTGCACAAAAGACTGAGCTCAGCAAAAAACCTGGAAAACACAAGTTCCCGCATACAAGCGCACATGAAGGGCTGTATTTGATGTCTCCCCATCCCAGTCCAAGCTTTGAGATCCTTCGTACAAGCCAAAAGAGCAAAAATGCCAGAACAGAGCAGATGCAGTATATGAAAACATCGTTTCTGGAGAAAATCAACCTGTATGCAAGGAGCAGGACGGCCAGGATTATATTCAGTAAATCCGGAATCTTAAGGCTGCGTATGTCACAGATGCTTATTGGAATTGAAAAAATCAGGAAAATGACGGCGGCACATAAGGTCGCGTGTGAGTTCAGGAATTCAAGAAACATCATTTTCCCCGGCGGAATATTCAGGAAAATCAGATGGAGAAATAAGGCGTCCGTTGTAAAGTTCCTTTGGATAGACCGTTATTCCAAGTTTTTTTTCCATTTTTGAATACAAAAACATTTCCTTTTCGTCACCGATCACGCAGTTGACTCCTGAAAGGCCTGCTCTGGCGGTTCTTCCTGCCCTGTGTATGAAAAAATCACTCTTGTCGCTCAAATCCATCTGTATTACGTGAGTTATGCGGGGAATGTCCAGTCCTCGGGAAGCAAGGTCGGTTGTGACCAATATGGGGAGTTTGCCGCTCCTGAATCTGTCCAGGAATATCTTGCGCTGCTTTTTGTCGGTTTTGGAGCTGAATCCCTCGCAATCAATTTTCTTATACTTGAGCTTGGACACTATATTCTCCACCTGGTCTGTGCGGTTTGTAAAGACAATCAGTTTTTCCGGCTTTACCGCATGGATGAAGCTTCTGAGCGTGTCGATTTTCTGCTGCCTTTGAGCAAAAATTGCCCAATGTTCGATTTTGGTCCTGAGTACATCATGAGAGTCCACCGTTACGAATTCCATGGCATCTGGATTGTCCTGTTCTTTTGATTCCCTGGCTTTTTCCAATGTGTCCCTTGTGAATTTGCTGACAGTTGCAGAATTTCCGATAATCTGGACGTTTTTATTTAGGCGGTCAAGAAGAGCCTGGGTTTCATCCCTGAGTTCGGGGCTTAAAAGACGGTCTGCCTCATCCAGTACAAGACACCGTACTTGTTCTGCCTTCAATTTCTTAAGGTGAATGAGCTCTAGGATTCTGGCAGATCCACCAATTACAATCCTGGGACGCTCACGAAGCTTTTCTATCTGCTTGGAGATGGGGCTTCCACCAATGCAAAGGGCACAGGAAATGTCGCTTATCGCCTGAATCTGGGCTTTAATCTGGGATGCAAGCTCATAGGTGGGGGAAACTATCAAAAGGGAAAGGTCTCCGCTCTGCTCCTCATTTTCAAGCCTGTCAATAAGGGGCAGGAGGTATGCAAGTGTTTTTCCGCTTCCAGTCTCGCTCTGGAACATGATGTTTTTGTTCTGCATGATCATTGGAATTACTTTTTCCTGTACGGGAGAAGGCTCTGTTATTCCGTTCTTTTCCAGACAGCCAACAATCTGCCTTGAAATGCCTAAATTTATAAAAGTTGTACTCATAAAAAATACTATAGCATATTTTCTTGATTTTGTGATATACTATAATTCTATGAAAGTAGGAATTGATACCTTTGGAACCGAGCACGGCAGGTCTGGACTGGGATCTTATCTGATTTCCCTTGTCAGGAACCTCCCCGAATCGGATGATATATCTTATGAGCTCTTTGGTCCGGAGCTGGATCGTTTTACTTTTAACGGGGACCGCGATTTTCCGTTTGTTTCAGTTGCCACACTTGATACAGCCAAGAGTGACCTCCGCTGGCACAAGCTCAAGGCAAATTATTTTGGCAAAAAACAGCAGTATGATGTAATGCTTTACACAGCCGGCTCAAGGATGATACCGGACCGCTTTAAGGTCAAGGGTGTTGCGGTTGTAAACGACATAGTAAGCACTGTTTTGTCTCAGACAGAGGGTTTTTCTCAGAGGCATCAGATTCGTGCGGGGCTTTCCCATGTTGACTGCATAATAGCATCAAGCCAGTACATAAAAAAAGACATTGAACGCTCCAAGATTCACTGTAAGCGCATAGAGGTCATTCATAACGGCGTGGACAGGACATTGTTCTATCCAAGGGCCAATGCAGAGGTCGAAAGCGATCTTGTTGACATAAAGCCGTTTGCAATAAAAAAACCATACTTCATTTATCCAAGCAGAATAAATAATCCTGGAAAAAAGCATATAGAGCTCATAAAGGCATTTACGCTCTTTAAGGAAAAAACAGGGGCTCCACATCGTCTTGTCATTGCAGGAAACCCCAGTCAGGATTATGGAGATCTGGTTCACAAGGCCGTTTTTGAGTCTACAGCTGCAAGTGACATTTTCATTACGGGGCATTTCCCCCATGAGAATTTCCCGGAATTATACAGGAATGCTGAAGCTTGTCTTTTCCCGTCCGTAAATGAAGGGGTAGGGCTTCCGGTATTGGAGGCCATGGCATCTGGAATACCTGTGGCATGTGCTTCTGCAGGTGCCTTGCCTGAGGTGGCCGGTAAAAACGCATTCTATTTTGACAGCGAGAATATTCAGGAAATGGCAGATGCAATTGAACGAATCATCTCTGATGAGCCGCTTCGTTTAAAGCTGATAAAGGACGGCCTTGAGTGGGCAAAACGCTTCTCTTGGGAAAAGAATGCCCATGCTACAGTAGCCGTCCTTGAATCGGTATTGGGAAAATAAGACTTAAGCGGTCTTCTGGTCAATCAGCAGGGTCTGAATGTCCGGATGGGCCGTCTGTTCAACGATATCCTTTGTAATCTCCAGTTTCTTTTTGCCCTTTATGCTTGGAATCTCAAACATTATGTCAAGAAGAATCTGTTCAACAATTGCCCTCAGTCCGCGTGCTCCGGTCTTGTTCTTTATGGCGATGTCTGCAATTTTGTCGATGGATTCCTCGTTGAATGTAAGGTCAACGTCATCGATTGCAAAACTTGCCTGGAACTGCTTGGTTATGGCGTTCTTTGGCTCTGTAAGGATGCGCTTAAGGTCATCGCGTGTAAGTTCCTTGAGTGCACATGTCATTGGAAGACGTCCGATTAGCTCCGGAATCAAGCCGAACTGCACAAGGTCGTCTGATGTCACCTGATTCAAAAGCTCCATGCGTTCCTCGTCAGTCCTCTGGGTTCCCTTTGCTCCAAAACCAATTGAAGAAGTAGAAAGCCTCTGTTCGATTATCTTGTCAAGTCCAACAAAAGCACCGCCGCAGATGAACAGGATGTTTGTTGTGTCAATGTCAATCATTTCCTGGTTTGGATGCTTGCGGCCACCCTGTGGTGGAACTGATGCATGGGTTCCTTCCAGAATCTTGAGCAATGCCTGCTGTACGCCTTCACCGCTAACGTCTCTTGTAATTGAAGTGTTTTCGCTCTTACGGCTGATCTTGTCAATTTCGTCAATGAATATGATGCCCCTTTCTGCCGCACTGACATCTCCGTCTGCCGCATTTATAAGCTTGAGGAGCACATTTTCAACGTCTTCACCAACGTATCCAGCTTCAGTAAGGGTAGTGGCATCTGCAATTGCAAATGGCACTTTTAAGCGCTCTGCAAGGGTCTTGGCAAGAAGTGTTTTTCCGCTTCCTGTTGGTCCCAGGAGAAGGATGTTTGATTTTTCGATTTTTATGTCGCTGATGGCCTGCTTTTCCTTTGATACGGAAAGCTGCTTGTAATGATTGTAAACGGCAACAGAGAGGACTTTCTTTGCCCGATCCTGACCGATTACATATTCATCAAGATAGTCCTTGAATTCTTTTGGTGTAGGAACCTCTGTCATGTCAATCGGTGTCATGGAATGACGCTCATCATTCAGTACGGTTTGACATGCCGCCACACAATGTTCGCATATGTAAATTGAATCATTTGGAGCTTTTATTACCCTGCGGTTTTCATCTGCCGGACGACCGCAAAAAGCACAGAACTGCTGTTCAGTTTTACCGAAACCCCTCATCATTTGTCTCCCTTCTTGGCATTTTCCATTATGTGATCGATTATTCCGTATGCCTTGGCTTCCTCTGCATCCATGTAAAAATCACGCTCAATGTCCCGGGCTATTTCTTCTTCGCTTTTACCTGTCTGCTGTGCAAAATATTTGATGCTGAGTTTTTTTAGGCGGCCGATCTCCTTTGCTTGAATTGCAATGTCCGAGGCCTGTCCCTGGGCTCCTCCCCAAGGCTGGTGAATCAAAACGCGGCTGGAGGGCAGGGCATGACGTTTTCCTATTGTTCCGCCTGCAAGAAGCATTGCACCCATGCTTGCCGCCTGTCCTATGCAGATTGTCTGGATGTCGCACTTGACGTACTGCATGGTATCATAAACCGCAAGACCGGCGGTAACAGAACCACCGGGGCTGTTTATGTACATGTTTATGTCTTTCTCTGGATTTTCACTTTCAAGATACAAGATCTGTGCAACAATCATGTCTGCGTTTTCATCGCGGATTTCGCCGTCAACAAAAATGATGCGGTCCTTTAAAAGCCTTGAATATAAATCGTATGCATGCTCACCGTTTCCACTGCGTTCTATAATCGTTGGTGATGAATAATAACCCATATTGCAAACTCCTTATATATAATATAAACAAAAAAAACGGAATACGACAAGAGGAATTTTCCCGTGCATTCCGTTTTATATGATTCAGTCCTGTTTTTTATTAGTTTTTGGACTTGAACAGATCGGCAAATGCAACTTTGTCGCCCTTTGCTATTTTAACTTCCTTGTAAAGTTCCTCAAAAAGCTTTTCTTCCTTTGTGTCATCAACAAGGTATTCCTTGTTTCTCGGATCATCATAGTGCTTCTTGACTTCATCCAAGGTGATGCCCTGCTCGTCGGCAATCTTCTGATACTGTGCCTCAACTTCCTCTGGTGTTACGGAGATGTTGCGGTCGCGGAGCAAAAGGTCAACGATGATGCGGCTCTTGAGCATCTTCTCTGTGTCGCCGGTCCACTGCTTTACCATGTCTTCCTTTGTCTGTCCTGAAGAAAGAATCATCTTTTCAAGCTGCTCCGGTGTTGTCTGGAACTGCTGTGCCATCATGTTCCATCTGGCATCCTGTTCTGCCTTGACCATTGAGGCTGGAAGGTCAAACGGATTCTTTTCAACAAGCTGCTCAAGAAGGCTCTGGCTCTTTAACTCAGCAAGCTTACGGGTCTTTGAGGTTTCCATCTGGCGTTTGATGTCATTCTTCAAATCATCAAGAGTCTTGTATTTTTCGCTTACGTCCTGAGCAAGGTCATCGTCAAGCGGAGGAATGTCCTTTACCTTTATTGCGGTAACTGTTACGCTGATTTTCTTTGTCTTTCCTGCAAGATTTTCATCAGGATCCTTTTTATCGTATTTCTTTGTGATTGACTTTGTCTCGTCTTTTTTCATGCCGACGATTTCGTCATCAATCTTGTAGATGTTTTCGCCTGAACCTACGGTAAATACAAAACCCTCGCGCTTTGAGTCTTCAATTACGGCGTCATTGTCATCCAGCTCTGAGTAATTGATTGTTACGATGTCACCCTTTGCAACTGGATCTCCGTCCTTCTTGTCAAGGATTGTAGAGTTGCGGTCCTGTATGGCTTTGAGTTCCTCTTCCAGATCCTTGTCGCTGATTTCTACCTGTGGCTCCTTGATTGTGATGCCACTGAAGTTCTTAACTTCGACCTGTGGGAAAACGTCATATGTGACTGTAAAGGTAAAATCCTTTGAAAGGTCAAACTCTGGCATCTTGTCGCCTTCAAGACGTGGCTGTGCATATGGAAGGGGGCGGTTATCCTTCATGTCATCACCCTGCAAAATCTCGTTCAAAGCATCATCGATGATATTTCCAAGGACTTCCATCTTGATGTCCTCGCCGTATTTTTTCTCGATAAGGTTTGCCGGAACATGACCCTTGCGGAATCCAGGAATCTGGATGTTTTTTGTTATTTTTGAAAGGCCTGTCTTATAGCTTGATTCTACATCCTGCTTGGAAACGGTAGCGGTCAGTCTTACGGCTGAGTTTTCGATTTTAGTGATTTCTTTGGTGATGTTCACTTAAGTTTACCTCTTGTATAAAATTAGACCCGCATTCTTGAATACTTACGATTGCGGTAAAAAAAAAGCGATTTAGATTGAACTCTAAACCGCCTTATATTTAGAGCGGGAAACGGGAGTTGGACCCGCGACATCCACCTTGGCAAGGTGGCGCTCTACCACTGAGCTATTCCCGCAAATCACCTTCGCATCCGCTTTTGCAGCAGTTATTGCTGAATAAGGCTTGCGAGAGGAGGGACTTGAACCCTCACGCCTAGGGCACTAGATCCTAAGTCTAGCGTGTCTGCCAATTTCACCACTCTCGCAGATTTGCAAAGTGCCAAAGCGGCTTCTTTTAACGGAGTGTTTCAAAACCCGTATGAGCGATGGGAGGATC
>JAEEIU010000026.1 GCA_016281495.1 Treponema sp. | reverse complement strand
CTGAAATTCATCTCCCTTACCATAGATTTTTGATTCTCCATTCATCACAATGCAGACACTTCCTTCCTCAACAATTCCAAGCGTCAAGTGTTCCGCATGAGTATGTGGCGGATAAGCCTTTGTCCAGTTTTTGTAATGCACACATTCAATATCATCATTTTTCTTGCGATAAGAAATATCGTTATTCATTGCTTTTGTTTCCTGCTAAATACCCGTCAAAGTAAATCTTACCGCATCTACGATTCCGTGGCTTATCATTGCGCTTGTGATGTCGCGTTTCCTCTGGAGGAGTGTGAAAGGAAGAGCAAAGAATGCACAGAGAATTAGTGTGGGAACAAGATCATAACCGTGGATAAGTGTGTGGGGAACAATCATCATAAAATACATGGTGATTAAGTCGAATACATTCATGCTTTTTTCTTGAGAGTTATCAGTGAATGCAAAGTAAACGCAGAAAGCCATGAAAATTGCGCGGCATGCCATCTCCTCATAAATCGCAGGATTCAGGCAGATCAAAAGTTTTAAAAGACTGAATTCAAAATTGATTTTCTGTCCTGAGATAAGAGTATTTATAATGGATAAAATGATTCCAGCTGCAATCGCGATTAGAATGCTCACAAGCGGAGACCATCGTGTTTCATGGGAAAGAAGTTTGAACCCACCCTTTTTTTCCATAACAGAGAAAACTGCAAAAGAAGATAAAAGGGTAGGAATCCCGGCCCTCAGTCCGTAAATCAGAATGAAAGGATCCTGCTGATATCCCAGATATGCAAGGGTAGATAGGATTGAAAATACAACGGAAATGATTATATATTTTTTTGAAGGCAATTTGTTTTTCACAATCAGGAAAATTGAAAGACCTGATGTGATTGCGGCAAGAACGGACCAGTACGGAAAATTTCCGCCTTTTAATACCAGACGGCAGGCGAGTAAAAATAAAAAACAAATCCACAAAACTATATTGTGCTTTTTCATCTGGAACAACTCCTATTACTGTATTACTATACTAATACAGTAATATAAAAAGAAGTTTATGTCAAGATTAAAAATAGTGCATAAAATCTTATATGCACAAAATATGAGAAAAATTGTGCATGAGTTGACAATGTGCACAAAAATTGTGATATAATTAAACTGGCATAGTGAGGCACGGAATGGAAGTTCATGAAATACTTAAAACCCTACGCGAAAAGAACAAGCTTACTCAGGAAGAAATGGCGACCCGTGTAAACATTACGAGGCAGGCAGTGAGCCGATGGGAAACAGGTGAAACTCAGCCGAACCCGCAGATGCTCAAAGTTCTTTCCCGTGAATTTAACGTTTCCATAAACACATTGCTTGGTTCTCCACGCCAGCTAGTCTGCCAGTGTTGCGGAATGCCTTTAAACGAAGATTCCATGATAAGCCGCGAACCAGACAACAGCTTCAACGAAGACTACTGCAAATGGTGCTACGAGAATGGCAACTTCATCTATACACAGAAAGAATCCCTTGTCGATTTTCTTTTGCAGCACATGCCGAATCCACAAAATCAGAGTGATGATGAACGCCGTCAGTTTTTTGACAACATGCTCTCACAGCTCAAACACTGGAAGGCTTAATCCTGTCATTTAAAAAGCAACAAACTGTTTCTTTCCTTGAAATATGAATCATGGTATACTTAAATCATGTTCGGGAACACCGGGCAGCATACAAAGGAGGATACCATGCCAAGACCAAGCACAAAAGAAGATTTGCTCAAAGCATCTCAGGAAAACTACACAACTCTTATGGATTTCATCGACAGTATGACAGAAAAGGAACTCAACACTCCCTTTGATTTTTCAGGGCAGCCAAGCAAAAAAGAGGCACACTGGAGCCGCGACAAAAACGTGCGTGACGTCCTGATTCACCTGTACGAATGGCACAAGCTCATGCTGCAGTTCCCAAAGAACAACGCAAAGGTAACGGAGAGCAAAAAGGCAATATCAATTCTGCCTCCAGATTACAGCTGGAAAACCTATGGCGCAATGAACAATATGTTCTGGAAAAACCATCAGGAAACAAGCCTCGAAACCGCAAAAAAACTGTTCAAAAAAAGCCATGCAGACGTCATGAAACTCATCGAAAGCTACACCAACGAAGAACTATTCAAGGCCAAATATTTCTGCTGGACCGGCACAGCCCCTCTCGGTTCCTACTTCGTAAGTAATACCTCCAGCCACTACGCATGGGCGTTGAAGAAGCTCAAGGCACACAGAAAGAATTGCAAGAGTAAATAATCATTAAGGAGGGGAAAGCCTTCCCCACGCTCCAACCGCCTGCGGCGTTTTCCGCTACCCCTTCTCCTAGGTAGGGAGCGGCCCTGCATTGCAGGGCAAAAACAGTCCAGTGGACTGTTTTTAGCGAGTCTCCGAGCAGCTGTGCTGCGAAGGCCGAAGCCCCTAAAACCCCACAAAGCATTCAAGGTGAAACTTTTACGCATTAAAAGCTACTTTACCTCTTCAAAATACTTTTCAAATATTTTTATTAGATGATTCTTTTCCTGCTCTGTAACAGGGACTGGTTCATTTTGATTAAAACATGTCCCTTTCTCGGACATGAAAATAATACAGAAGATAAGAATATACAGGTTCAAAACTTTTTCCTGAGATTGAGTCATATTCATTTCTTCTTTCAGATATTCTACATAATCCAGATCTGCCTGCATACTTAACAGAGCCATTGTCGTGAGACCGAGAAAATAAACCTGATCTCCAAAAGTTATCCAGTCTAAATCAATTATTCCTGAAAGCTTTCCTTCATGAATAAGCACGTTTTTTGTGGTTGCATCATCCAAAAAAGCTTCAGGTCTTATGGTTGAAAAGTAATTCTTAAAGCCAGGTATCAACTCACGAACTTTCGGAACATATTCTGTAGAAAAAATCTTATTTGCTTTTATGCCATCTTCCGCTCTTTTAATATCATTTAATACAACTTCTTCCCAACTAGTGAATAAGTTTTCTTTGTCTTCAAAAGAATTAAGAGAACCAAAACCTTTGGCCATAGGAAGTTTTTTGATTTTTTTTTGATAACTGATAAGCTTTTTAGCAATGGCTTTCTTTTCCTTTTTTGAAAGTGATTTATAAACTAGCCCAAGATCTTTTCCAGGAATGAAGGTCATTGCAAAATAATAAGGAGATGTGGAAGTATTTACCGAAATTACTTTTGGAATCGGAATATCTAAATCTTTTATTTTATCCAACCAGTAAGTCGAACCCGAAATCAGGTTTTTATCATCGGAAGTTTTTACTACATATTTATCATTATTAATCTGAACTGTATAAACATATCCGGCTAGACCAACATTATTTCTTGTGATTTCTGTTGGCTGAGTATGAAATACTTCTTTACATATTTTATTTACGATTTCTTCTGTCATTTTCTTTTGTTTTCCAAAATTATATCCCAGATAGAAAGTCAAGAATCATTTTATTAATATCATCAATCTGCTCGCCTACAAAATGAGGATGATGACTGCCGCCAATCACCTTGTAAATCTTTGCCGAAGGAACTTTGTCCTGCAATTCTTCGCAGGTTCCAAACGGATCCTTTTCTCCATTGATAAAAAATGCCGGGCAGTTAATGTTCTTCCACTCATCGTCTGTAAGGCTTGGCTGTTGCTGCCAGTCTGCTACTGTGTTTCGTAAATAAGTCTGCCAGTCTCCACGGTGGGCCTCAAAGTGTCTGGCCTTAATATCTTCAATAAAATCTGTATTTCCATTTTTCAATAAATTTTCCGGCAAAAAATCTTCTGCACCAGCAGGACGTGGATAAGCTGCTCCGCCAATAGTCACAAGACTCTTTACCTTCTCCGGATATTTTGCTGCCATGTAACAGCCGACATAAGCTCCACAGCTGTAACCGATTAAATGAGCCTTTTCAATTCCAAGCTTGTCCAAAAACACTGCCATATCATCTGCAATCTTTCGGCTGCTCCAGGAAAGATCTTCACACTTAGTTCGTCCGTGCCCGCGAAAATCAGGAAACAAACACCGGTACTTTCCGGAAAATGGAATTATCTGCCCTGAAAAAGCAAGCAATCCTCTGCTAAAATGGCTATGCAAGAATAAGACTGTCTCGCCTCGTCCAAACTCTTCATAATAAATATTTAAATCATTTACTTCTGCATAAGGCATAAATTTTTCCTTCCTATTTCCTCAAATGTCTTTTTCCTGTGATCTTATCAACTTCGATTTTGACTACCGCGGTGCGGGCAAGCTCCATGGCGTTATAGGCTATCTTCTTGATGCCTGCCGGAAGCTTAAAACCATGATGGAACATAATTGCATCAAGTCCCTTTGTACGTTCGTCTGAGTCGGTCAAAATCTTTGCTTTCCCAAAAGCAATTACACTTTCATAATAGCATGTCCATGTACAGGCCTTCTCTTTATCACCGTCTGCCTCGGCCAGTGACTCTGCGGAAAAACAGACTTCAGGGTTTTCTTTTATGGCATCAAGCTTTTTGCCTTCTGGAGCACAGTGAAAATACACGGAAAGCTTTTTGGTGCCCGCATCTTCTCCAAGGACATATCCGAAATTAAGCGGAACAGAATATGGCTTACCTTCACTTATCAAGGCAAGATGAAGAATCTTACACCTGGAAAGGATGTCGATAATCTCGTCATAATCTTTTACTTCCCTGTCTTTTCTGCGCATGTATTATCTCCTGTGATTGAGTTTCTGTTTAGTCTGTTCGTTTCCCACTCACTGCGTAAAAGGGAATACCAGCTCTGGTCGACAATGCCCTGATTGTTTCTGTCGGCACTGCGTAAAGTTCCCTCATATTTCATGCCGCACTTTTTCATTACCATTCCGGAATTAGGATTGTTCGGGTCGTGATATGCCCGGACGCTGTTTGCTCCAACTTGTTCAAAGAAAAAATCAATCACTGTACGGAGGACTTCCGTCATGATCCCCTTGTGCCACCATTTCCTGCCAAGAGCATAGCCAAACTCAACTGCCTCGATGTCATCCTTGGAAAGTCCGTGAAAGTTCCCTATGGGTTCGTTTCCATTTTCCTTGAGGATTATAGCCCAAACATAATAATCTGCTTTTTCGTAAGAAGGAATCCAGCTATTAATGACCCACCTGCTTACACCAACATTCTGGTGAGTCGGCCATGTCATAAACTTTGTGACCTCAGGATCCGAGGTCCAGTTTCTGAACATTGCATCAGCGTCATTCATCAAAAATCTTCTTAGAATCAGTCTTTTAGTTTCCAGTTGAATTGTCCCTTTGTGATTCATTTTTCCTCCTGCCCAGCGTTCTTTCTATTGTTTTTCCAATTCTGATTTTATAATTTTTACCATCGAATGAATATACTTGATTCTCTGAAGCGTAGACTGGACCTGTTCTATGCCCATCTGTCTTTCTGCTTCGTCCGTGCAGGTTCCAAGAGCCCTTTGAATATTGTACTCCAGCCATTCAATCCAGGTATAGGCAAGGCCAAAGATTTTTGTGTAATCGTGAAAGCCGTTGTCGTATGCTTTGTGATATCCGGCAAAAAAAGATTTTAGAAGATTTAGCTTAAGATTGCATGTTGTAATTCCAGACCATTGTAAGGCAAGCTGCAATGCATGAGAAGCAGGATTCCCATAATCAAGGCATTCAAGGTCTATCACAAGCGGTTTTCCTTTTTCCCACATCACATTTTTGGGATCCATGTCTTCGTCAGAAATGCATGTGATTTCTGGAAGTAACTGTCGTGAATTGTTCAGTTGATTTTGTGCGTAATCCAAGAGTTCCAGGTTCTGCTGTAGGAGGCTTGCAATTTCACTTCTTGATTCTGTAGCCTGGTCTGCGTAAGTTTTCCAGTCTATATGGCAGAGTTCAGGTGTGTTTTTCTCTGCTCCAACCTCTTCCAAATCAAAACCAATCGAGTGAATTCTTCCAAGCGTATTGCCCGCAAGAAAACACTGTTCATCCATTATATTATCCCAGTCTGTTAACGTTGCATTGTGCCAGTTAGAAACGTAAAAATAGTTTCCATCGAGTTCCTGCATTTTTTTACCGTCAAAGCATAAAGCCGGAACAATTGGAATCTCTGCTTGTTCAAGAATGCCTTCAATTTTTTCTGCCCGTGCGTAATTCTCAAACACACCAGGCCTTTTCATGATTTCAGGATTCAAATGTTTGACGGTAAAAGTTCTTCCACCATCAACAGTCATCTTATACATCCTGTGCATAAAGCCGCCTGAAACATTTTCGATTGGAGCGGAAACTTTCCCAAGTCCGAGTTTTTTGAATAATTTGATTATCAGTTCTTTTGTTTCTGCCATGGTAAGTTTATATTTCATTTTACATACTTGAGCATTTCAAGACCTACAAGTTCAGAATCTGGCATTGCTAAAAGTTCTTCTTTCGTAACCCACCGATAGTCACAGGTTTCGCCTGCCTGAAGCTTTATGGAATCTTTGGCACAATCTGTATCACACAAATAACGGTAATGTATGCTGGTATTACCCAAAGACCTGTCCAGTTCTTTTAGCGACTCTGCTGCAATTCCAGTTTCTTCCCTAAGTTCACGCAAGGCACTTTCAAGGGCAGTTTCTCCCTGTAAGGCAGAACCACCCGCCGTAGCTTCCCACATGTTCGGATAAGCAGGTTTGGTAGGATCTCGCTTCATCAAAAGATAAGTACCATCTGCATGCTTTACAAGTATGTGATTTACCAGATGATAGACTCCCTCTGGAATCTTGTCTTCTTCTTCTCGGATTAAAGTGAGCCCTTCGATTTTTTCAAAGCTTGAATTATATGCATCCCAAAGTTCCATATTAAACCTCCATTTCTATTGCTGGTTAAAACAACTCTTCTTTCATTTTCAGGAAGCTAAATCACTTCTCCAAGACATTTTATTATTTCATTTAAACCCCTTTTGTCTGCTTCTTCCACCATTGCTTCCGTATCCGATTATTCCGATATTCATTTCTACCTCAATTAACTATTTTTATAATACTATCATTAGCCTCAAGTTGTTTCAAGCATTTTTCTCTGGTCATGCAAGTTCAAGAGTCCAGATTACTTGAATTTCATTTTCCAGACCAGGTTCAGAGCAATATGCGTTCGTGTCGATTTTGGTTATTACGGCTCCCTGTTTTCTGTAAAACCTGCAGGCGGTCACATTATTGTTCTGGCATTCGATTATCATTTTATTATATCCTTCTGCTATGGCAACACTCTTTGCTTCGTCAAAAAGCTTTTGTCCAATTCCCTGATGCTTGTGTTCGTCATCAACACGGATGTCCCACAAAACACATGCATCCTTCATTCCAAAAAGCATGTATAAGTTTGGAGTAGGGCCTGCAATTGTCAAAGCTCCTACAGCCTTGTCATCTTCAAAAGCCATGAAAAAGTGCCATGTGGAAATGTCAAACTGCTTTTCGAATTCAGTTGCACGCTCGTATTTGGAAAGGTCCTTAACATAAGGCGTAACCGGAACTTCTTCAAATGTAATTCCCCCAAATCCGCCATCAATCCGCTTCAACTTTAATTCCGAACGAACATCAACATTCTGGGGAACCGTGTCGTATAATTCAAAAAACGATTTGTCTACCTTTTTTATTGTAATCATAAATGTCTCCTGTTAAGTTATGCACTATTTGTAAATAGAAAAGTGCAATATTTGCACTTTATTTGAAATATCATTAGTGCAAAAACTGCCTATTCTAAAACTCCGTATATTTCTTGTTGCTTCCTTTTGACTTTTCCACGGGATACTTTGCTTCGTTCATGTCCATCTTCATGTTTACGATTTCGTCCTCATCAAGATTCAGGGCATCAAGCAAATCACGGCAATAGACCAGAACATCGGCAAGCTCTTCCTTTACGTGCTGAAGGTTATAATCGTTGTCGCTCCACTGGAAACATTCCAAAAGCTCATTTGCCTCTATGGAAATTGATTTTGCAAGATTGGCCGGGCTGTGATACTGGCTCCAGTCCCTGTCCGACACAAATTTTCTGATTCTGGCAATTGTCTGTTCCGTCATTGTTTTCCCTCCACCCAAGTTACTGGATTTCCCTTTCTTTCAAGAGGTGTCCTGTTGGGAAGGTCCGTTTCTGGGTATCCAAGAATCAGGCCGCCGGTTACAGTCTCGCCGTCATCAAGGCCAAAGGGGCGCAGGAAGTTTCTGATATTTTCGTTTTCATCCAGCCAGTGAATCTGATTTATCCAGCATGAGCCAAGGTCCAGTGCGTTTGCCGCAATCATCATGTTTTCAAGAGCACACGCGCTGTCTGCCATTGCGTTTCCGTAATTCTTTTTATTTGCAACAACGATAAAAACAGGTGCGCCATAGTGAAAGACATAGCTTGAAGTCTTTGATGCGTTTATGGCATTCCGGAGTGAAACATAGGTATCAGGTCCTGCCTCCATTTTTGAAAATTCATCTTTAACGAGCTCTGCCAGTTTCGCCAGGTTTTTCCTGTCGGTGAACACAATGAAATGCGTGTTTTGGCTGTTCGATCCGCTTGGTGCAAATCTTCCCGCTTCAATCACCTTTTCTATCAGTTCCCTTGCAGGCATTTTGTCCCTGTATTTTCTTGTGCTCCGTCGTGTCAGAATTGCTTCCAGTGCTTCCATTCCTTTCCCCCGATTTTTCAGATTAATTCGAATGATTCTATTATATCTGCTTTAACATAAAAATAATAGGGCGTTCCCGCTTAGCTGACTAAAGTCATCTAAGTGGTCGGGCTGCTCCAGGTTCCGCTTTCGCTCCATTGCCCCTGGCAACGCTACGCGCCTTCCGTATCCCTAACGCAAATCGATAAAAAAAATTTAACATTTTTTTTAAATACCCCTTGAAATCGATTTTTAATCACCTTATTCTTGTTCATAGGACGTCCAAAACAAACGAAACAAAACGAGGTCTTTATATGAACAGACAGGAATTGCACGATTTAATCACAAGGCAGCAGCCGAACATTTGTCAGATGGTTGTGGTCAAAGATGGTGAAACAGTGTACAGCGACACATGGAACGATTACAAAAAGGATGATTGTGTTCATGTCATGTCGGTGACAAAAAGCATTATGGCCCTTCTTATCGGAATTGCCATCGACAGGGGACAGATACACAGTGTGGACGACAAGGTTTTGGATTATTTCCCCGAGTACAAGGTCAAGCGTGGGGAAAAAACCATATACGAAGTTACAATCAGGCATCTTATTACGATGAGGGCACCCTACAAGGGCAAGGGAGATCCGTGGTCAAAGGTGTGCTCAAGCGAAAACTGGACTTATACTTCGCTGGATTTTCTTGGAGGAAAAAAGGGACTAACAGACGAATTCAAATACAGTTCCGTGTGCCTTCATATTCTCTCAGGGATTTTGTACAGGGCCACAAAGATGAAGCCGGTGGATTTTGCCAACGAATATCTCTTTGAACCTCTGGGAATCAAAAAGCACAAGACCTATATCGCCAAGTCTGCGGAGGAACACAGGGAGTTTACAATCAGCAAGCTTCCAAAAGAAAACCTCTGGTTCAGTGACACACAGGGATTGGGAACTCCGGGTTACGGACTCTGCTTTTGTGCGGAGGATATGGCAAAAATCGGTGTACTGTGCCTGAACAATGGAAAGTATGACGGCAGGCAGATTGTGTCATCGTCATGGATAGAGGAAATGACAAGGGCAAAAACCGTTGAAGGTAAACACTTCCGGGGAATGGCATACGGATACCTGTGGTGGATTGCTGACCGGAACAAAAAGATTTATGCCGCAATCGGGAACAGCGGAAACGTCATTTATGTAAACCCGGGAAAAAATCTTGTCGTGGCAGTCGCCTCGTATTTTAAGCCGACCATTTTCGACAGGGTTGATTTCATCCGGGAGTACATAGAGCCCTTTGCCTGTGGGAATGAGTCGTGATCTTGTAGAAGAAATCTAAGTAAGCAAATCCCCGCGTGACTCAATAATGTATAATCTGATATAATATGATTATGAAAACGGAAATAAAATCACATTTCAAGACATTGCAGGAGGCTCTGGATACACTTTTCCCACCGATGACAACTGTCGTCGGAGTTGAAAGGCTTGAAGGTGGCGACATCAACAGTGCATTTGAGCTTAAACTCAAGACCGGTGAACACATTTTCATGAAGTCCAACTCTCGCGTGGATGAAGATTTCTTTATTGCCGAAGCGATGGGGCTTTGTGCAATTGAATCAACCGGCACAGTAAAAACTCCAGCCATTCTCTGTACGGGAACTGATCCTGTGTGGGCTGATTCTCCGTTCAGTTTTCTGGTATTGGAATTCATACAGAGTGCAAGGCCTCGCGGGGATTATTGGGAAATCTTTGGACATGAACTTGCGGCAATGCACCTTGCTGATACAAAGCCGGTGATGGACCTTGATTTGGGTGGCGGAAATTCTTCAAAAGGAAAATTCGGTTTTTTACAGGACAACTTTATTGGGGAACGGCCACAGAAAAACACTAAGTCGGACAGCTGGATTTCTTTTTTCCGGGACAACAGGCTTGGTCCTCAGTTCAGGGATGCGGATGCATATTTTTCTTCACAGGACAGGACTCTGATTACAAGACTGCTTGACCATCTGGATGAATTTTTGATTGAATCAAAACAAGCGAGTCTATTGCACGGAGACCTCTGGAGCGGAAACGTGATGTGCGGGCCTGAAGGCAAAGCCATGATGATAGACCCCGCCGTATACGTGGGACATGCGGAAGTAGATCTTGCCATGACGGAACTCTTTGGTGGATTCCCCGCAAGGTTTTATGCAGCCTACAATGAAGCAAATCCCCTTGAGCCAGAATACAAAAGCCGCCGTGACCTGTACAACCTGTATCAGCTCTTGAATCACTTGAACCTCTTTGGCTCCGGTTATCTTGGTTCAGTCTTGAGCATAGTCAGGAGATTTGTGGGGTGAGATATCAATTCCCCAAGCCCACAAATAGTGTAGTCCTGCCCATAGTTTCGTGCTGTTCTGGATGAGGAATCTTTTTCCGTGTCATGGAGGTCGGAGTCATTTCTTTCGATTAAGACTGATTTGCAGCCGAAGTTTTTTGCAACCTGGACATCGCGCAAGTCATCACCAATCATCATCATGCATTCGGGATTAACGTTAAAATACTGTGCAATGTCTTTGAGACCCTTGACGTTTGGTTTTTTGTAGCCGCATGAAAGTGAAGAAACGTACAACTCAAAATATGGGAGCAGGGGAGAGACATAGTTTTTGTGGAGTTCATCGGGCATGCCGGTTGCAACGTCCGTAAGTGCGGCGGTTTTGTATCCAAGTTCACGAAGTTTTTTTAGTGCGGGAATTGAATCGTCATAAATCACTGGTTCAAGATGAAGGGATTCAAAAAAGGTGTCGATGATTTGCTTTACAGGAATGCCTGTGTTCCATCCTGAGGTGATGTCGGCAAAGATTGTTTCAGGAGAAATTTCAACTTCTCGCGGTTTTATTCTGGGATTATAGTTCTTGAAGATTTCGATGGATGTTTCGATTTGTGAGTCAGTCAGGCCCAGTGCAAGAGTTTTATTCACATAATCAAAGCTGTCCTTGTAATATGAAACCCAGCTCAAGTGCATACCCTTGTATTCCATCAGGGTTCCGCCCAAATCAAAAACGACAACAGAAACGCTCATGCTTTACATTGTATCATAAAGTCAAGCTTCGGGAAATAGGATATGGATGGGTTCTGTCCATAAATATAGATAAAACCTCACCGGAACCAAATCATATTTTTTTTGATTAAGGCTGCCATCCAACAAGGAATTCTATTTCATGTTCGGGTATCATGTATTTAGGGCCGCCACGTTCAACACTTACATAGCCTCCAAATACCCATCCGTATTTTCCTTCTTCATATTGTATTTTAATCCAGCGGTCATTCATACCGTCTATATTGTCGCTTTCTTCTGTTATTTCAAAAACTTTAACATTTAATTGCGGGCCTTTGTATTTTATTGTGGATATTTTCTTTCCCGACAGTCCCGGTTTGTCCCTGACATTTAAATTTGTCCATACTGATATCGATTGGTTTAGCTTTCTTATATTCCAGGTTTTGTTTCCGGATTTTATTGTTCCCAAACATTCATAATTGCTGTTTTCGTATGGGTTTTGATACCAGTTGTCATATATGCAAATCCATCCTGATATTTTCTTTGTTGAAATCTTTATCCAAAGTTCTCCCGACTGGTGGTCCCATAAATTAACTTTACCTATATGCTTTATGGAACATATTTCATGTATGTCCATTTTCTTTTCCGACCACCATTCCAAAGTTCCGGCAGAATCTGTTTTTTCGTAACTTTTGTAAACGGTGTTAATGTCTTCCAGCTGATCTCCTATTTCAACATTTTTAAGCTCAAATTTCCGCACTTCAATACTTTTTTCATCAGATGTGTCTTGAAAAATCAAAGTTCCGTTTCCGTTTTTGTAATTCTCATCTGCATAGAGAAATGAGGTCACAGCAAGAAACAAAAATATAGAAAGTAATTTTGTATTTTTCATATTACCTCTCTTTCCACAGAGTTATAATCAAAAGTTGTGGATTGGCTAAAAAGCCAAATTATAGAAAAAGAGGTTTGAATCGGATAAAAAGTTTTTTACCACAAAACAACAAACCGAAGGAAACCTCTTATGGCTATTTTACAACAAACGACAAAAAAAGAAAACAGTCTTTGCTTTGATTTTCTTGAGATGACGACAAGTTTTCAACACGGAACAAAAGAGCTGGATTGTAAGGGCTTAGTTCAAGGCATTCAGAAGCTTTTCTAAAATTCACTCTTGCGGAATTAAAACATTTCCTTTATAATTTAACCATGAGCGCTAAAAAAGTTTTTTTGATTTTTTCTCTGATTTTTCTTGCCGGCATTTCTCTTGTCTTTGCCGAGGATATCCGCTATGTAACATCACCTGACGGACTTAGGGTAAGGAGCGAGCCAAACCTTTCTTCCAAGATTATTAACACGCTTTATTACGGCGAATATGTGATTGTGGATAAAATCGGTAAAGAGGATACAATCGACGGCATCAAGGCAAATTGGGTTAGGGCAATTTTTTTTGACGACGAAGAAGCCCCAGAAAAAAACGGCTGGCTTTTTGGAGGATATCTTTCAAAAGATGAGCCGGAACTTGGTAATGATGCTTTTGAGTTTATAAATTCATATCTTAAAAAAAGTAGAAAAAAAGAATTTCTTGCACCCTATTTTCCGGAAGAATACCGCACAGTTTATTTTCAAAACGATTTAAATTGGGAAAATCAGCATCCAGACTATGGTTGCACGCTCGAAAACCTATGTCAGAAAGAATATTTTCCTGATAAAGAAGCAGTTACAATCCGCGAGTGTATGTTTTTTGAACCTCCTCAGGCAAGCCGTAAATATGGTGCTATCAGAATACTTCCTGCAGGAACTAAACTTGAGCTTTATAATTATGGTGCTTTCGGGGTAAAAGGAGGTGTTCTTTTTCCAATTTACGAGTTTCGTTGCGACGATCCTTCGGGAACGGGTTATACACTTTCCGGCTATATCCGGGGACTTGATATTACAAGCTCAGAATATGTTAATTCAGTTTCTGACGGTAAAGGGGGAAAATACACCCTTTACTATCAGCGGGCATTAAAAAGCATCAATTCAGATATCTACGGCCATTCAAAAGAAGAAATCACTGAAGCCTTAGATAATTACATGTCTATTGAAGTAGCATATTTAAGAGGCGGATTTAAAATTACTTGCGCTATAATCAAAAATCCAAATGGCAAAAGATACGATATTACAAAAAGTTTGAGTGAGCATAGTGAAATGCGGGGGGCACATACACTTTCACTTGAGTATCCGCTTGTTATGAGCAATCCCGTGCTGTTTTTAAAAGAGGAATTCTTTGGCGGCGGAATGGGAGGCGGCTATTCTTTGTTTAGATTTTCAACGGTAGATTTAAGGAATGAAAAATCAAATCTGAGAAATGCTTTTGAATATGGCTATTTAAGTGCTGATGCAGGATATGACGGAATGGCCTATCATTATTTTACAAAAAACACTGCCGTAACTTATGAATTTCAGACAGATGAAATGGGAAATGTTGAGGATAACAGTCAGGGGTTTTATCTACAAAAGCCTGGTTCACCATATGTTTTTGAAGGCTCTGGTAAGAGGTTTGGAGAGCCGCAGGGAAAAAGCCAAACTTTTAAAATCGGACAATATGTTAATCCAATCTGCCGCCTGAAAATGCGGATGTCACCGGAACTTTCTTCAAGAACGCTCTTTGTTATAAAACCCGGTACACTTTTTAAAGTAGTTGATGTTGGAGACATAGAAACAATCGACGGAATTAAAGCCAATTGGGTAAGAATAGAACCTGTAAATGATGACACTTCTGTTGAAGGTTATGTCATCAAGGATTCCTTTCCAGCTTTATCAACTTCTGCCTGGGTATTCGGCGCCTACCTGGAGTAGGAATGGGAAAATAAATCCGCTAGAGGAAAATAGGGGAAATTAGAGGAAAATTTCCCCTATTTTTGTTGAAAATAATATATTTCAATATTATTATATACTCATAAATCCGATTGAGTCCACCTTTGCGACGGTCCGACTGAGGCACAACTCAACAAAAGGAAACGGAACTGCAAGGGCAACTGAGGCTATGGCTTTTAAACTCTGCGTATTTTAATTGGATAGGTATGAAAAAATAAAAAATTTTAAAAAAAAAGGTTGACAAAAAAGGAAAATGCCGATTATACTATAGGAAACTGGAAACGTTTCCAGTGACGTTTCCAAAATATTGGTTTTGATTACAATTTTTTTTTGGAGGAAAATTATGGAAAAAATTAACAAGGTTGTATCAGCTGTTTTGGCTGGAGCATTGACTGCATTGTGTTTCATGTCATGTGCAAAAAAGGATTCAGGAGTTGGGCAGGTCCGCTACTTGAATTTCAAACCAGAGGTTGCATCTGTCTATCAGGAATTGGCAGAGGCTTATGAAGCAGAGACAGGTGTAAAAGTTATTGTTGAAACTGCTGCAAACAATTCT
>JAEEIU010000025.1 GCA_016281495.1 Treponema sp. | reverse complement strand
TTTAACCCAACGATGGATTTTTCAAATTTGTCCTGATTGTAAAACCGCACCGCCATCAAAAATATACGCAGAGTTTTTTTATCCTCCGAAAAAGCCTCCCCGATTATATCCGCATAAAAGTTCTTGTAGTAAGAAAGCGAGTGGCTTGATGAGGGACGAATGAAAAGCTTTATCAAAGCGGCGGCAAAAGCCACCGTCAGCGTTATGAGATGCCTGTTTTCAAGCGAAGGAAACAAAGTCTTGTCAAAGAAGTTTTTGTAAACCAAAAGTCCCAGAAAGGCAATCAGTCCCAAAATGTCAAAAATCAGAAAAAATATTCTCACACCTTTTTTCATCACATTCCCCCAGCACTCACTCACTAAAGTCTTTCAGGACATATTTCTTTCCGTCATATTCAAACTCGTACCACCATGACTCAATGCCTTCAAAAGATTCTTTACTGTTCCTGAACATAACATGTTTCTCATCGTAAAAAGAAAAGGAAAGGGTTTTAAAGAACCTTGGGCTATTAATCGAATAATTGCGATCCACACCGTCATTAACGCCGCTGTAAATATCGGACCAGTTATTAGTTTTCCTAAAAGTAAAATACTTTCCTGCCTGCTCGTTAAAGGCTTTGTCAATCTCTGCGGTCACTTTAGGGTTTTTATATTCTTTCCATCCACCGTTTTTGTAGGCATAAAGCTTGTAGTCCTTGTACATCGGCTCACAGGAATAAGGATCAAAATCATCGTACTGCCAGTTTTCATCAATATCCTTTTGATTTTGAACCGCACCCGGTCTTATGATGATTGGAGTCTCTCCGTCAAAGTCAAATTCAATCTGTCTGGAATTTCCGGGGATCATGCGGAGCGGAAGCCATTTTCCCGTCGGGTCACGTCCGTCAACATCATGATATTCAAGCACTCCATTGTTAAACCGATATATCTCTCCTTCATTTAAAAAATCCCTGTAATAGGCATAAAGCACTTCTGCCTGAAACGGATCCAAAGGAATGACTTTGTCTTCCCCTGCAAAGGGACCAATGTGAATTTCTGCAATGCATGTGTCATCGTATTTGGTTCCGGGGTAGACCGAAAGAATTTCAAAGGTGAGTTTTTTAACATAACGGCCTCCAATATAATCCCTAAGAACTACTGTCTGGGCCCTGTGCCTGTCGAACAAAGAGATTTTCACGGGTGTGGGATCATCGTCAATCCAGAGGTTCATGTCCTTGACGCGGTTGTTCAGATTAAAATATTTTACATCACCAAATCCGTTTACAATGTCGATGCATGCATAGTTTGTGTAATCAGAAAAACAATAGGGTCGTTCAAATTCAATTTCTATCTTACATCCGATTCCGCTTCCTTCTTCTCCCTCAACCCAAGACTTGTAAGTGCCATCCACAAGATTTGATGCGGAATACTTTTCCTCCAGAGTTGAGCTTGCCGTTACCGATTTGATAGCGACGTCGGGACCGTAATTGTGCTTGTAGTTTGCCATGACCGCTTCTTCCATGGTGTCATATCGTTTTCCTTTTACATTAAGCCGATTCACGTACTTGTTGTCCAGTCCGCCGTAAACCGCAAGATCCCAGTACTCACTTGGACTTGTAAAAACAGCCATAAATGCTTCTTTCTTTTCTTTTTCCACATAGTCATCATCTTTAAACTCATACTGGATGTAATAAAGCTTGCCATCCTCCATGCGGAGCTCATCTATTGGACCCTGCGCTTCTGAATAAAAGCCAATCAGATCAGGGTGTTCCTCAAAATATTTATTCAGCTTTATGTCCAGAAAATTGTCTTTGGTAACTTTAACTTCTTCCTCAACTTTTTCCACCACTTCTTTCTTTTGATTACATGCACTTAGAGCCACAGCAATGAAAATAAACACAAAAATAGAAAATCTTTTCATTTGTCACCTCTATCTCATTCTATCAAACTTTAATTATTTTTGCGACTGTAATGTTGCAGATACGTTCTTTGTGTCATGATGATTCCTGTACTGTATTGAGCCTGTAATAATCTCCCTTTTTTGCCATAAGCTCATCATGGGTTCCCTGCTCTGCTATTCCATGGTCATTGACAACGGCAATCTTGTCCGCATTCTTTATCGTGGAAAGCCTGTGCGCTATCACAAGGGTTGTACGTCCTTTTGCAAGCTCATCAAATGAATGCTGTATCTTGATTTCTGTTGCCGTATCCAGTGCAGATGTTGCCTCATCAAGAATGAGGATAGGCGGATTTTTCAGGAAACACCTTGCTATCGAAACCCTCTGCTTTTGTCCTCCACTCAGCTTGATTCCACGCTCACCGACAATCGTATCGTAGGCATTGGGCATGAGCATTATGTCATCATGAATTTCCGCACGTCTTGCCGCCTGTTCAATTTCCGCATCACTTGCACCAGGTTTGCCATACGCGATATTCTCCTTGATGGTTCCCGCAAACAAAAATACATCCTGCTGGACAATTCCAATCTGCTGCCGTAACGAGGATTTCTTTATGCGCCTGATGTCAATTCCATCCAGACTGATTTCACCACCAGTGATTTCATAAAAGCGTGGGATAAGGTTACAGATAGTTGATTTCCCTCCGCCGCTGGCACCCACAAGAGCAAACTTTTCGCCCGAATGAATGTCCAGATTCACGTCATTCAATACAGGGAAATTCTCCGTATAAGAAAACGACACATCCTTAAAGCTAATGTTGCCTCTTGCAGAAAGAATCTCTACGGCATCAGGAACATCGGCCGGCTCTGGTTCAGTACGCATCAATTCTACAAATCTGTTAAAACCAGCCATACCTGTAGTATACTGCTCTACAAAACCATTTAATCTTTTTATGGGTCCAACAAAACTTGCAACAAACAAATTGGCCGCAACCAAATCAGGAAGAGTCATTTTATCTTTCATGATAAAATACCCGCCCACAGCCAAAGTAAGGAGCGAAAGAAGATTATTGCAGAATTCAATATTGGTAAAGAAACTCGCCATGTAACGGAAACGGCCTTTCTTTGCCTCACTATATTGCCTGTTATAAACGTCAAAACGTTTCCTTTCAAAATCTTCGTTATTGAATCCCTTTGTCACACGAATGCCTGATATGCTTGATTCCAAACCGGCATTAACTTCTGCCGTAGTTTCCTTTACTTTGGTGGAAGACCTGGAAAGATTTCTGCGTGAAATAAAAACTATAAAGAAAATCACAGGAAGCATGATGAACACAATTATTGCAAGCTCCCACCTTATGGTCAAAAGCAAGACAAATGCCCCGATAAGATTCAGCATGGCAATTGAAAAATCTTCAGGTCCATGGTGGGCCAGCTCTGTTATTTCAAAAAGATCGGTAGTTGCCCTGGACATGATTTTACCCGTACGGTTTGTGTCATAAAAGCTAAAAGGCAAATCCTCCAGATGGTCAAACACATCACGCCTCATATCCTGTTCTACAAGATTACCAAAAATATGACCCCAATAAGTTACAAACCAGTTGCACATTTTATGAATGCAAAAGCCTACAAGCAAAATGCCGACAAGAATCAAAAAGGTTTTCAACTGATGATTTGGAATCAGGGTATTCAGCGCATATCGGGAAAACATAGGAAAGGCAACATCAATGGCCGCCATAAAAAAAGCGCAGATCATGTCTGCAATAAAAAGCCCAAGATGAGGTTTGTAATAAGAGAAAAAAATCTTAAGCGGATGTCTGTTAAAATCCATACGGACTCCTTCTTTATATCATCTTTAAAACAGTATAACCGACAATTTCCAACTAGTAAATCAGTCCAGTGTAAAACGGCTATTGAAAACCCTTCATGCCCTGATGTAAACTAAAAGTAGCAGAAATGCAACATGCGGTTGGTTCTCTTGGAATCTGCTCTGTGTTACTATGATGATGGAGGCACAAAATGATTTTTTCAGAAAAACTTGTGATATTACGTAAGAACAAGGGAATCACGCAGGAAGCTCTTGCAGAAAAACTGAATGTTTCAAGGCAGGCCGTGGCAAAATGGGAATCGGGGCAGGCATATCCGGACATTTCCAACCTGATTCAAATAAGCAATCTTATGAATGTGACGGTTGACTATCTTGTACGTGATGGTGAATGCATGGCAAAGCTGGACTCTTCCGTTCCTGATGATTTGGATGAGCTGATTCAGTTCCGGCTTGAGGCAAACGTAAACACTTATGCCGCCTTTATGAATGAGGTTGATTCCACTCGCCTTGACTCCCACGACTTCCGCTATGAAAACGGCCCCTACACTTACCATGACACTTATGTTGGCGGAGAACAGTTTGCTGGTGAAGAAGCTGTCTGGAAAAATGGAAAGGCACTTTACGGCATGAATTACATGGGACGTGTTTTGGGAAAATCATTCAGCGGTAATTTCCTAAAGGATGCTCTAAGGCATGCGGACAAGAAAATGCCATACCGGGGACCTGAATACTACGAGGACGGCGAATACATTTACAAATGCAACGTTAACGGAGATTTCACATGGTTTCAGGGATATGAGGAAATCTTCTGGAAAACGGAAAAAGTCTACGAATGTTATTTTCACGGCGGATTATTAAAATAGAAAAAAAATTTGAATAAAGGCTTTTGTTTCTCCAAAAAATCTGCTATTCTTTACATAGAGAAGATTTTATGAAGAAGATTTTTATTTCAGTATTTCTGATTTTTGCAGCATCATTTTTTGTCTTTGCTTACGGAGATAAAAAAATCGATATATGGGATGGGGTTCAAATTGAATTACCAAGCGGCCGTCCCGTGAACATGTTTCTTTTCAAAGCGGATACAGACAGTTCTAGTGGTCCAACACCGGCAGTCATCATATTACCAGGTGGAAGCTATCATCACCACGGAATGTACAACGAGGGAAAACGTGTGGCCAAATGGTTCAACAGCAAGGGCTTCAATGCCTTTGTGCTAAGATACAGGATAAGTGCGGCAGGTTACCATTATCCTGCGATGATGGAAGACGTGCAGAGGGCCATTCAGCTTGTACGCGAAGGTGCTTCTGAATACAACATTGATCCAAACAAACTGGGCCTGATTGGTTTTTCTGCGGGAGGTCATCTTGCGGCATGGCAGGCAGAATTCTGCAACAGGATAAACTTCCTCTCTGACCTTGGAATTAATGTAAAGGTATCGCTTGAACCGAATTGGGTTTGCCCTGTTTATCCTGTTGTGTCAATGCAGGACGACATCTATCATGCATGGTCAAGGTGGAGCCTGCTCAGGACCAAAAAACCTACACAAGAACAAAAGGACATGCTTTCTCTGGAACTACAGGTGCCGGATAAAATGCCACCCGTATATCTTGTTGCATGCCACGATGACAAAGTTGTAAAATTCGAAAACAGTCAGAGGCTGTACAATGCAATAAAGGCAAAGGGCCATGACATTACCTTTGCGGAATACGAAAAAGGCGGTCACGGATTTGGAATGAACAACAACAAATTTCTAAAGCGCACACATTGGAACGAAGACCTTTATAATTGGATTGTGGAAAAAGGATTTGCAAAATAGACCATGAAAAAGAACCACGTTTTGTCATTCAAATATTTCATTTACGATTTCCTTCACATTTTTACGTTTCTGCCCGGATTCATCTGGTGGAGACCAAAGCATTTGTACGAAAGTGAGGTGGCAAAAAAGAAAATAAAGGGCGGCGGAATTCTAATTTCCAATCATCTGGGATTTACCGATCCTGTTTTCTTGATGTATGGCTTTTGGTACAGGCGGCTTCATTTTGTTGCCCTCAAAGTTTTCTTCAACACTCCGTTTAAACGCTTTTTGTTCCGGCAGTTCCAGTGCATTCCAATCGACAGGGAAAACATGAGCATGGACACTTTCCGCGAGATTGTGGGACATCTTAAAAATGACGAGGTAGTTGCCATCTTCCCGGAAGGCAGGATCAACACCACCAAAGAGGAAATTCAACCGTTAAAGTCCGGCATGATTCTTATGGCAATGCAGAGCGGAAAACCAATTTACCCTGTGTACATTCAAAAGAAAAAAGGCATACGCTACCGTCTGCTTGTTGTTGTGGGAGAACCAATCTACGTACAACAGGAAGGCGGCATGAACCTCAAAGGGATTGAAAACACAACGGAGAAACTGTATAATAAGGAAATCTGTCTGAAAAGAATTGCAGATTCCTATTATGAAAAAAGTCAAAACAATAATACTAACTTTTTTTTTGTGGAGTAAATTATGCCGATTACAACAGACGAAGTTTTTAAAAAATACACTGATGAAAAAACATTTTCCAAAATTGTAAATTATGCTTCTGTTTCCGAAATGTGGGAACACAGCCTCAAAGAGTATTCCGATTTGAATGCAATCTGCTATGACGGAGTGCATTACACTTACAAGAAAGTAGAAGAAGATGCTGCTTCCCTCAGGGCCGTGTTGAAAAACAGTGGTGCAGAAAATGGAGAACGGATCGGACTTTTGTGTACTAACTCATACGACTTTGTAAAGGCATTTGTTGCAATAACAACAGGCGGATATTCAGCGGCAATTCTTCCTCCACATTTGGATCAAAATGCAATATTCGGCTGTTCAATGCTTTTGGGACTCAAGCGCATTGTTGCAGAACCTGTTCTTGCAGAAAAAACCGAGCTTGCAAAATCAAAGGGAAAGGCTGTCATTTCCACACAGGAGTCTTCATCAGAATCACTTCCTCCAGTTCAGGTAAAAGGCGACAGTGAATGTGTGCTCATGTTCACCGGTGGAACAACAGGAAAGAGCAAGGCTGCCATTTTGACCAACCAGGCCGTAATGCAGGGAACGGTAAACGGATGCTATGGATATAAAGACGTTTTCAATCAAAAATACATTCTGGCACTTCCGCTTTCCCACGTCTTCGGCTTGATAAGGAATCTGACAACCACACTGTATACCGGAAGCGAAATCCTCATCTGCAAAAACAACAAGGACATGTTCAAGGACATCGGCATGTTTGCACCGACAGTCTTTGTTGCTGTTCCAGGCCTGATTGAATTGGGATTAAAGCTTTCCAACCAGATGAAGACAAATCTTTTTGGTCCCGCCATGAAATACATCATTGCAGGTGCCGCAACCGTTTCTCCGTATCTTGTTGAAGAATGCAAGAAACTGGGCATCTCACTTTTACCCGGCTATGGCCTTACGGAAACCGCAAATCTTGTTTCAGGAAATCCCGACAGTGCAGAAAACCCAGAGTCAGTCGGTTTCTTCTTCCCCAACCAGGAATACAGCATCGAAAACGGAGAGCTCTGGCTCAAGGGTACAAACCTGTTCTCCGGATATGCCGCCGCAGATCCCCAGGAAAACGAAATCGCATTCCAGGACGGATGGTTTAAAACAGGAGATTTGGTTCGTGTTGATGAAAAGGGCTACCTCTATATTACAGGCCGCACAAAGGAAATAATCGTTCTGCCAACAGGAGAAAACATTTCACCTGCAGAACTTGAAACTAAATTCAACGAGCTGCCCTTCATTCAAGACTCACAGGTATTTGAAGATGTTGATGAAAGCGGAAACCATTATCTGTCTCTTGAAGTTCTGCCCCGTCCAAGTGAACTGGCAAAAATTGCTGACGAAGACAAGGCCGCATTTATTACCAAAGAACTTGAAGAAGTCAACATGGCGCTTCCTTCTTTCCAGAGGGTTTCTAAAATCGTCATCCGTGATACAGACTTTGAGCGTACCCCAAGCATGAAAATCAAGAGGTACAAGAAATGCAACTAAGCCGTGACGAAATCATCGCCAAACTCAAGACGATATTGATCAATGCAGATGAAAAGTATGCTGCAATGGCTGATTCAATTGACGTCGATTCTACTCTTGCAAATGATTTGGGTTTGACTTCCATTGGGATGCTGTATCTCGTAATCGTCATAGAAAATACGTTTTCCATTCAGTTTGAAAATGTAGGAATAGATGATTTCAAGACCTTTGGTGATATGGTTGACTTCATCGAATCCAAACAAAAGTGACATGGTTCTGTAAAAAGAATTATAATGGTGGCAGCATGAATCAGGAGAAGCATATATGAAAAAATTCATGAAAATCCTCATGATTCTGTTGTCCGTCATTTATCCTGTCATTGTCTTTGTCTTCCTTTATTTTCTTAAAACGCCTGTCCGAGTACTTTCAATTTTCATAATCATTGTTGCAGCCGGAATATTCCTGACATTTACTTCACGAAACAAAGATACAAAAAAAACTACAATAGACATCAAGCAGATTGTCACGCCGATATTGCTTCTTACCGCAGGATTGCTTTGCTTTTTGACCAACAAGATTTTTTTCCTTAAGCTATACTCTGTTTTCCTTAGCGCGATTTTTCTTGGACTTTTTGGAAGCACTCTTTTCTTTGAACCTACGATGATTTTCCGTTTTGCAACACTTGCAGACAAATCAATTATAGGTTCAACTTGCGAGAATGAAGTTCGTAAATATTGCCGTGTAGTTACAATAATATGGTGCCTCTTTTTCATCATGAACGGAACAATCTCTACCCTTACGGCATTTTCCCAGGACATATTCCATATCACGGAAGAACAGGCCGATAAAGTCTGGACAATTTATAACGGTTGCCTTTCCTATGTGCTGATGGGATTATTGTTTGCAGGAGAATATCTTGTACGGATTAATTACGACAGGCATTTGATAAAGGCAGTTCCAGTTTCAAAAATAAATCAAAACTCACGAAAAGAAAGCCAGGTCATCTGCCTTACAAAAGAGAAAAAAGGCGACAAAAAAAGCTGGGGCAATTTTTTAGCGGAAACAGAATTCCTTAGAAACAAAATTTCCGTTTCGTCAGAAGAGAAAATCCTCCTTGAATCAAATAATGAATGGAATTTCCTGACATGTCTTTGTGCGGCAATACAATGCAAAAAAACACCTGTCATCGATTTTACCCAAAACAATGCGGGAAACTCCAATTATATTTTTGAATCTGTTTCAAACAAAACACACAATCAGCCAATCCCGGAAATCAAAAGTGAAGATGCATGCATGGAAATCATTCAGGATGGAAATGTAAAGCAAATCAGGCTTTGCGATATTGAAACAAAAATTAACTCGATCATTCAGGCTGAGGACAAAAAACTTGTACTAAAAAAACAGCCATGCACAATCATAAAAAACAACCCGGAACAATTTCTGGAAGATTTACTCTTACATTTTACGCTGGGGTTAAAATTCTACATTAACCCGAACAACAATTCCACAAGTTAGACGACAAAGTACACGAGGTTTTGAATGAAGAAATTAGATTCTTTGGGAAATAGAAAATCCAGGTTTGTATCTTTGTGGATTATTTTTCATGTAATTGTATTCTCCCTCTTTGCTATACGCCTGTTTATAAATCAAGGTCAGATATCACTTGATGCAGATTTATTCAACATAACCCCAAAGCCAATTGATTCAGAGCCCTTAAAAAAAGCAGATGAAAAACTAAGCGAAACCACAGGAAACAATGTCTTTATTCTTGTCTCCAACCCTGATTATGAAAAAGCAAAGGCAACAGCAGAAGCCGTTTGTACAGGACTTGACGGAAGCGACAATTTTATTTCCGTAATCCTTCAGAATGATACAGGCTCTTATTCGGAAATAGGAGATTTTCTTTTTAAATACAGATGGAACCTTTTAGACGACAAATCCATAGACTTGATTAACAGCGAAAATGGACCTGAACGTTTTTCTGATGAGGCACTGGCAAAGGTGTTCGGAATATTCACACTGACATCTTTGGACAACCTTCCGGACGACCCGTTTATGCTTACCGAAACGGCCATGGAGAATTATCTGATGACCCTGCAGAATACAGGTACGGCCATGACCTTAAAAGACGGCATGCTTGTTTCCGAGCAGGACGGTTTCTGGTACATATTGATCCGCTGTGTCCTGAGTAGAAAAGGCGGTGCAATGGCAAGCAAAAACAACGGAGTAAACGAAATATATTCTGTTTGCCGTAACCTTGAACACGATGACACAAGATTCATTTTTTCCGGAACCCCATATCATTCAAGTGACAGCTCATCTAAAGCATCCAAAGAAATCACCACAATTTCCATTGTATCTTTTATCGCTGTCCTCCTGATGTTGATTTTTGTTTTCAGGACCCCTGTTCCCATCTTATGTTCCCTTGCAACAATTTTACTTTCATCAGCAACTGCATTTGTTTTTACTTTTGCCGTTTTTGATAAAGTGATGATTTTGACTTTGGTATTCGGAACTTCACTGATAGGTTCATGCATTGATTACAGCCTGCATTATTTTGTGCAATGGGCGGGTAACCCAAACCTCAAAAACGATGATGAAATAAGACGACATCTTTTCCGTGGTTTAACCATGGCTATTGTTTCAAGCGGACTTTGCTATGCGGTTCTTATTTTTGCACCATTTGAACTTTTGAAACAGATTTCCGTTTTTTCTCTTGTTGGACTGTTAAGTTCATTCCTCACCACAATTTGCATTTATCCTGTTATTCCACTTCCTGCCCGGGAACGCATTATAAAAATCAAATCACTGTATCAGGTTAATAAACCAAGCCACATAAAGAAAACAATCTCTGTAATCATCCTTGCGGGTATTGCTGTATTTTCAATCATAACAATTTTAGTCAGCAAAGATCATGTTGGAATTGAAAACGACATTTCAAAATACTACACAATGGAAGGCCGCCTTCTTGAAGATGAGGTAAAAGCCGCACAAATACTTCAATACAGTCCTACTGGCTGGTATGTCATTGCCGGGGACACAGAGGATCAGGTACTTCAGAACGAGGAAGAATTCAGGAAATCATTTGACGAAAAAGCAGACACACTTGGACGATATTTGAGCACGACACTTTTTATACCGTCGGTTGAACATCAGAAAAAATCACGGGATGCATGCCGGAAATTGCTGGAAAGAGCCGAGATCCAATATGAACTGCTTGGAATGGAAAGTGATTATGCCATTGAACTTAGGGAAGCCTTTGAAGAATCAAGTGATGATTATATCTCCTTTGAAAAAGGCACTGTTCCTGCCTCGCTTTCTGAATCAATTTCTTCTGTTTATCTGGGAAACATCAACGGACGTTACTATAGTGTGCTTATGCCAAACATGACCCTTGATGAAAAAACTTTATCAAACTTGCAAAACGAAAATGCCTCATTCATCAGTAAAAGGGCAGACATAAGTTCTTCTTTGGACAAGCTCACAAAAATGGTTCTGTATTTCTTTGCGGGAACATATGTTTTGATTTTCATAGTACTTACTGTTTTCTATTCATGGAAACGCGCATTAAAGATTATCTCTGTTCCACTATTGATCATCCTTGCAACCTCTGCCATATTCGCCCTGCTAAAGACCAAGCTTGAATTCTTTTCTGTTACCGGAATGATTCTTGTTTTCGGACTTGGCCTTGATTATGTAATTTATACTTTTGAGAATGACAGGAACAAGGAATCAAACACTGCTAAACTTGAACCGTTTACGATAGCGCTGTCATTTGCAACTACATTGATATCTTTTGGTGCGCTTGCCTTATCTTCATTCAGGCCTGTTCATCTTATCGGGCTTTCGATTTCCATAGGACTTGCAACCGCATTCATAAGTTCATGGTGTTACGGCAGGAAAGAATAATTATCTTTTAAAGAGCAATATAAAGACTGAACGGAAAAAACCCATGGAACGATAAATTTTTAACGTGTCCTTTAGTGGTCTGAAATGGGTGGCATGATTTTTTTCTGAATCATAAATTGTCTGGATTGGAACCTCAACAATTTCAAAAGAAGTTTCAAGAGCGTGTGTCAGCATCTTGATTTCAAATTCAAAACGGGCTTCTTTTATCTCAAGACATTCCGCCATAAGTTTTGCAGGAATTCCACGCAGGCCGGTTTGTGTATCGGACATGTTCTTTCCATACATGTGACGGATGATTTTGTTTGTGTTCATGTTCCCGATGATGCTTGCTTTTGGTATGCCAGGCAAAGTAAAATCACGGCTTCCCATAACAAGACAGTTAGGATTGGATCTTAATGCCTCTATGCATTTTATAATGCATTCAGGAGAATGTTGCCCGTCGGAATCAGCAGTGATGCATCCCTCAAGGCCGTTTACATTTTCAAGACAAAAACGGAATGCGCTTTTTAAGGCCTCCCCTTTTCCCTTGTTTAAATCATGTCTGAGTACTGTTGCTCCTAAAGCCGTTGCAGAATCAAAAATGGATTTGAAGTTTTCTCCACTACCGTCATCAACGATGATGATGTTTTTTAACCCATTGCCCACGAGTTTTTCAATTAGTTCAGTTAGTTTTTTATCTGGCTCATAAGCGGGTATTATAATCGGTATGCGGCTTTGATCCATCATTTCCATTAAAAATATTCCTTTAGGAAGCTTCGGATTGAATCATCATATTTTTCTTTATTGTTTATGCGGATGTGGGAATGTCTTCCCTTATCAAACCATACGATTTGTTTTGGTGCGGTACATGCGTCGTATACCCTCTGTGCTTCTTCCGGTAAAGAAAAGCGGTCTTCCCTGCTGTACAAAAAGAGAATCGGTTTTTTATATGATGTGATTCTGTTAATTGGTCCGTCGTGGAATGCGTCTGCGTGAGAATGCTTTTTTATAAGTGACATGACAATAAGCGTCGTGGGGAACTTTGGATATTTGCCTTCGACAAGATGATTGTGGAATGAATCCCTGAAGGTGGTGAACATTCCGTCTGCAACAAGTCCCTGGAAATAATCAGGGCAACTTTTATCAACCATGGCATAGAGGGCAGTTGCGGAACCTATACATATTCCGTGGCAGATTATCGAACGGTTTTTCTTTTCGTCGTGCAGGAATTTTCCCCATGCAAGCACATCCACCCATTCAGTATATCCCACGTTGTTGTATTTGCCTTCTGAAAGTCCGTGACAGCGGTTGTCCACCAAAAGTAGGTTGTATCCCATCTGGCGGTAAGGTTCTGCAAAATAGCAGCTGTAAAGGCAGCTTTCACTTCTACCGGAAAGAATTATGACAGCCTTGTCGCATCCAAAATCAAAATACCATCCTGCCAGCTTAAATCCGTCGCTTTCGATAAAAACTTCCTGACGGTAAGAGGAGTATTTTTCTCCCCACTTTTCGCCCTCATCAAACATTTCAACCTGTTCAGCATCCTTTGTTTCCGAGCATTTGCGGCCCCACTTTTCCTTTTTTGTCCTTACAAGAAGCACACGGTAGACGATAAAGGGTGGCAGTATCAATCCAACTATGAGGTTTATAAAAATGATGATTCCAAGTATAATCAACACTGTCGTCATAATCAAAAGCCTATCATAAAAGTATATACTTCCTGACCGCCAGGAACTACGCTGATTTCAACATCCGGCAAAAGCTCCTGAATGGCAGCCTCAACTTCCTCCGTCATTTCATCACTGGCATTCATTCCGGTTGCAATCAGGCAGGAAGATTTTTCTTCGATTTCCGGGATTTTTTTCGTCGACTGAATCAGGGCTTCCTTTAAATCTTTTGATCCGGCCACCAAGTCACCCTTATACAGGGCGATGAAGTCTCCCTTTTGGCATGCAATTCCATTCTGGTTATATGCCTTTGATGCGGGTGCAAGGGATATAACGTCAACGCTTGCGGCCCCTTCCTTCATCAAGTCAAAACGCTCGCCAAAGGTTTTGGTTTCAAGCTGACTTAGGGCAAGGGCATAATAGCCTTCCATCATGGAGTCGCATTCAAGTATGGAAACATTTTCCCTTTTGGAAATCTCTATGGCCTGTTTTGCGGCAAGGGTTACATTCTTACTGTTGGGAAGGACAACGATGTTATCAGCATCCAATGTTTTAAATGCCTCAATGAATTCCTGTGACGAAGTGTTCATGGTGCTGCCGCCGTCGATGATTACGTCGCAGTTAAAGCTCTGGAAGAGTTCCCGGATTCCCTCTCCGTTAACAACCGCAATTATCGCAAGAGACTTATGCTCCCCTTTTGGCATTTTGTTTTTTAAGTGAACGTCATGCTCGTTTTTCTGTATCTGCATGTTGTCCATCTTGAATGTAACAAATTCACCATAGCGCTGAGCAAACTCTATCACACGATATGGCTTTAAGGTATGGATGTGAACTTTTACCCTGCTGTCTTCCTGAAAGGCCACAATGGAAGTTCCATATTCCTTGAGTTTTTCCTTGAAGGCGTCGATTTCAAAATCATGGCTGTAGGAGGAAGCGTCCATAAGCTGAAGGATGAATTCCGTGCAGTATCCTTCCTGAAAAACACTCTTGCTGGTAAAGCTTTCCGTATCAAGTGGCGAAGGAATGTTTCCCGCCTGCCTGTAGTGGGTGGGGAAAAAATCAAGCTCAAAATCAACATCCGGATTTAAAAGTCCGTAGAGCATTCCCTGAAAAATGTAAAGGTAACCGCAGCCACCTGAATCAATCAGGCCGGATTCCTTTAGCACGGGAAGCATCTCTGGCGTTTCCTGAAGGGCAAGGTCGGACTCATGAATGTACTGGGATAAAAGCGTGTCCACAGAATCTTTAAAGGGCTCAAGTCTGGGTCTGATGTTTTCCGCCGCAAGACGAGCTACGGTAAGCATGGTGCCTTCAACCGGATTGATTACGGATTTATATGCCGTCTGATAGGCTGACGTCAAGGCTTCAAGCAGATCTTGGGAAGCCGCGCTTTCTTTTCCTGAAAGAGAGTTAGAGATGCCTGTAAAAAACTGAGAGAGAATGACTCCAGAATTTCCCCTGGCCCCCAAAAGCATTCCTTTTTTAACGCCCTTAAGGTATTCGCCGAGGTTGGAGCTGCTGGATGCCGTTACAATACCATTTTGCAGAGTAAGCCGCATGTTGGTGCCTGTGTCTCCGTCCGGTACGGGAAACACGTTCATGTCGTTTACTTCCGCCTCATGTTTCTGGAGCTTGTGCAGCCCCGCTTTCAGCATTCTTTCAAAATCATTTCCGTTTATTGAAGAGACAGCCATATCTAAAATATCTTTCTACTTGTTCTTTTCAATAAGTTCCTGGAGAAGTTTGCGTTCTTCCTCCAAATTCTTGGAAAGGGGTTTGCCAAAGTAATATGCGCACATAACGCCAGGTCCCATGTTAAGTCCGCACCCGCAGAAGACTTCGGTCTCGTAAATGGCACGTGGTGAAAAACGTTCCTTGATCATCTGCTTGTATGTTTCTGCCTGCTTTTCGCGCAATGAGTTACAGATCAAGATGTCCTGGTTCTGAGGATCGACGATTGTGGCCGCAATGTAGTCAAGCTCAATCTGCATTGCCTTTTTTTCGCCCTTGATGTTTCCGATGATTGTTGGAAGTCCGCTTTCGCCAATTTCTGCAATCGGTTTGATTCCAATAAGCTGTCCGAAAAATGCCTTTGAGTTGCTTATGCGTCCCTTCTTTGCGACAAATGAAAGGTCGTCAAGCCAGCCTGCCTGATGGTAGCATGCAAGGTTCTGCCTCAAAAAGTCAGCCGCTTCCACTACGGATTTTCCTTCCGCACGCATTTGTGAAGCCTTGATCAGCATTAGACCGAACGCTGGTCCATAGCGCCTTGAGTCTATGCATTCAATCTTGACGTCGGGGTATTTTTCGTTTACAGCCTGCTTTGCCTGCAGGGTAAAGTTGTATGTGCCGCTGATTGATGTTGAAATGGAAATGCTGAGTATGTCCCTTCCTTCCCTTGCATAGGATTCAAACTTTTCGGTAATCTCAGCAACGTTTGCCGGACATGTCTTGAACACATCGGGATTTTTCTTTATCTGGGAATAAAAATCATCCTTACTGATTATATCCCATTTAAGATTTAAGTTTCTTTCGATTCCATCAGCTAAAGTAATATGTCCAGGAACAAAATCGATGTCGAATTCTTTGCGAATATCCTCGCTCAATTCACTGAATGAATCAGTTACAATTGCAAAATTACTCATACAACAGCTTCCTTACAAAATTATTTTCCTTATAGTATATCATATCTAAAATGTATTTATCAAGTATTAAGGAAAAACTAGATTTTTCAATTACACTATAGTATAATTTTAAGAATGAAAGTAAAGGACTTTTTCTTTAAACGGTATTCAATTTTCTTTGGCTTGTTTTGTGTGGTGGCAAATATTTTCTCCGTTGTTTTGGCAAATTTGACGGATTTTTCCATGCCAAAAGACGTTTCCATGGACCAATGGTTTGATTTTCTGGGAGCACACAATACGGTCATCAATTTGATTACCATCCTTTGCTATCTTGTACCAGTTTTGGTCTGTATCCTTTACACCGTTCCCATTGTAAAACTTAGGCCCAGTGATGAAAAATACAAGCATATTGCCGTACACATTCCTGCCGTTTATGCCCTTGCAGGAATTCTTGGATGGGTCATCAACTTTTTGATTGAACTGATCATACTCATCTACCTGAATGTCACAAACGGCTTTGACATCATCTTCATCATGATTTCTTCTGCTTCTTCCATGATGTTCCTTTCCATGGTTTCGTTCACGACTATATTCTTTACGCTGGAAACTTTGAACCGCAACCTTATTCTTCCACGCCTTTATCCTGAGGGTGGACTTTCTTCCATAAAACGAATGTCTGTTTCTTCAATCAGGAATCTCTTTTTGTTTTATTTTTTCTCTGCGGCTTTTTTCCCTTCCGCCTATTTGGGAATCCGCATGTTCATGAACTTGCGCTACAATGTCCAGAACAGTTATTCTGACATTCTGGTAGCATTGCTGCTTCTTGTCCTGGGCCTTGTCCTTACATTCATTCTTTCGGGGTTTTTCTCCAAACCTCTTAAAAAACTGACTGTTGCCGCCAACCATATTTCCGAAGGCGACTTTGAAATGAGGGCAAAAATCAGTTCCAACGACGAACTTGGAGTTCTGGGCGACAGCTTTAATGCAATGGCCAAATCCCTTAAGGAAAAGGAATTCATACGCGATACATTTGGGAAAATTGTTACGCCGCAGGTCAGGGATTATCTTCTTGGCGGAAATGTTGAATTAGGAGGGGAGACTCTTTCTGTTACGGTCATGTTCTGCGACATCCGTGGATTTACAACACTTTCTGAAAATATGGCACCTGAAAAAATCGTTTCGCTCTTGAACGAATATTTTACGGGACTTGAAAAATGCATTTCGGCACACGGTGGTGTAATCAACAAATACATTGGGGATGCAGTCATGGCATTGTTCGGCGCTCCCATTCCGATTAAGGACCACGCACAGGAAGCATTCAGGGCCAGCCTGGACATGAGGGAAACCCTTGTGCAGATGAACAGGGATTTTGTGGCAAAGGGATTCCCGGAAATAAGATTTGGAATAGGCCTCCACACGGGAAATGTTCTTGCAGGAAACATAGGTGCCGCAAGCCGCATGGAATACACGGTTATTGGAGATGCGGTAAATACGGCAAGCAGAATTGAAGGCCTTTGCAAGACCTACAAGAAAGACCTGCTTATTTCAGAAAGCACAGCCTCCACAATTACGGAAAATCTCTCCTTTGTGGACGAAGCGGAAATCCGGGGCCGCACGGAAAAGGTAAAATTGTATACTTTTTAATGGATTACTGCGATAAGTAGCATGAATTTCTGCATTTGTAAAATCAACTTTCTGGTAAAACTTCTTTAATCTTTTGGAGTGTTAAAAAATTAATTTGAATTGTTAAGACGGTTTTCTACAAGAAGTGTTTTTTGTAGAAGACCGTGTTTTTCTTCCTGCAGGAAATATCCGTTTTTCATACCCTTTCCCTTTAAGTCAACAGGTATCGGCCCCTGAAATCTGAATGTGTCCTTGGCCTGTAGATAAACAGACTCTGAGACATGAATCCTCATGGATTCCCCGGAACTTTCCATACGGCTTGCAACATTAACGGTATCGCCCCAAACATCGTAAATGAATTTTGTCTTACCGATAACACCCGCAACAAGATTTCCTGAGTTCAAACCGATGCGTATATTGACATCATGTGGTGTAGTCAAATTGAATCTTTTGACATCCTCCAAAAGCCCCTTTGCAAAACGAATCATCTTTACGGCACCGTCATTATTCTCATCATCCGTAAGACCAGAAACTGCCATGTAAGCGTCCCCGATGGTCTTGATTTTCTCTATGCCTTCTCTTGCGGCCCTCTCATCAAAAAGCGATGTCATTCCGTTGAGCATTGAGACGGTTTCTTCTGCTGACATGCCGCTGCTCATTTTTGTAAAGCCCACGATGTCCGTAAAAAGCACCGTTGCATTCGGATATTTTTGGGATATTGTCTTTCCTGGGTTTTCCGTCAGTTCCTTTGCCACTGATTCCGGTAGAATGTTCAAAAGAAGCCTTTCTGCCTTTTCGTTGGCAATCTTAAGTTCATGTGTCCTTTTGTCAACCGTGAACTCAAGCTCCTTCTGGTATCTTTCCATCATCTCTATTTCAAGCCTGTGAGCCCTTTCAACAGCCCTTCCAAGATTAAGGATTTCAAAAACATAGAGGAGAATGGCCATGTCTACGGTCATGATGCTTCCCAACGGAAGACCTGGTGTAAAAAGCTGGAGTACAGAGGCAATGATGATGATTATCAGTTCAATCAAAAGCAGGAAAAAATTTATCTTAAGCAATTTTTTGCGATAAATAATAATTCCGATTATTATCGTAAGAATCGTAACCAACGGGAAAACATAATTGACATATCTTACACTTGTCCTGATGTAGTGATTTGTTTCATCAAGCGGATAGAACCCTCCCGTTATTTCCTGGAAAATAAGAATGCCCAAACCTATCAAAATAAAAGCATCGGCAATCCTGAAAATAACCGGCACCGGGCCTTTACCTTCTGGACTGTACTTGATCAAATCCTTGACGTAGAGGTTGAATGCCACGATTGCACAATGAATAAAAAATGAATCAAAGAATTTGGAAAGCTGGGCAATCCAATAGGCCTGCCGACCGGGAACCCCCTCATAAAGATGCTCCAGACTTATGGCGATTATCAGGAAAAAAGAAAATATCTCCAGTAAAAAAACAGCGGTTTTCCTGGAACGTGAAATATTAGATGTAACAAGAACTAAAACTGCAAGAATAAAACTCATACCACCGGAAAATGCCAGCAGTACCAGTAGGTTTTCTCTAAAATAGTCCAAAAAATAGTTCAACATCTGTTGCATAAAGTAGCCTTGACTACATTATACCTTTAATCCCACAAATCTTCAAGCAATTCACGGTCGAATAAAGTATGTCTCCGGTGCCCCAAGATAAGAATATGGCATGGCCTTGTTTGCCTCATGAACCACAATCTTTTCAAGCACGATGTTCGGTGTTACAGGACTCAGCTTGAGCATGTTCAGGCCGGAATGACATTCTGCATATACTGTGGCAACACGGATGTTGTTGGTTATGTCCGTTCCCCATGGCTGCTGATTGTCTCCCACGGCAAATTTTTCGCTGTCCACCGCATCCTTTAGGATTTTCTTTCCATTTACATCCACTACAAACTGAAGCTTGTTGTCCTTGTACGCAGGATTTGAAGGATTGATGTAAAAGTCGAATGCAAGCAAACCGCCTGTCCTGCTGACATAGTCTTCGCTAAGTGCAAATGCATATTCAACAAAGGGGGCGTCATTTGAATCTGGATTGAAAGTCGCCGTTATGTCCTTTGCCTTTACTGCACCAAGGGTCTTCCCGTAGCCGTCCAAAACGTCGAATCCCGATGAACGGACAAAATGAGGTGCCTCCATGCTGATGTAATCCCCAGTCTGAACGAAGGTATTTTTTACCCCGTCATTCTGAACTTGTTTTAGAATCTCCTGCTCATTGGCATCAATATGAACTTTCACAAGAATTTTTGCTCCGTGACCATCATTTCCTTCAATCTTCAGTTCTGTAGTTTTATCACTTGCGGCGGAAAGCTTTTCACGATTAAGTTTTATACGTAATGTGTTGAGACCTGATTTTCCGTCATCAGTCAGCTTTTCAAGGTCTTCCTCTAATGTAAAACTGATCCATGGGGCATCACAACTTGTCTTAAGCTCAAGGCCACCCTCGTTACAGAAGGCCATCTTTATGCAAACCTCATTGCATTCCGGGTTTTTAAAGGCATCCAGAGTTGCTTCGCGCGCAGTCCAGTCCTGACCGGTTGTCGTTAAGTCAAGGCCATCCAGCCAGAATACTGCACGGCCTTTTCTTGTCGGTTCAACATAAGCGTAAACAGGATAGCTGTTTGCGGCTTCACACCAGTTATTAAAACCAAAGTGCTCGGACCATGCCATACCAAAGAAGCGTCCGTTTCCAACCTTGTCACATTCATCAACAAGTTCCTTGTCAAACTTTACGCACTCGCGAACCTTGTCTGCATAAAGATTTGCAACAAGGGCATTGTGCCGGGCAAACCATCGGTTCTTTCCACTGTAAAGCTGCATAAGCTCAACATTCATAGTTCCAACAACAGGCAAATATACCTGGCTGAAGAAGCCTGCATCCTGCTCTTGCGGAACTGATTTACGCAATTCTTCAGTCCGCTCAATCAAAGTCTTTGCACGAGTGATGATGTAATCAGCTTCACCAAAGTTTATCGGATGGAAGGTATCTGGCTTAAGGGCTTCCGTCCTGCACATGCTGGTAATCTTATTTGACTCATACACAATGTCAGATACTTCCTTTTTCTGCTCCTCGGTAAAATACGGGAACTGGGCTGCAAACCATCTGTCGCTGTATGCCTTGACGTCGGAATCATATTTCTCAAAATCATAAGCAAGGTTCAGGAAATATGAAAGCGGGAATTCATTGGTCAAAATGTCTCCCACGTTTACAATCCAAAGCTCGCGTATTCCAAACTTGTAGGCCGCACCCATCTGTTCGCGTGCCTTGGGAAGATAGTTGGTGTTCACCCACTCATAGCTGAAAGGCCAGCCGTGATAGTCAAAATGATAGTACATTCCGTAGCCGCCCTTGTGACTCCTCATGTGTTCGGTTGGTACCGTGCGCAGGTTTCCGTGATTGTCATCGCACAGCATGAGGGTAACGCCTTCAAGTTCAGGGTCGTCCATCAGGCCTTTGGTCTGCTTGTCGCCGTAGAAATATGGTTCGACTTCCTTGTAAAGTGCCAGCATTCGGGGGACCTTATCCAAATCCGGGTTCACATTTTCGCGGATAAGGCGGTTTTGTGTCTTGAGCACGTCACGGAGCAGGTTGATGTTGTCCGCAAGTGTGGCATTCTGCATGATTGCGGTGTCTGCTTCTCCACGCATTCCAACGGTGATTACGTTTTCGAATTTTCCGTTGCGCTTAAGGCCATCCTCCCAGAATTTTGTAATGCCGTCCCTGTTTTTCCAGAAATTCCATGCGTCTCCGTAGATTGAACCGGGACCCCTGACATAGCGGTATTCCTCTCCATTCCTGCAGCATGGTTCATGATGACTTGCCCCCATGATTACGCCCATCTCGTCGGCAAGCTCCGCATTCAAAAGCCCCGGACCATCCAGACTGAACTGAGCGGACCACATTGCAGGCCACAGGTAGTTCCCCTTTAACCTTAGCAAAAGCTCAAACACGTGAGCATACATCTTTGCATTAAAGCCACCGAAATTGTGGTTTGTAAAATTACCGTAAGCCGGCCATTCGTCATTGATGAAAAATCCGCGGAATCGGACGGAAGGTTCCTTTGTTACCGTAATGCCTTCTTCAATTTCAACTGCATCTTTTTTTGCAGGCAGCACACCGGCCCAGTCAACAAGGGGAGAGACACCCATCAGCTCGGAAAGATGAAAGAGTCCGTAGATTGTTCCACGTTTGTCGCTACCGATTATGGTAATCCTGTCATTTTGAACGGCAAAGACATAGCATTCCCTTTTGCCCCTGATTTTTTCAACTGAATCCGAAAGACCGTAATCCTCGCAAAGTTTTTCTGCCAGACTTGATTTCCCAAGGCTTGCAAAATATACGGAATTGGACGTTTCTGTTTTATTCTCTGCCATTACAGGTTTTGCATCCGTAACAAGCTCTATATCATCACATACTCTGGACGCAATCTTTACTACGCCCGAAAATTCTCCGCTGCCATATACAAATCCAACATTTGATTTTTTTCCATTGCCTTTTATGACGAACATAAATACATTCTCCTTAGTATGCTAGTATGCAAGTAAAATATAAACAGTTCCAAATCAAGAACCATACTACCTACACATTTTATCACATCTTCCCGAAATACACCAGTGGAATAAAGCTCAAAACTACATCTGAAAAATTCTTCAAATACATCATCATTTTTTGTGAATTCCGGATAATTAGACTTGACAAGGTAGTATGTTTAAATTGTAGAATTAAATATATTATTAAAGTAGGAGAATAATATGAAAAAGTTAATTGCCATGGCAGCAGCCCTTGCTGTCACCTCTTTATCTGCATTTGCAGTGGACATTACCGTGGGAGCACGCGGTAACTTCAACATGGGTATCGGAACTTCTCCTGAAACTTACGTACGGAACACTTTTGATGACACAAAGAGTGAAACAGAACCTGGTGGTCTTCTCGAAGGATTCTCATGGGAAGAAGGTGTAAATTTTGGAGGAGGATTTAGTGTTTATGCAAATTTCGGAATGTTGAATATCGGCAAAGGCTCATTTGGAATTCAGCCGGAATTTGACATGAACTTTAACAATGGTTACCATTTCAAGACAGAAAAAGATGATGTTTATTTAACCGGTAATTCTTTCACGAAAACTATTGATATTCCCGTTTTGTTTACCTACACATATCCTGTTATGGATTCATTGTCCATTGGAGGAGGAATAGGCTCATACTTTTCCATTCCTTTGGATATGGATCTTGTCCTTGACACTGATGGCCATATAACCAAAATATCTGATGATGTTGACATATCCTCCAGTTTGAATTTTGGAATTGCATTTGATGTAAACGGAGCCTATAAACTGGGACCTGGAAGCATAGTGCTTGACCTTCGCTACATGCTTGACCTTACTCCCACAAGAATAACGACAAAAAACAAAGATAACGGTAATATAACTACAGATGATGTAAAATCATTTACCCGCCGTGCTCTTACAATCGGACTTGGATATCAAGTTAAGTTTTAATCTTGTCTAAAACCATACTTTAATTCTCCTTGTTGGTTTTATTCTTGATAAATAGAATCAATGAGGAGGTAATAATGAAACTCCGGTATATCCTGCTAAATCACATGGCAGGCCCTTTGCCTCCACTTTACAGGTAAAAAGACAGCCATCGTATTTTCCGTTTTGACCGCGTCCTGATGTCGTGATTAAGAGCGTATCCAAATCTTTTCCAAAGAAACAGCATGATGTCACGTTTTTAGCATCCACGTTTACAGTAGAAAGAACGCTGCCGTCCTTTGTGCTTCTCTGTTCAATTCGACTTCCACCCCAGAATGCCACCCAAAGATTGTCGTCTGCATCAATGCACATTCCGTCGGTAAAGCCCCTTCCTTCTTCCAGTTTAAACAAAACTTTTCGGTTTGAAATAGCTCCTGTCGTCAAATCGTAATCGTATTCAAAAACCGCATATTGTAGGGTATCAGAAAAATAGAATTTGCTGTGGTCACGGCTCCATGCCATTCCATTTGAAATTTTTGTATCAGGCTGCTTTACTTCCACCTTTCCATCAGCAAAACAAAACAGGTTCCCGCTTGCCTCATGCACATCATCATCAACAGAAGAACCAAACCACAATCTTCCGGTCGGATCAGCCTTTGCATCATTTGAACGCTGATAGGATTCATAGAATTCAGACAGATTCTTTATGCAAGTTGAACGGTTTTTTTCCAAAAGATACAAAACATCTGTACCCGCAATCACATAGCTTCCAGGATTTTTTGCAGGAACCGCCGCTCCTATAGCCTGTCCAAAATCATATGAATAAACAGTTCCCTTTCCGTCATCATCAATCAAATAAAATTTCCCCCCAGTTATGTCCACCCAAGAAATGGTTTTTGTGCGTTGGTCATAAAACGGTGACTCCCCAAGCGAATATTTATCCTTTGAAAAAACTGTGGCAAAGTATTCTTTCAATTTTCTTTCTCCCTGAATTTACTGTAGCAGATTTTTGGGCTGAGTGTAAAGATTCCTTTTAGATGTTTACTAGTTACAAATTGTCGGTTATACTGTTTTTATAGAAGATAAACGATAGGAGGCAGTCGATGAAAAAGGCATTGGCTTTATTGGCGGCAGTTCTTATTTGCGGTACTGTTTTTGCTGAAAGGACATATTTTGATTTTGAAGACTTTTTTACCGCTAAACGCATTCTAAATGTTTCAAAAAGAATTCTGGATGTGCCGCTAAAGGATTTTTCAGTCGCATATCTGTCAAATAAAGAGTGCAGGCTTTTGAGGAACAGCATCTACTTCTATCACGGACATAAGTTTCAGTCAGACGAATTGAAGGAATACTTTTATAATAATTTTTCAATTGATCGGGAGGACCCTAAAAAAACTTCCACAACTGTCTTATCCAAAACCGATGATGCAAATGTAAAACTCATTCAACTCTATGAAAAAAGGGAAGAGAAAACAGAGGCCGAACTAAAGAAAACAAAAATTCCGGCAGAATATGTCGGCAGTTGGTATTTGGAATCCTTTATCATCGGAAATGATGAATGTGCCTGCCTTAGGATAAACAAGGACAATACCTTTTCATTAATCCCAAACCATAACGGTGGAGGAAGCCATTTCAGAGCCTACGATGGGAAAATCTACATCAGCAACAATACAATGTATCTTTACATCAAGAGCATCCTTCTTTCCGACGAAGGTTACATGGGCTATTTTGATCCCCTCTATGATTATTCAGCGAAAAAAACAAACTACACGATGGCTTTGAATCAACCAATTATCCTGTCATTCCCAATAACCGCACCAGAACGCTCCGAGACAACAATGCTGGGAGAATGGGATGAAGTTAACATGAACCACGACAAAGGATTTACCGTAGACAAATACATCCACATGAATCTGGGATCCATGGTGTTCTTTAAAGAGGAGAATCAAAGATGAAAAAAATAATTTTATCTTTTATCCTGCTTATCTCATCGGTATGCTTTCTTTCTGCAAAGGGGCCAGCGATTTCGCCTGTTGAATCCTATTTCAAAAATCAAGATTTGAACTTTCCGTTACACATCAGCAAACTTGATTTCAATAATCCATCTGAATTAACAGACAATGAAAAAGCCGATTTGCAAGCATTCTACAAACACTTTTCAAAATCAATTACCCAGGATGCTTGCAAACGCTGGAATGAAAATGCCGTTGGATTCGTCTGCTCCAACTATGGAATTATGGAAGACTGTGGAAAGAAATATTTTACGGTAGGTATCTACGCCTATTACAATGATGTGGAACTTCTTTATGGCCAAAAAGAAAAAGTCAAGGGTTATGACATTTCGTATCTGTATAACATCTTAATGTTTGACTACACCACCTACGAAGAATTGGGCTGGGTGTTTTAAGAGGGAAAATGAAAAATACTAAAACGGTTTTGACAGAACAATTAAGAAAGGAAACTAATGCTAAGAAAGCTAGTGGTATCTTTAAATTCCTAATGTTCGGTGAGTTATCGCCATTATCTACCTTAAAAACATTAGGTTTGTGGGCATGCATGATGTTATTCGCCATTCCAACAATGGGTGTTCCAATTTTCCTTTACAATGAGTTTCAGGATAAAACATTTAAAATCAAAGGCTTTGAGTTAAATCTTGGCATTATCCTTACAATTGGATATGTTGCTTTGGAAATCATAGTTGGATTAATAATATATCATCGGCTCAACATACGGAATAAAGTGATTGATACTGATGAAGACTATGAAAAAGATGATTATGACGAGGGAGATTTATGAAAAAGAAACTTAAAGTGAGTTTAATCATTCTTATACTGCTTGGTCTTGGTGCACTTGCTTTTCTAAGGTCTTTTCCCAGTCTTATAAATCCACATGAACCGGACATTCAGACTTACTCCATCCACATGGACGAAAACCTTTTTTACAGACAGAGCCTTAACAATTGCGGTCCATATTCCGTTATGGCGGTGACAAGCATTTTAAGAAATGACGAGGCTGCTCCTGACCCGGAAGTTCTTGCCAAACAAATGAAGTGGCGCATCCGGAAAAACATGACATTTCCACAGGGTGTCATCTCCCTTCTTCATGACAACAAAATCAAGACAAAAGAATATGTTCTTTACACAAAATCTGATTCACAAAAAATCTCTTTCCTCAAGGAACAGATCTTGCACGACACACCCATCATACTTCTTATCCGGCAACACGGCATTTTGCATTATGTGACTGTCCTGGGCTATGATGAAAACGGCTTTATGCTCTACGATTCCATGCAGGAAAAATCAACTGAAGCCCCAGACCACACCATCCGTGATGAAAAGGCAAGCGAAGGAAACCGGTATTTCACAAATCAGGAATTGCTTGACCAGTGGAACAGCGGCGGCGTAAAATTTGCCTTCAGGAACTGGTGCGTTGTCTGTAAAAAGAAATAAAATCAGGGAAAATTTATCCTTACCTCGAAATTCCATTTGAGATTTTTGAATATCTGTTTTATAATATATGAATGGCGTATAACATAGAGTTTCAAATATCGGGGTTAATTGTTGTACTTATTCTTCTCATTGTGTTTTTTGCAAAGGAGAGGTTTCATTCGCTTCAGAATTCAATTTATCGTGTTTTGCTCATCATCACGGTAATTGAACTTTTGCTTGATATTGCAAGCGTCATAACTATAACCAACAGAGAAATGTATCCGCGGCTTAACAAAATCCTTTCCAAGGGATACCTCATTGCAATGCTTTCCTACATCGGATGCATAGCCTTGTACACCCTATCCAACACCCTCTACCCATCCATACCAAAATGGAGGCTCAAGCTCAAGCAGATACAGGCAGGCGTAATAATTCTGGGCTACATCGCATGCTGCATCATAGTCTTTGCGACAGAACTCTTGTACGGAGGCGACGGCAAATTCATCTACAGCTACGGACCGGCAAGCGACACGGTTTACATGTACTCCACGATTTCGGTGGTCTACGTGATAGCGGTGCTTTTAATCAACATCAAGAACATTCCGCCAATGAAACAGCTTTCAATCTACAGTTTCTGCATCATGGAAGGAATAGTGGCGATCGTGCAGATGTTCAACAAGGAACTGCTCATCATCGGCTTTGGTACTGCGGCTGCCATGATGATAATGTATTTTACCCTGGAAAACCCCGACATGAAGATGATAAAGGCGCTGAACAATGCGAACCAAAAGAACAGGGAACTGCTCCTGAACATTCTGCCTGAATCTGTTGCCGACCGGTTGAAGGATTCCGAGTCTACCTTTACTGAAAAATTTCAGGACGTAACGATTATGTTCCTTGACCTTGTGAATTTTTCAAAGCTGTCAAATGAAATCGGTGCGCAGAAAATCGTCTTTTTACTGAACAAATTCTTTTCGCAGATTGATGACCTCTTGAGCTTCTTTAAGGTGGAAAAGATAAAGACAATGGGCGACTGCTATATGGCGGCGGCAGGAATCCCCGATTATTACGACGACAATCAGGAAGAGATGGTGAAGTTTGCATTTGCGGTACTAAAGCTTCTTGATGGGTTCAACAAGCGGAACGGCACAAACATCCAGGTAAGAATCGGATTGAATACAGGTCCTGTTGTTGCCGGAATCATCGGAAAGAAAAAATTCATCTATGACCTTTGGGGAGAAGCTGTAAACCTTGCCTCCCGAATGGAATCCTACGGTGTCCCCGACAGAATAAATGTCTCCCCATATCTTGCCAAAAAACTTGAATCAACACACACGCTGGAAAAACAGCCCATAGTCGACATCAAGGGCTTTGGCGACATGGAGACCTACCTCATCTGCAAATAAAGATGATTTTACCTTGGGCTTACAGTAATTGTCTGTCCGTATTCCAGAATGAGCCTGCCATTGGGAGTAAAGTTGTCGGATTTTTTGCTGTTGCCCTGATCATTTTCGTGAATCGGAATGCTGAACCTTGCACCTACGACTTCCGCCACTTTTGTCGCTTCAACTGCATCCATGTTGTACATTCCATCAATAGGATACATCGCATAGTCAAGCTTACGTGGCTTTAAATCTGCCATCTGGTCAATCATCGAAGTGTCACCGGCATGATATATTTTTACACCATCCACCGTTACAATATAACCGACACAGTACCTTATGTCATGGTTTTTGTTTCCCGCAGGAACCGCTTCCACAGTAAATGGGCCCAAGTTCATCGTTTCATAAATGCCGTCATGCAGGAAATCCCTGTTGTCAAACTGTTGTCCGTCATCCTTGAGCTTTACCTTCCTGCAGGGCTTGTGGTCCTCATGCTGATGCGTGACGATTATGTAATCCGCAGGCATGGAATAATCCCCGTCAGAATAGTTCGGATCAATGTACAAAACCGAACCATCTTTGGCAACAATCTTCACAGACGCATGGCCAATATACGTGAGCGTCGTCTTTGAACTTTCGCATGAGCAAATTCCCATAAAACAGACTCCAACAATAAAACAGAATATTACCCTAAGACTTTTCATTTTATTCATATTTACAGTATATGGGCAGATTGAGATTTGGTCAAGGAAGGTGTTGGTAGAATTCCGCATGGCAATCCCCTCCCTCAAAACCACAAAAATTGGTTTTATTACAACAAAATCTCACTTGTTTTTTACTATATCCACCATTAGAATATAATCATGGAATACACTTCAAACTCAGATAAGATCACCCGGGATTATTTTGACTCGCTTTTGCTGGAATCCCGCTATATTGACTCATGCTTGCCGTCCACGAAATTTGAACTTTACGGAAAGACTTTTGACACGCCGATTATGACAGCCGCCCTTTCCCATCTTGGAAACACCGCCAAAAATGGAATGACAATCTACGCCGGGGCCGCTGCCAAATCAAATGCCGTCCACTGGGTTGGAATGGGAAGCGATGAGGAACTGGAGGAAATTGTTGCAACCGGAGCTGCCACAATCAAAATCATAAAACCACATGCGGACAACAAAGAGGTTTTCAGAAAGATTGAGCATGCCGTAAACGCGGGATGTTTTGCCGTAGGGATGGACATTGACCATGCCTTTAACGCTTCAGGCGGATACGATAACGTGATGGGCCTTCCCATGAAAGCCAAGTCAACCGAGGAACTAAAGGAATTTGTTCAGGCCTCCAGGGTTCCTTTTGTGGTAAAGGGCGTGTTGAGCACACGTGATGCAGAAAAATGCCTTAAAGCAGGCGTGAGGGGAATCGTGCTTTCCCACCACCACGGAATCATGCCGTATTCTGTTCCGCCGCTTTTCGTGTTGCCTGAGATTGCAAAAGCCGTTGCAAATGAGATTCCGATTTTTGTTGACTGTGGAATTGAAAGTGGAGCCGATGTCTACAAGTGTCTTGCGCTGGGAGCAAGTGCTGTTTCCGTGGGACGACATCTGATGCCGCTTTTGAAAAATGGAGCCGAGTCAGTTTCCGCACGCATAAACGAAGTGAACGGTGAACTTGCTTCATTGATGGCACGTACAGGAGTTTCAGATTTGAATCACTTTGATGCAAGTGTAATCCACCACAATGTCTTTTAACAAAGTATGCCTTGTAATACCGTGAAAACGGGTGTATACTGGACACAGGATTTAGGCGATTTCGCAAAATATAGGTGGGGCTGTTTAAAACGTCTGATTTGTCATTGCCGGACTAGATCCGGCAATCTCTAAAACCCTGTAATACAATAATATAGATTATCGGGTCAAGCCCGATAATGACAGTTTTTAAAGGAGCGTATAAAAATGAAAAAGGTATTATCTGGATTTTTTACAACTGTTTTAACTCTTGTCATGATTTTTTTTGCTTCAAGTTGTATTAGTCTGTCGGAACTGATGGATGCTTCCGGCCCTTCCGATTCTTCCAGGACAGTTTCTTCCGCTCCGGCACCTTCATCAAGTGCAAAAGGCAACGGCACAACAACAGTTTCTGATGACGGAAAGACTACAACGACAGTTTCTGCCGATGGAAAGACTATAACGATAGTTACAGTAGAGGATGTTTACAAAAGAAAAACTGATGAACCCGTTTATACCACATCTTATTCTCCAGGAAACATTGTTTACTCAGACGGAACAATGACAAATTATTACACACTTGATACTTCAAAGACTCCGGTAGC
>JAEEIU010000024.1 GCA_016281495.1 Treponema sp. | reverse complement strand
CACAACCTACGGTTTCCGCGGCAACGAGCTTGTAGTGAACCAGACATCCGGCACTGTCAGCGTGAACAGCGCCGGAAGAAGCGGCATTACGCAGATAACGCTGCCGGCCTCTGGTTCGGTTGCGCTAGACTTGAGCCAGACAACAAATGTTGCAATTGCAGAAAACGGTGTAACAAACAAGACTGCTCTGACATCGGTACAATTTCCGCAAAGCAATTTTACAGTAGGGAAAATGGCATTTCAGAATTGTACCAATCTTGCCGGTTCAATTGACCTTTCAAATTGTACATCTGTAGGAAATACTGCCTTTGGTAGTTGCAGCGGAATCAGCGGCGCAATTGACCTTTCAAATTGCACTGCTCTTAATGGTAATAGTTTTGACGGATGCAGTAACATTACAAGTGTGAATCTTGGTAGCGGTGTAAAAAAAATAAACAACTATGATTTCCGAGGCTGTGCAAAGCTTGAAAGTATAAATCTTTCAAACATTACATCTATCGGCAAAAAAGGTTTTCAGTCTTGCAGCGCATTAAGGAGTGTTAATCTTTCTAAATGCAAGTCTATCGGAGATCAGGCATTTCACTATTGTTCTTCAATCAGTGGAACAATAAATCTATCAGAATGTACATCCATCGGGAAAATGGTTTTTAGCGGATGTTCCAATATTCAGAGAATTGAATCGAGCAGCAAACTTACATCCATTCCAGAATCTGCATTTTATAACTGTCAGGCGCTTACAAGCATAGACCTTTCAAACAGTACATCGATTGAAAAAGATGCTTTTTATCACTGCACTGCATTGGACAGTGTAAATCTTTCAAAATGTACGAGTATTGGAGACAGGTCATTTTCGGGTTGCTCTCAGCTTGCGAATGTTGACTTGTCAAAATGTACATCTATTGGAAATCAGGCATTTTATCAATGTACAAGCTTTACAACACTGAACCTTTCAAGCTGCAAAACTATTGGCGATGGTGCATTTCATTACTGCAACAACGTTACACGGGTTGTATTCGGAAATAATCTGCAAAGTGTAGGAGATATGGCTTTTTCTGGTGCAGCGGCAGAATTTGAATTTCATTGCAGCCCTAATACTGTTACATACAGCGGAAATCCTTTCAATGATAATGCAAGAGCCGTATGGGATGATGGTGCCGGTCAAGTGTACATATATACACGCTGGAACAGCACAACAAAACAATGGGAGCCATAATGCCTGCATTTGCGTTTTGCGCTCCACGCAAAACTTGAAAGATGGTGCACAAGCGTGCACTTTGGTGTGTGTGTGTACAGGGACGGCGGAAAGCGGTGACTTGCGGACGCGGACTGCCTCATGGCTTGCCATGCGAGCAGTCCGACGGACGCAAAGGAACGGATTTCCGCCACGATGTGTGCATGAGCTTTCAGATTAATCTACGGCTTGGTGTTAATCTGGCGCACCGCTGCCAGTTTTGCTTGCGCAAAACTTGAAAGACTTTGCGGCTGCTGGTAAACGGTTGCTTCGACTACGCTCAGTAACCGGATTTTGTAAACAAAAGAGCGTTGCTCTTTGGATAAAAGTCGGAGGACTTTAAACTCGAATACTTTTCCAAAAAAAGGAGATAACGAAATGGGAAAGAAAATCTCGATTTTAATTGCAACAGCTTTGACACTCTGCGTGCTGGCCGTATCTTGCGGCGGTGGTGGCGGCGGAGGAGGAGGAGGCGGCTCTTCTGGTGGAGGAACTGCAGCATCTGCTAATGGATCATATTCAGGTTCATTTAGTGTGAATGGAACAAGTTACAATTCTCTGAATATGGAAAACGGTTCATTTATACTTGCAAGTAATACCGGTAATGACATAACAGGTACATACGCGGCTGCTTCAGGGGCAATGGCAGATGCAACATATCTCTTAACATACAGTGTAGGTAGCTTTACTGTAGCTATAACTAGCAATGGAAATACTGTAACATTCAGCAAAGGCACTGGCACCCTTAATGCAAGTGGTACTGGTACAGGATTAGCTCTGGCAGGCTGGTGGAAAGGTACTGGTAACAGTCCTCAGAATAATAACAGGCCTTTTATACAATATGTACATGTTGCTAGTACACATGTAAGATATATATTCTTTGATAATGGAAGTCTTACAGATGATTACTATGTTCCTATTACTCTGTCTGGAAATACAATAAGCTATAATTTAGCTCAGGCAACACCTGTACCAGCTATACCATATTCAGCAAGTTTCAATTTTGCTGTAAATGGCTCAAATTTGACCGTTTCTAACTTAAATATAGTAGGGTCTAATGATCATACTTTTGACAATGGTCAGGCAACAATGACTTATACTCGGATTTATAGCCGTTAATAGCAGGTATATCTAGGTTTAATGGGAAGGGAAACCCCCTGCTTCCGAAACGCGGTTTTCCCTTCTCCTTAAACCCCATCCCTTTCCGGCACGGCCTAAGGGCTCTGCCCTTAGGGATCCCGTTAGTACAAACATTATTGATGGAGCTCAGCTTTGCAGATTAATCTGATCATTGAGCGTTGGTTGATGAGCGTAGCTGAACTAAGTCGAAATGACCATCGGTGTGAGTTTTTGCACAAGTCTGCCGGTTTTTGCGTAGCAAAAAGCGGCGCTTTTCGCCGATTGAGCTTCAGAAGTAGATTAAACTGCCGTGAAAAGAAGAACGGATTTCCGCCACGATGTGTACATGAGCTTTCAGGCAAGATTGTTGTAATCAATGTATACCTGTTTCAATGCAAAGCTTTTTCTTCAATAGTAAAGAAAAATCTGTTACCCTATAGACATTTTTCATCAAAATCTGTTAATATATTTTACATGCTTTGTAAATAAGTACGGATTTTACCGTGCATAGGAGGATTGTTGGCAGACAAAGGATTGCGGGTT
>JAEEIU010000023.1 GCA_016281495.1 Treponema sp. | reverse complement strand
GGACAAGCCCATCCTGCAAGTCTTTTGGGTGCGCAAACTTCCAGTGATCAATTATACCAGCCTCAAGCAAAAGAGCTCCACAAGCCAGTCCGTCAAAATCTGAACGTGTAACAAGTCTCATTCCCATATCTTCAAAACCTCTTGAATTGGATTATAAATCATTATAACATGGATATTGGAAAAAAGATATTGAAAAATTCAATTTTTTATCGGAAGGAGTTTAAAATGAAGAAGTTAGCATTGTTTTTATCACTTCTCTTAATCCCTGTGAGTGTTTTTGCAGGCGGTGGCGGTTATTTTGACGATCAGTTTCCACGTTTTACCCATGTCACCCTGGATTTGACCAAAAAATATAGCGACGACTTCACGCAGAGGGATTTTTATACGGTCTTTGAATGTGAGGCACAGATTCCTAATACAGGCAGAAAAATTGAAGTTCCAGCGGGAACAAAACTTAAAATCCTTTCAATTACGAAGGATTTAAAATTCTGCCATGATTTTGACAGGGATGAATATAACAACACAATCCATGGCATCATCTATTATGATTATTTGTGTGAATTCAAGGTAAAGGGAACAGCTTACAAAGGCCTTGTTCCGGGATTTTGCGTTTCAACAGAAGTTCAATCAATAACAGTGAATGACGGAACGACTTATAAACTGCTTGGCATTAACCTTGCAACAACCAGCATGTTTTACAGCCGCCTAAGGGACTGCAACAGCTTTGAGGAAGTCAATTCAAAAATTCAAGACATATTGGGCGACTATCTGTTTTTAGAAAGCCTGTACATGAACGAAGCTAACAAAATGGAACTTGCATTGATCATCCTGAACACAAAGACAAACAGCTTTGCAAATGTAATTGTTCAAACCGGTAAATTCATGGATTTCATGCCAAAAGGTTATGCTTCTCTGACATACGAAAAAAATCTTCCACTGCCTGTAATCATCTTATGCTACACAAATTACAACGGCGGATTTGGTGGCGGTGCTTTTGAATATACATGGTATGCCTTAAATCCGGAAACAGGAAAGGGCTTTTTTATCTGCCAGTGCTCTTATGTAAGTGCTGAATCCTGGGACGGAAATCATGAAATAAAATTTGACAGCCGCGGATGTACCCTTAGAGTAAATGAAATAGATGACTATCAGCAAAGGATTCAAAACAGATATGACATCTACAAGCAGAGTAAGAATTCCCCCTATGTCTTCGACTCTTATGTTGACACTTCATTCTTAAATGATGACCGCTTGTGCAAGGATTATTATTATTTTAATTCCGTAAACCTTCGCCTTCGTGAATTGGAAAATACGGATTCAAAGACAAAGGTGACAATGGGTAAAGGCTGTCAGTTGAAAGTGATTCAAGTGGGCAAGCTTGAAAAAATCGACGGCATAACGTCAAACTGGGTTAAAGTTGAAATTGAAGAAGGCAAAGACAAAGACGGGAAAAAAATAACACCCGGAACTACAGGCTGGTGCTTTGGCGGATATTTGTATTTGAATTAATTCCTATGGTTGTAGCATAGCCCTTCTTTTGATATAATAGATTCACTGGAGCAATAAAACAAATGAAAAAGACGACAAAACGCCGCATAAAAGTCATAGCCCTGATCATTCTTGTTTTGATTCTGGGTGCACTTATTTTTGCAGGAAACTATCTTATGACTTTTGCCCTGGCACGCAAGGATGGTTCAGCCAATAATGTTTCACCGGCTTCTTCACTCAGCGAACAGGATAAATCTATAATCGCCGCAAACCGAGAGGTATTCAAGCAGCAGGTTGAATCATGGCGCAACGAAACCCCTTCAACCCTTGTTTCAATTCAATCAGATGACGGACTCAAGCTTTCTTCCGAAGTATTCATCAATCCGGAATCAAACAATTGGGCAATCACAATCCACGGATATAATGGTGGCCGCCACTACATGGACAACGTTGCCTGCCAGTATTATCAGCACGGATACAACATCCTTCTTCCCGACCTGAGGGCAAACGGTGACAGCGAAGGCAAATGGAAGGGCATGGGTTATCTGGACAAGGACGACATCATAAACTGGATAGAATATCTTATTGAACAATACGGTGACATCAAGATTGTGCTTCACGGCATTTCAATGGGTGGTGCAACGGTAATGATGGCATCCGGAGAACAGCTTCCATCAAACGTAAAGGGCCTGGTAGAAGACTGCGGTTACACTTCCGTTTGGGACATCTTTGACGATGAAATCCACTATCTGTATCATCTTCCGGCCTTCCCTCTCATGCATGTTGCAAGCGGCATTTCTAAAGTGCGTGCGGGATATTCCTTTGGCGAAGCATCTTCCCTAAAGGCCATTGCCAAAAACAACCTTCCCGTCCTGTTCATCCACGGAGACAGCGACACATTCGTCCACACGGAGATGATAGACAAAGTTTACGATGCCTGCAATTCCACAAAGGAAAAACTTATTGTAACAGGAGCCGGCCACGGTGAATCCTACCTCCGCGACCCCGACCTCTACTTTGACACCACATTCAATTTCCTAAAGAAAAACTGCGGCATGTGAGTTTGGGATAATATGAAAAAGCAATTTTACCTGCCTGCCATTTTCTTTATCGCATGCATTTCCCTCGTGTCCTGTGTTAGTGCCGGAAAGAATGCTGAGCCTGAATATCTTATCAAGGCAAAGAGGGACAATGGTTTTGTTTCGGCATATAAGGCATTTTTTGCCCTGGATGGTGAAAGTCTTTACAAGATTTCAGAGCGGAAATATGATGATCTGACTCTTGGCGATGATTCAAAATACAAGGTGATACAAGTTGACTCCATTTCCTTTGATGTAACGGCTACCGGTGATGATCTTTCCAAATGGAATGTGTCCTTACCCTACGATTATGAAAATCAGGCAAATCCTTACACAAGGGAAACCCTAATCGCGGATTTAACCAAGATGGGAATAACTTATACAGGCTCCCTTTACGTTTTGGTCACAAGATTTGATGATTACAAGATTGTTCAGGTGACGAATCTGGACGGAAACTCTGTCATCGACGAATGCTATGCCCTCTTCAAAAACGGTTCACGCCTCCCACTTTCAAAGAACATTGATCTCAGCAGCATCTCGCAGATATATCGCTTAAAGTAAACCTGGGATATCAAGGTCATTTTGCTGGAGGAGGATTTCATGGGACAGATTGCCACAAGAGACGGATACAAACTCCACTACGATGAATATGGAAACGGTAATCGTGTGATTATTTCCGCACAGGTTGGTTTTTATCCCAAAGGAATGCAGCAATACATGGCAAAGATGGGCTATAAGGTTTACTGCCTTACCTTAAGGGGGTTTGCTCCGTCAGATTATGTTGAAGAAGATTACGGTGAGGATTGGTACGATGTTTTCGCTGATGACGTGATATGCCTTGCCGATTCTCTGGGGCTGGACAAGTTTACCTACATGGGTGCTTCCCATGGTTCAGGAGTAGGATGGCATCTTGTTCTCAGACATCCTGAACGCGTGAATGCATTTGTTGCCGTTGTTCCTGGGCCTCACAGTCTGGATGAAGGAGTTATGTCATACCGCCAGATGTTGATGCAGGGAATCATAGACGCACCTCCACCTTTTGACCCTCCGATATACAATGATAAAGCAAGATCAGAGCGCAGACTTGAGCGTGAAGAAAAAATCAGAAATGCACCGGAAGCCGATGAGCGTGAGAAAAAAATTGACTATGGCCGCCCCCTCTTAAAATGCAAAAATGAAAAGACCCTTTGCGAAAAACTTTCTCAGATTCACATTCCAGTTTTGATGATTGGTGGTATGGAAGATCCGATAAGCACGCCAGACCTCATGCTGCGAAGTGCCAAACAGCTCCCCAACTGCAAGCTAGTGATTTATTCAAATTGTGGCCACAACATAGATACAGATTTAGTCGAAGAAGCGTCTGGAGAAGCAGACAGATTCCTTTCCAATGCCCTTGGTCGTGGTAAATGCTATGATCCGGTAGTTAACGAGTGATTGTCAGTCAAAAGAATTAAAAATTTCACTCACCATTTCACATGAAGCAAATCCTTCACAAAACGCAGAGGCACTACCCGAACTGATTCCCATCAAGAAAGCCTTTTTGGTATCCGAGGTCTTGATGTATTCTGAAATGAAGCCTGCCACCATGGAATCCCCCGCACCAACGGAATTCAAAACCTTTCCCTTGGGGGCCGCCTTTTCAAAAACATTTCCATGCTCGTCCACAAGCACCGCACCTTCGCCCGCAAGAGATACAAGTACATTCCTTGCACCAAGCTCACGGATTTTTTTTGCATGGGGAATTACATCGTCACGTGTATTTAATTCAACATCAAAGATTTGACCAAGCTCATAATTGTTGGGCTTAACAAGAAGCGGTTTGTATTTCAGGGCTTCCATCAGAATACGTTTTTCCGCATCCACAACAAAGTTGATTTTCCTGTCCGCAAGTTTTTCCATAATCACTGCATAAAAATCATCCGGCAAAGTCCGAGGTATGCTTCCTGCCAAAACAAGAATGTCGTTTTCTTTCAGGGCATTCAACTTGTTGAACAGTTCTTCTATTTCTTCTTTTTGAATCGCAGGGCCATTTGCATTGATTTCGCTTTCCTGGTCCGACCTGATTTTTACATTAATCCTGCTGAGTCCATTTTTAAGATGAACAAAATCCGTCATGATATTTTTGTCGTTCAACTGGCGTTCAATTTCCCGCCCCACAAATCCCGCCACAAAACCAAGGGCACAGCTTTCTACTCCAAGATTTTTTAGCATCAGCGAAACGTTTATTCCCTTTCCACCGGCCATGAATTTTTCTGATGAACTGCGGTTAACAATGCCGGCTTCAAACTGTGGAACTTGAATCATATAATCCAGCGAAGGATTGACGGTTAATGTATAAATCATTGTGCCCTCATTCTATCACATTTTGAATAAATATGGTATAATGACTTTAAGGATGTTAACATGACAAAGACAGAAGAGATTAAGGCAGATAATCCCTACATGCAGATTGCCATTCAGGAAGCATTAAACGGAATCCTAAAGGGACATGGCGGACCATTTGGAAGCGTGATTGTTAAAGACGGGAAAATAATTGGCAAAGGCCACAACATGGTTTTAAAGAACAATGATTCAACGGCACACGGAGAAATAATGGCCATACGTAAGGCAGAGAAAAATATCCGTTCCCATGACCTAAAAGGAGCAGTTTTATACACGACAGGTGAACCCTGCCCCATGTGTCTTGCGGCATGTCTTTGGGCAAACATTGAAAAAATTTATTATGGCTGCACTGTTGCCGATAACGCAGACATAGGTTTCAGGGACGAATTGTTTTACGGCAAATTTGGAGGCAAACAGAATTTTAGCGGCTATCTTGAAGAAACCGACAGGGAAGCATGCCTGAAACTTTTTCAGAAATACAAATCCCTGAATGTCCAAAAATACTAAAGGCAGACAACCTTCTGGCACAGGGCGGAAATATCCTCCGCAGAGAAATCTCGTTTGGATGCCATTTCTTCTATCTGCTGTGGAGTGTATTTGTCTTCGGGATAGAGCAGTACAAGAGATTCATCATCCTGATTCAGGAAGTTGGTTTTGCCGTAGTCGGTGTAGCGTGTGGCCCCAATGGAAATCAAAGCGTATTCAGGGTGACCAAGTGCACGCAAGTATGTGCCAATATTTTCTGCAGGTCCCTCGTCTTTCTGGCCGTTCAGTTTTTGCAGCATCCAGTCTGTGAGTTTTTCGAAAATATAGGAATAATCACGGATGGCACTGTCTTCTCCATATTGATAGACTTCCTTGCCCCTGAGCAAGAATGAAGTAATCCTGTAGTGGCTGATGTTTCCTTCTCGAGTAAACGAATCCATTTCCAAAAGATGACTTGAAACACCCTTGCTTGACTTGCCCCAGTTTTTCTTTAGGCTTATTTTCTTTGCGCCTTCTTTTCTTATGGAACAGTCATTTGACGCACCAAACAAAAATGGTGTGAGCTTTGTAATTTTCTTTTCTTGCCATTCAAGTCTGCATACAATGGCACATTCACTTTCCATTTGAATTTTTTCTTCATCAACTGGATAAATGATTTTTTCCGGGTCAAATGGATAAACATGCAAAAACGGAGGAACAAGATCCTTTTCGTTTACCGGTGGAATGTAAGTCGGGAATATTGCCTTTGGAGCAATTTCTTCTTCTGTCTTTATTCCAATAAAATCCTTATCCTCTCCTGCCTGTTCCAAATGTCCCGTAAAATTTCCTGCAACACCAAATGCCGGAATCTGCTTAAAGTCCAAATTCATTTTCTTCCTCTTGTTCAATTTGAATTGTCTTTGCCTCAAATCCACCCAAACCGCTTCCGATGGGGTACACAATTTCTTTTGTAAATCTTCCTTCTGGAGTTATGCCGACAACATCAACCGGAAGATGTCCCGATGGTTCGCTTTGTCCAAATGCCGACGCTATTGCAACCGGAATGTTCGGACCGTAACCCAAAGTTTCTCCGTAATATGCTGTGGGTATCGTTTCCATTTCCTGGGCACCGTAACATGTAACAATCGCATCTGCTTGGGAATAAAGGGCCGCATCATACGGAAGTGTCGCACAAATCACACTGACCTTTTTTCCTGCCTCATGTGCGAGCTCTATGGCATCAAGCACAAATCCAAAACGACTCATTTTATTTGAATAACCCAAAAGTTGCGAAGGAATCTTCAGCTCCGAGATTATAAGAATCGAATCTGCCTCAAGAATCTGTTCCTCAAATGCAGAAACCGGTTTTGAGTTATATGTTGCAATCTGAATGTCTGCATCCTTTGGAATCACCTTCTCTTTCTTTAACACAGAGAGGGCATAATTCACCGACACGTCTTCTGTCTTGAACGGATAGAATATAAGAACTCTTTTGCCATCCTTAACATCAATCGGAAGGGCACCGTCATTTTTTAACAGCGTGATTCCCTTTTGCGTAATTTCCCATTCCAGCTGATGGTTTGCCTGTGAACCGACTGTTTTTTTTGCCGCTGAGGTCTTACGGTTCAAATGTCCTTTGTCGTAATCCATTATGCCGTTTCGGATTTTAAGCTCAAGAATCCTCTGAACCGATTCATCTATCCTCTTTTCCTGAATGTCTCCCGATTCAACTTTGGAAACAAGGGCCGCTATAAGTTCTTCAAATTTATTGATTTGATTTTCCGTGCTGATGTCACCCGCCATAAGAAGGATGTCCACACCCGCATTGATTGCAAGAGTGGCCGCATCAACTGGTAGAAAATGTTTTGTTATCGCTCCCATGTCCATTGCATCGGTGGTTATAACGCCATCAAATCCAAGGTCTCCGCGTAAAACATCCGTAATCATTTTATGCGAAAGTGTTGCCGGAAGATAAACAGGCTTTTTGGTAGAGATTGAAGTATATGTCTCCTTCTCTATTTCCGGAAACTGAATGTGGGCTGTCATCACTATCTGTGCACCCGCCTCAATTCCCGCCTTAAATGGTACAAGCTCCAGATTTTTCAGCTCTTCATAAGTTCGGTTGATTACGCTAAGGCCGACATGTGTATCTGTGGCTGTGTCTCCATGTCCCGGGAAATGCTTGACTGCAGAAATAACACCCGCATCCTTGAAACCCTGTATGCTTGAGGCAACCATTTTTGCCGTTATATCCTGATCACTGGAAAAAGAACGCAAGCCGATTACTGGATTTGAAGGATTGTTGTTTACGTCAGCGGTAGGTGCAAAATTCACATTGAATCCGACTGCCTTTATTTCTGAACCAATAAGTTCAGCCGCCTTTTGTGCAAGTTCCGGATTTTCTGTGGCACCAAGAAGCATGTTGCCCGGCATCCAGCATCCTGTCTTTAGACGGAAAACATTCCCCCCTTCCTGATCAACAGCAACCAAAAGTGGAATCTGCCCATCACCAGAAAGAGATGCATTCTGGACATCATGTATAAGCTTTGTGACTTGAACTGTACCGGTAATGTTTTGATTAAAAAGAATGACACCGCCAAAATCATACTTCTGTAAAATCTCTGCGGTTCTGCTATCCAACTCGGTTAAGGGAGCGCCTGTCCGATTATCCCTGCCCCGTACATAAAAAGAGGGCATCAGCATCTGACAGATCTTCTGTTCAAGAGACATCTCCTCCAGAATACGATCAGCCAGGGCCGACACCCGCTCTGATTCGGAAATTGAACTCTGGGAAAACGAAAAGCTAGCTATTAAGGCAACACAAATCCATGCTGTCCAAAATTTATGCCTCAGAGTCAAAAATCCTCCAAAAAATCATCAAGCCTTTTTATCTGTTTTTTTTACACATACAAGGCTTAGGACCAAAGCCACCGCATACAGGGCAACTGTTGCATAAAGCACTGCCTGATATCCAACTGGATTCACACCGTTTGCGTCAATCTCTCCAAAGTGATTAACAATCCATGTTGCCATCTGGTTACCGGAAAGGCCTGCAAATGCCCATGCAGAAAGCGTGATTCCGTGAATTGCGGAGATGTTGCCCATGCCATAGTGGTCGGAAAGCAGTGTCGGTACGTTGGAGAAACCGCCGCCATAGCCTGCGTTCACCATGAAAATCAAGGCGAGTACAAAGATGATCAGTATGATTGAACCCTTGCCGTTCTGAATACCACGGGTACCGATGACGATACCTGTAAACATAATGGAAAGGATGAAAATCAGCTTGTAGATTGTATTCCTGTCGCGAAGCTTGTCAGCCCAGGCAGAGAATCCCAGACGACCACCCGCGTTAAAGATGGCGGAAATTGTAGAGATGATTCCGACGGATCCAGCCAGACCAATGCACTTGACGATGGCCTTTTCCTGAGAGATGAGGGCCAGACCACAAGTGATGTTGATGTAGAACATGAGCCAGATGCCGATGTAGTTTGCAATCGGTTTTGTCTTGAGTGTGGCGATGATTCCCTCGTCCTTTGACTTTGTCTGTGGTTCAACCCAGTCAGCCGGTTTTGCCAGAAGGAGGTGACCCAGGAACATCATTACAAAGTAAACTGCCGCCAGAATGTAGAACATCTTGTAGATGCCTGTTGGACCAAGATTGTCCAGCATACCCTGCATTATCGGAGAAGCAATTGCCTTGGCCGCACCGAAACCCGCTACCGCAAGACCCGTTGCCAGACCCTTTTTGTCCTTGAACCAAAGCATGAGCGTCTTTACCGGAGAAAGATAACCGGTTCCCAAACCGATTCCCATTACAAAACCATAGGAGACATAGATTCCTACAAGAGCCAGAATGCTGTGCTGATGCTGACCGCCGTAGAAGATGAAGAATCCCGTGCCAACCATACCCAACGTAAAGCAAATTGTCGCTATAAGGGAAGATTTGTGGATGTTGCGTTCAACAAGATTGCCCATAAAGGCTGCAGACATTCCAAGGAAGAAAATGGCAAAGCTAAAAGCCCATTCAACTGCACTTTTAGAAAAGCCGATGTAATTTGCGATTTCCTGACTGAATATTGACCAACAGTAAACCGTACCAATACTACAGTGCAAAAGCAATGCCGGGATTGCCGCACGAACCCATTTGTTTTGAATATTCTTCATTTTCAAGTACCTTTCCTATATTATATCCATTTTGCCACAAAATATCAATTATATGGGGGGAACGTTGAAAAACACCCGACCATCCTATATAATACCTTAAGGGGGCACACTTTGAACGACAAAACAGCGGATTTTGACAGGGGGGCACTGATTCAGCTTGCCTTGGATAATTTGAAGAATTCCTATGCTCCCTATTCAAACTACAACGTATCTGCGGCGGCCTTGATGGGATCCGGAAAAACCTATACCGGGGTGAATGTGGAAAACGCTTCCTATCCGGCCGGCATCTGTGCGGAACGAAATGCCATTTTTCATGCAGTTGAATGTGGGGAACGTAAAATTACGGCAATAGCAATAGTGGGAGGCCCGAATTATCAGGTCAAGGATTATTGCGCTCCGTGTGGAATATGCCGTCAGGTAATGAGGGAATTCTGCAACCCCCAGGAAATGCGCGTAATTGTCGCAAAATCCCCCACAGACTACAAGGAAATGTCTCTGGAGGAACTTTTGCCACTAAGCTTTGGTCCCGATGCCCTTGGCCTGTGAGTAGAATTAACGATTTGGCGTAACTTCCAAAGTTTTATTTCAATACATAGGTTGAAATTATTTTTCCAATTCTACAAATATCAACATTTCCTTTGAATTCAAATTGTGCCGTAAAACCATTTGCATATTGGATGAATAATTCTGTATCTGGGAAAATTTCCATAAAGCCTTGGGTCTGTATTTCAAAAAACTGAATCGTTGAATAAGGAAGTGTAGAGAAGGACTTCCTTTTGCCCGTAATTCCTTGAACATCAATAGAAATGATTCTTTTGTTTGTGAACACTACCTGATCACGGATTGTTTTGAATGCATCAAGTATTTCTTCACCTTCAATCAAGAAAGAAGAAACCTCATTTCTTACATTTGAGACATCAATTTGTTTTAAATTGAAAACTGAATTCTTGTTAAAATTTATCATCTTTTCCTCCTGGTTATACCGTAGACAGCTTTTCTGCCTGCCGGTTATGAAACTTTGTTATGGCAAAATATTTCTTATACAAAATAGTATATCTTTTGTTATTATACCACGAAACACAGGTTCCTCAAATAAATACACGCTCATTTCTTCACCACGATGGTTAGCATGACTAGATCTTCCTCTCCTGTATTGACGATAGAGTGCTTCGATCCTTTCGGGCAGATGTGCATGATTCCAGGTCGAAGATTTTCCTGTACGCCGTCACAAAATGCTTTACCT
>JAEEIU010000022.1 GCA_016281495.1 Treponema sp. | reverse complement strand
GCACAAGCTGTAGATTTGCCACTTGAAAAAGTAAAAGAACTGGCGGAACAATTACGAATGCAGAATGCATAATTCAGAATTAAGAATTGAGATTGTCTTGCTGATTGGCTTTGTGTCTTGCTGGCTGGTGATTGAAAAAAGTTAGTTGTCACGCGGATTCGATTTTCCTGCTGGAAGCTACGCTGCAAATAACGGAAAATCTTTAAAGAAGTGTTGTGTTGTTTCTATGTTTACTGTATTTTTTTTGTATATGCTGTTGTGTATAAAGCTGGTTTTCTTATACCAGTAAGCAAGATGAAAACACCAGTTATCTAGATAACTTTCTATCAGGAAATGCCGTAGGCATTTCGAATCCGTGTGACAACCCGAACCACAATATAGAAACAAAAAAAATCCCCACCCCATCGTGTGACGGAGCGGGGAGATTGTTGAGGCAAGAGAGATTACCTCATCTGGGCGGTTTCGATAGCGTCAGTTGAAGCACCTATCTTTACCGCATAACCCAAAATAGGATAAGCATTGCCTGCCGCATCTGTTTTACCGTTACCGTAAATCTGACCATAAGCCTCTGTTGTATCATATCCCTTAGGAACATTTTTATTCGAATTTGTTCCTGTTGTATAAGTGGTTTTTATAACACCAGTATCCTTGTTCTTCCAGAGAGCAACATTAATGTCGTTGTGCTGGTTACTCTGCATCTGTACAACTTTAGCAGTCGGAACAATTGTTGATTCCCAGGCCATTGTAAACGCATCATCTGCAGAACCGGCTGGAGCATAAGAAGAGGTGTCTACCCTGTAAGCAAGTTTTGGTCTTATAGCACTTGTAATGTAATAGCCAATATATGGAATCCAGTTTGTACCAACCTTAGCAACATCAAGAGTAATATTACTTCCCGTTACACCGTTTGCATCAACAAGACAAGTCTTAAAATCACTTTGTGCTGTCGGCTTACCGCCAAAGCTTGAAGGCAGATATGCGTAATCCAGATCAAGATTTACAGGGTCATAGCAGGCAATATGGACTCCACCGTCATTATCTACAGCGACTTTACAGAATTCACCTGCATTTGCCATATCTGAAGAACCATCAAATACACGTACAGGAGTTGACCAGCCAGTAGCAGTTTTGTTTCCCTGTCTGTTAGTTGTAGGAGTATCATTATAAGTATACATGAGACATCTTTCTGTAGCATCATACCAGACCAAAACAACAACATCATCTACGTCTGTTCCATTGGCAGACACTACACCTATAGAAACATAAGAACCGGAATTTCTACCTGTATTGCTTCCTGTAACCATCTGTACTACAGAACTTGCACTGTTTGCATAAGTATATGGCGCACCTTCTGTTTCTTTATCAGTAAATGCCCCAAAGTCTGCTCGATCAGTAGAGTTTGTTCGACCATATCTGAATCTTATTTCGTCATTAAGCTGGTCATAATAAGCCATATACAGATAAGTATAATCCCCTCCAGTTCTACGGTGAACACTGGTTGTTAATGAAGGACTCTGAATTCTCTGCTTGTCAAAGAAATTTGTACCAGTGTTATTACCTGCAGCATCTCCCTTCTGTCCAATAGATTCAAGACGCGAGGAATTTGTATTACCATAAGAACCGGCCTGAGCCCTGCTTGCAAGTCCCCAACGGCTAGTCATAAGCTGGAACTTATCTGCACTGTTAGAGTTAATATCTCCACCAGCTGCAACACCATAAGAGTATCCCAGTTTGTCGTAAGTAAAGCCTACGCTAGTAAAGAAGTCATAACTACCCATCCAATAAGTGTAAGAATAATCTTCGTTTCCAGTTCCACCACCCATACTAAAGTACAATGGTCCATTAACAAAGGCAAATCCAATCTTATCGTTGTTTGGATTAATCTTCATAATTGGCTGTTCAATTTTTCCACTTATTGGAACAACATGAGTATTATCAAACTCCCATACATCAAATACAACATCATCCGTCAACAGATTATTGTTGTCACCGTTTGGACGACGGTTATAGTAGTTTTCATATACATCTTTATTTCCTGTCTTTCCAACTACCACCGTACTTGAATAGCTTCCTTTTGCATTATTGTTATTAATATTGTTCAATGAGCGAACTGTATTTCCGCCATTGGTTACCCTTAATTCTATAGCTCCAGAATTCAAACCGGAAGCTGCAATTCTATAGCATACTTTACCAAGAGCATCTGTATTTCCTGCATAAGTTGTTTCATCCTTTGTTAAGGTTCCTTTACTGGTTCCGTTTACATAAAGTTGTGCACCATTTGTTAAGTTAAAACCAAAGATGTATGCGTTTGTTGTTGAATTTAAAGGATAATGTCCCAGTGCTGTGCGGTCATATAAACTCGGATTTTTCTTCTTAAGGGAAGAAAGGCTTGTCTTCACACCCGTGACATACGGAACAACGTCCATCTTGTAGTATCCGGTTGGTGTGCCTTTTGTCGTCTGGGTTGTACCAGGTACACTCGGGTTATGAGTTGTCTCACCCGGTTTGTCCTGGGCAATTGTCGTGAGCTTTTCATTTTCGGCTACAACACCTTCGATTTTTGCAGTGTCAATGTCAAGCTCCCAAGTTACAGTGTGTCCTTCCTGAGTCAAGCCGCTGTCCGTCAAAATCTTGAACTGCCATCCGTCGCTGTCGATGTTTCCACCGGCAGTACCGCTAGTCGCTCCGTTTATGACAGTCCACTTTGCTTCTTCTGTGGCTGCATTTGACTGTGGATTATATGTTGCAAGAACTACACTATCTCCCTTTGTTCCGCCGTTCAGCTTGAGTGAAGTCAGGGCAAAACTGATTGAATAAAGCTTGGTTTCGTCATAGCTCTTTCCAAGGATGCGGATTTTTCCTGATACCTTTGGATCGTCTGCTCCATAAGCTGTCTTGACGACATCGCTTAGTTCACCTTCAAGTTCGATGTGTCCCTTGAGTTCGGAAACTTCATTTGCGGTTTCTGAGCCGTAGATGGAGTTGTCGTTGAGAGAGTTCCAGTAGAACGTGTCAATCTTGCTTGTTGGCGGAGTGTTGTCCACCTGGTCAACTTCAAGGTTGGTTACAAGCAGGGTACAGTTCTGTGATGTTGAGCCCTGCTGCAATTCTTCAGTTGAATCCCAGAATGTCAGTCCCAGTTTTTTGCCTGTACCGTCATCACCGAGGTTTGCCTTTGGAATCTGATATGCCAGAACCTTGTTTCCATCGGCAGGTGCAAAGCTGAATACGTTTGCGGCCGCAATTGCAGAAGCTGATGTTCCTGCAGTACTTGTGATTGCGTTGGTATTTGCCGCGCCAAGCTTATAGTACAGGGCTATATTTCCGTTTCCACCCACGATTTCAGGCACAACTGCAAGCTTATCCTTTATTACAAATGCCTTGTTGTAACCGAAGTCACTTGAGCTTGTGTCCAGTTCGTAGTTGGAAGCACTGTCTCCAGTAGCCCCGATAATGCTGTATGTATTGAATTCTGTCTCACCATACTTGCTGTCACCGTTCAAGTCGGTTCCGAGGTAAAGTTTTGCAACACGAGGAGCATTGTTCTGTACGCTTGTGTTGAATTCCCTGCATGAAACGTTGCCCGCCTTGTCGAATGCGAGGATAACAAGTTTTACAGGACCATCAGGCATGTTGCTTGAGTGAATTGTTCCATCCCATGAATACAGGGATCCAAGTTTGCTTACGGTTTCCGGCATCTTGTCGCCGTCATCGGCTGTAAGTACAAATGGATTTTCCCTCTTACCGTTGTCGGCAATCTTTTCCGTGCTCTGGTTGTCGATTACCTGACCATATGGGAAGCCTGCTGTTGTAAAAGTTGCCGTTGTTATACCGGTGTCTGAATCAAGCGTGATGGTTCCGTTATTTGCTTTGGCGGTAATTTTCTTATAAATGCCACCAATCCTGATAAGGCCACCAACCTGAATGTTCTGGTTTCCTGTAATGGCAGAAGCGGTAGTTGGAGTAAAGGTATGTCCCTGTACGGTTCCAGCAACAGTTACACCATACATGCTGAAGCTTTCTCCATCCTGTTCGACTGTAAATGGCTGCAGCCCTGAAAGTGTCACCTTTGGATTACTTGTTACCATCGGGTTGATCAATACTTCCTGGCTCATACCAGTTCCCTTGCGCACGAAGTAGAAGAACACGCGCTCAAATCCTGAACCAGCTTCCTCTACGTCACCGGAGATGGTGTAGACGTAATCCTTTTCCGCTATGACAGAACCGTATGCAAGCAGGTCGCCATTACCCTTGAGGCTGCCCTCGATAAATGCAGGGGCCTCATTGTCTATGTTGAATGAATACTTGTTTGTCGTTATGTGCTTTCCGGAACCTTCTGTATCCGTTACGGCAACCGTATAAGAGGCAGTATTTCCGCTGGTATCCATTGGAATCCACAGAATGCGCTTCTTTTTTCCACCTTCATCATATGCAGCAGTAAGGTAATAGCTGGAAGGATACATCAGCTCTCCGTTCTTATCCTTTACGTCAACTTTTTCAAGGCTTGATTCATCAGTCATTTCAACAGTCAGATACCATTGTCCCTTGATGAACATGTCGGCTACATAGGCGTTGTTTGCAGTTGGAGTTGCGGCCTTCAAGTTATCGGCACTTGGACTTACACCTTCATACTGCCTGATTGAAGCATTCTGAATTGGAGCGTTTGCATCAATGTGGATTGCTACAGGGTCACTCCATACACCAATCTTACCGTTTGCATTTATACCGCATGCACGAATCCAAATGTTTGTTGTAGTTTCTCCAGCCGGATTCATCTTCTCATCAGAGTTGAGGTTTATGTACCATGAAGATCCGCTACCCTCTGCTTCAATACCCCACCATGCGGCTTTGTCTTCTTCGCTGTCAAATCCTTCGAGTACGGAATATGTACTGCCGGCTGCTCTGCGTGCTGCAAGGGCCTGATCCGCATTCATGACTGGAAGCATGTACTTGTTCTTTGCAACATACGGATCGCTTCCATTTGTGTTAACAGTTGAATAGCTGTCAAAGCTGTCTGTACCTGTTGCAATCTGCAGATATACTGCATCTGGATTTGTAGTACCAGACGGAATCTGCACATTTCCCGTTACAAGAATAGTTCCACCAAGTACTGCATAATCCAATCCTGTAACATAGTTTGCTGATGTCGGATATGTTATTGTTGTCCTTGGTCTGTCGGCATCTGGGTTGTGCTTTAGTGTGAATTTTTGGATTGTACAGTTTCCGACTTTGTCAACACTCTTGATGTACAGAGGCAATGTGTATACATAGTTTGTATAATCCGTGTAGTATGTGTTGCCGTCTGTATTAGCCTTGTCGAATCTGGTCAAAAGCGGGTTGCTGCCAGCTTCTCCGTCAAACCTGAACTTCCATGATGTAGCTGTCGTATCATCAGCCCTATAAGAAGACCACCCTGTCTCCTGTGCAAGATCAGAGTCTGAATATCCCTGCTGTGTTCTATTTGGAATCATCCAGTATGTCTCTGTGACATATGAATTGCTGTCTATAGATGTACCTGAAACTTCAACTATTCCAGTTACTTCATCGCTCTCCTTTGGAGTTGTCAGCTTTACGTCAGGTCCCCTGTTGTCAACTGTAAGAGAGCAAGTCTGGGGCTTTATGTTTCCAGCCTGGTCCTCAACGGTTATCTCAACAGTTTTTACACCAGATTTTTCAGGATCAAGAGGCCTTACGTCTATTACCTCACCACGATAATAGTGATAGACCTCACCATCTTTTGTATAAGTCTTTCCTGTATCATCAAAAGTTATTACGGATTTTGGACCACCATTTACATTATAGTAATCTATCTCGTCATTGTTGTTTTCATCTTTAATCCGCGCTGTTACAGATTTAACAAAGTTATCAAATACCGGGACATAGATGACAAAATAGCTTTCTTTACCGCCAACATATTGATCGGATTTAAGCTGATACTTTTGCAGATCGCCATCAGCCTGAATCTGAGCCATGGTCTTTAGTCCTGTTGTATTTGTATCAGAATAATCATTTGGATTTTCACCAATGGTAATAAGTGTTGTATGTGTCTTTGGTACGGCAGTATCCTTATTCACGGGAATATAGCTGCTGGCATTTATACCATAATCGCCTGTACTTATGTCACTTGTCTTTGTATTTGAGTACATGCAGTATGGCCTCTTGGGACTTCCAGCATCTGATATAAATACTGTATTTTCCGAATCCTTTACATAAAGCCAGATTTTCTTTGTACCATCGCCATCTAATCCAGAGACAGTTAGATCCTCTGTCGTCCAACCACCAGCAGATGTTGCAACCTCTGTACCACTTGAAACAGAAGAACCAGACAACCAGTCGTTAGGACAAGAATCACCAATATAAATCCTAAAGGACTTTATACCGTCATCATCACTGATACTTCCGCGTAAATCATCCCTTTGAAGCCAAGGTACCTCATTTCCTGTCTTAACAAGGTCTGTGAATGTAATTACAGGGCGGTCTGTATTCTGGTTAACAACAAGTTTCTTTGCCACTGAATAACCGGTGTTGCCCGCCTGATCCGTGATGGATGCCATAATCCATACAGTTTTATTCTCGTTTGAACCGAACGCACTTGTTGTCTTGAGTCCGGTGCAAGTCCATGAATTTGTTCCTGTTATGCTGGTATAGTCTCCAGAAGTTATCTGTGTCCAGCCTGTAGTTGAAGTTATTGTGCCTGGATCAGAGTTACCTATCTTGTAATAGAGGACCGGCGATGTGGTTGAAAGGGCATGTGCATCAAATGCTGTTCCGGAGAATTCTATGTTTCCGTTAACCTCGGTATCCTCTGTATCAGTATAAGCATCCTTTATGGCTCCAATCTGGATTGTAGGTGGAGTGGTATCTATGGCAAGTGTCGCAACTTTTATGGCACTTGTTGTAAGGCCAGCCTTATCCTTTACGTTTGCATATACATTGATGTTGCCTGAAGAAATATTTTTAATCCACTTGCTTGAGTTATCTAGGGTCAATGTCCAGTTGCATACACCGTTTGCATTCGGTGCGTTCAATGTGAATGAACCGTAACTGGTAGTATATTCTGTACCGTACTCTATTGGATCATCGGTATCTGTAACTACAGCATCCGCAGAAATTTTATAAGCAGAATCTCCTACATAGAAATCAATCCTGCCAATTCCACTTCCTGTATCTGTAGCAGTTCCTGTGATCGGTCCGATTGAAGCGTTATCACCGTTGGTCAAAAATGCTTCGCTGGCATTAGATTCGACATTTGGTACGGTCAAGTCAACATTAAGTGAATAATAACTGTAACTCTGACCGCTTATTGTAAGTTCGTCAAGCCTTGCGTTTCCAACATTGTCCACGGCAACAAGACGCAGATAATTGTTTCCTTCTTCAAAGCCGGTAAGTACTGCCTCATAACCTGTCTTAATAGTTACTGTTGTCTTTGTGCCATTTTCCAGATTCTTTGAAACATCTGCTGTCTTTGGAGTTGCTAGAGGAGCAAAATAACCGGTATAAATGCTTTCATTACTATAATTGGAAACATTCAGGGTCAAATCAGATTCACGCTGCTTTACCTGATAGTATATCATCTTTACGCCAGAACCTTCACCATCCTCAAAGTTTCCGCGGATTTTCATTGTTGTAGTTTTTCCATATGTTCCTGGACTATACTTTCCACCGGTACCATCACCAATTCGGAATACGCAGTCTTTTCCCTTGGCATCAACTTCATGGTTTGCCACTGGAGCCGCATCATCAAATTCAATTATTATATTTTCTCTACCACCAACATTACCTGCCTTGTCATGGGCGGTTACTTCTATCCTAACGTCATCTGCACCATCCACTGCGGAAATAGTGCTGAAATTGGGAGTGTAGTACCATTGGATTGTCTGGAAATCTTTCTGGTCCTTCTGTACACCATTACTTTCTACCGTTATTTGGGTATTGTCCACCTGATAGTTGTCCGTCGTGGTTCCCTGCAAAACATAGGAGCCGGATTTTTTGATGTAATAGACGGCGCCCTTCTTATAGGCCTCGACACCAGTAGAGTTGTCTATTAAAACAATGCTAGAAGTGCCAGGCTCGTCATTATCTATGCTGAATGATCTTGTCTGCTGTGAGGTACCGCCACCGTTTGTCGCAGAGATTGTTACAACCACACTGTAAAGGCCCTTGTTTGAAGCCATGTCAGAAGCATGAGGAAGTGCAACTGTAACAGACCAGTTCCTGTGACTGTCAGGGGCAAATGTCGTCGGTTCCGTCGTCCACTGGTTATTGACTTTTACCTCACACTTCATGGAGGTTACATCATCCCTGTCAACACTTCCAGTAAAGGTCATGCTGTCATGCTTCTTTGTAACAGAGTTTATGGAAAGGTTCGTATTGGTCGTTTTGTCTTCATCATTATCTATTTCTATCAAAGCGACCTGCTCATTTACAGAGACATTGAAACCATATCCAGAATCTTCATAATCCTGTATGGTTTTATCATCTCCACTGATGTCATGTCCTTCTACAATAAACTTCCAGTGTGAACCGCCTGTCATTCCGGTATACTTGCCGAAATCCAGGCCTACTGTTGTCGTAACGGAATCCGCGTTCTCTCCTGCGGCTGTCGGCGTATATTTTTGAGCCCTATCTGTCTCACTCAAGGTAGCGGCTACTTCTGGATTCCATGTCCATACAAGCTTCTTGTTAGCGACATCAACTCCACTTGGCTTCACTTCTGCAACATAGATGCTCACGCTGTCCACTGCAATCTTGGTCTGGTCAAGTCCGGGCATTATGGCGAAATTAAGTGGAGTTCCGCTATAGTAGTTGAAGTAACCGTCGACATGGTTATCATCATTGGCCTCAGAGCCTGTCTTTATGTCAAGTCCGCTAACTGTAAAGGTCGGATAGTTTGCCGGGTTCATGGAGAAATTAAGAGCCTTGGCCTTTTTTTCAGCAGTCAAGTCTTCGGTGGAGAGGGCAGTACGTGCGGTAGATACTGTTGGGGCCGCACTTTCTACCCAAGCAGTTTCAAGCCATCCACGAATTGTATCATCATTTGCATATTCAGCATCAAGTCCGTTTTTAAGTTCCTGTATCTTCTTTACGGAGAATGCACTGTATCCTTCTTTGTTTCCGTTTATGAGGTTGAGTATGTCATTGGTTCCCTTGTAAAAGCCCAAGCTTGCATTTCCGTCACCTGTTCCTGCACTAGAAGACGGATCATTGAATACCCTGGCCTTGTCGTAAGCTGTTACAGTAAAATAAAATTGTTTTGCACCGGCATCCAGATTATTACCATACAGTTGGGTATAGTTGTAGTGCCTCTGTTCAACAAGTGGGTCGCCTGTTGCTGTATCATATTTTGCAATGATGAGTGGATTGGCATTTGACATATCGGTAATGTCGTTAAATGTGGTATTGTCTCTATCAAGATTAAGTCTGTTTCCATTTTCATCGTAGAAGGTCACGACCAGCTTGTCGATTCGATTTTCTGTTGATTCTGCATAAGTTCCCTCGATTGAAACGGAGCGTCCATATGCCTTGGGAGAATTACTTCCAAAAGAAGTCGGCTTTGTAAGAATCAAAACTGGAGGTGTGTTATCTATTTCAATTGACTGGGTGTATGTACCGGAAGAACGTCCCTGGGTATCGTTTGATATTGCATAGAATACATAGGGGCCGTCCTTTATGTCGTATGCGGAGGGGTCAATTTCAAGAGCCCATCTTCTGTCACCGGCTGTAACATTTACAGTTGCCAGCTTTGCCTTTGGCATTGGATAGGTTCCTGTCCTCTCGTAGTACACGTCTACGGAACTGACGTTGGTGTCGTCATCACAGTCTCCCGCAAGAACAAAGGTATCGCGCACAACAGAACCTGCCGGCGGATAGGTAATGGTCACCGTTGGCGGCACAGTATCAACTGCCTCACCAAGGCCAACCTTACAGGAGAATCCCAGCAAACAAGCCAATGCAATAACTAAACTAAAAACTCTACTCTTCCACATAACACACCTCTTTACAAAACCACAACAAAAAAACCGTCACCCCGAACATGATCCGAGGGCTTACGTTCAGATTCCGGGTCAAGCCCGGAATGACAGACTTACAAGCCCGGAATGAAGCTGACACTGTCACCCCGGACACAGATCCGGGGTCTTGCGTTCAGATTCCGGGTCAAGCCCGGAATGACAGACCTACAAGCCCGGAATGAAGCTGACACTGTCACCCCGGACACAGATCCGGGGTCTGGCGTTCAGATTCCGGGTCAAGCCCGGAATGACAGACTTACAAGCCCGGAATGAAGCTGACACTGTCACCCCGGACACAGATCCGGGGTCTGGCGTTCAGATTCCGGGTCAAGCCCGGAATGACAGACTTACAAATCCGGAATGACAGACTAACAAGCCCGGAATGAGTGTTTCACTCCGGGATGTCATCCTTCCTTGTTTAGAATACGCTTGTCCTTAAACCGATGGACATCGTCGGAACTATAATCTTATCTATCGTCGTGCTGACGTCAGATGAGATGAACCACACCTGAGGCTCCCAGTACAACGACCACGTCTTAAAGTACTTCATGTTTTCGAACGTCATTCGCGGGAATTCAATCTGCATGAGTGCTGCAGAAAGAATCTGCCTTGTTCCAGCACCAGATTCACTGAAGTAAGAGAAATCCGCACCAACAGAAATCGTTGCCGTCAGCCAGTCAAAGTCATGTCCAAAGAAGTAGTTGAACGGTATGTAACCGACCTGTGCAATAATCTTGAATCCAGCGATGTGTCCACCATAACGCAGGTTAGAGTATCCCCTTCCGATGATGTTGTTTACGGCATCGCGCTGGCCCTGTGTAAACTGTCCGTAATGCAATTCCAGCTTAACGGCGTCATCAAATGCTGTTACACCAACACCTACGCTCCACAAACTTGCACCCCAGAAGCTTGCATCAAAGTAAAGTCCCTGGATGAACTTTGGAATCTCGTATGAAGACTTGTCTCCCTTACGCAGATAGAGTGTTACATCCTTAAGCTCTACATCGTCACTTGAAAGACCCTCAAACTTGAGCATCTGGTTGTAATGTCCGCCGGCACCCGGTGATATGAGCTTAACCTCCGGCAGTGTGCGGTCAACCTGAACGATGGTACGTGTAATTGCGTTCTCACCGTTCTCCATTTCGGCACGAACAAGCAGGAAGTGATATCCTTCCGCTACGTCCTGATTCTCTATCCTATATTTCCAGGCACCCTTTCCGTCCTTAGAGACTTCCTGGTATGTCTTACCGTTATCAAGACTGAGCCATACTTTCTTTACGGTCTTTGCCTTAAGGGCAAGCTTTTCTTCAGTAGGCGTGTTCTTGTTCTTTAAGGTTTCCTTTTCCTCTGGTGTCAGGGCATAACCTGCATTTCCCTTGAGGAGAGGACGTTTAATGGCAAAGTCACCATAAGTGAAGTTGTCGAGCGTTACCCATGGACCATATGGGTTGTAAATCAATGTCTGCTCACGAGATGTAATCGTGCGGCCCTTTTCTGTTGTTGCAACAATCTGATATGTATGGTTTCCTTCCTTTAGCTTAAAGATTCCGGATTCATACATGCCTTCATCTTCGTATACAGGCTTTTCTTCTACATCCTTGTATTCAGGTCCTTCGTATGGCTTACCGGCTTCTTTTGCAGCGGCCTTGTCGGCTTCAATCTTAGCCTTGAGTGCTGCGTTGCGTGCTTCGGTCTGTTCCTTTATCTTGAGGTTGTTTGCCTCACGCTTTTGTGCGTCGTTGATTCCCTTCTGGGTTTCGGCTTCGGTAAAGTCTTCCTTGTTGAGTTTAATCTCATCCTTCAGGCGGAAGCTGAAGTAACCTGTTTCAGTAAGGTTTGTCTGGAATCCCGGAAGCTTCTGACCGTCAACCAGAATCTCAAGTTTTACAATCTTGTCGTCCTGACTTGTTCCAAGACCATAGATATTGAATTCACCCTGGACATGCTCACCGTTCAACGGATAAAGGAGGTCAACCTTTGTAAGCTCAACATCCTTCTTGAGGGTTACGTTGCGGCTTATGTTGGTAGAGTTACCCGCATAGTCGGAACCAGTAATCTCGATGTTGTAGAGTCCGTTCGGGAGCTCGCTGATGTCGATGACCTGAGAGATGATTGAATCAGGTTCAAGGTCATTGAGTGCAAGATAATCAGGCACACGCTTACCGTCAAGGCTGCGGATCTTTACGAACAATGTCTCAAGCGCGATGTTGTCCATTGTCTGTCCGCTGATGAACAGGTTGGAAGAAATCGTGCTGTCGTCAATCGGATATTCAAGTTCCATGATTGGCGGAGTGTTGTCCACGTTGATAAGAGATGTAAAGAGGCCTGTAATGTCATAGCCGTCCCAGATCTTCAAGAAGACAACATGGCTTCCGTCCTGGATTACCCTTGTGTCAAACTCATAAGACCACTGTGCGCGATCTTCCCTGTTGCGTCCAGGAATTACCACGGCTTCGTTGTAGCTTGCACCGTTGTCCACAGAAATCTGTACGCGGTTGATTCCGTTCTTGTCCTGTGCCCAACCAGTAAGCTTTACCATTCCCTTTACAGATTCATCAAGTTTTGGAGTAAGAACGCCACCCTTTGGTTCTTCAAGAGATACCTTGAACTTGCGCTGTACCTCGCGTCCCTTAACACCGTTGATGTCCTCTGCATAGATGGTTACCGTATGCTCGTTGTCTGTGAGTTTTGAAAGCGGTTTGACAACAATCTCAAAGCTTGAAAGTCCGTCTGGATTGTCAATCATCTGATATGCGCTGTTGTCAACCTTGTAATATGTCTTACAGATCTTTGTTCCGTCTGCTGAATGCATACCGTCATCATCATACATGACACCGGTGATTACAAAGTCTGTTGTAATAACTGAATCTTCTAGAGGCATGTGGATTTCTACAACTGGAAGGTCGCTGTCCGGATCAACAGAGAATTCATATTTATCCAGAGTTGCTACGTTTCCTGCACCGTCCTTTGCCACAAACTTCATGTCATTTGAAATCGGGCGGCTTGGCTGACCAAAGTGTGCGGAAGGTAATGCACCCTTCATCACAGTTGAATCAGACGGAGCCATAGAAGTCTTTACTATAGATGGAGAACTTGCTGCATCAGCTGCCACTGCCTCACCCTCGACTTCCTCTACCGTTGCATCAGAAATGCTTGCCTGTGCATTGCTTACTATGTCAAAGTCCTGCTTGATTCTGCCCTTGTTGCCCTGATACTGGATCTGACCTACATAGCTGTCGTCCTTGACAGAGAATACAAACAGAGTCTCACCGTTAACTTTTGCACCCGCTTCCGGAACAATCACCTTAATCTCCGGTGGAGTCGTATCCTTCTTGAGTGCGGAATTATAATAGCTTATCTTTCCTGTCGTATCTGTTGCACGGATAGTCAACGGCAGGTATCCGTCCGGAGAATCCGTAAGATTGATTGTTGTGTTGAATGCTCCGCGTGAGTTGAATGGAAGGGCCTTCCATGCGCTGACGGTGTTTCCATCTGCTGTGGTTATCGTATCCTCTTCAACTGTCTTGTATTCAAGAGTCCTTACGCCATTGCCATCGCTTACTGTTCCTGACAGGGCAATGCGGTCCTTTACGTAATCCATGGCCTTTACGCCGGTTACATCGATAATCGGAGCTGAGGTATCTGCAACCAGGGTTACGCCTGTTGAATTCCATGAACCGTTTGCATCGTTCTGAACGCGGACTGTAACATTGCGGAATGTACCGTCGCTTGTGGCAGTAAGTTTAACAAGCTTGTCCTCTGAAGTTACGCTTACACCGCTGACTGCCCTTGCCATAGATGCACGGATTGTTCCCGGAACATTTGCATATCCGATAAGTTCTGCGCCGTTATCCACGACATAGTTTCCTGTGCTTGGATCATATACGGCACCACCGGCCATTGTCCAGTAAATGCCTTCCGTGTTGTCCACTACGCTGTGGGCACGTACTACGTTGATTGCACCGCTTATTGCAGACTTTCCGTTTACATTTGCAGTAATCGTCGTAAATCCTGCCGGGAGTCCGGACAATGATGCATCCGCCTCATAAGCTCCGTTTCCAAGATCTCGGATTTCACCTGCCGTTATGGATTTTCCGTTTGCGGTCCATTTGACTTCCGTAACCGGTACGCCTGAATTGATGCGTACTGTTATTACGTGCGGATCTGTTTCCAGAGTGCCGTCCTTGAGCATAAGGACCTTCATACCGCTGCGATATGGGTTTGCGTCAACTGTTGAATATGTACCGGTAATCTCGGTTGTGTTTTTCTTTACGTTAAGCTTTACACCCTTGAACTCAAGTGTAGAATTTCCTTCCGGAATGTCATCGTAATCCTTGAAAGAGAAGATGGATGCAGTATCACCCTGGAATACACAGACACCATAGTAGTCCATGCCCTCACCGTCGCCATGCAGCCAGTAGGTTGCCGGGTTGGCGGGCTGTTTTGCAGGAGATCCGTCCAGATTCTGACTTACTGGATTATTGATCTTGCGTACAAGAACTGCAGTAGAAGACAGTTTTCCTGATGCGTTGGATGCAATGATTTCTACGATGGAAATACCGTCTACAAAGTTTTCTGAAGTAAAGTTGAGAGTAAATGAATTACGCCTTAGAGGTACTGCTGTTGATTCTGCCAGCTTTGGAACAGGAAGTGCCTGAGAGCTTACGACAACACCGTTCTCATCATAGTTGACCTGAGCGGTAAGGATGCGGTAACGGACTTCTGCTGTTGATGAGCTTTCAACAGAACCTGTAATGGAAAGAGTATTGCGTGAGTTAAAGTTGTTGAATACCTCGGTTGCAAGACTCTGGTCATTGATTGTAATCTTAGGAGCGCCTTCCTTTGACGGGAAGAAAATCTGCCTTGAAGTGTAGACTGCCCCGGAAGTTGTTGTAACCTGAACTGCGAATTTAGAAGTTTCTGCAGGAGCTGAAACCACAATCGTGTTGTCCTGGGCTGTTGCGGTTACACCACGGACAGTAGGAACTGTCTTTACTGATGCAATCTTTCCGCCAACAAAATAACCGGTTACGGCATTTGACGGATTTGCAAGAACACAGCCATCGCTTGAAACGGCAGTATCCGTAAAGAATACGCCTGCTTCCTGAGAATGAACGCCTGTAAGGTCAAGCACATTCAGGATGTAGCCTGTTGAAGCCTCGCGGTCAAATTTATCTGTTGCCGTGATGTTGAACTTGGAGATTCCCCACGGAACATCATCTCCGGCAAATGAAATCTTTATCGGGATTGATTTTGCACCTTCTTCTACAGGAACATCCACAACCTTGCGGTCTGAATTCCATATCCATTCATAACGGACTGTCTTGAGGCCTGTGCTTGAAGTTACATCAACGCTGAACTCACCGCCTTCCTCTGGATTAATAGGCATGGCATTTGTGAAGTCCTTTCCCTTGTATTTTGCATTCTTGAACTCTGGGGCAATTCCCTTAGAAGAGAATGTTGATGTTGTCTTGTCACCCACGATTCCGTTGCGGTCAACTGCCCATGCGGAAATCTTGTGCTCACCGTTAGAAAGGGCACCTGCGATGGGAGCATAGAAAACACCTGTGGCATCTATCCTGTGCTCTTCCCCGCCGTCAACCTGATAGTAAACTGTGGAAACACCGTCATCATCAGTTGCAAGACCGCGGATGAACAGAGCTCCGTCCTCACCGTTAACTTCGCCAATCGGGTATTTGATTTCCACCACAGGCTTGTCTCCGTCCTGGTTTACCCATACGACTCCGCTTTCCTTGTGGTTGCCCTTTTCATTGTTTACGAATCTATGTGTCACGGTCACAACGTTGCCCATTGTGTCTTCTGCCGTGATTACGAAATCTTTAGTTGAAGATACTTCACGTGAATCAAGCTCAAGTGCCCAATATGGGTTGCCTGGAATAAGCTCGAATTCACCGCTGGTTTTACCCCATGAATATTTAAGGCTCTTGATACCGATTGTGTCTTTTGCATAACCGGCGAGAGTGAACATACCGTTTACAGATTCACCTGGAGCTGGAGAAACGACTTTGACATCAGGACCGGCGTTGTCTATGAAATACAGGAAGGATGTAATTCCGACAGAGCCTGTTGAGTCAATTGCCTTGAACCAACAGAGTGTTGGACCGTCTGGCATTTTCTTTGTGTCCAGTGTAATTGAGAATGTATTGATTACGGTATTTCCGTTTTCATCTGGAGTAGAAAGCTTGTTTTTCTTGAATTTAATCGGAGTATAGTGTACGCCGCCATCAACACTGTATTCAAGGGTATCAACACCGTTTCCATCGGTTACCTCACCATTTACGGTGATTTTTCCGCTTACAAGTGAACCCATGTCCATGTTGGTGACTTTTGTTTCCGGAGCATGACGGTTAAGCTGCCATGTAACGAATTTAGAATGTCCCGTCTTTGGCTTTACGCGGGCTTCGTCAATTGAGCCGTCTTCCTTTACATAGGCATTCGGATTTCCGTTGTCCACACCATATGCCTCGATTGTGTGGGGACCTTCCTTAAGGTCATTGGTATCCAGATAGTATGACCAGAAATCAGTTCCTTCTACCAGGACGGGATTTGACTTGTCTCCGTCAAGGATAAGGTAAACAGCCTCCACCTTATCGTCGTCAACACAGGAACCAACTATGTTAAGGTTGCCTGGAACGCTCATGTTGGGGGCAGGGTTTGTAATGGATACAACCGGCAGGTCTGACTCTTCATCAATAACAATATTGAAAGGTCCTGCAATGCCCTCATTGTGCGCAAGGTCTGTTGCCGTTACATACGCATTGTATTTTCCTGAACGGTTGTTGATGTCAAATGATTCCGTCCAGCTGTTTTCGGGACCCAAAGACTTTTCCGACACTTCCTTTGAACCGCCGGCAAAAACAACAGATACCGAAACCATTATTGCGAGTACTGATAATAAAATTCTTCTGTTCATACTCAAGTCCTTCCTAAATAATGAGTAAATGAACCCCCATCAAGGCCATAAGGCACCAAAAAGCGGCTCACAAACTTCAACTAATAGAATTCAGCCAAAAAGGCCTGGTTCTCCAAAATCTTTATCGGCAGAATTCCCGTTTTTCTTTAACCGCCGCACCTTCTACAACGAGTACAGCATCCCTTCAACTTAATTAATTAACAACCGTAACTGCCCTTTGGCTACATTTTCTGACAGTTACCCCAGAAACTAATTTTACTTTATACGCTTATTTGACTTAGAACTTTTCCAATACTGTCGTGAATCACAAGGTCAGCGATTCCGTCATTGGCGGTGGCATCACGATTGATCAGGACCAGCTTGTCTCCAGTAAATGCCCTGATGAATCCCGCCGCAGGATAGACTGTAAGAGACGTTCCCCCGATTATGAGCATGTCAGCTTCTCCCAGAGCCTTTATAGTCCGGTTGATGACATCCTCATCCAGGTTCTCGCCATATAGCACGACATCCGGCTTTATTATGCCTCCACATGAACTGTCAGAACAACGGGCAACCCCATCCTTATCCTTGTGGGACATTACATAATCAACATCATAAAAGGCCTTGCACTGAGTACAATGATTCCTTAGCACGCTGCCATGCAACTCCAGTACATTTTTGCTTCCTGCCGCCTGGTGCAGACCGTCTATGTTTTGGGTGATCACCGCCTTTAGCTTGCCTTTAGCCTCCATTTCGGCAAGTTTTTTGTGTGCGTCATTCGGCTTGATTCCTTCTACAAGGATTTTTTCCCTGTAAAACCTGTAGAACTCCGCTGTATTTGAATAAAAGAAACCCCTGCTAAGGATTTCCTCGGGAGGATAATCCCACTTCTGGTTGTAAAGGCCGTCAACGCTCCTGAAGTCAGGGATGCCGCTTTCCGTAGAGACACCGGCTCCGCCAAAAAAGACAATATTACTGCTTTCGCTTACATATTGCTGAAGCGTGTCTATCTGCTCTTGAGTCGCCGCCATAGTACCTCCTTAGAAAAAAAATGGCTAATTTCTCCATTTTGTCCAATTTATATAATACACCGTTTTTAAAAAATAAGCAAATTTTTTTTAAAGAAAAAGCAGCTTGCAGATGAAAAAAAAAGCCCCGGAGGCCATTGAACTGGTCAAAAACCGCCGGGTTCTTAAAATATCCTTAATTCAAGCTTTACTAATAGCCCAATGCATACAGGCAGAGAGGACAGTATTCTCCGGCATGAGAGCAGTCTGTCTCAAGACAGTGTATGTTGGGGAACTGCTTATTATGGACACTTACCATATTGCTCATCAGTGTGTATCTCAGCAAGGAATGGGTAAAACGCCATGTAGTGTTTGCATTATTGTAATAGACCAGATTACCCGCCTGTGACTGTAGAGTTCCATCGTCAAACCAGTGGACAATGGCAAACTGCCGGCCTTCAAGTTTTTTTGCCAGTGTGGGATCACTTGTCTTAAGAGTCTTAAGGACCTGTTCCCTCTCCCAGTCATAAATCTTTTTACGCCCGTTAAATCCATTGTCATTGGTCTTTCGCCATTCATTGTAGCTTATCGGAACTGTAACCAGAGAACACTCAACCTTATTGGGTAAATCGGCACTAACCCTTTCCTGGATAGAAGGTATAGTCTTTTGAACATCAAATCCCGGAGTAAATGTTTTTGCAGATCCGTCCATATCCGTAAAATGAACGAACAGCACTGGAATAGTTTCCTGCTGCCACAGTGAATGGTCAAGCAGCTTGCGTGCCTGGAAGTATTTTTCCATTCCCCCTGCCCTGAACTGGACATTTTTCCAAGCTTCGGGATTAAGAATATCGGGGTAGTCATAGGCGTCAAAGAACAGTCCCTGCTGCCATCCCTGCTGACTAGAAGACTCCCGAGTAAGCCATCCTCTTACAGCCGGGTTACTTGCATTCCTTATGTAACTCTGGATTACGGTCTCGCTTACTCCGCGGTCAATCATCCATTCAACGAATTCACAGAATTCCTTGTCGCGCGTCCACTCATAGTTCTCAAGCGCATTCTGGTACTCATTCTTCTGGCTTATCGGAACAAGGACAATATCCTCATCACGGCTCCATGTCTTTACCCTTGTGCAATCAATGGACGGATCAATCTTGGTGAACATCTGCTTTATTACATCTCGGTCAAAGTTGAATGAATCATCCCTTATTATCCAATATTGATAGCGAAGATCAAAATCTGCATACCGTTTTCCAACATAGGCGTTCTTGCCTGGTTCAGTGAACCATAACGAATAACCACCAACATTGCTTACCTGATAATTACTGCTGGTAAACGGAACCCTTTTGACATACTCAGCCTTATCATCGTAGTATACAATGGAATAATCCCCGGCCATCTGCATAACTGCACTGGCATCGACCAGATTCATTCCCATCCTCATGCTACCATAATTGCCACTCACCATGGAAATACCGTTTCCCCTTGCATCTGGAGCAAAGACACTTATATTAGCAGGCATCCACGCTGTTGTATGTACCCAGAAGAATTCAAGAAGCTCTGCACCGTCAATACCATAGTTCTCCAGTGACGGATCTACATAAGGAAGATCCTTGAACTGTCCGTAAGTAAGGGCTGTGGAAAGATTCTGGAAATTATCACCGTTAGGGTAATGAGAGAAAATCATATATGCAGGATCAACATCAAACCATCCCCATGTACAGTCAAGAAGAATATCTCCCTTGGCCGTATGAACACAGTTCCATGCATGGGCATTTTTTTCGTCTGTCAGCTCATTCATTTTATTATAGGAGGAATCCAATTTTACCATTCCAGTCACATAATCAACATCAAGTCCAACAAAGATTCCGAACTCAAAGAACAGGCTTGAATAACCGTCACATACACCCTTTCTGTTCCTGAATGTTCCCTCGGCACTTCTTGCATCAAGAGAAGAATCTGAAAAGTTATCGGGATTTCCTACGGAGGCATAGTCGTAAGTGATGTTCTTCTTGATCCATGTAAAGAGGGCGCGGGCCTTTTCCTTGTCGGTCTTGGCAGTCTTTGTGATTTCCTTTGCGGCTTTCTCAAGCGTCATGGTTGTCGGAATATTCAGCTTTTCGACATAAGAATCTATTGTAGAAAAGTCCTCTTTTGCAGCAGGTTTCTTTACTGGTTTAAAGATAACTCCGTTGTTTCTTGAAGGAGTCGTAAAGTTGACCTGACGTACATTTGAACCACGTTTTGCATTGAGTGATTTTTTGAGCGTAAGGAGCTTTTTGTTCTTTGTTTCCGTTCCATAAGTATATGTGGCAGTCGGATATGAAAGGTGGCTCCATGGTGTGCTTGTAGAAAGTACCAGCGGACTGTCGGCCGTCAGCTTTGACGTGCTATATGAACCGGTGGTGTCTGTCTTTCCTGAGGAAGATGTTGAAGAAGTAGAAGTTGTACCGGTTTTTGAAGAGCTTGTGCTAGATGGAGTTGTTGTAGCAGCTGTTGTTGAGCCTGTGCTTGAACTTGTGCCTGTTGATGTATTTGTCGTAGTAGCAGTTGCAGAAGTGGTACCAGTCTTTGAAGTTCCTGTTGAAGATGCAGAAGTTTTTCCGCTTGAATTTGAGCCGCTTCCTGTCTTTGAGCTGGCAACGGTTTCCTTGTATTCCTCGGGAAGAGGAGCGCCTGTGTATCCGCAGAAATTTCCGTTCTGGTCACGGTTCAAGTCTGTCTTTGAAAGGTCAATCGAGCGGTAGAACTGTGCAAGGTCCAGATCAATTGCATCCAGAACAGAAGAATATGAATTCCAGCACTGATACTTGAGGTTGTATGCACCCAACTGTTTTTTCTTTGGATCGCGTACAAAAAGCCAGCCGTCATGTGCCACAACAGTAATTGTCATGGGACCGATTTTCTTACCGTTTTTTGAAGAATCAATAACGGCATCCGGGTCGTAGGGCTGATTGTAAATATTGTGCCAGCGGTCAACGGCACTTGTTTCCTGGGCAGCATCTTTGGCAGATGTTTTTTCCTTGCTTCCTCCAGCAAAAGTCATGCCGGAAATCAAAACCAAGGCTGCAATGATGGTAAAAAGTTTCTTATTAAAGGCAACCATTCTTTCCTCCTGTAAATACACTCCCACATTATACAATATAAACAAGTTTATTGGCAAATTGTTTCAACAGCAATCCTTGAATCTTGCACTAAGACAATAAATCCCGTATACTTTAGGCATGAACAAAACCGTTGACTTTTTTCGCCGTGCTGTTTGTGGCGGGGGACTTATAATTCTTCTTCTTACAGGATGTGCATCAGTTCCAGAACCAGACAAGCCGGAAATCCCTCAGGAAGAAATACCGGAAGTAAAAAAAGAGCCGGTTTGGGAACCAGTCAGGAACATCTCTCAGATTAAGGGCCTTTGGGTTTCGGAGGACGGAGCCTACTATGAATGGCCTTTTGAATTGAACGGAAAGAAATACCTCCACTATGCATGGCCGGAAGCCGATGATACGGAACACTGGGTAGACTATGCAAAGCTCCACAACCGTGATTTCATGGATGTGTGGAACCACCGCTTTTCCTACATCAAAGGAATTTACAACAATGATTACCCCCTATCTGATGCAAACGGAACACAGGTAGGACTAAAATTCCGCATTGATTATTCCAGGCCGTACAGCAAGGACATACCGTTCAGGATCTACAGGCGGAAGGAATTCCTTATGCCGGAATCTCTTGCCAAAGCAAACCTGTCTTTCTTTCTTGTCTCTGACGGAAACATGCTTAAGGAAACAGGTGTCATGACTTTTAACTCAACTCTCTTCAATAGTTTGACTGCCGATGGGGCCATCTACCGTCTTTCCCGTGACTACTGGAAGGAATAGCATATGAAAAGGCTTCTTGTTTTCCTCTGCATCATCTTCTCCCTTTGTACCACAAAACTCTTTGCCCAGAATTATGCTCTGGTTCTCTCCGGTGGCGGTGGCAAGGGTAGTTACGAAGTCGGCGTATGGAAGGCATTGAACGAATACGGCATTGCACAAAAAGTTACGGTCATATCCGGTACAAGCGTGGGTGGCCTGAACGGAGGCCTGTTTGCAGTTGCACCAATGTACCGCATCGAGGACATCTGGCTTAACGAAGTGCCATTGGAACTCAATCAGGATGGGGAAGCCATTTCCCAAAAGGGCCTCATGAACATAATGAAGCGCATTTCATTTTATTCATTTAATGAACAAACCATCCCGGATGTATATGTGACCTGCAGCCGATCATGGGGTGAAATCCTTGACTTTGGAGTACAGATTGCAAAGACGGCCACAAAATCGGTCTTTGACTATGCCTACCGATTCAGACTTAACGATGAGGACATGGAGGAGGAAATCCGCAACAAGATGCTTGCCACCTCCGCATATCCTGTCCTTACCGATCCAGTACGGCTTAGCGACGGAAAACTTTATTGTGACGGAGGGGCTGCGGACAATACACCCGTTGAACCAGTCATTCAGTATAAGCCGGACATCATCATCGTAGTGCATTTGAGTGCATGGACTCCCAAACTTCAGAAAAACAAATGGCCTGGCTATACCGTCATAGACATCGTTCCAAGTGATGAGATGCGCTGGTTTGGCGGCATGCTGGATTTTTCAAGGGAATGGACGGAGCGCAACATTCAGCTGGGCTACGACGACACGGTAAAATGGCTCAGGGCAAACGGGCTGTATCCTGTGGAAGACTATTGGTTCTATTGATACCATCCTTTTCATCCCCTTTAATCTTTTATCCCGATGGTATATACTTCTTGGCATGATAATTAACAGGAAAATTTTAATCATTGCCGGAGCCGTATTATTCATTTCAGTTGCGGCCGTAATAACAGGTGTTTGTCTTGGAAACAGGGCTAAAAGCATAAAAGTAGGTTTTTACGAGCTTGACTCAGACACAGAGGATATTTTTGTGGAGCTGATAAAGAATTCCTATGCGGATGACAAAAAGGCTCCCTCAATCAGTTTTGAGCATCTTGATAAGGCAGATGATTCAGTGGACATGATTCTGATGCCCATGGGAAAACTCCAGGACAACTTGATTTCTTCAATTGATGCAGGCAAGAAAAATCCTTCACTGCCACTTTCCGTCATGAGCGAGGCAACATCATCAATGAGGCAAAAGGCAGTCCTGATGGGAAACAATGCCATCTCCATACCGCTACTTATGGACAATGTAGAGATGAACATATTGAACGACGCCCTTGCAGTAACAAACACACAGCAGCTACAGACATGGTCAGACATAGAGAAATTTGCAAGTGAGTCAAAAGAGAATTTCCCCTACCCGATTGTATTTGCAGGAGCCGATGCAGAAACCACACTCAGCGTAATCACCGCACTCACCGAATGTTACTCGGGAGACGAGGCATACCTTGAAGCCGTGAAATCAATCATTGAATTTTATGACGGAAAGGACTACATTCCAGACTCAAGCGAGATTGCAGAATTCCTTGAGACAATTGCATCCACCCCGGAATCTCCCCTTTATGCGGCACTGTCAACTCTTGCCCGATGGATCAATTCAGGACTCATTCATCCGGGCATCTTTACCATGACCAAACGCGATGTAGAAATTTACATGGAGAACCGTTACAGTTCCATAGCCATCATGACACTGAGCGACCACCGCAGCATGAGCATCCAGGCACTAAAGAATTTCACATCCCTGCCACGAGCACTCGGAAACGGTGGAAACTCTGTTGGATTTTTCCCGTCCTCAAGACCCGCAGGCAAACGCTATCTTACAGGCTCCGTCATATCTGCTGTTCCACTGACAAAGAACAAGGCTTTGACAACACTCATAAAGGCAATGCTTTCGTCGGGTTTTCAGGCTGACCTTGCATTCAGGACTGGACTTGCACCGGTAAACGCACAGTGCCAGACCCCCGACATTCAGGCAGATGACGTCCGCTTTTTTATAGCCGCCACCAACGCACCACTCACCCCTTTGAATCAGGCCGCATTCGACGACCAAAAGGAAATGGAAGCGTTCGCTTTGGAAATAACGACATTCATAAAAAAGATGAGGAAATGATTTTCAATAATTGATTGATTATCAGATGTTTTCCAGAATGAATTTCTTGAAGGTTTCTTCGTCTACGGGGCGTGAATAATAGTAACCCTGGGCAACATTACAGCCTATGTTCTGGAGGATTTTTACCTGCTTTTTGGTTTCGACACCCTCGCACAGGGATATTTTGCCCAACTCGTTGACCATCTTGATCATGTAGGCAAGAACCACACGGGCATCCCTTGAACTTTCGGCCTGATGCAGGAATCTCTGGTCAAACTTTACTACGTCAACCGGCATCTCGCACAGCATGTTGAGCGAAGACTGTCCGCTGCCAAAGTCATCCATGCTAACGACATATCCGGCAGAATGCAGGCGGTGAATCAAATCCTTTACGTAATCGTCTCCGGCACCCGCAAAACGTTCTTCTATCTCAAGCTCTATGAATTTCTTGTCCACCTGGTACTGAAGCTGCAATGTGTCCAGTTCGGTAATGAATTCAAGTGAGTTGTGGGCCAGACGAGAAATGTTCATGGAAATGGGGACCTGAGGAATTTCCTCCTGATTCAGGCTCTTTAGGAAAGAGAATACTTTTCTATAGACATACTGGTCAAGAACACCTACAAGTCCGTTGCGTTCAAGTACAGGAATAAAGATATCCGGCGGAATCAATGCATTGTTTTTTGTCTTCCATCGCACAAGAGCTTCCGCACCCTGAATTTTTCCTGTCTCCAGATTGATTTTGGGCTGGTACAGAACAAGCAGGTCTTTGTTTGTGATTGCCTTTTCTATGCCGTTTTCAATGCGCTCCTCATTCTCATGCTGAATGCGCATATTGCTGTCGTAAATGGAGAAATTTTCGATTACGCTGTCCTGGGTCAGACGGCGTGCATAACCGACCTTGCTTATCATGTCCCTTATGTCGATTGATTCGCGTCCGTGGTTGATGCAGACAATATTTCCACTCTTTAATATGATATGAACATCTTCTTCTTTTCCCACCTGTTCCTGAAGATTGCTCTGAGTCATTTCCATTGCCGTAATAAAATCTTTTTCATCCCCTTCGATTGGCTGGAGGATATAGAAGTTGTCGGCATAACCTCTTGCTATGATGGCGTTGGGAGAGTGATTCTTTATCTCGGTCAAATGCTTGGCTATGCATTTAAGGATCAAGTCTCCCTTGTCTGCCCCGTAAATGCGGTTGACAAAAGCGAAATCCCTTACGTTCAGCTCGGACAAAAGGAACCTGTGGTTTTTTGCCAGCCGGAAAAGGCGTTCGACGGAAGTTTCAAATCCCTGTAAATTGAGCATACCGGTCAGACGGTCATGATTTTTGCCGCCTACGATTTTTTTCACATACAATATTGTTATCACAAGGGCATACAAAAGCACCAGTACTATGCACACAAAGGCAGATACCGGAATTACAAGAGATGACCCGTCAACGGATAGAAATTGTAGCGAACCAAAATCATTCATAAATAAAGCAGTCCCCAACTTTTCTTTAATATACTTACTATACCATTTTTTTTTAATTTGTGGAAGTCCATTTTAAATAAGATTGAAGGAAAATCGCAAGAAAATCGGGTCATTTTGAACAAGCCAAGCATGTTTTAAGGAAAAATAAAGCGTCATTTTGATACATCTTAGACAACCTTCAACCCTCTATATGATCAACAGGAATGGCAAAGGCCATTTATACCGATTTAAGCTAAAATTGTCGGAAGCAAAAGCTGAACCGAAAAAAATCTGCACAAGCGTAGCGCGGTTTTTGCAACGAAGTTTCCAGCAAGCCTTTTTTCGGGGCAGATTTCGCTGGGAGACAATTTTAAATTAATATTTCATATATTTGACCTTTGACATTCAAAAAAAAGTTGGCACAAAATTTGCTATATGTTTAGTGCCGGGATAAAAAACCGGTAATAAATCAAACAAAACCATTTTGGAGGTAATATTATGAACGAACTTTCACTTTTCAACTCACTTTTTGACGACGGTGACTTTGGATTTTTCCCCGCAGTGGCAAAGAATTATTCATTTGGAGTCCCACAGGTCGACGTAAAGGAAACCAAAGATGCATACGCCTTGGAAATGGATTTGCCCGGACGCACCGAAAAAGACGTTGACGTGGATCTTAAGGACAATGTTCTTACCATTTCTTCCCACACGGAGGAAACAAAGGAAGAAAAATCAAAGGATAAAAAGGAAGGAGAGGTACAGTGGCTCATCCATGAAAGAAGGTCAAGTGGATTCTGCCGCCGCTTCTCTTTGCCACAGGATATCGACAGCGAGAAAGTAAGCGCCAACTTTAAGAACGGTGTCCTTTCCGTAAACATTCCAAGAAAGGCACTTACAGAGCCGAAAAAGATTTCCATTTCAGTAGCTTAATCAAAAGCCCAAACTGATTTTTTAAGGGGGAAAGATGATTTCCCCCTTTACTTTTGTCAGCATGTATTCTATAATTTAAGTAGAATTTAAAAGGAGCACATCTGTAAAAGTTTTGCGAACTCATTTTTTGGAACAGGAGGTTTTCCATGAGTGATTTGGCTGCAGAACTGTATGCAGGACGCAAAACATTTTTTATAGCCCCGGACATGTCACTTCTTCCGGAAATATACATGGAAGAGTATCTTAATCACGGCTATGAAACTTACATCATTGTTGACGACCGTTATTGTTCAATGCGCAGAAAGGTCGAACTTATCATTTCCCTTTTTACAGATTCCATCCTGTTCTTCTATATTGATGCCGAAATTCATGGAATTGAATGGCCAAAATACATCTACCAGCTTCAGCGCACATACGGAGACAAAGTCCTGATCGGCGTGCTGTATTCAAAACGAAAAACCGAAGAAGAAAAAAGCAAGCTTGAACGTTTCTATCTTTTTGACGTAGGCATTCCGTGCGGTTGCATTCCACTTGAGTATCAGCATGCAAAAAACTTTCCGCTGATTGACCGCATACTTTATGTTAATCAGGCAGGTGGAAGGCGCAAGACCGTACGTGCCATCTGTGACGACAAAAGCGAAATCACATTTGAATTCAAGAAAAACCAGTACAAGGGAAAAATCAGCGACATCAGTTTGAACCACTTTTCATGCATCTTCCAGAATACGGAAAATGTAATTCCCGTCTCAAGTAAAATCACGGACTTCATGCTGATAGTAAACGGACTCCACATTCATGGAGACGGTACGCTCCTGATGCAGCGCAATACCCCGGAAGGTGTCCTGAACATTTTTGTCTTTACGCGAAAGGATGGCTCAAACGGCCTGGACAGCGACTCAGAACACAGGCTTTCACAAAAAATTTATCAGATTGTAAGTTCACGGACAAAGAACCTTTTGCAGACAGTCTTTGCCACGGCAGGAAAAGAAGAGGAAGAAGCCATAGAAGCCGCCAAATTCCAGGCAAAATACGGCCCCAAGAATCAAGCTGAAAGTGCAAGCTGAACCTGCCACCGTCATTGCCGGACTTGATCCGGCAATCCCCAGCTGACCTTTTATATAACCGTAAGATTGCCGTGTCACGCACGGCAATGACGTATTGCTGAATTTAGGTTCGGAATGCCGCACATGGTCACTTCCCTACGCAGAAATTGCTGAAGATGCTTTCCAGAATGTCGTCGGCGCAGACCTCTCCGGTAACTTCGCCCAGGGAATCAAGGCTGTCTTCCAGATCCTGAACCACCGCATCCATTGAAAGTCCTGTTCCCGCAACCTCAAGGGCATGGTTTACACGTTCAAGCGCTTCCGTTACAGAATCCTTTTGCCTTTCGCTACCCAGGGCTGCTCCACTCCTTGCAGAACCTTCTACGTCCTCAAGAAGTCCCTTTACAGCCTGAGCCAGTACAGCAGTTCCGCTTCCGGTTTTGGCAGAAATTGCAACGGCCTTATTCCATGGTCCTTCATCCGGCAGGTTCCCGCTCTGATCTGAATCGCATTTGTTCCACACAAGGATTACGGGGAGTCCACCGGCATTTTTCATAAAGGCAAGGTCTTCGTCCATCAGCCCCACGGTTGAATCCACCAGATACAGAATCAAATCGGCTTCCTTGCTCAGGTCCTTTGTGCGTTCAACTCCGGCTGCTTCGATTATATCATCGGTTTTTCTTAGGCCCGCAGTGTCAAAAATTCTTGCAGGCAGTCCGTCAAAGCTAACCCATGATTCAAGCCAGTCGCGAGTGGTTCCCTCTATGTCGCTTACAATCGCACGGTCTTCCTTTAGAAGTGAATTAAACAAACTGGATTTTCCCGCATTGGTTTTTCCGCATAGAACAACACGGAGCCCGTCCTGATAAAGCTTTTCGTTTTTCCATGACGACACCAGAACCTGAAGCCTGGATTTGGCCTCATGCAAAAGAGAGTCATCAAACGTGTCGCTGATGTTTTCCTCGTCCTCGGGGTATTCAATTTCAACTTCGATTTGGGCAATTGAATCCACTATCAGCTTTTTGATTGAATTGATTTCCTCAAACAGAATGCCCTGAAGCCGGCCTATTGCACGGTTTCTTGATTCATCCGTCTTGCTGTCGATTATTTCCCTTACCGCTTCCGCACGGGTCAAATCCGTCTTTCCGTTGATGAACGCCCTGAACGTAAACTCACCCTTTTCCGCCTGCCTGAACCCAGAATGCAAAAGGAGTTCCATCACAGACTTTACAACCGCCACTCCACCGTGACAGTAGATTTCCACCATGTCCTCGCCGGTAAACGATTTTGGGGCATGATAGACACCGAGCATCACCTGGTCGATTTTTTTTGTGCCGTCTAAAATCCAGCCATAGACAAGGGAGTTGGGAGGGGAAGAAATGAGTTTTTTTGGATTTGAAAATATTTTTGAAACGAGCCCTATGCAGCCTTCCCCACTTGTGCGGACAATTCCTATAGCCGCCGGTGCAAGTGATGTCGCTATGGCCGCTATAGGTTCGCCTGGGGTATAGCCCAGATTTGTCATCTTATACCTTTACCACCGTCAACACTAAGAAGCATTGCGGAAGCGTTTTTGGCATCCTTTGTGTCATAGGTGTCGGGGACTGGATAAAGCACTGAATTAAAGATGCTTATCATGTCATCATCCCTGTCTGGTGCAGATGCGATGGGGCTTCTCTTTATGTTAGTGTTGCTTTCGCGTAATTCGGGGCTGGAACTGAATGCAGGAAGCTTGTACTGCAAGTCAGCCTCGTTTCCCTTCCATGGTGATGGAGCGTCTCCCGGATCGGGGCTTATGTCGTCATACATTCCGCCGGAATTGTTCCAGTACATGTAGCCGCGGTTTACAGAATCCCTTACACCAAAGACCTCGCGCTTTACGTAGTTCTTGTCGTAGTATGTGCGGTCGTAGCGTACACCCATGTAGAATGCCTGAACCCACGGACGGACGATGATGCGGTTGCGGCCGATCACCATGTTGCGGTATGTTCCATAGAAGTAGATGCGGTATGGGCGTTCAATTACAGGACTTGATTCAAGGAAGTTCTGCTCAAAGTGTGAAGGATAGAACATGGGGCAGATGATGTCCACGTATTCAGAAAGCATCTCTACATCCTGACCAGTACGTGTTCCGCTCCTGTACCATCCGTTGGCTCCGTAAATGTCGATTCCAATCGGGGCATCTATATTTTTTCTTGCATAAGAAAGGAAAGACATGATGGCAGATTCCTTGTCCATTCCCTTTTCCTTCCATCTGTAAGAGGCGCTTCCAAGATTAAGGCCGTCTGTCGGGAAACGTATGTAGTCAAACTGAACCTCGTCAAATCCACGCTGAATCAGTTCCTTTGCAATCTCTACGTTGTATTCCCAAACTTCCTCACAATATGGATCAACCCAGTTTTCGTCATATAGTGTTCCGCTTGAGTCTTTTGTTCCGACCCAGGCTTTTCCGGTATTGTAGTTCCACACGGCATATTTTCCGCCACCATATTCAGAAAGATGCTTGTCCTTGAACACAACGATACGTGCCACAAGATACACGTCATCCTTCTTGAACTCTGAGACAAACTGCTCAACGTCAATTTTATATGCGGAGACAAAACCTTTCTTCTTCAACAATTCAGAGTTGGGCGTAAACCTCAGGACACCGTAATCGTCCTTCATGTCAACGACAACCGCATTGAGCTTGTTGTTCTTTACGATGCCCTTGTACTTGTTGATTCCGGTCATGTTGCGGACCTGATATGCGGATATGTAGACTGCCTTTTTGTCGGTTGCTGTCTCACCATATTTGCTAAGGGAGATGTCCGGCTGAAGCATCCACAGTTCATTCAACTGTAGCGGCTGAGAAAGACCGTTTCGTTTTGCAGGAACATAGGCAGTATTGACGTTGCCTTCCGCAAGATAGAGCTGATTTTTCCATGTTGAATATTCTTTTGGCAGGGCCACCACACTTCCGTCGGTAAGGGAAATTGACCTAGCCTCACCGAGCATCACAAAGTATAGGGAGTTACCCGCCTGGCACAAACTGTCGATTGATTCTGCCTCACCTTTTCCCGAATAGATTTGAACAGCCTTTTTGTTCTTCCAGTCAAAGCGGTAGACTTTTGGCATGTAGCTATTGGCACAGTAAATCTCAACATAGAGCTTTCCGTTTGAATCGCTGCACAATACCGGAAGAATGTCGCTTATTTCATCCGGCTGCGTAAGGTTGGAAAGGAATCCGAATCCCTTGGACACATCGGTCCAGGTGGCTCCATTGTCCGGGTAGCAGTAGGAGAATCCGTAAATTGAATGTGACATGAATACGGTGAGTTTGGTAGACTGTATGCTGCCGTCCGATGCGTAGACAGGCATGTGGGCAACAGCCGCCGCCTTAATACCCGCGGTAAATTTGCTTGTTGAGCTTAGGGAAGTCCATTTTGCACCGCCGTCCCGTGTAATGTATACGGCATCCTTTGTGGCGGTGACCAATATGTTCTGATCAAGAGGATCCACACAAAGATCCTTTAAGAGCTGGCTTTGATTGACTAAAGATTTTTTGCCGTCCGCATATTCCTTGATTGTAAGAACGGGAAGGCCGTTGTTGCATTCAGTAAAGCTGATAAGGTCATAAGAAGAAACGATACCCTTTGAAGTCACAAAATACCACTTTGTCACCTCTTTTGAATCTACAGTGACATTGGTCTTTAAGATCTTGGTAACCTTACCTTCAGTCCACAGGGCAGTAGCCTGTCCCTTGGCAGATATCTGGTAAAGTCCTGAATCAGTTCCAACAAGGTATGGTTCTGAACTATCATCGGCTTTTGACGGAGTATTTTCCGGCAACCTGTACAATGGCTTGGTTTGGGCGGAAAGACAGCTAACCGTCAGCAAACAAAAAAGAAAAACAAATAGTCTACGCATATCTATAGACATCGGAATTTTATGCGAGTTCTTGAACGGTAAACTGGGCTCTTCCCTTATTTATTGCGTCAGAATCGAGTTCCTGAGCAGAACTTTCGCGGATAAAGCAGTCAAGGAAATAAAAAGCGTCTTCTCTTGAACGCCAGACAGCCTTTTTTGCTTCTTCCACCGGCTTAAAGTCAAAGTCCACAGGCTTTCCTGATTTTGAATCTATGATACAGTAGTCCATGTTGAATCTCCCAATAGTGCCATTATACCGCACTCAGCCAATCTAGGCAAGACATGAATCAATGCGTTATTTTTTTAATCCGTAACCACTCCTCACGAAATTAAAAAAATCACTTTTTTTCAAACTTTTCTCCCAAAATGTGTTAAAAATGCAAGTTTATGACTAGTTAAATAGTATGGAGGTCATAAAATGCCTAAAAACAAAAAGTACCCGTCATGGGAAGAACTAACATTCGCAAACAATTTCCTTTTCTGTAAAATCATGGAAAGTGAGCCGGAGCTGTGCCGCCAGGTCCTTGAGATGCTGCTTCACATCAAGATATCCAAGCTGAAGAAACCGGAAGCAGAGCGTACCATGCAGGAAACCCTGGATTCCAAGAGCGTAAGGTTCGATGTCTACACAAGTGATGCAAAGCGTATCTTTGACATCGAAATTCAGACAACAAGCAACAAGAACCTTCCCAAGAGAGCAAGGTATTATCAGAGCATCATAGATCTGGATAACCTTTCAAAAGGTGCCAAATACTCAAAACTAAAGGATTCCTACGTGATTTTCCTGTGTCTTGAGCCACCGTTCAGGAAAAGTAAGCCTGTCTATTTCTTTGAGAATTTGTGCAGAGACAATCCTGAAATAAAATTGAACGACAGGGCCTTCAAGGTCTTTTTCAATGCCAAAGAATATGCTAACATGGAGAGTGACGAGGAGAAATCTTTTTTCAGATTCCTTGCAGGGCAGAAAGCCGACAGTGAGCTGACTAAATCGCTAGAAAAGAAAGTTCGCTTCGCCAAGAAAAACATGAAGTGGAGGAAGCAGTATATGACATGGCAGCAGACGATTGATGAAGAAAAAGAAATCTCCTATGAAGAAGGTCGTGCTGAGGGAAAATCTGAAAAAGCCATAGAATCCGCAGAGAACTTTCTTAAGATGGGTGTAAATACTCCGGAGCAAATCTCTCAGGCCATCGGTCTTCCTCTTGAGCAGGTCCTACAGATTAAGGAAAAGCTTTCAGTAAAAGCGTAAGAGAGAATCAGGTAGAAGCTTTATATATTTAACTGGTGAGTTTTTACGTTTTTTTTTGCTTGCAAAAAATGAGAGCCTTAGCAAGCAACAGCTTGCGACGAGCAAGTAAAAACTCTGAGAGCAAGCGCAGCTTGCGACTGGAGGAAACAATATATGACATGGCAGCAGACAATAGATGAAGAAAAAGAAATCTCCTATGAAGAAGGAAAAGCAGAAAAAGCCATAGAGGTCGCGGAGAACTTTCTTAAGATGGGTGTAAATACCCCGGAGCAAATCTCTCAGGCAATTGGCCTCCCCCTGGAGCAGGTCCTGCAGATTAAAGAGAACCTTTCTGTAAAAGCATAAGGAGAATCTGCTGGATGACTTTATATATACACCTGATGAGTTTAAAGGTATTGACCTGAATACTATATCACACTATACACATTTCCCTTTTGATAAAGTGCAGGAAACATTACGGTTAATTCCTAAATAAAAAATCCCCGCAGCCACATGACCACAGGGATTTATAGTTTAAGTCAGCTAAAATCAGCCGCCAAAGAATGTAAGCGGAACCTTGTAGCCGATGTCGATTTCAAGACCACGACGGGTAAAGAGTTTAACATCAGGTCCATAATCATTTTCTAATGTAATCGGTGCAAAATCAAGCATATAGCGGGCACCGAAAACGAGGCGTCCCAATCCAAGGCGCTCCTCATATCCCACGCCAAAGAGCATACCGACGAGAGCATTAGAGGCAATATCAATATCAGTACTACTCTCTGCTCCACCACTTTTTTCTGTAAACTTCAAATCCCCAAGAGGAATTGAAAGATAGGGTCCAATCTGGAAATTCCACTTTTCAACTTTAGCTGTAAAAAGAAGAGGAATGTCCAAAGAAACGTAACTGCATGAGCTCACTACACCAGTATCACTATTCTTTGTACCAACCCTATTTCCATAAATGTCCACTCCAGGCTGAACTCCGAAATAACCGGCAAAAGGAATGTTTACGCCAACACCACCACCAATGGAAACATTGTCACCAAAGGCACCAAAAGCACTATCATTGTCTGAAGCATGTTCCCATGATGTACCCAGGGCATTCAAATTTACAAAACCATGAATTACAATAAGCGGATCAGCAGCCGCAACGGCCACAGCAGTAACCGCTACTGCAATCAGTGCAATCAATTTCTTCATAATAATTCTCCTTAAGTAAAGTGAAGCAGGAATAATCCTGCACTTTAACAATAATTATGTGTCAAAAAGCGATTTAAGTCAACCAGATTTGAATTTAATTCATAATTCATAATTCTTAATTCTTAATTTTCCTTCTGCTGATAACCTAGATTATAATTGAATGCTTAACATTGCATAAGAATGAGGTAAGTGCAAAAAGAATTGGATTGAAAGATACATGTTACAGGGAGGAAGCACTGTAATGTAGGCGGGGTTCGGGGCGCAGAGGCATTTGTGTGGTGCGACCGCAGGGAGTCAAATACCCTAGACCACACATTATGCCTCAGTGACCCGGTTCCCGCCGAGAATGAAAGTGCTTCCTCTATTATCAATAAAACTTTTATAAATTCAGTCTATTTGCACTTACCTCATATAATTATTGAATTTTATTGTGCATTCAATTATAATATTCCCATGAAAGTTATTGTTATTGGTAATGGCGGACGCGAACACACAATTGCCTGGAAATTGGCTCAGAGCATGTATGTATCTGAGATTATCTGTGTACCTGGTAACGGCGGTACCGCTCATGAAGCAAAGTGCCGGAATGTATCCCCCTCTGACTGCGATTATGTCAGTGCAAATGCAAGCTTAAAGGAAGCTGCTGTTCAAATCGCACGGCATGAAGGCTGTACAATGGCAGTTATCGGGCCCGAGGATCCTCTTGCGGATGGAATCGCTGATGCATTTTGGGCGGCAGACATCCCGACTGTAGGTGCAAAACAGGCTGCGGCCCAGCTGGAAGCAAGCAAACATCTTGCAAAGGCCTTTATGAACAAATACGGTGTTGCCTGTGCAAAAAGCGCCACATTCAACGACAAGGACAAGGCTCTGGAATATATAGAAGAACAGGGAGCCCCTATCGTAATCAAGGCGGACGGTCTGGCTGCAGGAAAGGGTGTTGTTGTTGCCATGACAATACAGGAAGCCCGCGATGCCATTAAAGACCTGATGGAAAATGGCAAGGTTGGAAAAGCCGGTTCAAAAGTTGTAATCGAAGAATACCTCCGTGGAACCGAGATTTCAATTCTGGCGGCGGTTTCTGTTACACCGGAATCAGCAAAAGCCGGAAACGCTACAATCCTTCCGTTCCTGCCTGCACGTGACCACAAGAGATTGTGCGAGGGTGCCAAGGGACCAAATACTGGCGGAATGGGAGCCGTATCACCTATTGACGATGTTACCCCGCTGATTCAATCCCAGTTTGAAAAGAACATCCTGCAGCCTACACTCCGTGGTTTGATTGAGGAAGGCTATGATTACCGTGGATTCATCTTCTTTGGCATAATGCTTACGGAAGACGGTCCAAAATGTCTGGAATACAATGTCCGTCTTGGAGATCCTGAAACTCAGGCTGTTTTCCCACTCATGAGCTTTGACTTTGAACGTTTGTGTGAGTCAATCATAAACGGCGACCTGAACAAATTCAATCTTGGATGGAAAAAAGGTTATGTGGTTGCCCCGGTTGCAGTCAGTGGTGGCTATCCAAGGGAATACAACAAGGGAATTCCTATCTTTGCAGAAAAAGATGAGCTTTCAACAAGCGGTGCAAAAGTATTCATTGCCGGTGCCATCGCAGACAGACGTGCCGACCATTCAACCCAGGACAATTACACCGGACTTGTGACCAGCGGAGGACGCGTACTGGCATGTTCAGCATACGGTGACACATTCGATGACGCATGGAACAAAGCTTACAACGCAATGAGGACAATCCACTTCGACGGAATGTTCTACCGCAAGGACATAGGCCTCCCCGGAGCGGCCGAATCCACCTGATAAAGAAATTGAATGAAAAAAAAGACCCCAGGACTCACAATCCCGGGGTTTTTTATTCGTGCACAGGGTTTAATACCCCGCTTCTCTGCGGTGGGGTATGGTGATTGCCCTATGTTTTTACAGCTTGAATGTGCTTACCGATTGCATAAGGCCGTCCATATTTTCCTTGTTGTTCAAAGATGAACGGTTTACGTTTTCAATCGCTTCTATAATTTGCTCTGTACCAGCTGCCATCTCGGAGATGGAACTTGTTATCAATGCAGTAGAAGTTCCCAGTTCATCCATTTCCGCAACAATCTGTTTTCCGCCGCTCAGCATTTCCTGTGAATTGCTCTTTACCTCGGCGGTTGAATCATCGATGCTCTTCATGGCCTCCATAACCTGTGCTGAACCAGTCTCCTGCTCACGCATGGCATTCATAACTACTTCTTCCTGATCACGGACAACTGTGGTAAGCTTCATGATTTCGTCAAACTGTTCCTGCACAAGCTTGTTGCTTCCTGAAAGCCCCTGGATGACGGTATTGAAGCTCTTTAAGCTGGCTGCAATCCTCTTACCCTGTGTATTGCTCTGCTCGGCAAGCTTTCTGATTTCATCGGCAACAACGGCAAAACCGGCTCCCGAACTTCCTGCATGGGCGGCCTCAATTGCGGCATTCATGGCAAGAAGGTTTGTCTGGCTTGCGATATTCTGAATGACTGCCGAAGCCTCCAAAAGACCGCTTGAGTCAGCAAGAATCTTGTTTGACATTTTAACGGCAGAATCAACACGCTCAAGACCAAGATTTGATGCCTTTTCCAACTGTGAAACAGCTGTAGCATTTTTCTCCAGGACACGGGTAACAGACTGAATGTTTGCCACCATCTGGCGTACTGCGGCTGAGCTTTGTTCAAGACCGGCAGACTGGCTCTCGATGTTGTTATTCAGGCCCTCGATGTTTCCAAGGATTTCCCTTGTGGCGGAACCGGCTTCCTCAACACCTGCAGCCTGAGCTTCCATTTTGTCGCGGATAAGGTTTATGTTGCTTACAATCTGTTCGACTGTGGCAGAGGTCTCGGTCATGTTCGTGCTCAATTCTCGGGCAACACCTGTACTTACATCAACATTGTCCTTGATTTTATGCAGCAGGCCGCGTGTGGCACTGTGGGACCTGTTCAAGTCGTTTATCAAAAGGCCAAATTCATCGCGGCTAAGGACCTTGAGGGAATCCGAAGTATAGTCACCCTTTGCAATGTCATTGGTATAGTTGGATACAGTATTTACCTTTCCCATGAATCCACGCATCAAGAGGAAGATGTCCAGAACATTCAACAGCATGGCGACTATTGTCAGGACAAAAAGCTTGCCGAATACAAATCCATTTACAGAAAGATATTCAGTGCCAATTATGTTGCCAAAAGAGAAGATCGGAGCAAAAACACAGCACACGAGTCCCAGACAAGTAAGAATCGCAACAAAGCTGTTTCGCATTATGAGTCCGAACGACATGAATTCCTTTCTGAACGGAACAAACGACATCCACCTTTCAAAGGCCTCAATCCAGAGTACATAGGAAGTAATGCCCCAAAGCATGGTAGCTCCGAAACTAAGCAGCACGCTTGGCAACATGGGAAGATGAATGCCCTTTTTAGTTGCAATGACAGAAAGCAATACGCCAAAAAGAATGCCGTGTACAATGGCACTTACAATATTCACGTTGATAAGAAGTCCCTGGGCCTTGTTGCATTCCACACAAGATTCTTCCGAACCGTCATAGGCTGCAATTTTCTTATAGATAATCATCGTGCTTACAAGTACCACAGCAATAAGGAATGCAAAATAAGCCAGAATTACCGGAGAAAAGACAACTTTTGCCATCTGTCCTATAGCATGTGGAATTGTATCAAGCGGATTTCCAATCATACGGGTTGCGGCCATTATAACTGCCGTATAAATGATGCTTGGGAAAAGAATGCACGCATCCAGGACATAAAGACTTACGGGTATTTTTCTTGTCTGTTCATAATTATCTGCCATAATTACCTCTCAAAAAAAAACTCTCTATAATAGCCATTTTACAATAAAACATTCTTTCTTGATTTTGGTTAACTTGGGAAAATATGAAACTTGATGATATTTTGTAATTTTGCTTAAATTGTACAGCAAAAACAATATTTTTTCAAGTATCCCACAAGTTATACCCTTAGATTATCGGACAAAGCAGCTTGATTTTTCCTATTTCTTTCAAAAACCTATAGCCAAAACCCGATAAATCCTGTATTTTATTAGCATAAAAGTAGGAGACTGATATGGTTGACGAAGCACTTAAAACCAAGGTCCTGGAGACTTTAGACGCATTCCGTCCCGCACTAAATGCAGAAGGCGGAGACATGGAGTTCATCAACATAGATGATGATAAAAAAGTACACATCAAGCTGACCGGTGCATGTGACGGCTGTCCTATGGCTACCATGACCTTAAAGATGGGCATCGAGCGCTACCTCAAGGAAACATGCCCCGAAATCACAGAAGTTGTTCAGGAATTCTAAGGACAAAGCCCAGGTCATTGCCGGACAGGATCCGGCAATCTCTACCTACTTATAGCGCAATAATATAGATTATCGGGTCTAGCCCGATAATGACAAGGTTGGAACTCTTTTGACAGTTCCATGAAATTATCCAAGAGGACTCAATCATGAAAATTGAAAAAGACCGTGTTGTTACCATCGACTATATCCTTAAGGGTGACGATGACACTGTAATAGACGATTCAAGCAAATCAGATCCGTTTACATACATTCAGGGAACCCATTATCTTTTGCCAAAACTGGAAGAAATGCTTGAAGGCAAGGAACCGGGTGAAAAGATTACTGCATACCTTGAGCCAAAGGATGCTTACGGCGAATATGACCCTGCCCTTGTCATAAAGATGCCACGCGACAATTTTGAAGTTGAAGGCGATATTCAGGTTGGAAGCCAGTTTCAGGGAATGGGTCCAAATGGTCCATGCATCGTTACGGTAAAGGAAGTAAGCGAAGACGGAATCACGGTTGACGCAAACCATGACCTTGCGGGAAAAAACCTGCATTTTGAAGTTACCGTTGTAGAAGTACGTGAGGCATTACCGGAAGAATTGAATGCACTCAAGGGTGGATGTGGCGGCTGCGGTGGTGGCTGCTCTTCATGTGGTGGTGGCTGTGGAGGTTCCTGCGGAGACTCCTGTGGCTGCGGAGACTGCTCAAGATAGTTTTTTCATTGTCACACGGATTCGATTTTACTAACGTAAAATCTTTAAACCTTAGTTTGTCTTGTTTTTAGCCTTTTATACTAAAATGATTTTGAAATATCATTAGACTGCACGAGAGTAAACTAAAATCACATTAAAAAAACACATCATACACCGGAAAATGCCGTAGGCATTTCGAATCCGTGTGATCATTCAAACGATTTTTACACCCATTGAACTTAAAATACGGTTGGTGTTCTGAATCTTGGGGAGGTTTTCCATTCTTACGGCTACATCACAAATATGACTGTACATATCCGTGCGCTCAAGATAAAACTCGTGAAATATTTTCCTTACATCATCAAGGGTCTCTGGATTTTTCCTTGCAATATAGGCGGGAATGTCCTTTAACTTTCCGTCTGGGCCTACACTTGCTTCCCTTACAATGCGGTCTGCTGCTGTCTTTTCCGATGCCACAAGAAACACAAGTCGTCCCATCGTCTTAAGGATTGAAACGGCCTGTTCATTGCAGCATATTCCCCCGCCTGTCGCTATTACCGCATCAGTTCCCTTTTCTGCAAGTTCAGCCTGAATTGACATGCAAGCCTTTGTCTCCCAATCCATGAATGCTTTCGGACCGTCCTGACTGTAGATTTCCCTTGGGCTTTTTCCGCTGAGTTTTTCCATGACCGTGTCTGTGTCATACGAGGGAAGGTTCAGTTTTTTTGAAATAAGGTTTGCCTGGGTGCTTTTTCCGCAATGCTTTATTCCCATCAGGATAATCGAAGCCATCTTGTTCTCCTAGCTATGGTACAACAGGAAGATTGCGGGCACTTTGTTGATTGGAGGCTCTGATATTTTCTTCCATTCTTCTATTGAATGAGTGTGGATGTATTCTTCCTGGCAGGTGATTCCAGCGGCAATGCACAGCCTTGTGTCCTTCCTGCACACGGAGACGAGGGTTTCAAGCATCTTGAGGTTGCGGTATGGTGCCTCTATGAAAAGCTGGGTTTGGTTTTCCTTCCACGCACGTCCTTCCAGCTGACGTATTTTTGCAGACCTTTCCCCCGGTTTTACTGGAAGATAGCCGTTGAACGCAAAGCTTTGGCCGTTGAATCCGCTTGCCATCACAGCCATTATCATTGATGAAGGCCCCGAAAGAGGAACCACCCTGACATTTTTCTTATGTGCCATTTCCACCACAAGGGCACCGGGATCTGCCACAGCCGGACATCCTGCCTCGGAGATTACGCCCATGTCCATGCCCTTTTTTGTAATCGGGTCCAGATATCCGCCGATTGTCTTTGGGTCTGTATGTTCGTTCAATTCATAAAATGTAAGGGTATCGATGTCGATGGAAGGAACTGATGCCTTGAGGAAACGCCTTGCAGAACGTATGTTTTCCACTATAAAATGCTTGATTCCCGAGATTACCCCGGCGTTGTATTCAGGAAGGACCCTGGACACTGGTGTTTCGCCTAGAGTAACGGGAATCAAAAACAGAACTGCTTTTTTATCCGGCATTTATCAATAGCCATCGCTCATGCTGCGGTTGATGTCACGCTGAACGAGTTCCGCATAAACAAGGCTTCTCTTCTTGAGTTCGTCCTTGCGGTCCTGCGGGAACGGCAGATAACGCCAGAATATTGCACGTACTTCCTTTTCAAGCTTCTGGGTTCCGTTGGCTTCCTTTGTCATCCACAGGATATAGTCTTCGATAAAGTACTGCTTTACGTCGCCCTTCATCTTTTTGCCTTCAAAATACTGGTAGTATTGTCCTGTAAGACCGTCGCTCATCCAGTCGAATGAGGCCTTTTCCTTTGCAACCTGCCAGCGCAAGTCACCAACAGCGGTAAGACATGCAATCTTGAGGTTTCTCGGGTACATCGGAATTACGATGCGTCCACGGCTTGTAATGCGGTTAAAGCGGTCAAACGGCTCCCAGCAGAATCCGGAGTCTCCGTAGGTTGGTACCAGAAGAACATAAGGCACTATGCGGTTTGGAATGTTGCGGTGAATGCGGCAGAAACAGTTGGGATCAATTGATTCAATCCATGTAAGCTCACGAAGGACATTCTCGCGGAATCCCGTATCCTTGTCCATGTTGTGGAAGAATTCCTTTGACAGAATCGGGAACTGGTTTCCCTGGCGTCCACAAGTCATCTTTGCCATCTGACGGACGGTTGTCATTTCGGAAAGAATCTCTTCTACTCCGACATTTACGGTCTCTTCCGGCAGTTCGGCGGCCTTTGCTTCCAGACTGTAGCGGATCTCCTTTGCTTCCTGGAGTTCCCTAAGGTATCCTGCAAGCTCCTTGTCCACCCTCTGAAGCTGATGGAATGTCTGGTTGATTTCGGCAAACATCTTGCGCTGCATGTCACTGTACGGCTGCTTGTGATTGTCAAGGCCGATTACCGGTGGATGCTCAAAAAGCTGTGTAATCTTGTCCTGAACAAGGACTTCAAGACGCTCGCGTTCGTTTTCCCTGGATGTCAAAAGGCTCTCTGAACTCTGGAATTTACCGTCGTTCTTGCTCTTAAGCTGCTGAAGGTACTGCTGGTCTGCACCCGGTCCCCTTTTCTTCATTGGAACTTCGTCGGTGACACTTAATGTAAGGCGGCCTGCGGCAACTTCCTTGAGCCATTCGTCCATGTAGAGGATTGGTTCTCCTGTATTGTTGTTCAGGATTGCACGCGAGAAGAATTCCTTTTGCTCCGGTGTGAACAGGGACGGAAGAACCATTCCGTATCTCATCGCAAGTTTCTTGCACAGGGGAGTCTTGGAGCTACCCATCTTTGGTGCAAGGGAACGCAAAAAGTTCCAGTATGCGGTTATAATCTGCTGGCGGTAAACAGAACGGTCGTTCCTGTCCTGTGTCGTCAGGTATTTTGTAAGAAGCTGATGCAGACGGGGTGCACTTTCATCCTCGCCTGTAAAACATGTCTTGTAATATTTGGGATCATCAAAAACCGGGTTCGGCTCATCCTCAAAGAATTTCTCTACCGGGGCAAATTTGCTGACACTCAAATCGACGTTTGGAATACCATCGCCATCATCATCAGTATCGTCTAAATCTCTCGGGCCTCTTTCTGCAGGCAATGCTGACTCAAATTCATCCGCATCAACAGATGTTTCAGAATCTGAAGTATCCGGAACCGTATCCCCCAACAGGGCCGCGATTTCTGGATCAATGTCTTCAATTCCACTCATTTTTATCTCCACTTAAGAACGACAGTCAAAAAACTGACCAGCCGCCACTTTTCCTATAATATTCATATTATAACACGGGTTTTTCATTCTATCAAGGTAAAATATTAATTTCTTAAAGCGAATTAACCCAGGCCTGCATAAGGATTCCAAAGGCGACACCCACGTTAAGGGATGCCTTGAGGCCGGTCATGGGGATGCTTACGGTTCCGTGTGTGGCCCTGTTCAGGGCTTCGGGGCTTACTCCCAGCTCTTCCGACCCGATTATAACTATGCCCTTTTTTGGGAAATCAAACTCCTGAATCGGTGTTCCTCCGGTCTCCAGTACAAAAACCGGCATGTCCTGTGGCAGTTCATCCAGCGCCTTGCGTTCAAATCCCATGGTTTCTATGCATCCCATTCCGCTACGGATTGCCTTGTTCTGCATGGGGTCCACGCACTGGGGCGAAATGTACACTTTTTCACAGCCCATGGCCTCTGCAGTACGGAAAATTGAGCCCATGTTGAACGGAGAACGTATGTCTTCAGCATAAACGCACACACCGGGGAAAAAATTCCTCTTTTCCACTGCCCATTTTTCGCTTGCGTGGGGGGCAATCACCAGGTCCCATTCTGCGGGAAAGGTCCCCAAAACCTCCAGCAGGGCATTTCTGGCAATGTTGCATGTCCGCCTCTCGTCAAATGGCTCTTCCTTAAGGAGGTTTTGCAGTTGTGCGGCATAAACGGGATTCAATTTGGGGTCTTCCAGGACGATTTTAACCACAGCCTTTGTGTATTCCGCCCTTGTCATGGAAGAAAATGAATAGCAAAGCCCCGGCTCGGCAATTCCCGCAATATCGCGTTCAAGTTCGCCAAAAGTCAGGGCCAGTTTCCGCCGTTTTTGTCCGGCAGACAGTTGAAACAGTTTTTCAGGTGCAATCATTGCTTTGCAATAACCGGTATCAGAATGCCTGCTTGATCAGGTCAAACAGGTCGTCACTTGTCATGCTGCGCTGAACCGTCGTAATCAGGTCAAGTTCTCCACCGTCTTCTGCAGAAAGTGAAAGCTGCTCAATGCTTACGTTTAGGTCCTTCAAGCGTGCCGGAAGGTTTGCCTTTGCAATGTGCTGCCTTACGTATTCGGCAAGGGCATCCACAGCATCGTTGTCGCTGGAATCAGCAGGGGCCGCCCTAAGAATGCGTGAAACACGTGCAAGCCTGTCACTCCTGAATTTTGACGCATCTTCTATGATGTACGGGAACAGGATTGAAGCTACCAACGGCTTTGTTATCTTGAACCTTGAGTTGACGCAAAGAGAAATGAGTGAGCCTGCACCGATTGAGCTTGATGCCGCCGCCAGAGATGCCATACAGCCAGCCTGACTGTAAAGAACTTCCTGCGGAGTGGTAATCGTAAGCGTTGGGGAGCCGTCAATTGCATATCCCAAAAGCTCAACTGCCTTTTCCGCAATCATGTCGCTGAAGAATGTTGCCTTTTGGCTCAGGTATGCCTCGGTTGCGATGGCCAGAGTTTCTATTGCCATGGCAGCCGTCTGGTTTTCCGTAAGGGTAACGGTAAGGTTCGGGTCAAAAAGTGCAAGCTTGCAGAGTCCTGGAGGGCTTTTGAGGAGCTTGATTTTTGAAGAACGTGCATCAACCACCGGGGTCCTGTCGGTAAACAGGAAGTGGTCGCGGATTGTTGTAGGCAGGGCAATCAGCGGAATTGGAGCGGTGGAAGTCGGGGAACCGTCGATAAAGTCATATACCTCATGATTCTCGTGATAGAGTGTGGCAACCGCACGTCCCACATTGATGGCCTTTGAACCACCAACTGCAATTATTCCATGGATGTGTGCCTGACGTGCCAAAGAAAGTGCATTTGTAATGACCTCTGTATCAGCCCCTTCTGGAATTTCTTCAAAAACAAAGAAGTCGATAGAGCGGTCTTCCAGGGATTTTGTTACTTTATCAGCATTGCCGACCTGCTTTAGGATGGGATCGACAATAACCATGAATTTGCTGCCCCAGTCCTTTACATACTGACCGAGACGGCTTGTGGTGTAAGAACCCAAAACGATGTTAGGCTGAATTTTGAAAATAAAATCGGACATTACATACTCCTGTGCCAGTTGCAAAGCTTTTGTGACTTTTGCAACTCCCTGCTTATGTCAATTAACGGTAATTTCATCTGTCGTCTTGACATAAAAAAAAGACGGAAACAAAGTTCCGCCTTTTCCTGTGATGATGCAGCCATTTAAGACTGCCCTGCAAACGATACCCGTAAACGGGTTCCCGTAGACGGGCGATTACAGACCGTATGCACTCATAATGCGGTCAGCTGTTGCTGCAATAGTGCTCGGATTCAAGTAATTAGGATCCTGAATCTTAAGCTTAATCTGCTCGACAAGCTCAGAACGAACATCCGGTGTCTCATCAGCAACCTGATTCAGGTAATAGCTTTCTGCAAGTTCTTTTGCCTCTTCAGATACAGAGATTTCATCTGAACCTGCACGGTAAGCACCAACTGCATTTGAGCGCCTTACATTCTGTAAATTATTAAGAGGATTAACCCCAGAAACTTTATCAATCATCATAGTAACCTTCCTCCTTATTATTATCGGAGTATTCATTTAAAAGTTTAACATTTTTATTCCCAGAAATAAAAATTGCAAACTCACCTAAAACCTTGTTACGTGACGAGTAATCAGCCAGAATTTCAGCGGCCGTACCGTCATTTATCTCCTCGTGAACCTTGGTAAGCTCACGTCCCACCACAATGCGGCGTTCTGAGTCTATATCCGCAATGTCCTGCAACAATTTTACCACACGATAAGGGCTTTCGTAAAGTACCACAGCGGCATCCGTGGCCATTAATTCACGCAAACGGCTTCTGCGCCTGCCCGGTTTTGGAGACAGGAAACCTTCAAAAATCAGGGTCTTGCCCCCTGCCCCAGCCACCGAAACCAAGGCCGCAAAGGCACTGGGACCCGGCACAGGAATGACTTTATGCCCCGCCTTACGTGCCAGACCAGCCAAAACAGCACCAGGATCGCTTATTCCAGGCTCTCCGGCATCACTTGCATAGGCGACTTTCTGCCCCTGATCCAGGATTTCAATTATCTTTTTTGCCGCAAATTCCTCGTTTTGGGCACGACAGCTTATCATGGGCTTGCGGATTTCAAAATGAGTCAGCAGCTCAAGGGTATGGCGTGTATCTTCCGCTGCCACCACATCCACTGCCTTAAAAGTCTCCAGCGCCCGGAAAGTAATGTCCCCAAGGTTTCCTATGGGCGTTCCAACAATGTATAATTCAGACACGAATTTATTATACACCTCAAATCATGATAAAACAATACATCATAGTGTTTTTTACTATCTATTTTCTATTTTCTACGCTAAATATAGTGAAATTCCATACATCCCGTCATTTACCAGCACGTTGCTTTCATTTGCGTTATTTTTACTAAAAAATGACTTAAAAAAAGCCGATATTTTAAACAACTGGGGATAAATTGTCTTGATATGGTCCGTCTCAAGAGTTTTTCTGGGACGGATCTTATGTTCTAGACGAAAAACAGGGTGGGAAATCATGATTCAGTTTTCAAAAACAGAGCGGATTGCCTCAGTGATTTGCGGCATTCTGCTTTTTATTTTAGCGGCTTTTCTGTCAACAGCCATAGTCCTTAACATAATCAACTACATACCGGAAGGTTCTCTGAAAATTCTCTGGGACACAGGCTCAACCCTCATGAACTCCTATGGTTTTTCCAGCATATTGATTCCCGGATTCCTGATGGTGGCGGGAGCGTTCTGCTTTGACTCACAGTGGACCGTTCAGCGTGCAATGGGCCTTTTGATCAGCATAATTCCATTTTTCACGATTGTTGTTGCAGAAAAAATTGCAAGAAAGACTGTTGCATTCGACACATACACACTCATGCTCGTAAAGCTCATCCTTCTGGGTGTAATCACGACTTTGCTTGTCCTAACCGAATACCTTGTGGCAATGATAGTCGCTTCGGCAATTCAAAAAAGAACGGCAGCAAAAAAGAACCCGGACCAAAACCAGGGCGACAATACCGAATCAGAAAAAACACAGACTGCTAAAAAAGGCTTTACCCTCTTTGCAAGCATCAAGAACTCATTTGCAAAAACAAAGACAAATGCAGAAATAGACGACATTGACCTGATGGTTGAAGACAACAGTTATGACCAGACGCAGATGGAAGCAGCCCTTGACGGCAACGCGGAAATAGACGAGGACGAGCTTGAAGAAGAGATAGCCGAAGAACCCGAACAGGACGAAACGGAAGAAGAAATCCCGCTTGGAGATCAGGAAAAGACCGTGGCAATCCAAAGGGAAACCCCGCAGCCAAGGACAGAAAAGACAAAGACAGACACGGAATTCAACGAGCCAAAAATCGCAGAAAACTTTTTTAGCAATCAGGAAGCAAAACCTGTAGAAGTTCCGCACAGCACAGATGAACTTTTGAAAGACACGGAAGACGACGCATTCAACGAGCCGGAAAGACAAAGCGTGGGAGAAACAATTTCCAGTTTGTGGTCATCAACAAAAAACAAATTCAAGGACTTGATGGAATTTGGCAAAAAACGTGAGGCCGAGCAGGAAGAAGAAAGACTCAGGCGCAAGGAAGAAGCCAGACGTTCCAAAGAGGACGTGGACATAGACGACTATTTTGAGGAAGCAGCTCCAGTACTGCCCAAGATTGATGCAGGAGAAGAGAAAGAGAGGCTTTACTCAGACAAAAGGGACAACATCAGGAAGGACGCATTTATAACTGAGCATCAGAGAGAGGACGACCGTTCATTTATCCGCGAGGAAACCTTTGATCTTGAACAGGAACTTTCACCCAAGGAAGATAGGGACAACGCCGAAGATTGTGCGGAGGACATAGAGGACATAATCCGTCAGTTCGAGACAGAAAACAAGGAATTGAACGAAACCGAACTTGAACCGTCATACCCGGACATTCAGGAAGAAGATGAAGATTACCCAGAAGAAGAAATTGAAACCCAGGAAATAGACATAGAGGCTTTCTCCGGACCAAAGACAAAAAAAGTTTTTGGTGCCACCGAGGACAACATTGTTTTTGATGATGAAAGTGAAAGCGAGACACAAGATCCGGAACCAAAACATGTTTATTACAGCGAGGAAGTCATAAGGCGTCACGAAAGGGAAGAAGCTGAGGCCATAGAGAAAAAGCGCAAGGAAATGCAGGCCCAGTCAAAACTGCAGAGGGATGCGGCCGAAAGAAAAATTGTTGACATTGAATCACCCCTCTCACGCACAAGCCAGAGCCAGTACACTCCAGCACCTGAGCCCAGAGTGGAAATTCAGGAAACAAAAGAAGAACCAGCGGAACAGCCAAGATTTGACGACTTCCAGTTTGAAAATGACGAGCCAGAGAAAAAGCAAAAGCACGGACTTTTCCAAAGGGCACTTAGCGTATCCGACACCCAATATGACGATCAGGGTGAAGATGAGGAAGAAGACATCAGCCAATACGAGGAAGAGCCACAATACAGCACTGCAGACCGCCTCCCCGACATTCAGGTTGAAGATGATGACTATTCTGAATACGAAGATGAACAGGATGAGGTTCAGGATGATTTTTCCGTGCAGGAAGAAGAGGTTCAATACAAGCCGACCTACGAGGAAAAGCCAAAGCGACGCGTTCCAACAGGACCATACAGCATCCCCACTTCACTTTTGACGGCATACGAGGATAATCCGTATTGGGTAATCGATGAGGAGACAAAAGCCGCAGCACAGAACCTAAAGGAAACACTGGCAGAGTTCAAGATTGAAGCGGAGATAACTGGAATCCAAAAGGGTCCGGTTGTAACAATGTTCGAAATACTTCCAGCCCCTGGTGTAAAGCTGAACCGCATCGTTGCACTGCAGGACAACATTGCATTACGCCTTGCCGCAAGTTCAGTCCGCATTGTAGCACCAATTCCAGGAAAGCATGCAGTTGGAATTGAAGTTCCAAACAAGGAAAGGGCCATCATCTCCATCAGGGAATGCCTTGAACAGAACCGTTCTGAATGGACAAAGATGGGAGTTCCCGTTGTACTTGGAAAAGACATTCAGGGAAACACTCAGATAATAGATTTGGTAAAGACACCACACCTTTTGATTGCGGGTGCCACAGGTGCAGGAAAATCAGTTTGCGTCAACAGCATGATTTTGAGCATCCTGTACAAGAGGAGTCCGCGTGACGTAAAGATGATTCTGATTGATCCGAAAATCGTTGAGCTCAAGCTTTACAATGACATTCCTCATTTGCTCACCCCCGTCATCACTGAACCAAAACGCGCAATGCAGGCACTCCAATACTGTCTGTGTGAAATGGAAAGACGCTATGCACTTTTGGATGGAATGTCAGTACGCGACATAACTTCCTACAACAGGAAAATCGTGGAAAAGAAAATTGCCACGGAACACCTCCCCTACCTGATTGTCGTAATCGATGAATTTGCTGACCTGATGGCGACCACAGGAAAACAGCTTGAAGGAGTACTTGCACGTCTTGCCGCAATGAGCCGCGCAGTTGGAATTCACCTTGTACTCGCAACACAAAGGCCTTCAATCGATGTCATTACAGGATTGATCAAGGCAAACATTCCAAGCCGAATCGCATTCATGGTTGCAAGCAAAACCGACAGCCGCATCATTCTGGATCAAATGGGAGCGGACAAACTTTTGGGCAAGGGAGACATGCTCTATACATCCGCAACAGATCCTTTCCCAATCCGCATTCAGGGAACATTTGTAAGCGACGGTGAAGTTGAAAATGTAGTGAACGCCGTAAAGGAATGGGGTGAGCCTGAATACATCGACGATGAGATTTTTGTTGACGATGATGAGGACGGAGACGAGGGCCAGATGTCCCTGTTCAACCCGGAGACAGGAGACCCGCTTTTTGAAAAGGCACTTGATATTGTAGTTCAGGCAGGAAAAGCATCTGCATCATATATTCAAAGACGTTTAAAGATCGGTTATAACCGTGCTGCACGTCTTGTAGAGGAAATGGAAGAACGTGGAATCGTAGGACCGGCAAACGGCAGCAAACCCCGCGAAATAATTCACATGCCATAGAATTCAGTTACGGAGAGTCATTATGAAAAGAAACAAAAGAATCATTGCCCTTGCATGTTTAATGTTGGCCGCTACGTTCAGTCCGATTCTGGCAAAAGGAAAAAAAGAGAATACTGAAGCCACAGCACCTCAGGCAGAAGAAACCGCACAAACTGGCAACGCAGAAAATGCAGGCGAACAAAAGGCGGAAGAAGCACCCGAGGACAAAATCGACTGGAGCAAATATCCCACAGCATACATCAAGCCCGTAATAAAAGATGACCCTCTGGAATTCAATGAGATATGGGGATACGTGATGACCTCCCGCGAAAAATATTTTTCAAAGGACATGCCGATTACAGACCTCTGTTATTTTAGCGCAGACGTGAACAGCTACGGTGAGTTAAGTTCAATTCCAAACCCAAAGCAGTTTGCAGGATTCAAGGGCCGCATTCATCTTGTTGTAACATGCACCGGACGAGCCCTGACACATTTTTCAATGACACCGGGAACAAAAGAATACAAGGGCATACTTGACGCAATCGAAAGCGCATCAAAAAAATATGACGGCATTCAAATTGACTATGAAAACATCGGAGCAAGAGACGCAGGCAATTTCCTGACCTACCTAAAGGACATCAGGAAACGGATTGGGCCAAATAAAATTCTTTCTGTTGCCCTACCCGCACGCACAAGGGCAATAAGCGATGACATATTCAATTACAAAAAAATTGAACCGCTGGTAGACCGCATTCTGATAATGGCATACGATGAACACTGGTCAGGCAGCAAGCCGGGTCCCGTTGCCAGCATGGACTGGTGCAAGAAAGTTGCCGGCTATGCAAAAACCGTAATACCACAGGAAAAGCTGATTATGGGCCTCCCCTTCTACGGACGTTCATGGGAAGACTACTGTTACAGCGACGCATGGATTTACACAAGCATGAACCGCATCATGAAAGAAAACGATGCCCACAGAATCGAACGCGACAATGGAGTGGCTCATGTTTCCTTTGACGCAAAAACTCATGTTGAGGCATATTTTGATGACGCATATTCTCTGGTTGAACGCAGCAAGATGTACCAGAGCGCCGGCATTCAGAAAATAGGATTCTGGAGAATAGGCCAGGAAGACAGCGATATCTGGAATTACCTCAAGATAAAAAAATAGTCGACGGACTGGATTCATCCCTCAGATTAGCTGATTTATCGTTTTAGCATACATTATATGGAAGAAATCTCAAAAAATTAAGGATTTTACCCTCATTTTCTTTAAGCCTATTTTCAGCTACCGATGGCAGCAATGGTTGCTGCTGCAGCTATGGCCGATGAACCAACAGCTGATGAAATGTCCATCGCAGTTAGCGGCAGCGAGGAGCTGACATGGGGTGTTGACCTTGACCAGGGCGACACAGGTTTTAAAAATAAGGCTGAAGCAAAAGTTGAAGTAACATTTGCAAAGGCTGGAACTAAATCAACAGAAGGTGAAGGAATCTGGGCAGAGCTCGGCGTAAAAGTTGACGGTGACGTCAAGTATAAGAGCGAAGCAAATGCAACAGGTGGATTTGACGGTGGAAAAGTATCTGTAGACGTTGCAAAGCTCCACATCGGTGACCTCTACATCGGTCTTAAAGACGGTGGAATTCAGACTGGCGAGTTAAAGCTCCCGAGTGCTGTTTTTGCAGACTCAAAGGATGCTCGCCTTGGTCTTTCAAACGTAGGACAGAAGGATGTATCACAGGGTATTGTTGCCGGATACGGTACAGATGACTTCGGTATCGCAGTAGACTTCCGCTCAGAAAAAGCTACATATGGTGCAGTTTCTGACGGAGCATTAGTTTATGAGATTATGACTGAAACTGGTACTGGTGCTGGTACTATCTTCTTTACTGCTCCATCTGATACAGAAGGAACAGCTTATACTACTGGTGGAACTCCAGTAAAGGTAGTTGATAAAGGCGTAGCCGAAGAGGGTTATAGAATTATTAACACATATAAGGTTACAGAAGGCAAAGCTGGAACTGATGACTATTACACAAACCGCTATGGTATTAAGGCAGAGGCTGAGCTCAAGGATTCAAACGCATTCGTTCCAGGACTCGGAGTCAAGGCTGGCGTAAGCTATGCATTTGAGGAAAAGAACCTCGGAATCTCTGCATCTGCAGGATATAAGGTACCTGTTGGAGAAACATTCTATGTAAAGCCGACTGTAGCATTCGCAGGCTCAAAAGTTGGAGACGGTGACTTTGGTGGAAAACTCGGTGCAAGTGTTGTATTCGGATGGGGCGATCAGGCTGATGCAAACCCAGGCGTAGACTATCTTAACAGCGACGACGAGACAAAGAAAGTTATCCCAGGTGTCAGCGTAGCAATGCTTATGCCAATTGCCGACGGTCTTACTGGTAAGTCATTTGAAATCGTTCCTGCATTCTACTCAGGCGACATCGTTCCTGGACTTAAGGCTGCAGTTTTGGGAGACATCGTTATTACAGACGGTGTAGATCCAACATTCGGTGTAGCAGCTGGTGTATCTTATGAGCTTGCTGTAGGAGATGCAATCAAGGTAACTCCTCATGCTGGATTCCGCTTTGCTAATGCTAACGGTGGAACATCACTTCCTGCAATCTCTAAGAAGAACACAGACAACGGCGGACGCACTGATGTAGCTCCTGCTGATGGAGAACCTGGTCTTCTTAACGTAAAGGCTGGTGTAGACATCTCTGGTCTCATCGAGAACACAACATTCGGTGCCTACTATCAGTCACGCAACCTCCGCGCTCTTAAGGATAACGGAAAGGCTGGTACATTCAACGTATTCGTAAAGGTTTCTCTGTAATCCGATACATACTTGAATAAAAGCATCAAGTCTAACTAGACAAGGGGCTGTCTGTAACAAGGCAGCCCTTTTGTTTGTTATTATAATAAATAGAGCCTACTGAAAAAGTATTGAGAAAGAAAAGTCACACGGATTCGAAATTGCTAACGCAATTTCTGACTGTTGAATTGTCTTTTTATTCTCTTGCAATGCTTCTTTTTGCAGGCTTTTCTTTCAGCAGATTAAACTTAAGATTTGAATTATGAACAAAAGATTGTCCAAATTTTAAAGAAAAATCGTATGATTTCTCGAATCCGTGAGGCAATCAAAGGAGATTTATATGTCCAAGAGAATAATAACGGCTGTACTGGTAATCCTGTCAATTTTCATTGTTTCCTGCGCATCATCAAGCCGGGTAACGATAGACAACCCATATCCGGATTTTCTTGCCGATATACCGCCCTTTGACCTTGAGCAGCCTTCATTTTACGGAAAAGTGTTCACAAAACTTAAGCTCTACAGGGCACAGAAGCTGGCTCTCATACCCCGTCGAAACCGTGTTGAGCTTTATTATCGTTCAGGTGTCAACGCATACTGCATAATAATGCCGCAGCACGCACGCCAGACCATCATAGACTCAACCGTCCAGTTCGCAAAAGACTGGGACGAGAAGAACCTTGTAGTTCAGAAGGCCACCGCCAAGAACGCCTACGGTGTAAGCCTCGTTGACCTGTGGTTCGGAGTCTCTGGTCCCATCAACGGAGCGGAGGACGTTCCAATGTACGTGAACTATCTCTTTGTGGACGAAAAGCCCTACCTGGTACTGCGCTTCCCCACAAAGCTCTGCAAGGACAGCCACGACCTCTACACTCCCTACGAGGAAATCTACCTGACCCGCGAGCAGGCCGAAAAGCTCTGCACCATCATAGACCAGTCCGCCCTCGAAGCCCTGGTAGAAGAAAGGCAGGAAAAGACCATCTACGAGTATTAAGCTGTAGCTTTGTTATTTCTTATGATTTAGAATTGTCACGCGGATTCGAAAAATCTACGGTTTTTCTTTAAAAAGGGTTTTGTATTTCGTCTGTGTTAGTTTACTTATACCAGAAAGCAAGATGTAAATACCAAATAGCTAGACAACTCCTTATCTGGAAATCACGTAGTGATTTCGAATCCGCGTGACAACTACTTCTTCTTCAATCACCAGCCAGCATGACACAAAGCAAATCGGCAAGACAGGTTCAATTCATAATTCCGAATTATGCATTCTTAATTAACTATAATCCGCGTGACAACCTTAAAATTTCAGCTTCATCAATGCTATTTCATTTACCCCATCGTCCATGTGGCGGTGGTTTTTTTATTTGTTGCATGGTAACGTGACCACTTGTGTATGCTTATCGGTTTTTGTGATAGTAAAAAAAACATATATAACAATTATCAAAAACTCGATAATTATACTATGAAATCAAAAAGTTTAACTTCAGAAAATGACCCGACAAACAATCAGAATGTTACTGATTATACAAAACATGAATTATTCAAGGCTTATAAAATTGAGTGCTTTAATTTTGCACGTAAAAAGTTTCAGGGTAAAACATTTAGGAATACAGACACAAATATTGATATTTTAGTATCAAGAACAGGATTGAATGAATGGTTTTCAAAAACAAAGACTCATGAACAGTCAGAATCTATCAGGTATCTTGATAAAATCTTAGAAGAAGCAGTCTACAATCATTCAGCCAAAAACGAACATCCAAAACGAGGTGATGAAAATTCTTCATTCGAATATTATGATTATTCGTTAACCATGAATGAGAAAAACTATGATGTAATACTTACGGTGAAAAACGTTGCAGGACAAGGTAGTATATATTATCACCATTTTCTGTATGATTTAAAAATTAAGCCGTCCTCAAGCGTGATTCAGCCCTAAGCGGGTACTGAGCTTTTATTGGACGACTCAACGGTAGATGTCTACCTGAACCCTATAATATCAGATATCCTTAAAATGTCAATCGGTTAGATAGATAAAATTTCATTATTAGTAGCTTGAGTCCCGGCAGCAATCACAAATACGTTGCTTATTACCGCGAGCAGGCCGAAAAGCTCTGCACCATCCTAGACCAGTCCGCCCTCGAAGCCCTCGTAGAAGAAAGGCAGGAAAAGACCATCTACGAGTACTGATGTTAATTCACAATTATGAATTACCAATTCGTTCTGCAATCTCTTTCACCTGCTCAAGTGGGAGGCCGATTGCCATGGAAATTTGATCATCGGTTCCCATTCCCATCCTCAAGAGGTTTTCAGCGGCTTCCACGGCTTTCTGGGAGGCCCCCTGGGCTAGACCCTCAGCACGACCTACAGAGATGCCTTCTGTGCGCCCGACGGAGAGGCCTTCCTCGTACGCGTCTTCTTTCTCGTCATCTATCGTCTGCTGCCATGTCATATATTGCTTCCTCCAGGTTTTGTTTCTTTTGGCGAAGGCCACCTTCTCCTCGATAGATTTGGTAAGGTCACTCTGGGGGCTGTGCTCCTTCAGGTACTTTAAGAATGCCCTTGCCTCTTCGTCCTCAAGTCTATCATATTCCGACGCGTTGAAAAAGACCTTGTAGGCCCTGTCGTTCAATTTTATGCTTGAATCTTCCCGGCATATGTTCTCGAAGAAATAAACTGGCAGACTCTTCTTGAAGGGTGACTCAAGGCAGAGGAAGATTACGTAGGAATCCTTCAACTTGCTATATTTTTCTCCTCTGGATAAATTGTCCATGTCGATTATGCTCTGGTAATACCTTGCTCGTTTGGGCAGCTTTTTGTTTACTGTAGTCTGAATCTCGATATCAAAGACGTGTTTCCTGTCCTTTGTGTAGACGTCAAACCTTACTGATTTTGAATCCAGGGTCTCGTACATTGTCTTTTCGGCCTGGGGTGGCTCCAGGCGTTCAATCTTGATGTCCAGCAGAATCTCCAGGATGCGGCGGCATAATTCTGGCTCGCTTTCCATTATCTTGCAGAAGAGGAAATTGTTGGCAAAGGTCAACTCTTCCCATGACGGTGACTTTTTCTTTTTTGGCATAGGTCCTCCTTAAAAATAAATTTGCTCTATACCATATAATTAGCATGAGAAACCGTGTTTTTAACAATTTTTGGGTGGAATTTTTAAATTTTTTTATACTTTCGTGTGGTCGTACTGGTGGAAGATAGTTTATTAATTGTCACACGGATTGACGCAAGCTTACGCTTGCTAAAGAGTTTTGCTTTGCTCGCGAAGGCTCGCATTTTTCCTTTGGAAAAAACATCAAAACTCTGCCTATAATTCGGTGGTAATTCCTTAAAAAAGATTTTTTTGTTTGGCTTTTGGGGGTAGTGGAAGTTTTTTGGGATAAGCTGGCGTATGGGGAGCGAGTTTTCTTAACACAATCGGCAAGAGACAACATCTACAAAATATACAACGCTAAGATTCCGGGTCAAGCCCGGAATGACCAAACAGCAAGATGTAAACACCAACTAGCAAGACAACCAAAATTTAAAGAAAAATCGTAGATTTTTCGAATCCGTGTGACAAAACTTTTTTTTTCAATTACCAAACAGATAGATGCTGAATCAAGTTCAGCATGACAATCTCAATTCTTAATTATGCATTATATATTATGCATTCTGAATTAACTATAATCAGCGTGACAAACCTTTTTTTCAATTACCATCCAGCAAGACACAAAGCCAATCGGCAAGACAAGCTCAATTCATAATTATGCATTCCTAATTCATAATTATTAATCAACTTTCAGCTTTCAATTTAAAAAGAATTATTGTCATAGAGCGTGTTTTTCGTTATAATAGCAAAAATCATTAGGGGGAATTTAATGTTAACAGGAAGGCATGTTATTGAGCCGGGAGATTTGTCGGTTTCGGAAATCGATGAAATTTGTTCTTTGGCTGAACAGATGATTGTTGATCCAGTATCGTTTCAAGACGTGTGTCGCGGGAAAATTCTTGCGACACTTTTTTTTGAGCCAAGCACTAGAACAAGGCTTTCGTTTGAGGCGGCCATGCTCCATTTGGGCGGTACGGTGGAAGGTTTTGCAGATGCAAGTTATACTTCTTCCACAAAGGGTGAAACTCTGGCAGACACAATCAGGGTGGTAAGCTCGTATGTCGATGTAATTGCCATGCGTTCTCCAAAAGAAGGTGCAGCTCTTCTGGCATCCCAATTCAGTGCATGTCCTGTAATAAATGCAGGCGACGGCGGACACTATCATCCAACACAGACATTGACCGACCTTGTTACAATCAGGGCATTGCAGGGTGGTTTTGAAGGCCACACGATCGGTTTCTGCGGCGACCTAAAGTTTGGCCGTACAGTTCATTCACTTGCAAAGGCCATGTGCAGGTATCCCCACAACAAATTCGTTTTCATAAGCCCCACGGAATTGCAGCTCCCGGAATATTACGTAAAGACCGTCCTTCAGCCGGCAGGAGTTGAATACATCTGTGCGGAAAGGCTGGAAGAAGTCATCGGTGATTTGGACATCCTCTACATGACACGCGTTCAAAAGGAAAGGTTCTTTAACGAACAGGATTACATCCGCCTCAAGGACAGCTACATTCTTGACGCAAAGAAAATGACTCTGGCAAGAAAAGACATGATTGTCCTGCACCCTCTTCCACGTGTAAATGAAATTGCCCCGGAAGTTGACAATGACCCACGGGCCGCCTACTTCAAGCAGGTAAAATACGGAATGTTCGCACGCATGGCTTTGATGAGCAAACTCACCGGCTGTCTGTAATTTTGGAGGAATAAAATGATAAACGTTGCAGAGATAAAAAACGGACTTGTAATCGACCACATTCATGCAGGAACCGGATGGAAAGTGTTCAAATGGCTTGGACTTGATAACGTGAAATTTTCATGTGTACTCATCATCAACGCCGTATCTCATAAAACAGGAACAAAGGACATCATCAAAATCGACAACATCATCAACATCGACTACAGCGTCCTTGGCTTCATCGACTCAAACATTACAGTAAGTGTAATTCAGGATTCAAAAGTCGTGCGCAAGATAAAGATGGAGCTTCCGGAAAAAGTAGAAAACGTCATCCAGTGCAAGAACCCGCGATGCATTACGACAACCGAACATTATGTTCCCCAGCAGTTCAGGCTTGTGGACAAGGAGAAAAAGCAATACCGCTGCATTTATTGTGACGCCATGTACACCGCAGGAAACGTAGGAGTTGAATGATGAAGGACCGTCTGCTGATTTACAATGCACGTCTTGTTGACCGCGACAGGGACATAAAAAGGGGAGCCATCTTGATTGAAGGAAAAAAGATTGCGGGATTCCCCACGAAAGATGCCGTTAAGAAAATGCTGGACGATCCCAAGGTTTCAAAATTCGATGCAAGGGGAAACACTGTGCTCCCATCTTTTGTTGACATGCACGTCCACATGAGGGATCCGGGGCAGACTCAAAAGGAAGATCTTCGTTCGGGCTGTATGGCGGCTGCTGCGGGAGGCTATGGCACCGTGGTATTGATGCCCAACACGAATCCTGTAATTTCAAGTCAGGACATGGCGGTCTTTAACGACAACAAGGGGAACGATCTTGGTTTCTGCCGAGTGATTCAGTCTGTGAGCATTACAAAAGATTTTGACGGAAAGACAATCTCCCATTTGGACAAATTGAACAGCAAAATCGTGCCTTTGATAACCGAAGACGGCCATGAAGTTGCATCCTCCGCCGTTATGCTGAATGCCATGAAAACCGCAAAGGAAAAAAAGATAATCGTAAGCTGCCATTGCGAAGATCCTGATCTTGCAGTTGAAGCACGTGAACTCAGGAAAAAGGCCCTTGCCCTGTTGAACAAAAGGAAAGCAAGTAAAGAAGACAAATCCAAGGCGGAAAAACTCCTTAGGCAGGCACACCAGATTCTTGCGGTTGCAGAAGACACTGCCACATTCAGGAACATAAGGCTTGCACAGGAAGCAGGCGTTCACATTCATCTATGCCACGTAAGCACGGAACAATGTCTGGATGCAATAAGACAGGCAAAGGAAAACGGACAGAACGTTACATGCGAAGTAACACCCCATCATCTTGGCCTCAACTGTCAGAAAAACAAATTCCAAATCGTTAATCCACCGCTCAGGCCGGAAAATGACAGGCTTGCAGTTGTAAAGGCATTGCTGGATGGAACCGCCGATGTAATTGCCACGGACCATGCACCACATACGCAAGACGACAAAGCTTCTGGTTCTCCGGGATTTAGCGGACTGGAAACTGCATTTGCAACTTCTTACACAGTTCTCTGTCTTGAAAACGGAATGAGCCTTAAAAAGCTTTCTGAAAAAATGTCAGCACGACCGGCAGAGATTCTTGGACTCAAGGATTGCGGACTTCTTGAAGAAGGAATGAATGCGGACATAACGATAGTGGACACGGATAAAATCTGGACAGTCCACGGCGAGGAATTTGCAAGCAAGGGAAAATATACTCCTCTTGAAGGCAAAAAGCTCACCGGGGAAATTGTCGCGACATTCTACAACGGAAAACTGGTTTTCCAGGCATAGGACATCGCGGACTGTTTTCTTTTTTAATTGATGTTTTCTGCAAGGAACACGGCACGTTCCATCTGAAGGTCATTGCTTGCGGACGGATTCAATATCTGGTTGCCGGTGCCAGGAACAATTCCGATGCCCTCTGGTGTGGAGCCGTCGGGGGCTGTTACCCTTTGAACCGAAACCGAATATCGCCATCCGTTTGCAAGGCAGCGTTCAAGTGAAAGAGAAAAGACTCCGCACGTATGGTTTCCAATCTGAGTGACATGACTCTGTGAGCACATTGCCATTGTGAATTCTTCTCCCGCACTCATGGTCTGGGCATTCGTCAAAAGGAAAACCGGCTTTGTATACTGCCAGCTTCCGTTCTTCTTTATCTCCAGTTCAACACCGCCGTCAAAATCATCTTTGCCCGGTCCGTTTTTTGTCCTTGAAATTGCATAGGTTTTGTTTTCTGTACAGAACCTTCCCGAAATCCTTGAGACGTTTCCCGTAAGGCCACCCCTGTTTCCACGCACATCAAGAATCATGCATTTGGTATCCTTGAGCTCTTCCAGCACATGGTCTATGTCAGAAGCCCAGTCTTGTTTTTGGTTGATTCCAGTCTGACCGCTTGAAAAAGCCGCGATGTGAATGTATCCCACTGTAGAATCATCCTTGAGCCTTCCATAGGTTATGATGTTGTTGCCGCATTTTCTGGGAGAATCGATGTAGCTGGCGCAAACTTCTTCCAGGGAAAATTTGTCCAGGGCAACATTGTCTTCTCCGGAGTTGATGCTTCCCAAGGGTGTCTTGACGTAAACATGTGCATCTTCCAGCGGATAAAGAAGGTCCTTGAGCACATCCAGGAATTCCCTGTCGGTCATGTCATCGTGAACCTGGCTGCGGCACAAATCATACTGGGCATCCCAGTCAACTCCACGCACTTCAAAAAGGGCATAGGTTTGGTTGTAATCTTTCCACATTGCTTCAAACATCGATTCATAGGAAAGCTCGGTGCTTTCTCCGTAAAAGAATGTGCATGACATGAGCGGGAAAAAGCAGAGTTCCAGAAAAAAAGCAAGTAAAAAAGTTTTGATTGTTTTCATATTCATCCTCCAAAAATCAGAAATTAAATGAGACAAAAGTCTTTATGTTTCCATCAACATAATATAGCGGACGTTCTTTTGGCACTGCAACCCTTGAATATTCAAAGTCCAGGCCAAGACCTGTAGAAAACCAGTCCGTTGCCTTAATCTTATATTCAAAATCCATGAAAACCGCCTGATAATTGTGCAAACTCAGGAAATTGCCAAGGGTCAGAATCTTAAAGAAGTTTTCCTCAGCATATTTCATCAGCCTTGCATCACAGCCGGCATACGAAGGCCTTACCCCATAACCTAACAGGGGAAATCCTCCGGAGACAGAGATTGAATTTCGCTCATCGATGTTCCAGTCCATTGCACAAGAGGGACCGATGCAGATGATTCCCGTAATTGAAGGATAATGTTCAAATTGAAGGAATGCGTTGCACATGAATGAACCGCCCACAGAAAAATCAAGGTTTCCGTTTTTCATGATGTCGTAATTCAAGTCATATTTAAAATTGATTTTGTGGAATGAAAGGCTGCTGGTTGAAGCATCGTAATAAGTTTCTCCTGTAACTGGATCGTATGTTTTGTAGACCACCGCGTTTTGTGTCATTGCAGAGCTTGGCCTTGTGGAAAAATATTCTGCGGCTATCGTGTGGGTGAAATTTCCCGACTTGATCTTTGCCTCCAATTGATAATGCGGCGACAAAAGTGATTGGGAAATGTTTGCAAATGTTGTTTCCTTATAAGCGCCAAATGTCCATCCAAGCGAAAACTTGATTTCAAACGACGTTCCATTATCCTGAGCACCGTCAAATGAAGCAGGTTCTGCACTCAGGGCAAAAGCACCAGTCATCAAAAGGACAAGTACTGCATAAAAGTTTTTACGTATCATAGGACCTCCAAAAGAAATATTCTGATTCTATGATAGGTCCTTTTTTTACTAAAAGATATTGGGGAATGTACTATATTTTTGCGGTTTTAAAGAATTAGGGTAAACCCTTAGGCCCTTGTTCAGTCGTTCTTGAGGCGTGAAAAAAGCTCCAGACGGTTCTTTACGCCGACTTTACGGTAGATGTTTGCAAGGTGTGCCTCGATTGTTTTCTGGGTGACAAAAAAGGTTTCGGCAAGTTCCTTGTTGGATTTTCCGTCCAGAAGTGCGAGTATGATTTCCTGTTCACGCTTGGTAATCGAAAAGTCCTTTATGAAATCGGGAGAGAGGCTGCGTTCGGTTTTTGCAATGGGAGAAGAAAAATAAAAGCGGTAGAACACGTGATAAATCAAAATGGAAACGGAGATGATGAAAACAAATGGAACGCTGTGGAGCACAAAAGAAAGAGCAAGGTTTGCGGCGGAAAGGATTATGATGAGCCACTTTTCCTTTTTGAAAATGCCCGTGTTAATCCTCCTGAAAAACACAATCCCCAGCAGGACGGAAACAGTCGTGGGAATCCAAATGCCCAAAATGTTCAGGATGAAAGAAGGACGCCCGATTGCCTTTATGAAAATCATGCTGATTGCAAATGCCAGAACTGCAGCTGAATAAACCGGAATAAACATGCGTATGCGGGATGAAGGACTTATCTGAATGAAATCCAGTCCAAAACTTATCATGCCGTACGAAAAGACAAACGAAAGCATTCCGCCAAAAATGCAGAAGAAACTCCTGCTCGTAATAGCCCCATGCTCCGTCACATAAAACGATTCTGAACTTATCAGGAAAAAAGCAAGGGTAATCAAAAACACATGGAAGAAAAAAGATTTTTTGAACCTAAGGAAAAACAAAAGTGAAATCAATCCCGCAGAAAAAGAAAAAAGGCATGCGGCAAACAGAATAATCTCGTTCAAAAATCATCCTCCATGAAAATTCTAGCATAAAACACGGATTCTTTGCAAGGACTTTAAGACGCACAAAAGCCGTTACAGAAATCCCATAAATGTGTTATATTATATGGCATGGATTATACGAACATTTTCGTCATCATATTTTTATTTGGGACTCTTTCGGATTTTATCATCGACCAGGCTCTGGAAGCGGGAAATTTCTTTTACCGCAGGAAACACGGCACAGACGTTCCGGCCGAACTTGAAGGCCTTGTGGAAAAGGAAAAGCTTGAAAAGACCGTTGCCTATAAAAACGCCCGATATTTTCTGTGGATTCCTCGGGTAATAGTAAAGACGCTTTTGTCTCTGGTTCTCGTCCTGAGTGGTTTTTACGCATTGCTGTACATGCTCCTGTGGAACTGGACAGAAAACTTTTACCTGACAGTCCTCCTCTTTTCCTTTATTTCTTCAATTCCTGCTGCTGTAATAGATTTGCCGTTTGCACTTTACAGGGAATTCAAGATTGAAAAGGATTTTGGATTCAGCAAGATGACGCTTGGCATGTGGATTATGGATGCCATCAAGGAATTAATCGTGAGCCTGTTCCTCATGGTTCCTCTTTTGTGTGCGGCGGTTTTCCTTTTGATCCATCTTTCTTCCTGGTGGTGGCTTTTGCTTGGCATTTTCTATCTTGCGTTTGTATTCCTTGCCTCGTACATTTATCCCGTCCTCATTGCTCCATTGTTCAACAAATTCACTCCGCTGGAAGAAGGTGAACTCAAGGATGCCCTTGTTAACCTGATGCAAAAATGCGGATTCCATGCAAAGAGTGTGTTTGTAATGGATGCCTCAAAACGAAGCGGCCACAGCAATGCATATTTTACCGGCCTGGGAAAAAACAAGAGGATAGTTTTATACGACACCTTAATCCAGCAGCTTTCAGTTGAAGAAATAGTCGCGGTCCTGGCTCACGAACTGGGACATTACAAGCACAAGCACATACTCAAAAAATACTGCATCATGATTCCGATGGTTTTTGTCGTGCTTTTTGTGATTTCACTTTTAATCAAAAATCCGTCCTTGTATCAGGGATTCGGAATGATGACCTCAGGCCTTGTGATTCCGGAATATTTCAAATTCTTTGGCGTATTTTTAATTCCAATCATATTTGGTGACTGGCTGTGGGTCGTTTCCCTCATTTCAAACGCGGCAAGCAGGCATGATGAATTCCAGGCGGATGCATTCAGTGCGGAACTGTGCGGAAGCGGAGAACCCTTGATTTCTGCCCTGATCAAACTGAACAAGGAAAACCTAAGCGAATTGACTCCACCCAAAATCTATTGCATTTTCAATTACGATCATCCACCTTTACTTGAAAGAATAAGTGCAATACGGAACCCCCTGAATAAAGGAGACAAAAAGGATGAATGAATTTAAGAGAACTGGAGTAAGGCCATTTTTTGCGGTCCTCATTCTTGCACTTGTAAGCGGCACGGCTTTTTCCCAGACATTTCCTCCTCTTGAGCCATATTACACGTACAATTCAACATCAAATGCAGACAGTTCAACTCTTTCTGCACACGAAATGATAGCCACAGGCCTGAGCTTTTCCGAATACCCCCTGGTTGACCAAAGGAAGTACATGAATCTGTATCTTGAACTTGAAGCACAGGCAACAAGCAGGTCTTTCATGTCCATGGGCGAAAGGGAACGTGCGGAGGCAATACTCACCCTGATGTACGAGAAGAAACTGTGGAAATATCAGAAGAACCAGACAAAGCTTACCACCCTTCTTGAAGACGGAACTTACAACTGTGTGTCAGCCTCGGTATTGTACAGCGCTCTGGCAAAGGCGGCGGGCCTTACTGTAATCGGCAACAGGGCAAGCGACCATTGTTTTTGTTCAGTTTTAATCGACGGAAAATACATTGATGTAGAAACGACTAATCCCATGGGTTTTGAACCAGGCAAAAAAAAGCAGATTTCTTCCGGCAAATCAGGTACAGCCTATGCAATCATTCCAACCAGGCAATACAGTGGCCGTCACGTCATCAGCGACAGGATGCTCGTGAGTTTGATTTCACGTAACCTCAGTGCATTTACGATGGACAAAAAAGATTACAATACGTCTGTTGCACATGCCGTAGTCCGTCTGGTTTTCCTGCAGGGAGAGAAGAACAATACCAACAACGACAGCCGTGCGGATTTTGATACGGTATGTTCAAATTATGCCGCGGAACTTCAGGGGGCAAAAAAATTCCTTGATTCACTTTTATGGATGGATGCCGTGATTTCCCGTTGGGGAGAATCCAATGCATTGCTCAAAAACTATCAGGATGTGGGATACAACACAATCCTATACTATTGCAGGCAGAACGATACCGATTATGCCCAGGAGCTTTTTAACCAGAGGAAGAACCTCTTCGACGCAGAAAACACAAAGATAATTGAGCAGATGATCTTCTTAAGCCGCATTCAGGAAAAGATTTCAACAATAAAAGATCCAAACCAAAAGCTCATTTTCCTTCGTGAACAGAAAAAATCTCCCGTCGCAAGCCCTTCCGACATACAAAAGCAGATAGACGGTCAGATAGAAAACTGCCATCTTCAGCTGGCTGTGGATGCCGCTAATTCCGGAGATTATCTTTTAGCAATCGATTACGCAAAGGCAGGATTAGCTGAATTACCCAAAAGCAGCAAGATAAAGAACCTCCTTACCCAAAGCCAGAACAATTATGCCATAACGGTCCACAACGATTTTGCAGATCTGGCAAATAAGGGGCATTATCAGGAAGCCAAGAAAGTCGTGGAAGAAGGCCTAAAGCTTGTGCCTAACAATTCAACGCTCAAAAACGACCTCAAGCGGATAGAGCAGATGCTTAAATAGAGGAATCTCTGACTAATACCGGCTCCTGTCCATATCGGATGGGAGTAGTTTTAGCTTAACAAACTGCATCCCTGGCACAAAAAGCATAAAAAATCCTATAAAAAAACTGAAAAAATTCGCCTTGTTTATTCAGAAAAGTTGTGTTATAATCTATATACATTCAAAAAAAACGTATTTAAGGTATTGGAGATGGCTCAGAAAAAACAAATTGAAGTAGATGTTGCAAAAATCCGGATGGCTATTCAGTCTGGTATTCCTCTTACTATTACTACATATACTTTGCCTCATGAAATGGAAGAGTACATGGGTGAAGTGCTCAAGGTTTTTTTAACCGAAGTGAACCAGATTCAAATGGTGGAAAGCCTGTCTTACTGCCTTAAAGAGCTTGCCAACAATGCAAAAAAAGCAAATACAAAACGCATATATTTTGAGGACCACAACCTGGATATAAACAACAAGGCTGATTATGTCCAGGGAATGGAGCATTTCAAAGAAGATACGCTGAATAACATTGACTATTATCTGCAGAAACAGAAGGATCATGGTCTTTACATCAGGGTCATCATGCAGACCCGCAATAACCGTGTAAAAATTGAAGTAAGGAACAAAGCCGAGCTGACAGGGTTTGAATACAAGCGCATTCATGACAAAATCACCCGTGCCCAGCAGTACAAGTCAGTAGAAGAAGGTCTTGCCCAGCTTTTGGACGATTCAGAGGGTGCAGGTCTTGGTCTTGTAATCATGATTCTTGTTCTTAAGAAAATCGGCCTTACCGACGAAAACTATCAGGTTATAAGCGAAAACGGCGAGACAATCACCAGACTTATTTTGCCATTCAGTCAGGAAATGCAGGATGATATCACAGAACTGTCCGAAACCTTTGTCAAGCTTATTGACGGACTTCCTGAATTCCCTGAAAACATAACAGAGATAAACCGTGTCATAAATGACCCCAACAGCAAGATGAGCGATATTGCACAGAAGATTTCCAATGACGTGTCCCTTACCGCCGAACTTTTGCGTATGGTCAACTCTGCCGCTTTTGGTCTTGCAAGTCCATGCCATTCAATTGGAGAGGCAGTTAAACTTGCAGGTTTACGCGGAATCAAGAATATCCTGTTCTCCATCGGTTCCATCCAGGCCCTTCCGGGAAGTGAGGATGAAAGCGGAAAAGCACTGTGGGATCACTCATATTGTGTTGCCTTTTACTCATACAATCTGGCTCGCAGTCTTTGCCGTGGTGCCAATGAAAGAGCCCTTATTGATGACAGTTATGTCTGTGGCCTTCTGCATGATATGGGTAAGCTTGTTTTTGAAAATGCCCAGTCAGATACAATGGAACAGATCTTCAAGCTGTGCGAAGAACATGGTGTAAGCCCTGTCCTTTTTGAACGCATGGTAGCTGGAGTTAATCACGGAGAAATCGGTGCCAGAATTGCAGAAAAATGGAATTTCCCGCCGGTCATCGTTAACGTCATCCGTTATCATCACGAGCCGCTGACTGCCCCGGACGAATACCGCAAGCTTACTGGAATCATCTATGTTGCCGATTTGCTTTCACATGTACATGAGGGAATGGTTGATTACAGTCAGTTTGAGCCTTCCATCTTAAAAGAATTCGGCATCAATTCAGAAGATGAGCTCCAGAACCTTAGTGACCGCCTGCACAAGGCATTCATCAGGGACAAGCGCTAGTTCTCGTGTAAAGTTACTTCACCGGTAGAAAGCTTTTTAATTGAACCGTCCTCACATTCAACTTCAAGCTCAGCCTCGTCGTTTATTCCAATGACCTTAGCCTGATATGCATTTGTATTTTCACCGACAATTGGTGTAACGCTTACGATTTTTCCGTCCAGATATGACCTTTTTTTGTATTCCCCGACAACATTTTTCCAGCAATCGCGTCCTTCATCCAAAAAACTAAGGCATTTGAACATGGTTTTGGCAAGCAACCTGGCTCTGGGGCATTCTTTTTTACTGGTTGAATCCAGTATACCGCCCGCCTTGTCCTTAATTTCCTCCGGTAGGGCAAGACTGTCCGTCCTAAGGTTTATCCCTATTCCTATTACCATTGCCTGAACTCTGTCCGCACCTGGGGGACAAAAGCCTTCGCTTAAAATGCCGCAAACCTTCCTATTTTCCACATAAACATCGTTCACCCATTTGATTTTGGGCTTTATTCCGGTCAATTCTTCAACTGCAAGGGAAACTGCAACGGCACAAGAGACTGTGTAAAAGGCTGGATTAAACAGTGGGCCCTGCGGAATGTATATGAATGAAAAATAGATGCCGTTCTGGTCCGGTGAATAAAAGGAGCGGGAAAGCCTTCCGTATCCTGAAGTCTGGGATGCCGAGGCAAGAATGGTTTTGTGTAACCTTGAGCCTTGTTCCGTCATGGTCCCGTCTGCATCAACAAGCGTGCCGGATTCCTGTAAAAGGACCTTTAATCTTGTGTTGGTTGAATCCACAGTCTGGGCAACAAAGACTTTTTCACGTTCAAGTTGAATCATGCCTTTGCTTTCTTCCTCAAAATAATGAAAAAATGATTCGGTGTTAAAGTCTGGGGCAGTTGATTCTGTCAGGTTCATTTTCTTCCGAGCGGTTCAAATGATTCTGCGGGCAGGGTGTACACGATTCCGCTTCCTGGTTCAGAAAGACATTCCAGGTTTTGGATTGCGTTCATCACCTTGTCCTTGTTTGAATGTTCCACGACGATAATCAGCATTTCCTTTTCGGGGACTATGTGCATGCCAAAAAAGCGCTCATCATCCTCGCGTGCGGTTCCACGGGCGTTGATTACGGTTCCTCCTCCGGCACCGGCCTTTCTTGCGGCATCCATTACGTCGTCGGCAAATCCCCTGTTTACAATTACGTTTATGACATCATGCGTGAAATTCTGGTTCATGTTCAATTCTCCTTTTTCCAGTGCAAGTTCTTCCTTCCTGAGCAGCGAATCCGCACCCACGGTAAAAATGCATCCGGTATGTTTCTTTTCGCTGGACAGCCCCTGAATGATGCTGTTCCTTATTTTGCTTTCCTGACTGCGCTGGCATACGATGTAGACCACATCCTTTACGCTGTCAATTCCCAGAGCGGCCACAATGGAGTTGGAGCTTATTCCCCGCCCCTTGAGTGTTGTACCGCCAAAACTTCCGGCCCTGACGGCAGAGTCGGTGACAAGTTCCTGCTTTCCGTGTGAAACTATGGACACAATTAAAACAAAATCTGTCATGCTGCCCCCGTTTTCTTTAGCTTGCGCAATTTGAATTTATATGTGATTCCCAAAACCTGAATTGCAATCAGAGGCGTCATGGCAACCAGAGCTATAACACCAAAGGCATCGGTAACAGGATTTCCTCCAGAAGCACTTGAGGCACCCAGCGTAAACGACAGGATGAAGGTGCTGGTCATGGGACCGCTTGCAACTCCACCCGAATCAAAGGCAACCGCCGTAAACATGGGAGGACAGAAAAACGACAGTGCAAGGGCAATGGCATACCCCGGAATTAAAATGAACCACAGGTTAAAGCCCAAAAGCCCGCGTACGACACTAAGCGAAACGGAAACCGCCACACCCGCAGACAGGGCAGTGAGCATGGCCCTACGGCTGATGTTACCGCTGGAAAGGTCTTCCACCTGTTCCGTCAAAACCCACACGGCAGGTTCGGCACACACGACTATGGCACCAAAAAGAAGGGCCGCCAAAATCAGCAGAACCGTGTATCCGGAAAATCCACCCTGAGCAAGAGAACCCAATTTCTGACCGAGTTCCTGACCCGCATCCATAAAGCCGCCGTTAACACCAAGAAGAAAAAGTGACAGTCCCACAAAACTATAGGCAAGACCAATTACAGTCCTTCGAATCTGACCCTTTGGAAGCTTGAGCAATGTAATCTGAAAAACCGCAAACATCACAAGCAGGGGAAGCAGAGCCAGAGAAACTTCCTTGAGCACATGGGGAATGAGGGAAAAGAATTTGCCTGCAATTCCGCTGATTTGTTCCACCGCCGCATCGGAGGCCTGCACCTGGGAATCTGTACTTGCAGAGTTCAAGAGGCCGTACACGCACACCGCCGCAATCGGTCCAATTGAAGCAATGCCCGTAAGCCCGAAAGAATCTTCATTGCTGTCATGCCTGTTGTTTTTATCGCCTGAACGAACCGCCGCAACACCCACACCCAATGCCATGATGAACGGAACTGTCATGGGGCCTGTAGTAGCCCCCCCGGAATCAAATGCCACAGCCTGATATTCCTTTGGACACAGGAACGCAAGTGCAAACAGAAGGACATATGCAATGATTAGTACCACGGACAGAGGCCAGTTGAGCATAGTGCGCAAAAGACCCAGCATCATGAAAAGTGCCACACCGGAAGCAATCATGATGACCATGCCCCACCGGTTTACGGAAGAAACAACCTTTTGAATCTGCCCTGTAAGCACCTGAACGTCGGGTTCCGCCACAGTCACCATAAAACCGATTACAAAGGAGGCCCCAAGCAAAAGGAGCAGGTTGCGTTTTGACGTAAGGGCTGATCCGATTTTTTCTCCAATGGGAAGGATGCCTATGTCAACACCCTGCAAAAAGAGCGTAAGTCCCAGCATCAGGAGAATGCCCCCGATTACAAATCGGACAAGCAGCTGGGCCCCAAGAGGAGCCACAGTAAGCCCCAGAAGAAGGACCAGTGCCATAATCGGGAGTACGGATAAAACTGTTTCTTTAAGTTTGACCAGAAGATTCATTCAGCAGGATTATTTGTAGCAGTTCCAGCCGTATTTTGTAATCCCGTCGACCCATTTCTGGGCAAGGGCCTTTGCCGTCTCCAGATCATGGTCGCGGTAATTTCCGCATTCAACTTCGGTAGCGGCAGGAATTTCCCTATCCCAGACGGCCACCTTGGAAAGCACGTTTACAAAATGTTTTGCCACAGGTTCCTCGTCCAAATCGCCCCAGACGGTAAAATAAAAGCCTGTCCTGCATCCCATGGGACTAAAGTCAATTACACCCGGCATTTCGTCGCGGATATATTCTGCAACCAGATGTTCCAGAGTATGAATTGCACCCGTCGGCATGAATTCCTTGTTGGGCTGGCAAAAGCGAATGTCAAATTTGGTAACGACATCACCCTTTTCTCCTACCTTTTTAGAAGCCACCCTGACAAACGGAGCAGTGACCTTTGTATGATCCAGATTGAAGCTTTCAACATTGTATTTTTTGTCTGCACTTTCTGCCATATTACACCTCGTCCCCCATTCTAACCTTTTTATATCAAATAGTCGAGGGGAAGATGAGAGTCTAATTAAGAATTAAGAATTACTAATTGTGAATTATCAAATTATGAATTATACATTATGAATTATGAATTAAAAGTTTGCCACTCCACAAAACATTTCTTGACCAAATCTCACTCTGCCCCTATACTGAAGCTACATTCACAATTCAAGCGGGTAAAAATCAGCATGAACGAAAATCTTGCGGAAAAAATCTACAGGGCGGTTCGGCTCATTCCATCCGGGAAAGTTGCGACATATTCTCAGATAGCGGCTCTTGCAGGGAACTGTAACCTGCGCCGTTACGTCGGAAACGTGCTGCATCAAAATCCAGACAACACCATAACCCCGTGCCACCGTGTCGTAAACGCAAAGGGATATTGCTCGGGAAGTTTTGCATTCGGAGGCCCCCTGGTCCAGCAGGAAAAGCTTGAGGCGGAAGGTGTCACTTTTACAAATGGCCACGTGGATATGGACCGCTTCTGCATCAACGGGGATGATTTTGAAGCCATGAGCTTGGAAATGAAAGTTAATTAAGAATTATGAATTGAGCTTGTCATGCTGATTTGCTTTATCTCTTGCTGGCGGGTGATTGAAAAAAAAGTGTTGTCACGCGGATTCGATTTTCCTACGGAAAATCTTTAAAATTTTTGTTGCCTTGCTGATTGGAGTTCTCATCTTGCTTTCTGGTATAAGTAAACGATATCCTCTTACACCAGCAAACTTCCACTAACCCCAGAACCAAACAAACACAAATCCTTTTAAAGAATAACACTCGAATGTACTGCAGAGTTTTGATGTTTTTTCCAAAGGAAAAATGTGAGCCTTTGCGAGCAAAGCAAAACTCTTAAGCAAGCGCAATCTTGCGTCAATCCGCGTGACAAAAAAAATTCAAAAATTTCCTCTAAAAATTGTTAAAAACGTCAGGTTACTTGCTAATTAGAATATGGGAGGGAAAACATAACAGAGAGGTAATTATGAATGACAGTTCCATAACTCCAACAGAAAGGCTTCATTATCAGATCATAATCGATGATGAGGTCAGACAAAAGGCTTCAGAGGCAGTCGCACAGAAAAAGCTCCTTAACCTCAAAAACGACATCGTATTCAAGTCCTTCTTCTCCAAGGAATGCATTGAATCGGCTTACTGCAGGAAAAAGATGCTTTCGGCGGTCATAGGAAAAAACGTCATGGACACGACTGTCCTTAATCCCGAGATTCTACCTACACGGCTGGACGGCAAATTCCCGCGTCTTGACATACACTGCAGGCTTGATGACGGTAGTGAGGTAGAGGTTGAGATGCAGAACAGCATGTACCAGGAAGACCAGGTAAAGAGGTCTGTCTATTATGCGGCGGCACTTACCCACAATTCACTTTCCAGCGGAGACCAGTATGACCGGCTTCCTGCCATCTATCAGATTCAGTTCCTTGACTTTAAGATTGTGAATGACACAAGACTTCACCACACTTACATCTACAGGGAAAAGGATGACGGAGGGGTATTGAGCGACATAGTCCAGATACACTACATTGAGCTGCCGAAAATTAGGGACATATTGAAAAAGCGGCCGGGAGACTTGTCAGAAATTGAATTCTGGGCTATGCTTTTTGATGAGAGTTTTTACGGTTTTTTGTCTGCAAAAAATACGAGCCTTCGCGAGCAAGTAAAAACTCTAAGAGCAAGCGACAGCTTGCGACAGGAGGAGATGAAGATGGCACAGACACTTCTAAACACGATGAGCCGCGACCAGCAGGAATGGGAGAACCAGTACGGCTACGAGCGCTTTGTCCACGACTGCATCTCCCGGGAAAAGTCCGCATATTCCAGAGGCGAGGAGAAAGGTCGACAACAAGGAATACAACAGGGTATTCAGCTAGGTTCCTCCCAGAAAGCCATTGAATCCGCTGAGAATTTCTTGCGGGAAGGTGATTCTGTAGAAAAAGTCTCACGCTGCATTGGACTCCCGCTGGAAAAAGTGCAGGAAATCGCTGATCAATTAAGAATGCATAATGCATAATTAAGAATTATGAATTATGAATTAACACAACCTGGCGATTTTGTGGGAATATAGGCATCCCATCGGGAAGTTCCTGTAATCCTTAAAATATTCTGAAAAATAAAATTCTTCCATTTTTTTCTTTCCTTTTCCTTATTATATGATATAATAATCAGTAGATTAGCTGTCGAATTGTGATGGAATAGGAAAAACTGGCGGAAGCGAGAGGCTGAACCGAAAAAAATCTGCACAAGCGAAGCGCGGAAGCCTTTTTTCGGGGCAGATCTCGCTGGGAGCCAGTTTTTAGGGTATTTTATTAAAACTCGGCAGCTAATCTGATAATTATTCAGGGAATTGTATGGAAAGGAAAACTGGTGTTGTGGTTCCGCTGGCGGCTTTGTATACCAAGGACTGCCCGGACATAGGTGATTTTTATGCGCTCAGGGATTTTGCGGATTTTTGTGCAAAAAGCAATCTTTCTGTCCTGCAGCTTTTACCGGTAAATGACACAGCATCCCAGTCTTCTCCATATTCCGCCCTTTCGTCGTGTGCGCTTCATCCAGTATACATCAGGATAAATGCGATTACAGGTTTTGACGATGCAATGCAGAACAACAGGACCTTTTCTGCGGCGTACAAGGCTTATGTAAAAAAGGCAAAATACAGTCCGCGATTTGACTATGAGCATGTGTGTGCAGAAAAAATAAGGCTCCTTCATCTTTTGTACGATCATCTTGAAAAGAAAATGGCCTCAAAACATGGTGCAAGGTCAGGTTCAACACCAACAGTAAGGGTTGTCACGTCTGATTCTCCTGCCGCAATCTCACATGAGTTTAATGTTGAGGTTGAAGAATTTGTTGCAAAGAATCATTGGGTCATTCCCTATGCCGTGTTCAAGAACCTAAAGGACGTTTACTCCCAGGCCCACTGGAAGGAATGGGACCAAGACAAGGCCAGGATGAACCGCCATCAGATTGAGCTCAGGTGGAACAACCGCGCTTTGCGTTCAAGCCACAATTTTTATGTGTGGTGCCAGATGATTGCCTCAAAACAGTTTCTGGATGCCGCAAACTACGTCAAGGAAAAAGGCATAATCCTCAAAGGCGACATTCCCATTTTGATGAACGAGGACAGCGTGGACTGCTGGGCGTGGCCTGAATTCTTCAACAGTGAATTTGTTGCAGGCTCTCCTCCCGACGGTGACAATCCCACAGGACAAAGGTGGGGGCTTCCGATTTACGACTGGGACCGCATTTCATCAGATTCATTCACATGGTGGAAGGAACGCATTTCCGTTGCATCAAAATTTTACGATGCCTACAGGCTGGACCATGTTCTCGGGTTCTTCAGGATTTGGGCGGTGAACAAAAACGAAACGACAGCCTACCTTGGTTATGCCCATCCATGCTGCACGATAAAGAAAAAGATTCTTGAGGAAGCGGGATTTGACGACGCAAGGATTAAATGGCTTTCATGGACGCACATACCCACCCAGGTAATCGGCGACATCACGGGCTCATGGGATTACGCAAGGGAACTTCTTGGCAAGGTGTGTGACAGAATCGGTGATGAAGAACTCTGGACGTTCAGGAAGGAAATTCAATTTGACAGTCAGATTTATTCAACTGCATTTAGCGATGACTTTGAGCTGAACAAGAAAATTCAGGATGCGCTTGCAAAAAAATGGCTGGACCGGACATTAATCGAAATCAAGAAAAACACATTCATCCCGGTGTGGTCCTATTCGGATTCAACTGCATGGAAGAGCCTTAGTGACCAAGAAAAGGATTCGCTGCTTGAAGTATTTGAAAAGCTTGAGCTAAAGGAAAACGAGCTGTGGAAGAATCATGCGCATGGTGTTCTTGGACCAATCGTTTCATCTTCTGAAATGCAGCCCTGTGCCGAAGACCTTGGCATTCACCTTCCCATCATGACGGAAGTTTTGCAGGCATTGGACATTGCAAGCCTCAGGGTAATCAGGTGGACTCGTGACTGGCAGAATCAGCCGTGGCCTTATGAGGATTTTTCAAGTTATCCGGAACTATCTGTTGCAACGGTGTCAGTGCATGACAGCTCAACAATACGGCAATGGTGGCAGGACGAAAAGGATTCCGTGCGGGAATTCATAAAGATGGCAGGCGGAGAGATAAGCGAAGAAGCACCGTTTACTCCCGAGCTTTGCGGCTATATCTTAAAGTCAGGTTCCAGGGCAAAGAGCGCATGGTATGTGAACCCTATTCAGGATTACCTTTACCTTGACCAGAAGTATTATGCAGAAGATGCTTCTCAGGAAAGGATAAACATTCCCGGTACCGTTAACGACTGGAACTGGACGTACAGGATGCCGGTTAAAGTTGAAGATTTGATTCAAAACGAAGAACTCATAAATAAAATAAAGGAGATTGCAGTCATTCATGCTGCGGTCAATTAGCGGAGGAAGAGATGAAATTTTCTTACAATGAATTTCACATCAGTCGGACAATCAGGGATTTGTGTCAGTTTGATCAGACTTTGTACAGTTCAAGCGGCAACGTAATTTTTGCAGATTTAAAGGCCGTAAGGACATTCCAGGTAAAACTGAATCAAGTGTTCAAGGATCGCGGTCAGGATGAAAAACAGGTCTCAGCAGGCTCCCTCAACGCAATGGGACTTATCGATGAGATATTCCATTATGTGTGCATGCTTTTCCGTCGCGACAAGGCACCGCTTGCGTTCACCAATCTTCTTTCCGATTTGGACACATATTTTGGAAAGGACAAGATTGATTCGCTCCTCATGCAATTTATGGAAGAATTTCCACCGGTCGCAGTTTATCAGAAAAAACTCACTGCAAGCGATTACCTGATTCAGTCGGCAATTGATCCGGGAACAGGAAAACAGAGGAGCAACAGGGAACAGGTTCTGGAAGAACTTGTCATGCTTCACCTTGCAAACGAAAATCCTGCGTTCCATCCGTTTCAGATTTTATTTGACGACACCAAGCTGAATACAAATCCGACATACATCAAAACGTGGAACCAGATAAAGGCATTCTTCATGACCCAGCCGGTTTTTGGGCCAAAGGACAACAACCTCATCGACATGCTAAAGGAACCTGTCATTGCATCCCCGACATCACTCAAGGGACAGCTTGACTACATCCGCACTTACTGGGCAGACCTTCTGGGAGAATGGCTCAAGCGTTTGCTGGAAGGAATCGACACAATCACCGAGGAAGAAAAGGCATCGTGGTCTCCGATTAACGGCGGTGAAGTTTCCATGGACGCATATTCATACGAAAACCTGATGCAGGAATATGAACGATTCAGTCCGGATCAGGAATGGATGCCAAAGGTTGTCTTGATGGCAAAGACTGTACTGGTGTGGCTCTTCCAGTTGAGCAAGCAGTATGGCCGTGACATTACGCGTCTGGATCAGATTCCGGATGAAGAACTCAACCGTCTGCGTGACGAAGGCTTTACGGGGCTGTGGCTCATCGGTCTGTGGGAACGCAGTTATGCTTCAAAAAGAATCAAGCAGATTAACGGAAACCCGGAGGCGGCCGCTTCTGCATATTCACTTTTGGATTATGAGATTGCAGGAAATCTTGGCGGATGGGAGGCCCTGGACAATTTGCGCAGGCGTTGCTGGGCACGTGGAATCAGGCTTGCATCTGACATGGTTCCAAACCACACGGGCATGGACGGAAAATGGGTCATTGAACACCCCGACCTCTTCATCACCACCAAGGACTGCCCCTTCCCCCAGTATTCGTTCAACGGAGAAAACCTGAGTCAGGACGGAAGGGTCTCGCTTTATCTTGAAGACCACTACTACTCCAAGAGCGACTGTGCGGTATGCTTTAAGCGTGTGGACAACCAGACGGGAGACGTTACATACATCTACCACGGAAACGACGGAACAGGCATGCCATGGAACGATACGGCCCAGATTGACTTTTTGAATCCCGCCGCAAGGGAAGCCGTAATCCAGCAGATTATGAAGGTAGCCGCCAACTTCCCCATCATACGCTTTGATGCCGCAATGGTTCTTGCAAAAAAACACATACGACGCCTTTGGTATCCGGAGCCGGGACATGGTGGAGACATTGCAACAAGAAGCCAGCATGCACTTACCACGGAACAGTTTGAGGCCGCACTCCCCAATGAATTCTGGAGGGAGGTTGTTGACCGCTGTGCCCAGGAAATGCCTGACACTCTTTTGCTTGCCGAAGCATTCTGGATGATGGAAGGATACTTTACACGTACGCTGGGAATGCACCGTGTATACAACTCCGCATTCATGAACATGCTCAAGAAAGAGGAAAACCAGAAATACCGCGACACTGTAAAGAATACAATCAAGTTTGATCCCCAGGTTCTGAAAAGATTCGTCAACTTCATGAACAACCCTGACGAGGAAACAGCCGTTGCACAGTTCGGAAAGGGAGACAAATACTTTGGCGTCTGTACCCTGATGATTACGATGCCTGGACTCCCGATGTTCGGCCACGGTCAGATCGAAGGCTTTGAGGAAAAATACGGAATGGAATACACAAGGGCCTACCGCGATGAAAAACCGGATCAGGGACTTGTGGACAGACACTGGCACGACATCTTCCCGCTCCTGCACAAGCGCTATCTTTTCTCTGGCGTGGAAAACTTCCTCTTCTACGACGTGTGGAACAACGGTCAGGTAAACGAAAACATCTTTGCCTATTCAAACGGAGCCGGTGCGGAAAGGACAATCGTGTTCTACAACAACAAGTACGAAAGGGCTGCCGGCTGGATAAAGCAGTCATGCGAATATGCGGTAAAGACTGGCAGCGGAGAAAATGACATTCAGATGTACACGCGCTCTCTTGCAGAAGGTATCGGGCTTACTTCCGGAAACGACCACTTCATGATTTTCCGTGAGCACAAGAGCGGACTATGGTTTGTGCGTAAAAGCGACGACATCATCAACCAGGGAATGTTTGTTGCCCTTAACGGATTTGAATACCAGGTCTATCTTGACGTTCAGCAGGTTACAGACACGGTCGAAGGAAAATACGCAAAGCTGTGTGAGCTTCTGGCAGGCTCTGGTGTACCCGACCTTGAGGTTGCATGGGAAGAATACCGCTACAAGGATCTTTATGCAGCCCTTGCAAAATTCGCCACTCCGGAACTTCTGGAATCACTGCACAATCTGTTTACACCTGTTGCAGTACTCAAGGCAAACAAGAAGACACTTCCTGATTTGAAGACCGTATTTGATTCTGCCAGGGAAGCCGCTCTTGCATATTACGAAAAGGAAAGCGAGTTTGCATTTGAAGCGGAACAGATTCGTGAAAAGCAACGGCTTGCAGAGGAAAACGAAAAGAAGACAAAGAAACACAGCAAGGCGACAGGTACTCAAAAAGAAATGCGCGTAAGCAAAAAGGCAACCGAATCCACACCCGAGGACCGCTTCAAGTCATTCTGCCGTCAGATTGAATATCTTGCCACGACAATGACCAATGCCCAGGGAGTAAAAAGCACAAAGGATGGAACAAGCGTTACCCGCAATAAAATCTCGGACACCGCGTTCAAGACCACACAGGAAAACGTACTCTACAGTGGCCTGATGAATTACGACTGTGCCCCGGAAATCCTTAGTGCATTTGCCATTGTTTCAAGTGCAGGCCGCAAAAACTGCCTTACATGGTCTTACGACAGGAAACTTACTGAGCTTCTGGGAAAAGCCGACATCAAGGCCCCAGGAATGAAAGAGACGTTCCGAAGCCTCTTCTTTATGATGCGCGTTCGTGACTTTAACTTCGGTGCCTCAAGTTTTGCAAAGTCGACCTACGAGTCAGCAAAGCTTCTGGTGGACGGACCATACTCCGACCTTCTTGTTGGAACAAACGAATTCAACGGAATCAAATGGTTCAATAAGGAGAAAATGGAAAGCGCCATGTGGTTCTGCCTTGCTGCGATTACAATGTTCAGCCCAAGAATTCTGCGTGAACAGATTTACAGGCTTTACAGGACACTTATTGCCGCAAAAGAAAGCTCAGAGTATCAGGTAGAGAAATTCCTTACTGCCCTTAACCCGAACCCGAAGACATCTGCACGGAAAAAAACAGCCGTCAAAGAAATCAAGGCGGAAAAGGAAACTCAAGAGGTAAAAGAGGATAAAAAGTCTGCCAAAGGTAAGGTTAAAAAATCCGCCTCAGGTTCAAAGAGTTCAAAACAGAAATGACGGAATCCACATCGTCCGGTTTAATCGCCGGGCGGTCAATGGAAATCTTTTCAAAGGCAGATGCAATCTCAGGACTTGCCGCAGGTTCAGCACCCAGGTTATGGCGAATGAATGAAGCGTCCAGTTCGGGAGCGTTACGTGCAACAAGAACAACAGAACTGTCTTCGTCCTCGATGATGTCTGCCCTGGCTTTTGCAGCCGCATAAGCCGCACTGGTCTCACTGTCTGCATAAACCTTGTACTTCATGTAGAGTTCCTTACATGCTTTTTCCTTGTCTTCCTCAGATACAGGCGCGGGATAGACAAAGCTCCTCATCATAAGGGCGTTTTCCTTAAAGAGGTGCTCAAGACGCTCAAGGTTGGACGGGTCGGCGGGATCCGCAGGGTGGCGCTTTTCCATGGGAATCATGCTGTCCAAAACCTGAACGTCGCCGCGTGGGTCAAGTGTAAGGTTTTCCGTAGTGGGAAGAATGAAGCCGTTTACCGGAAGCGACAGCTGCCAGCTGTACAGGCCTGAGATGAGGTTGCCGTAGTTTCCTGCGCTCATTGCATAAAAGATGCTTCCCGAGACAAGCTTTTTAATCTGTGTAAAGGCATAGGTATAGAAGAAAGTCTGTGGCAAAAGCCGTCCGATGTTTGCCGTGTTTCCAAGAGTCAGGTGATATTTTTTTATCAATTCACTTTTGGAAAAAATCTCCCGCACCAGGTTCCTGCAGTCCGCGAATGTTCCTTCAACTTCAATCGGATAAATGTTTCCACCATTCCACACAAGGTCGCTTTCTTTTATTCCACGGACAGTTCCCTTTGGATAAAGCAGAACCGACTTGACCAGCTTTTTACCGCGCAATGCCAGGGCCATACATGAACCAAGTTCACCGGTGGTGGCATCAAGCAGGATTGACTTTTGACCTGTGTATTGCAAAATGGTCTCAAGCGTGCAGGCAAGATAAGCGGTTCCAAAATCCTTGAAAGTTCCTGTGGGGCCGTGATACAGCTCCAGAATGAACAGGTTTTTATCAAGCTGCCTTACCTTTGGCTCAAAAACAAATGCCTGGGTAGCAATTCTTTCACAAATCAACGGAGAAAACTCTTTGTTGATTATTCCCGATGTAAGCGTTCCCGCAAGATTTGCAAAGGAAGTCGTCTCGTCCGCATATAAAATCCAGTTGCGCAGGTTTTCTATCTCTGTAGGAACATAAAGGCCTCCGTCTTCCGGCATACAGTTCAAAATAGCCTCTTGAAAACTTACGCTGGCCTTTCCGTCTCTAGTACTCACAAAACGCATGACATTCTCCCTAAAACAATACTTAAATCATGCATAGTATAGCAATAAATCAGATGAATTTCTAGTATTTGGGAAGTTGAACACTTTCCCATAACATTATATAATAAACCACCCGCTAAGGGGCTTTTTATTTCGAGGTTTATTATGATTTTTTCACCGGTAGAAGTTCAGGAAACTGTCAATATGTTCATGCGGCAAAAGCTGGATGTCCGTGCAATTACGATGGGTATTTCCCTGCGTGACTGTGCTTGCGACGACGGCAAAAAAAGCAGGCAGAAAATGTATGACAAGATCATGAAGCGTGCGGAAAACCTTGTCAAAGTGGGACAGGACATAGAAAAGGAATTTGGCGTTCCAATCATCAACAAGCGCATTTCCGTTACTCCAATCTCGATGGTGGCGGAACCAAGCGGAGAAAAATCCTATGTAGAATGGGCAATCACTCTGGATAAAATAGCCAAAGAACTGGGCGTTGATTTTGTAGGCGGTTTTTCTGCATTGGTACAGAAAGGCATAACCCCAGGTGACAGGGTTTTAATCGAATCAATTCCCGATGCCCTTAATGAAACAGAACGTGTATGCTCCAGCGTAAACGTCGGTACCACAAAGAGCGGCATCAACATGAACGCCGTAAAGCTGATGGGAGAAATAATCAAGAAGACGGCCGAAGTTTCCAAAGACAAACCGGTAAACGGCTGTGCAAAGCTTGTCGTCTTTACCAATGCCCCGGAAGACAATCCGTTTATGGCGGGTGCGTTCCATGGTCCGGGAGAAGGTGACTGCGTGCTGAACGTCGGAGTTTCAGGTCCAGGTGTAATTCTGGCTGCGGCAAAAGAGTTCAAGGGTAGGCCTATAAACGAACTTGCTGACGGAATCAAGAAGATGGCATTTAAGATTACGCGTATGGGACAGCTTGTCGGAATGGAGGCGGCCCAGCGTCTTGGCGTTGATTTCGGTATCCTGGATCTTTCCCTTGCCCCAACCCCTGCTGTGGGTGACTCTGTGGCCCGTATCCTTGAGGAAATAGGACTTGAAGGTGCCGGTGCCCCTGGAACAACATGTGCCCTTGCAATGCTCACCGATATGGTAAAGAAAGGTGGTGTCATGGCAAGTACGAACGTAGGCGGATTGAGCGGTGCATTCATCCCTGTAAGCGAAGACGAAGGAATGATCAACGCGGTAAAGCAGCATTCAATCACCCTGGAAAAGCTTGAGGCAATGACCTGCGTTTGCTCTGTCGGTTTGGACATGATAGCAATCCCTGGAGACACTCCTGCAACGACAATAAGCGGCATCATGGCAGATGAAATGGCAATCGGCATGGTAAACAACAAGACCACGGCTGTACGCCTTATTCCCGCTCCTGGCAAAAAGGCAGGTGACTGGGTTGAATTCGGAGGCCTTTTGGGTGGCTGTCCTGTAATCGACGTAAATCAGTTCAGCTGTGCGGACTTCATCAACCGCGGTGGAAAGATTCCGGCTCCAATCCATTCGTTCCGCAACTAAATGAACCGATGGAATTTCAGACTCTGGAAGTAAGGGGACTGAACAAATCCTCCCTGCTTGCAAACAAGGCCAAGGCATTTGTGTCACCCTTTGAGGATGTCTGCTGCCGTCTTTATGGAATGATAGAAGAAACTCCCCAAGATGTTTTCTGCATTATTGATTCAAGTGGAACCATGCACGGAGTCTTTTCATATACAAGGGGTCAGCTGGTTCTTCCATGCCTTCCGTATGACAGACAGAACGTAAAGGATGCCCTTCAGGACTTTTTCTACAATCATCGCGTTTTTTGCCTTTCCGGTAAAATTGAATTCTGCAGAATCGCTAAAACTGCCTTGTATGCGGCGGCAACCCAATCTTTGGAAGAAGAGCGTCTTTTTTATTTTTTCAAACATGAAGCTCCTCCTGAATCAAAGGTCATTCCTGGAATCACTTTTTTCCAGTGCTGCAAGAAGGACTCGGAGGAAATGATGCCCCTTCAGCTTGAATACATAAAGGAAGAAGTGCTGCCTAAAAAAATGAAGCTGAATCCCCCTGTTGAACGCCTGAGTTTGGACCGTGCCGTAAAAAAAGGCTTTGTGTATGCCCTTAAAACTGCAGAGGGTAAAATATGTGCAAAAGCCCAAATCAATGCCAGAAGCCCCCGCTACGAGCTTGTGGGAGGGGTATTTACTGCTCCGGAATACCGAGGCAAAGGTTTTGCTTCTTTTTTGATGTCCAGCTTGATTCAAAAGACGGCTTTAGAAGGCAGGAGGGCCGTTCTTTTTGCGGGGCAACGCAATTTACCTGCCCTTTTGCTTTACCGTTCCCTGGGATTTAAGGAAATCGGCGAATATTCAATTTCATACTTCACGAAATGACGGTTTTTCCCGTTTGAAACAGCCTTCAACTTTCCGCTTTCATTTTTCAACTTTCTATTGACATAAGAGCGTCAATAGGGTAACCTCACATTTATTCGTACATATTAAGGTTCAGGAGGATACTTTAATGAAGAAAAGTATCACCACAGTTTTTGTTACGGCTGCAGTTGCTGCAGTAATGGGTCTTGCTTCTTGTTCAAAAGATGACGGCAAGACATTGTATCTTTATAACTGGACGTACTACACTCCGGATGAAGTCCTGCGGGATTTTGAGAAGGAATTCGATTGTACTGTAAAAGTTGACAGTTATGCTTCCAACGAAGAGATGTACTCAAAGCTCCGTGCCGGTGCAAAGGGATATGACATTGTTGTTCCTTCCCAGGATTATGTCTCCATCATGATCGGTCAGGGAATGTTCCAGGAAATCGACCAGTCAAAGATGACCAACAAGGGAAACATCAACCCGCTCGTTTTGGAAAAGGCAACCTATGATCCAACCATGAAGTACGCTGTTCCATATTATTTTGGCGCTGCCGGTGTCCTTGTAAACAAAACCAAGGTACCGGGCGGAAACTATGCACGCGACTGGAGCATTTTTGAAGACCCACAGTTTGCGGGACATGCAACAATGATGGACGACATGCGCGAGGTTATGGGTGATGCTCTTGCCCACCTTGGATATGACGTAAACAGCCTTTCTGATGCAGAACTGGATGCTGCCACAAAACTGATTCAGGAAAAATGGAAGCCGAATCTTGTAAAATTTGATGCAGAAGGTTTTGGAAAATCTTTTGCCTCAGGAGATTTCTGGCTGTGCCACGGTTATGCAGAAGTAGTCTATGGTGAAGTTCCAGAGGACAAATGGGATGAAACAATCGACTTCTTCATTCCACAGGAGGGAGGAGCCGCATATCTGGACAGCATGTGCATCCTCAAGGATTCAAAGCATGCCGAGCTCGCAAACGAATTCATCAACTACATCCATCGCCCGGAAGTCTATGCAAAATTCCTTGATGCATTCAACTTCCCATGCTTCGTTAACATGAAGGCCGAGCCATACATGACAAGCAAGCCTATGTACAAGGCAAGCGAGATGGATAACTGTACCTTAAAGGTTGACATCGGTGAAGGGCTGGACAAATTCAACGAAAGATGGCAGGACATCCGTTTTGCTGACTAATTAACTATAGACGTGCCACTATCTCCGTCGGAGCTCCATGTGGCACAAAGTGTGTGCAAGTCCACGCACAAGTCTAAAGGAGGTTTCCATAAAGGGGACCTCCCAAATATTGGGGTATAACCACATAAAAACAAACACTTAGGAGTATTCAAATTGAAACGCTTCAACAAAATCCTTTCCGGCCTTTTATGCGCCGCAGCATTTTTCACCTTGTCTTCATGCTCAAAAAAAGACGACCGCACATTGTATCTGTATAACTGGACATATTACACTCCAGAAGAAGTAGTCCAGGCATTCGAAAAAGAATTCAACTGTACCGTAAAACTCGACAGCTATTCAACTTGTGATGAGATGTATGCAAAGCTCAGGGCAGGTGCAAAAGGTTATGATGTTGTAATTCCTTCCAACGATTTTGTTTCCATAATGATCAAGCAGGGAATGCTCCAGGAAATTGACCAGAGTAAATTTACAAACCGCAGCAAAATCAATCCTGTGATTCTGGAAAAAGCCGACTACGATCCCGACATGAAATACGCTGTTCCTTATGCCTTAAGTGCAACAGGAATTATGGTCAATAAAACAAAGGTTACCAATCCCGATTATTCACGTGACTATGATATTTTTGAAGACCCACAGTTTGCAGGACATTCAACCATGATGGATGAAATGCGCGAGGTTATTGGATGTGCCCTTTTGTATCAGGGAAAGGACATGAACAGCACCTCTGATGCAGATTTGAATGCCGCCTATGAGTTGATTTCAAATAAATGGAAGCCCAATCTTGCAAAATTTGATGCTGAAGGTTTCGGCAAGACTTTTGCATCTGGAGATTTCTGGTTGTGTCAGGGTTATCCGGAGATTGTATTTGGAGAAGTGGACAAGAGCCGCTGGGAAGAAACAATTGATTTCTTTATTCCGGAAGAAGGAGGTCCCGCCACTCTGGACAGCATGGTAATCCTAAAGGATGCTCCGCATGCAGAACTTGCAAACGAGTTCATCAACTTTATCCACCGTCCTGAGAATTATGCAATCTTTATTGATGAATTCCACTATCCTTGTGTCGTAAATCTTGAGGCACTTCAGTTCACTACAGAGCCGTCAATGTATGATGCTCAGCAGGCATATAACTGCACATTAAAGCTTGACCTCGGTGACGACCTGGACAAGGTTCACGACATCTGGCAGAAAATAAGATACAACTAAGAGATTATTTGCGGCCCAGCTCAACCGACTTGTTGTAGGCGGCTGTGGCTGCATCGATTACTGCTCCACGGAAATTGTGCTTTTCCAGGGCGATTACACCTTCGATTGTGGTGCCTGCCGGAGAGCATACCGCATCCTTTAGGTCGCTGATTGAACGCTCATCCTCAAGTGCCATTGTAGCAGCTCCTCGCAATGTCTGGGCAGCATAGATGTACGCCTGAGCCCTGGGCATTCCAAAACGTACAGCCGCATCCGCCAATGCCTCAATGAACAAAAATGCATATGCAGGACCTGAACCGCTTACAGCCGTTACACCGTCCATGAGTTTTTCCGGAACAACTTCTGCCTTTCCACATGAATTAAGAAGAGCCTTAACAGCTTCCGTCTCATCATTCTTTACGTCCGTGCTGGGGCTAATGGCAATCATTGCTTCTCCGACTGTTGCCGGAAGATTCGGCATGATGCGTATGATATGTGGCATTACGCTGTTTCCGTCGGGGGCAGAAAGTCCGCTGTCATTCAATGCAGACTGAAGTGTAGAGATGGAAACTCCCGCCGCCATAGATACAAGCACCTTGTTCTCTGTAAAATGCGGTTTGATTTCCTGAAGCACTGTCTTGACATAGGCAGGCTTTACGGCAAGGAAAATGATGTCGCTTGTGGTTACAATCTCTGCGTTTGTTTTAAGCACGTTGAGCCCATAAGTCCGGGCATAATCAGAAGCCTTTGAAAAGTCAGCATCCGTTACAAAAATATTTGCTGCAGTAAATTTCTTTGAGATGCCCTGCATCAAGGCACCTCCCATCATTCCTGTTCCTATGCAGCCGATTTTTATTTCGTTCAAGTCTTTCATATTATTCCTCCCGTATTGCTTTTATTCTAATGCCGTCAGTGCGGATTAACGCTTGATTCGTTTGTTAAAAACAGGGTTCCCTTTTTGCTTCCGTCAATGAGGGATGCAAGGGGCTTTTCGTTTTTGCTGTTTGCAAGAATCATCGGAATGCCGTGTGAGGTTACTTTTTCCGCAGCCTGAATCTTTGTCTTGATTCCTCCGGTTCCGAAGCTGTTTGTCTTTCCGATTGTGATGGATTCAAGAAGAGCCGGAATGTCACTTACTTCTTCCACCAGCTTTGCGTTGGGGTTTGTCTTGGGGTTGTCCGTGTAAACTCCGTCTATGTCGCTAAAGAGGATGAGTAGGTCGGCACTCCACAAGATGGCAGTTAGGGCGGAAAGGTTGTCGTTGTCGCCAATGCTGTTTTCTTCAAATGAAACGCTGTCGTTTTCGTTGATGATAGGAACCACACCTTCGTCCACAAGGGTAAAAAGCGTGTTCCTCATGTTGAGCGTGTGATGATAGTCTTCAAAATCTTCCTTGATGAACAAAAGCTGGGCCACATGCACGTTCTGTTTTGCAAACGCCGCCCTCCACTTGTCCATCAGTTCCACCTGACCTATGGCACAGAGGGCCTGCCTGTAGTGCATGTCCTTTTTGTGCGCCCATCCGTCAATGGCAGAAAGTCCCGCAACTTGGGCTCCTGACGAAACGATTATTATCTGCTTGCCCTGAGAAATAAGCCTTGAACAGCTTACGGCAAGGGTATTCAAAAAATCTATGTTGATTGTACCGTCTTCTTTGGCAAGGGAATTGCTTCCGAACTTTACCACTATCTTTTTTGCGTTCTGTATGGTTTCCTGAACTGTCATCGTATCTGTCCGTCCCCGTCAATCAAGAATTTTGTCGTGGTCAAAGCCGTTACACCCATGGGACCGCGTATATGAAGCTTTTGCGTGCTTATTCCAAGTTCCGCTCCAAAACCGAATTCTCCGCCATCAGTAAAGCGTGTGCTTGCGTTTACATAAACACATGCCGCATCAACCTGCTTCTGGAATTTCCTTGCGGTTGCACGGTTGTTCGTGATGATGCATTCGCTGTGCTTTGTGTTGTGGGTGTTGATGTGCTGGATCGCCTCATCTACGGAAGAAACAGTCTTTACTGCGATGATATAGTCAAGGAACTCGTAACCAAAATCGCTTTCCTGTGCCTCAACAAGCTTTTCGGATGGAACAATGCCCTGTAAGATTGCATGGCTTTCCTTGTCTGCCTTTACAAGAACCTTGCCGTCAAACTCACGTGCCATCAACGGAAGGAAGTCCTTTGCCACCGAGCGGTTTACAAGAATCGTTTCTATGGCATTGCACACGCCTGGCCTCTGCATTTTGGCATTCTTTGCAATTTTGGCAGCCATCTCCAGGTCTCCGTCTGAATCAACATAAAGGTGACACACGCCTGCACCAGTTTCGATTACCGGAATATGGGCGTTTTGAACCACAGCATTTATGAGCTTTGAACCGCCACGTGGAAGAACAACATCGATAAGTCCCACTGCATTCAATATCTGGTCCACATCGGAATGGTCCGTGCTCTGACACAGGTGTATTGCAGAAGGAACTCCGTCTTCACCGGCATCCTTTAATCCCTGAACAATGGCCTTTGTAATCGCGTTGTTTGAATTGATTGCAGAAGATGAACCCCTGAGCAGAATTGCGTTTCCACTCTTATATGCCAATGCAAAAGCGTCCACCGTAACATTCGGGCGGCTTTCGTAGATTATGGCGACAACACCAAGAGGAACCCGTGTCTGCCTTATGGTCATTCCTGCGGGAGTGGTCCAGCCTGCGACATCCTTTCCGATGGGATCTTCCTGCATGATAATTGTCTTTAAGCCTGCTATCATGGAAGCGATTTTTTTGTCATCAAGAGAAAGGCGGTCTATCAGGGCCTCTGTCATTCCAGATGCGCGTGCATTTTCCACATCGATTGCATTTGCCTTTAAAATTTCAGCTTTATTTTTTTCGATTGAATCTGATACAGCTTGAAGTGCGTGATTTTTTTTAATTGCATCGTGAAGGGCCAAAACTTCGGCTCCCTTTTTTAATTCCATGCAAACTGAATTAATATCCATGAGCGTGGCCTCCAGAGTAAATTTGCAAAACACTAATTATTGAAATTAATAATTTGCCAAAAAATACATTCCCAAAAGAATTGCAATTCTAGTCTTATCTTCCGACCATGAAACGTCAGCGGGCAATGACTTTATGTACCACCAGAAGATGCCGAACTCAGGGTCAATCCTAAGGGCATATTCATCAAAGTCCTTTGTCTTGGTCTGACTGCCGAACATAAGATAAACAACTGTATCTACAATTTCAAGAAATGATTTATAAGAAGCGACATAAGATTTGGCCTGCATCAGCTTTTCAAATTCCTGCAGATGATACAGAACCTGAGCTTTCAGTTCCTCATCAGATTTTTCCACCCAAGTTTTTTGAATCAACAGAACAAGGTTGTTGTTAAAGCTTGAGATCAATTTATCCTCGGCAGAATCCTTGGCATCAGCAATCATCTTAAAAGCATCACTTGTTGCATTAAAAGCCTGGGAAACTAAAATACCACTTTCCTTGATCTTGGTAATATCATCAGCAGAAAGTAAAACGTCCAATGCCTCCAACGACTTTTTATCCAAGAATTCATTTATCAAATCACTACTCATAATGGAGACATTTTAGTTTTTTATTCAAAAATTTTCAAGTAGTGCAGGGAATTATTCCTCAGACCCCTCATAATCATCTTCCTCGATTTTTACAGAGTCCGGCATGACTGTCTGCGGTGTATCAGGGGAAGAAGTCGGTGCCTTTTTGCCACGCGGAAGATAGCGTCCCAATACCTGGCTTTCCAGTTTTGAGGAAAGATTGAATTTGTCGATGGCCCATGCACAGAGCTTGGTGAATATTGTCATTCCACCTATCAATCCGGCCAAAAAGCTTACGAGGATTGCCACCAGGGAAAGCTTGCCTTCCGGACTGAATCCAAGACACTTGAACAGGATGAATGAACTCAGGATTATGAGACCAAGAATCAATCCGAATGTAAGTATGATATTGAATATTGACGAAATGATTATAAACAGAATTGTAAATGAATGCTTAGACATTTTTGTTTCTCCTTGCCTTGACTTCATGAATGATAAAACTTAGTATCAGGATGATGGCACAGACAACAATGACGGAATCTGCCACATTGAACGTAGGCCATCTTTTGCTTTCAAAATAAATGGGGAAATACACGTCGATAAAATCCACAACGCCCTGATCACGGAAAAAGCGGTCTATAAGGTTGCCGATTCCACCGCCTGTAATGCCACAGATTGCCCAGCGCTGAAGTTTTGTAAAATCATTGTTACGGAAATAGACCACAAAAACAACAATAATCAAAATCAGTGGAGCAAATGCAAATAAAACAGTCCTCCATGACTGAGACAAAGTTGAACCGATGCTGAATGCAACAGCATTATTCCTTACGTGAATGAACTGCACCAAATTGCCTATAACCGGAACCACGCATTCATCTGCGTCAGAAAAAAGCGAGAACTGCGGTATGTTTTTTACGACCAGGGTTTTAGTAATCTGATCAGCAAGAATTGTAAGCACCACCATGATTAAAGGAATCAGCTTTTGTATAAGCGGTGTCTTTTGTTTTTCTGCAAGTGTTGAATTATCTTTATTCATATTCATAATATACTAAAGTCCTGTATTAAAGTCTATAAAAATAGTTTTAAGTCCCGTGTCTTTTTCAAGTTTTTTTGCCATGAGCTGAACGCCAAAGGTTTCCGTCTGATAATGGCCGCCCTCGATCACAGTCATTCCAAGTTCCTTTATTACATGAAAATCCTGATGCATGACTTCTCCAGTTATAAAGCAGTCGGCACCCTGAGCATAAGCCTGATCAGCATCTTCCGCAGCCCCACCGGAGATTACGGCAATCTTTTTCACACGCTGTTTCCCAAACGGATAAATGCGGAGGACTTTCTTTTCATCGGGGAACAGTTTTTGAGAAAGCTCTTCAACAGAAATTTCTTCCTCCAAATCTCCAACGGCACCAAGCTCCATTCCATGCCAGAAACCAAACGGCTTAATGTCCTTTAGTCCAAGCTGGCGTGCAATGCCAAAATTGTTTCCCACCTCATGATTTGCGTCAAGGGGAATATGACTTGCATAAAGTGCCAGATCGTTCTGCAAAAATGCCTTTACACGCTGATAATGGGTTCCTGTAATTGTCTGGCATCCGCCCCAAAAAAGGCCGTGATGGGTAAACAAAAGTCCGGCTCCGTTTTGTACCGCAAGTTCCGCCGTGGCAACACATGCATCTGTTGCAAAAGCCACTTTCATTATCTGTTTTGAATCAGGTGCGCTGTTTGTAATCTGCACGCCATTGAGTGACGGATCACGTGTATAAAGTTCCGGGTGTAGAATCGAATCAAAATATGAAGCAAGTTCGTTTAACGTCATGGCAAATCCTTGTTAATGTGAGTAAGGTGTGTTCAGGCTGTCGATAATGGATTGCTCAATCGAACGTTCAAGTACGGTTGCAATGTGGCTGGACATGTATAAAGTTCCGTCGCGTTCTATGTCAAAATAAAATTTTGCAAGCAAAGGATAAGTCTGCTCAATAGGTCCGTATTCAGGAGTAGGATATGTTGGAATAGCCGCCAGATCAAAGATTCCGTCATATGCCTTTTTCCCTCCGGATATGTTTGAAATCAATGAACCGGAAGATAAATCCGCCCCGTCTGTTACGATGTAGAGCTTGTCTGTTGATTGTGCAGATATAATCGGTAACAATGCAGAAGAAAGCTTGTTGTAATATTCATCCTTGTGCTTGAAGGCTTCCTCATATTCCTCCGGATTTTTCTTTTGTGAATACATCATGGAAAAGCGCCTTAAGAATCTTGAGTCCCTAAGGTCCCCGAACCATACCGCTTCTTTTCCAAACAACTGGGCGGAATAAACAGTGTATCCATCGTGGGCAAGCTTTACGCAGAACGGCTCGTACATGCTGCTGGAAGAAAGGACTCCTGGCATGAGCAAAATGGATTTGCCGCCGGAATTTTCACCTGTGTATTTTTCAACAATCAGTGTGGCATAATCAAGAGGAGAAGAACACTCGGTGTAGGCATTTTCCTTTAGGCAATATCTCTGCCTGCTTGTCTGAACCGCATAAGTCTTTGTGTTTATCTTTGCAGGCCTGTAGATTATTACAAATACGGTAAGGACGATGACCGCAATCAAGTTGAGGATGGACAAAATTATGAACATGATGCCGAAATGATCAACCACAAGCTTGTTATGAAAGCGGACAAGAGACCTGATGTTCCAGATAAAATTGAAGAATGCTATTCCCGTAATCAGGATGTTCATGCCTGTAAGCCCAAAAGCCACCTGAAACACCACGCATAAAACCAAAGTTATCAGAGGCAGTGCGGAAAGAGGATCGAGACGGGCTTGACGTGTAAAAAAGATTCTTGCACAGGAAATGCCCAGCAGGACAAGCAAAAGCAGTTCCCCAAGAGTTTGATTTGTCATGCATATATTGTAGCAAAAAGAGGGGAGAAAATTCAAGTATACGAAGTAAATCGCTTGACATTACCCATGAAAATTTTATATAATAGGCATACATTATTGGAGCGATGGCAGAGTGGTCGAACGCGGCGGTCTTGAAAACCGTTATACTCTTACGGGTATCGGGGGTTCAAATCCCTCTCGCTCCGTACTGAAGGCCTCTAGGGCTTCGGTTTGAACTTTGGAGGCGTGGTAGAGCGGTAATACAACGGTTTGCTAAACCGTCGGTGTCGAAAGACCCGGGCAGGTTCAACCCCTGTCGCCTCCGCTTTTTTTGAGACTGTAGCTCAGCTGGATTAGAGCATCACCCTGCGGAGGTGAGGGTCGCACGTTCGAATCGTGTCAGTCTCGGACTTCAGGCTCGTCAATGAACGGGCCTTTTTTAATTTTAAACCCCACCATTCAATTTATTCCCGTTTTTCACAAACCAGTGCCATACAGTGGATTTACAGCGAATTCCATGATATAGTTAAACTAACGGAATATTTACAGGAGCAATTTATGGCAGATTTGACAGTCAGATTTTTTTCCAAGGCATTAAAGAGGGACGTAAGTTTCCTGATGGTGATTCCAAATGACATTCGCACGGATTTCCCGCGCAATGACCTTAAGCGCACTGACCGCCCCATGAAGACTCTTTTCCTTTTGCACGGATACAACGGAGCCGCCCACAACTGGATTCCAGGAAATCTTGCGGAACAGTACAATTTTGCAATTGTGATACCAAGCGGAGAAAACAGCTTCTGGCTGGACTGTGCACCAACAGGCTGGCAGTTTGCAACCTTTGTGGGAGTTGAACTGGTTGAATACGTCCGGAATACATTTCATCTGGCAATGACGGCGGACGACACCTACCTTATGGGATTTTCCATGGGAGGATTCGGAGCACTCCACACCGCCTTTGCATATCCGGAAACCTTTGGCAAAACCGCGGCCCTATCCTCGGCCCTGATTCACAACGAGGTGGCCAAGATGAAGGAAGGCCAGGGTAATGAAGTTGCCAACTACGATTACTACCGCATGTGTTTTGGCGAACCCGGCAAGCTGGCAGAAAGCGGCAACAACCCCGAACACCTTTTAAAAGAACTGATTGTCGCAGGAAAAAAGGTACCCGAGATTTTCATGGCATGCGGAACCGAAGACTTCCTGCTTGAGCCCAACCGTGCATTCCACAAATTCCTGGAGGAGCAGAAGGTAGAGCACGTGTATTTAGAAAGCAAGGGCATCCACGACATGAAGTTCTGGCAGGAATACGCAGAAAAGTTCATCCCCATGATGTTCTAACAAACCACCCACTAGACAGTTCATTCCCTTCATGATATTATATCCTCCATTGGAAAGATGTCCGAGTGGTTTAAGGTCCACGCTTGGAAGGCGTGCACAGGGGAAACCTTGTCGGGGGTTCGAATCCCCCTCTTTCCGTAAAAAGAATAGCAACTATTATATCAGCCTGTGCAAATCGCACAGGCCGTTTTATTTTAAAATGCTAGGCAAAAAAAAGAGTCAGGGGGATTCGAAGCGAAGGGAGCGCCGACCAGGGGGAGGAAAAGCCGCCAGGGAGGGCGGCGTCAGCGACCGAAGCCGGCCTGGAGGGGAAAAACAGGGAAGTTTTTACCCGGAAGGCGAACCCCCCTTTTCAAACATGTCCTTTCTTTCCCCTTACCAGATTAAAGCTTTCCTCTGTCAGTTCACAAAGCCGTTCAAAATCCGTCACCGCAGACAAAAGAACCGTTATCCAGTATTTCTTGTTCATGTGATAGGCCGGAAATATTGATTTTCCATCCACAACAGATTCCGCATCTGCTGCCTTGAGGTTTACCGCCCACACAGGCTCCTCACTTGCAAAACCAAGATTCTTGAATTTTATCCTCATCACAAGCGCAAACCATTTTCCGTTAGGACATCGGTAGACCGTGCTGTCCGCATCATCTTCCCAGGGATTGTCTCCCGCCGCCCCAAATTGCTCGTGCAGGAAATCCACGTATTTTCCCTTGATGTCACCACTGTCAAAACACTTTTCGAGGATGTCATCAATCACCTGCCTGACTTCATTTCGAATCTGAGCCACAAAAGCACCATGGGCCGATGCCACATCAAACAGGACATATTTTTCATCCGTTCCGCTTTCAAACACCTCTGCCGAAAGGTCTTTCTCTGACAGAGTAATCCGCACATAAAATTCCCCTTCCGCGATATCTTTTTCCAGCACAAGATTTCCACCTGATTGTGTGAATCCATAAGCAAGGAGCTTATCGTTTTGTGGTATTGCCGTGGTCAGAATGTGCGGGTAGGTCATGGGGTGTGGGGGGTTACTCCTTATCAATCTTAGATTTAAAAGAAACTGGATTCCTTGATATTCCTCTCAGTCTCATTCATAAAACTTACAAAATCACGGTACTCATCTTTTTGTGGTATCGGGACACCGTAGGTTGCAACTGTTCCGCCATAGCCGTAAAGATTCTTTCTTGTGCTTACAACTAATCCGCTTGAATTTTGTTTGTCGCTTTTATCATAGGGATAAATCAGGCCTCCGCTTTTTGCCGGCATGATATACATGTATGTAATGAGCTGGTGCAAATCATCGCGTGAAAAGCTTGCCATGATTTCGTCTGAATCCGGCCTGTGATTGTCGAGATGCTTGTATTTTGCATCAAGGATAAAATTGGATTCTACATTTTGCAACGATTCTGGAATCTGCTTTCCTTTATAAAAATCAGGATAACGAGGATTTCCGTCGTAAACTTTTATTGCACCAATTCCTTTTTTATTTTGCGGATGTTCGAATCCAGCAGGAACAAGAACTGTTGCAAGATATTCCTCCCAGAGCCAAGCCCCGTCAAATAAAATTCCGTAAGCTTTGGAGTTTGATTTACCATAACTCATTTTTTTATGACGTAAGATTGAAAGGCATATTTTTTGAAGTGGTTTATATGCGGTGTAATAAGGATGAGCTATCGGCTTAAGGTTTTTGGCAATCACTTTTTCACGCTCGTGAATGTCATAGCCCTGTGTCGCATTCACAATCTCCCTTGTACATTCCTTTATTTCCTCGTCAGCATTGAGCAAATCTTTTCCGAAAGATTTTGTTTTAATATATTCGATTGTGTGTCGGATAAGCTCTGTCAACGGATTGTCAAAAGTACGCTCCCGGCTGTTGTACGAAACTCTTCCACCGAAAGGGATGTTCTCACGGATATGTCGGCTCACATCAATTGTGCCCTTTACATTCGCATCGTTTCGCCTGAAGGTTTGGTATTGCCTAAAGATTCCCTGTGCCAGAGCCTTTTTCAAAAGACGCGGAAAAATGAACATCAGCAAATCAAGTCCACCGTCCCCGATTGTGTATTTGTAGTCAAGAAGATTTATGGAAAAAACTTTTTGCAGCATATAGTGCATGAAATAATCGTTCTTGTCCTGACTGGAAAACCTGGACGAAATTCTGAGCTGTGTGTCCCCAATTCCCAAAAAGCCCATCAAATTCCCTGTTGTTAATTTGACGTTTCCAAGTTGTTCCGGATTTCCGTGCAGATAGAATATGGGATCATCTCCGATGCCGTCGTCATGAAAACCAAGTACCTGAGGAAAAACCAAGAGAGAAGGATTGTTTTTTGTCAGCTCCTCAACTGATGTGTTCGCAATCTTGCTCAGGTTATCATAATCTGATTTTCCCGGTTCAGATCCGTCTTCACCCAAGCCATTGAATGCAACACCGCAGTTATTGTCCGTCGTGTAAAGATTCATACTAACTACACTGCAAGCAAGTCTGACAAGGCATGAGAAATCTCCAGCATTATCGCAGGAGAAAGTTTTGAAACCTTTTCTACAAGACATGACTTATCTACAACGCCAACCTGAGGGGTTAAAACAACAGAATCCTTAGAGAGTTTTGTTACCGTTTTGTCCAATAGAATATTATCTTTGTATTCTGCAAGCAAAATGTTTGATGAAAGAGGAATGACGACGGTTGTCATAATACGGCTGGCATTAAAATTGTCATTTTGTACTATTACAGCAGGTCTACGTCCCTGAGGCATGCTCCCATACGCAAGCCCAAAATCAACCCACCAGATTTCACCACGTGTCATCTTTTACCGCCTCCCACATAGTGCGCATTGATGAATGAGCGATGGCAAGTTGTTCTTCTGCAGAAATCTTATCATAAACGGCATTTATCCGTTCAACTTCAGCAGGATCAATTTCAGATTCATTAGCCGCACGTTTTTTTGCAAGTAAAAGCTGAACTTTTTCGAATATACCTTCCAATGATGGGATATCTAATTTGTCCAATTCCGAATTAAAATATGCATAGGCAAAATCACTCATAACCGCACCTCCATGTATTATTATATCATAGTTTCAGAAATTTTCCTCATTTTTTTGGCAATCATAAGCATCTTTTAACTGCTCAACCTTTGAGTCAGCATCTTCCATTCCACGGAGATATTCACGTAAAAGCCCTTCAAGGTGATATTCCCAGAGCCTTTCGAAATCATTATCCAATTCTTTTAGTTTTAAGAAGTATGCACCACCGATGTGATATGCAGAGGAAAGACCTTCAATGTTTGAAATCTCATCGTTCAAAGAATTCATTCGTCTGATTGCATCGTCCCGGATTGAATCATCCAGTCCCGCCAAAATGTCTTGCTGCGTATCTTTCGCTTTGATTTCCTTGAAGGTAAAGCGTCTTCTGAATGCAAAGTCCATGCTTTCCACGTTGCGGTCGATGTCGTTCATTGTGCCAATGATGTAGACGTTTTCGGGGGCATAAAAGCCGTTATAAAAAATATTGTTTTCGCTTATAAGATTTTGATATTGAGTCTGAATGAGGCCAGCTTTTCCACGATAGCCTGGGTCAATAGAGAAAAACAACTCGCCGAAAATTTTGCTCATTTCTCCACGGTTGATTTCGTCGATAATGAAAACG
>JAEEIU010000021.1 GCA_016281495.1 Treponema sp. | reverse complement strand
TGAAATGGATGTCGCAAAACGCGCCTTCCCTAAGTTCCAGGAAAAACTCGAAATCTGTCGTAATCTTTTCTTTGGTTATGATTACACTCCATTCTACGAAGGCTCAGACTTACAGCGCGGTATGACAATCAGCGGGGCAGTAAACTTTATTGTTGCTCCAGATAAAGAAGAACAGAAACAGGCATTTATAAAAGAAGCTCTTATGCTCAAGCAGGCACTTTCTCTTTGTTCATCTATGGTAAAAGAGCATATGAGACTTGAAGCAGCTTTTTTCGAATCTGTTCGCGTCCTTGTAATGCGCATTTTGTATAACCCATCTGGCAAGAAATTCTCCCTCAAAGAAATCAACGACCGAATAAACGAACTTCTCAAACAGTCAGTAAAATCTGATGGCGTTATAAATCTTTTCTCTGATGTTGGCGAAAAAGTAAACCTCTTTGATCCAACCTTCCTTGAAAATATTGCCAAGATGAAAGAGAAAAATCTTGCAGTTGAAATGCTCAGGAAACTCATATCAGAGCAAGTCAAAGTTTATAAGCGCACAAATCTTGTAAAATCAGAAACATTCAGCGAACTTATCCAGCAAACTCTGAACCGCTACCTTAACGGAATGCTTACAAACGAAGAAGTAATTCAGGAACTTTTGAAACTCGCAAAAGAAATGCTCCATGCTAGTGAAGAAGGAAACAAGCTGGGTCTCACAGACGAAGAACTTGCATTCTACGATGCCCTCACCAAACCAGAGGCCGTAAAAGATTTTTATACCGATGATGAGCTTGTAGCCCTTACCCGGGAACTTACGGAAACCCTGCGCAAAAACAAAACAATCGACTGGCAGAAAAAAGAATCTGCCCGAGCAAAAATGCGCATGATTGTTAAAAAGCTGTTGAGGAAATACAAATATCCGCCGGAAGGCCAGGAAGATGCTCTTAAGACAGTTATCAGTCAGTGCGAGCTTTGGACGGATAATCTGGAAGATTTCCCAGAATACGGAAAAAAACGGGAAGTAAGTTACGTTTTGCCAGAAGAAAGTGATTTGCTAGTGGCAACACCTTCCCTGTGATTATTCTGCATTATCATGTCAGATTCTGTAAAATTCCCCCCTTTTTTGCTTGAAAAATGTTCTATTCAACTGTAATATGAAACTGGAAATTAAGGAGGATGTTTCTATCATGAAATACGGATATTTTGATGACGAAAACAAAGAGTATGTGATTACCAGACCCGATACCCCGGAGCCATGGGCCAACTACCTGGGTTCACCGGAATATGGAGCACTCATTTCAAACAATGCGGGCGGATACAGTTTTGCAAAGTCAGGTGCAAACGGACGAATCCTGCGTTATATCTTCAACAGCTTTGACAGGCCTGGACGCTACATCTATATCCGGGACAATGACTCAAAGGACTATTGGTCTGCATCCTGGCAGCCGGTGGGAAAGCCACTGGACCTTTACAAGAGCGAGTGCCGCCACGGTTTGGGATACACAAAGCTCAAGGCCGATTATTCTTCAATTCAAAGTGAGGCATGCTACTACGTTCCCTTTGGAAAAAGCTATGAGGTTTGGGCGCTCAAAGTCACCAACAAGGACAGCAAGCCAAGGAACCTTACTGTAACGGGATACGCCGAGTTTACCAACAACAGCAACTACGAGCAGGACCAGGTTAACCTTCAGTATTCTCTTTTTATTTCTAGAACTTTATTTGACAAGAACCGCATCATCCAGCAGATTCACGGCAACATGGACGCTCTGGATACGGATGAGGAAAAGGACGGAAAGCATGTGACCGAGCGTTTCTTTGGAATGGCTAAGGCCAAGGTTGATTCAGCATGCGGAGACAAGGAATCCTTCTTCAGCAACTATACCGACTACAGCAACCCGGATGGCGTTCAAAAGGGAAAGCTGTCTGGAGCCATGAACTACAACATGAACTCTTGTGGAGCCCTTTCTTCTGTGATTACTTTGAACCCAGGCGAAACAAAGGAAGTGATTTTCCTCTTGGGTGAAAAGCACAAGAAGGAATCAGAAGCAATAATCAAGGCATACGACGATGCAGATGGAATTGTGGATAAGGAAGTTGACGAGCTCAAGGCATACTGGAAGAAGTATCTTTCACGCTTTATTGTAAAGACTCCAAGCGCCGAATTCAACTCCATGATGAACGTCTGGCATGCATACAACTGCTTTATGACATTCATCTGGTCACGTGCCGCTTCATTGATTTACTGCGGACTCAGGAACGGATACGGTTACCGCGATACTGTTCAGGACATTCAGGGTGTAATTCACCTGGCTCCGGAAATGGCGGAAGAAAAAATCAAGTTCATGCTTTCTGCTCAGGTACATCATGGTGGTGGATTGCCACTGGTAAAGTTCACCCACAACGCAGGCCACGAGGATACGCCGGAAGACGCCTCATACGTAAAGGAAACGGGACATCCTGCCTACCGCGCCGACGATGCACTATGGCTTTTCCCGACTGTGTACAAGTATGTTGCAGAAACAGGAAACTTGAAATTCATTGACACCGAGATTCCTTATGCAAACAAGGATAGCGGAACAGTTTACGATCACCTCAAGAGGGCAATCGACTTTACTCTTAACCACATGGGACCACACGGAATGCCAGCAGGACTCTATGCCGACTGGAACGACTGTCTGCGCCTTGGCAAGAACGGAGAGTCTTCTTTTGTTGCGCTCCAGTTCTACTATGCCCTGGACATCATGCAGCAGTTTGCGGAATACAAGAAAGACGGCGAATACTTGAAGTTCCTTCAGGAAAAAGAAAAGGAAATGAAGGACATCATCAACAAAGTCTGCTGGAACGAAGATCAGTTCATCCGTGGATATGCAGAAGACGGAACCGTTGTAGGAAAGAGGGATGACCCTGAGGCACGCACATGGCTGAATCCGCAGAGCTGGGCGGTTATTTCGGGGCTTGCAGATCAAAAGCAGAGGGATCTTGCAATGGACACTGTTTACAACAAGCTCAACACAGAGTACGGTGCAATCCTGATGGATCCTCCTTTCCATGCCCATGCAATAGACGGTGCGTTGGCATTGTGCTATAACGCAGGCGTAAAGGAAAACTCAGGAATCTTCTCTCAGACTCAGGGATGGCTGATTCTTGCTGAATCACTCATGGGTCACGGAAACCGCGCATTTGAATACTACAAGGAAAACTGTCCCGCATATCAGAATGATCGTGCAGAAATCAGGCATCTGGAACCATACTGCTTCGGTCAGTTTACGGAAGGAAAGGCAAGCCCATGCTTTGGACGCTCACACGTTCACTGGCTTACGGGAACTGCTTCTACAGTAATGGTAGGATGTGTTGAAGGTATCCTTGGAATGAGGCCTGACTTCTACGGCCTGCACATTGCTCCATCAATTCCGTCTGACTGGGATGGCTTTACGGTAGAAAAGGACTTTAGGGGTTCAAGACTTTCTATTGAAGTAAAGAATCCAAACCACAAGGAAAGCGGAGTAAGCAAAATTGAGCTTAATGGAAAAGAAATCACAGGCGATTACATTCCGGCAAGCGAGCTCAAGGCAGAAAACAAAATCGTAGTAACACTGTAATTTTAGACATTAAAAGCAACATCAACAGCCCTCAACTCAAAACGGGAAGGGGGCTGTTTGTTTGGAGGTTCGTATGGCGAACAGATGTCCTGGCTGCGGAGGAACGCTCCGGTTTGACATACAAAAGCAAAAGCTTGTCTGTGAATATTGCGACAGCGAATATGATGCGGAAAGCATAGAAGAAGTAAGATCGGCTGATGAAAAGCTTGTCATTAATGGTGAATCAATGGAGGCAAAGATTTTCAAATGCCCCAACTGTGGTGCGGAAGTCTTTGCTACGGATTTGGATGCGGTTGAATACTGCTCATACTGCGGAACCTTTGTAACACTGGAAAGCCGTCTTGCAAGGATCCAAAAACCATCCTACATTATACCCTTTAATGTTACAAAGGAAAAATGTCTTGAACTTTACAAGGAAGAACTAAAGAAATCTCATTTCCTTCCCAAATACATGAGTGCAGAGAGTGTGGAAAGCAACTTCAGGAACTTTTACATTCCCTTTTGGGTCTACAGCCAAAAGTTCAAGGAAGATGTGGACGTAAAATTCAAGACAACGGTTGATTACACGGAAAAGGATGTCGATTTCAGGCAGCGCTTTGATGTTGGCCTTATGCGTTACATTTCTACTGCAAAGATAAGTGGAGGCGTTGAAGGCATGATTTTTGACGCTTCTTCAAACCTGGAAGACAGAATCAGCGAAGAGATAAAGAACTTTCCGATTACTTCCCTAAAGCCGTTCAAGGGGGCTGTAATGGCCGGTTCCTATGCGGACGTTGCGGATGTAAAAAGCGAAACCTATACGGAAGATGCCTGTGCAAAGGGATTGACTGCCGTAGCGGGTAAAATTCAGGATAAGGTAAAGGGAAGCGAGGCAATTCACATAGAGGTAAAATACGGAAAGAAAGCAATGTTTTTTACAGATCCTGCTCTTTGGCAGAATCCGGAAGACTACTGCGATGTTGATGCAAAACTTGCAATGCTGCCCGTGTGGTTTTTGACCTACAAGAATAAAAAGCGTGTCTTCTATTCTGTAATAAACGGATTTACTGGAAAGATGTTTGCCGGTATTCCTGTGGACGTAAAGAAATACCTTTTCTGGTCTATAATTCTGGCAATACCATTTTTCATTGTTCTTGAGCTTCTTTTTGGACCTGCGTTTAACTTTGATTTTGCTGATCCCAAGAAAGTCAATTCCTTCTGGCTTTTTACCCTTCTTGCCGCTCTTGGCGAAGTCTTTCTTGACAGAAGGGTTTTCCTTCAAAAGCTTGATCGGGAAATGAACCGTGCGGACGACAAGGGTTATAAGACTTTACAGACAGAGGATTCCGGTAAAAAAGATAAGAAGAAAAAAATTGATTTTACAACAATCAAATTGGTCCTAGCCCTTGTTCTTGCTTTTATAATTGTAAGGTTCTTTGGAGCAGAAAGCGTCATTCCCGGTTATGTGGCCGCCATAATAAACATCATCACGATTTTTGCTTCGATTGCGTCAAAGGTAAAGGAACACAATCTTGCATGCTCAAGACCTGTTCCGCATTTTTTTGACAAGAGAAAGGAGGCTGGAAAATGAACGTAAAAGTAACTGTTTTTGCAGTGTTATTTTGGTTTGCATGTGCGATTGCACTTCTTATTTTTTCTAACACATATGAGAGTCCCATACAGAGCGACGAAGAACAGGACAATGTCGAGTTGGAAGCTTCTGTGGTAGAATCCAACCAGGAAATAGCAAGGTCTATGAGGCATGTGATTCTGGCATTTGTGGCATTTGTGCCGGCTCTTGGAGTATGTGCGGCTTTTATAGGAAGCAGATCAAGCGCCAAGAAGGGCGAAGAAGATAAAGAAGCCAGACCAGTCTTTAAAGGCACACTAAAATCCGTATCGATAGAAGAGAAGGTGAAACAGCCTTCGACGACGTAGAGGTAAGATGCAAAAAGAAATTAATCTGAATAAAAAAGTAAAACTTCCTCAACTGTTTATGACAGTCATTTGTTTTTTTGGAATTTGTTTGCCTTTAATTCTTTTGGGATGTGTTCATACTGGTGCATACAAGCTTTCAAAACAGGTTTCAATAAATCTAGAAGAAAAGAATAATAAACTGACAATTGAATTCTGCAATGAAGCTAATGGGGAAGTTCTAGTTCCAAATTACTATTTGTTTGATGATACACAACTGTACAATGATTATTTTGTGGTGCGGGATAAAAATGGCGTTAAAGCTGAATATTATGGCATGATTGGAGATTTCTGGCAGGTTGACTACATTTCAATTCCCAAAGGTGAAAAAATAACAAGGGAAATAGCCCTTGAAGAGTTTTATGATATAAAACCAAACGAATCATATAAAGTCCAATACTCTTTTTCCGGCTTACAGTCAAATTGCATTGGGTTTGTTTTAGAAGAAAGGAGATGAAGAAAAATTGAAAAAAATAATTGTGTATTCAGTTATTGGGATTTTGCTTTTTGGTTTTTTCCTTTTAATGTTACATCATCCTGTTGTTGAAAGCCAGTATGATTATTTACCTCCGTTGGTCATTGAGAGTGAAAACGGATGTGAAATAATTGAAACAAAAGAAATGGCATACAAAATAGCCAAAGATGTTTTTATTGAAAAATATGGATATTCTTCTCTCTTCTTTATGTCTTTTGATTGTAGGCTTGAAGATAATAAATATTGGATTTTGGAAGGCACGAATAAGTTTCATAAACTTTTCAAAAGTTGTGGAGGCGGTCCTTATATTGTTATAGAAAAAAATGGTAAAATACTTGAAATAGGTTATACTGGATGAAAAAATAAACGATGAAGAGAATATTATTTTGTTTATTAGTTATTGTATCATTACCTCTTCTAACTTTTTGCAAAAATCGTAAACCGGACAAATCTTACACCTTTGCATTTCATATTATAATCAATAAAACTGAAACTTCATTAGATAAAGAGTTCAAGTATACATCATCTGGCAGTTACAGTCCTTCTGATGATGATGTTGAAGAAATCATTGTTCAACTTAACGAAGGACGACTTCAAATTGGTGATGATGTTTTCAAAGGTAAAATTCATCGGTTTCCCAGAGATAATTCAATTGAGTTTTTTCTAGAAACAGAAAACAGCAAGGATAAACAAATTGAACTGTTGAAATCTCTTAAAAGCAAGTCTTTGATTTTTTCTATTCCAGGTAATTCTGGTTTACAAAATTTGAATGTTGAAAATGTTTCAGAATATGATTTTCAAGATGCCTATTGGCTGAATTGTTTTATGGAAATACCCTTTTCTTTCAAGGATTATAACTTTAATGATTCGGAATTCAAAATTGATGTAGGCAAAGATAAAAATTTTGAATAGAATATACATACAATAAAGGCGATGTTTCTGAAGAAAACATTTTGTATTTGAGAAAGACAATAAAAAATAAATCAAGGAGCGAACATGAGAAAAGTATTTAAGCTTTTATCTTTTATGTTGATTTGTGCCTCTTCGTTTTGTGCGCCCCAAGATGAGTTTTCTTGTAAAATTGAAGATGATTATGAGATATTACAGGCAGGAATTCCTTATAAGGAAATGGTAAAAAAATACGGAACTCCAAGTTTTGTTTTTGATGTCTCTAAAGGTAATTTCTTTTGGTATGAATATAAAATAAATGAAAAAGAGGCCTATCACTTTTGGTGTGGCACCACAGAAAATATAATAAGTTTTTCAGTTATTTCTGACAATACTTCAAAAGATGTGTTTTATGACAGTAGAATATTATCAGAATCAGAAACACAGGAGGAAAAAATATATTCCATACCATTGGGGATTCAAAAATCTAAAGTACAAAATTTGTTTGGTGGAAAAAACTTGCATGTAGATAAAACTGATAATGCCTTAGTCTATAAGATTTCGGATAATGAATATGCCAAGTTGTATTTTACAAATTCCCAGAAATTATGGAAGATTTCAAAAATCATAAATAATCATGAACGAAAATGTTGCATGGATATAAGGATTTTAGAATAGGGAGGGATAGATAGATTATGATGCAACAAATTCACAGAAGACAATTGAAAGCTAAAATATTTGTAATTCTTTTATTATGTGTTCTATTTAACTCATGCAAAACGCTGGAACTTGGTGACAAGATGCCTGAAAGTATGAGTAAAGAAAATGATAATTATAGTGAGTATACGCTTTTAAATTCGTCAACAATTGTTCCTTTGTATAAATATTCAGAATATGTGAGTATTGGCGGTTTGAATGGAGAAATCGAATTTATTGAAGATGATAATCCCAACAGAGTTATTGATGGACTTCGGATAGGGGATGAAATAGAATATGGCTCAGAACTTTTCAAAAAAGTTCATGTTGAACTTGGAGTATGCTATTATATTCCGCTAAGCAACAATTGGAACGCTTATATTGGTGAGATAAATGAAAAAGAAACAGATTTAAAGGTTTTGTTTTTCTTTAAGAAAAAGATGTCGCTTGAAACAGGATTTTATAAGACCTATGACGAATATCAGGAATGGTTGGGTACACTCGAATTTCCCGAAGAAGATTATGAATTACCAGAATATAAAGTTTTATTTATTCCAATTCCATAAAGTAGATACTAAATCCAAAGGAATTTGTTCCCTGACAGCATAATCCACCATTTTCAACACATAATTAAATAACTCTAGACGAAATGGGGATGGTGTTTTATAATTATTTTGGATTTTATTAACGGAGCAACCATGAAAAAAGTTTTTATGTTTTTATCATCTATGTTGGTTTGTGTCTCATGTATTCTTCTTGTATCATGCTCAAGTTATTCTGCCATCAATGATAAAAAAATTATATCAGACAAAAAGCTTTTGGAAAATGAATGGAAATTCACATTAACTGTCTATTATAATAATCCCAATACTTTTTTTGATATGCCATTGGAACTGGGGCAGATTAGGGATGGTGAATATGAGCGTTCTGCAACACAAGTGTTCTATGAGCGGTCGTTTTATCATTTTCTTTCCGAAGTATTTACGTCATCGCCTAAAGTAATAAACAACAAGGACTTGCAAGAAAAATATCTGAATACAGTGTCAAGTTTGTGTGATGTAAAAAACAGGAAGGGTGATATTCTGTTTTGGTATAGTTATGACGATGGGAATTCAGGAAACCCTTATATGCTTTTAAATGGCAGGTTAATTGAAAAAAATGGTCAATTAATCTCGTGGACCAAAATGTTACTTGATTCATCTGAAAATGTAGTGATTCCATGAAAAGATTTCTTTTTTTCCTAACGACAGTTTTGTTTTTCTCTTGCAGTCAAAATTTTATAGCATAGGAGAGTTTTAATGAATAAAAAAATCCTTGCATTTTTTTTACTGCTATTCATCAAATGTCTTGTTTTTTCTTATGAGATAAAAAAGTATCCTCTAAATTTACAAAGTATAAATTTGAATGACTTCAGGGAATTTTCAATGTTTGAAGATATATCATTGGTAAAATCCCTTGTAAACAATGATATTGTGATATCCATATCTAGTAATAATAGATGTTATAATTATTATCTTATTAATTCTTTAAATTCAGAAGAGTTGACTTATCTTTTTTACGGATATGATGGTAAATTTCACGTTGAAGATAACAAGATTCTTTCTTTGAATGAAGAAGGATTTATATATTCATTTGACCCATATAAAAAAACACTAGATATAAAAGAAAAGCCACAAAAACTTTTTTTCCCACATGAAGATGGAAATGACAAGCGTAGGAGAAAATATCAATTTTCAGGTCATGATAAAACCATACTTGTTGATAGATACAAAGATGATTTTTCCTTTGAATATATACTTTATAATCTAAAGCTTCCCCATGGTTGCTATATACAAAGTATAACTAATGGAAGAACAAAAGAAGATATTTTCATCCTTTTTGAAAAAGAAGAAAAAGAGTTTATACTTAATTATAATTTGAAGACTAAAAAAATGATAAACGTAATTCCACTGTCAAATATTATAAATGATTCTGGATATAATATATCAAGTTCGCCTGATGGACACTGGCTTTTACTATATTCAGTGCATTTAGATCAAAATGAATTCGTGTTCTATAATTTGGATTCAGATATACTGTATCAGTCAGATCACTTCTTAGAAAAGGATGTAAGATTTCAAGATTGGGATTTTGCTTCCAAATATGTTATATTTTCTTCAAACTGTAACAAATCAATTTATAGAATTTATCTTCCTTCTTAATGATTTTGTATCCCAGCCCCACATCTAGCGTTGTTCCATCCACCCAAATTCCCCCTCCAGCTCCCGTAAATGGAAGTTTGTGAGAACTGGGGGAAACAGCTGTCTGGCATGATTCCCTTTTCCCCTTCCCTTGAATGATTCCTGACATAATGTTAGACTGGATGCGGAAGCTTTCATGAAACTCAAAGGATTTTATTCTACTCTTGTTACCATTGCGATTCCCATTTCGTTGCAGAACCTCCTGGCTAATTTTGTGAACATGCTTGATACCGTGATGATCGGGCGGTTGGGAGGAACGGAGATTGCAGCGGTTGGTTTGGGGAACCAAATTTTCTTTATCCTGAACATGATTCTTTTTGGCATTGCTTCCGGTGGCGGTGTCTTTATCGCGCAGTATTGGGGTAAGAAAGATAAAAGGGGAATCAAACAGTCGCTTGGAATAATACTTTTGCTTTCTGTCATTGTTTCTGCACTGTTCACGATTCTGTCGCTTGTCATTCCGCATCAGCTCATAAGCCTCTTTTCTCCGGACCCAGAAGTCATCAGGATAGGTGGGGATTACCTTAGGATTGTGTGTTTGAGCTACATCATCACCGCAATCAATTTTTCGTTTACGCAGGCATTCCGCTGTACGGAAAGGGTAAAGCTTCCGCTGGTGTGTTCGGCCGTGTCGCTTGTTACAAATGCCGGTTCAAATTATGTCTTGATTTTTATCGTCGGCTGGGGAGTAAAGGGTGCGGCGCTTGCAACGGTTTTTTCTCGTGTGGTTGAATTCTTCATCCTTATGATATGGGCGTATTCACACAAATATGAGGCATGCGGAAAGTTAAGGGAAATGCTTTCCATTCCAAAAGAATTTTTTGCCCGGTATTTCAAGATTGCAACACCCGTCATCATCAACGAAACTTTCTGGGGGCTTGGCATTTCTGTAAGGAGTTCGATTTTTGCACATGCGGGAACAAATGCCATTACTGCGTTCCAGATTACAAATACAATCAGTCAGCTGACATGGGTATTCTGCATGGGATTTGGAAACGGCATCGGTGTCCTGATTGGAAAGAGAATTGGCGAAAAGAGAATTCAGGAAGCACGCGGTTATGCCATGCGTTCCATGTGGTTTACTCCCCTGATTGGTGCTGTGGTGGGTGTGCTGCTTCTGCCTCTGTCCATGCTCTTGCCTGTTTTCTTTAAGGTTGAACCTGATGTCCTGCAGATGGCCACATACATGTTATGGATCTTGATTGCGATTTATCCGTTCAACTCTTTCTGCATGGATTGGGTTGTGGGTGTGTGCCGTGCGGGTGGAGATACCGTCTTTACTGCGGTTGTTGAGCTCTGTACCCTTTGGCTGGTTGCCATTCCGCTGGGATATCTTGCCTTATATGTGATGCATTTGAATGCGGTCTGGATATATGTTTTTGTAATGAGCGAAGGAATCGTTAAGGCTGTGATAGGGGCTTTCCGTGTGGCCGGCGGCAAATGGCTTCATGAAGTTACTTGAAAATTCTTCATAACTGGTGCATAATTTAAGTATGAAAAGGAATAAGGCAAAGCAAATCTGCAAGATAAAGCACCATCATATTTTGGGCAGGGTGATACTGTTATTCATTTCTATTCTGGTCATGTATGGCTTCATTTCGTTTTTCATGTACATTCTGGGGGATTACCTCCTCCACACGAAAATGACTTCCGAATACATGATTATTTCCAACATGGCAAGGATTTACGAAAAAGCCGGGGATCGTGATTCCGATGCCTATGCATTCCCAATCCTTGATTCACTCAAGCGTGATTACATAATTCAGGATTCTGACGGCGGGGAAATCCACAGCAACAGGCCCGCCACAATCACAAAAGAAAAATTCGTGCTGCCGCTGACGACCGACTTTTCTGACATAGAGGTTTACAAGGACGCGGACAATTACTTCATGATAGACAGGAACGGAGACATTTCCCTGGACTACAAGTCAATCTTCAAGAGCATCTGGAAAAATAAAAAGGTTTCCGTTCAGCTTGAAAAGGATTTTGACGCGGACGAAGAAAAAAGGCTCATCATAAATCTGCAGGATTTGAATTCTTCAATCTACGAGTCGATACAGCTCCCCATCTGGATATCAATTCCCGTAAAAGAAGGACAGGAAAGGTTCATCGGCAAGGCTTTCTTTAACATCAACTTTGTCGATTTGGGCTTGTTTTTTGTGTTCATAGTTATAATGCTCATTCTTGGCATATCCTTCATCCTCTTCCTCTTCTTTAACATCATTCACGAGATAAGGCACTATCAGAAGTCTAAGAAGCTTTTGTTATTTGATGACGTGACCAAGGGATACAACTACAACTGGTTCCTCTATGCCGCCAGCAAGGAGCTTTCAAAAATGAAAAACGCCCAGAAGGACTTTGCCGTAATAGACCTTCAGTTCCTTAAATACAGGAATTTCTGCGCATGCCATTCGATAGCGGAAGGTGAAAAACAGCTTAAGCTCATACATGACACAGTAAAAAAAGGCCTGCAGAAAACAGAGATTCTGGCTCACTCTACTCCGGCTAATTTCGTCCTGGTTTTGGAATCTCCCGATCTGGAGCAGACAAAAAACCGCATGCAGGACCTCATCAGGGAATTGGAGCATGCATCCAGGGAACATTCATTCAAATTCCATTCAGGAATCACTTCTGTGGGCGTCTGGAAAAATGCCAGCGGAAAGATTGTAAGGCGCAAGAACTATGACCCGGAAATTGACTACAACAACGCCTGTACCGCCCGTGCAACACTCAACGAAAGCGAGGATTCTGGAGTTGCAGTATTTGATGACAAAATCATAGAAGAGCAGAAGTGGAAGAATGAAGTTCAGGAAGAGCAGATGAACGCCCTCAAAAACGAGGAATTCATCGTCTACTATCAGCCCAAGTACAATCCTGGAACGGAAAAGCTTTGTGGGGCAGAGGCTCTTATCCGCTGGCAGTCTCCCAAGCACGGTTTTGTTCCGCCGGGACGCTTCATTCCCATATTTGAAAAGAACGGCTTTATAACGGAGATTGACCATTATATGCTGAGCCATGTTGCACGTGACATGAAGCAATGGCAGGATGCCGGCATGAATTGTGTTCCGGTTTCCGTAAATGTTTCAAGAGCGCATTTTATTGAAACGGATCTTGCCGAACAGATTCGCGACATAGTGGACGAGGCTGGGGCTGATAGGAGGCTCATAGAAATCGAGCTTACCGAAAGCGCCTTCTTTGACGACAAAAAGGCCCTGGTCAGCACAATACTCAAGCTAAAGGAATACGGCTTTGCGGTTTCCATGGATGACTTTGGCTCTGGTTATTCCTCTCTCAATTCTCTCAAGGACATGCCTCTGGACATCCTTAAAATCGATGCGGAATTCTTCCGTGGAGAAAGCGCCGACACCCGAGGTAAAATCGTCGTCTCCGAGACAATAAAGCTTGCAAAGAGCCTTAACATGCGCACCGTTGCCGAGGGCGTAGAGATAAAGGAACAGGTGGACTTCCTGGCCGAACAGGGCTGCGACATGATTCAGGGCTTCTATTTCGCCAAGCCCATGCCCAAAAACGAGTTTGAAGACAGGATGAAATGATTACCCGTAAAAGTTTTTTTTTATCACTTGTTTTAATCAACCTCTGTTTTTTAGGCTGCAACAATAAAATTCCTGCTGAATGGGAAAATGTTCCCAAGGAATCAGGTATATCGGTAAATGAAAATCCTAAATATCAAAGGAAGGCGGACGGTTTCTTTTCTCTGATTGAGGATGGCAACGCAACTCCATTGAAGGTTCAAAAAGGCGGGACATGCTGGCTGAATTCGGCTTCAACATCCATGGAATCAAATTACCTGCGACTGCATCACAAAAAAATTACGATAGATCCTATGCCCATGCTGGATATAATCCTTGGTGAGGCAGAAGGAAAAACAGAAGGATATTATGTTGATGAGAAAGCAAATGCAGTTAATATCGGCGGCATGAGCTTTATGATAGCAAATACACTTTCCAACAAATACATGGATTATGTGATTACCGAAGCCTGTGATTACAGTTCTGCAAGCATAGACGAAATGAAGACTCTTATAAAAAAGTATGGAGCCATGAACGTAGGCATTCAGGATGTATCGTCAAGGTTCCAGTATACTGACGGCTATTACTGCATGAATGATTCGTCTAATGCCTATGACCATTCCGTTGTTCTTGTCGGTTGGGATGACAATTTCCCCAAGGATTATTTTCGTCGGCCTGCATCAAGGGACGGTGCCTGGATTGTACAGAATTCATTCGGGAAGCTGTGGGGTAATGACGGCTTTTATTATGTTTCCTATGACACGATTTTGAAAGAACAAGTTGTTTTTAATGTCTCAAAGGAATACAAAAATGTTCTTTCACATGACGCTGGGACCCATAATTCATTCCAACTTGGAAAAGAGACGACTACAGGAAATAAATTCCACGAAAAGGGAAAGCTAAAGGCGGTCGGGACCTTCACCTATGGCCGTAATCAGACGGTGAAAATACAAGTCTTTAAGGATGACTTTGGAAAATTACTGGCAAGTACGGAAGCAAGTTTTGAATACCCTGGATATCATGTCATCAGGCTGCCTAAAAAAGTTTCCGTGGAGGATTTTCAGATTGCGGTGACATACAGCGGAGAAGCGCCTGTTGAGGGAGAAGGCGGAAAAGACGGTATGTATGAATTCAGGGTGTCGTCAAATAAAGGGGAATCTTTTGTTCTGTTTAACGGTCAGTGGCTTGATTTGGCGGAACAGTCAACTGCAAGAGCGATAGGAATAGACTTTCGACCCAACAACGCCTGCATCAAGGCCCTGTTTTAACACTTTAACACATATAGCCGAAAAAAACAAAATCGTTTATAATGAAGCCATGGAACAATACAAGAAAGATTTTATTGATTTTATGGTGCAAAGCCAGGTACTCAAATTCGGGTCGTTTACACTAAAAAGCGGCCGGAAATCTCCCTTTTACATGAATGCAGGCGCATACGTCACGGGAAGTCAGCTTACAAAACTGGGTGAATTCTATGCAAAGGCAATTCATGACACGTTTGGCGATGATTTTGACGTGCTTTTTGGCCCCGCTTACAAGGGAATCCCGTTGAGTGTGGCAACTGTCATGGCATTCAGCAGGTTGTACGGCAAGGAAATCCGCTATTGCTCAAACCGCAAGGAAGTAAAGGACCACGGTGCGGATAAAGGCATGCTTTTGGGTACAGATTTAAATGACGGTGACAGATTGGTCATAATAGAAGATGTAACCACAAGCGGCAAATCCATAGACGAGACTATCCCGATTGTTCAGGCACAGGCAAAAGTCAAGATTTTGGGTGAGATGATAAGCCTTAACCGCATGGAAAAAGCGCTGGAGTCATCAAAAAATGCCCTTGAGGTAATACAGGAAAAATACGGCTTCCCGGTCAGTGCCATTGTTACGATGGAAGAAGTCGTGGAGCATCTGCATGTTCCCGGTGGAATCATCACCGATGAGCTAAAGGCTGAGCTTGATGCATATTATGCCCAGTGGGGATGCAGTTGATATAAGGCTTTAGGCTGGATTTATGGTTACAGTTAAGGATTGACTACGCCACAGATCCAGTCTAGGAAAGTCTCTTCACTTCCGTCTTTGTTTTTCCTTCCTGTCTTGTCTTTTAATTCCACAAAGAAGTGTCCCCGTGATTCATATTCAACATAGCGGGAATTCTTGCAGTGTTTGGCGCAGGTTTTTCCGGTTTCGCTTCCCTGTTCGTAAATGCCGCTGTCATTTTTGGATGTTGCAAAGTAGAATTGAATGGGGAGTACGGTCAAAAGTTCAGAGGTTTTCATCTGGTAGAAGCCGCTTCCTGAAACTACGGCACGGAAAAGTCGGGGTTCATGGCATGCAAGTTCAACAACGAAATTTGCCCCCTGAGAAAACCCATAGGCCACGATGTTTGAGCGGTCGATGCATTCGTTTTTCAGGCAGATGTTCTGGATCAAAAGGCTTGTGCTTGACGGATCTGTAAAATAGTTTGCGCGTGACATTATTGATAAAACAGCCGTTCCGTTTTTTCCCGCCCTGTCTTGAAAGCTCTGGTCTGTAAAAATGCGGCCATATTTTGAAGCCCTGCCTTTTTCGTCCGAGCCATGAAATGTTACGATTAATGGAAGTTTTGCCTCCTGGTTGTCCTTGTCATTGCGGTATTTTTCCGGGATATAAAGGAAATAGCAGAATCCGGCCGGTACTTCCTCGTAGACAAAAGAGTTGTCTGAATCTGTACCCGTTGCCCACCAATAAGCCGCGTCAAAAGTAAAGTCCATGGTCTTTCTTTGGTAAAGGGACTGTCTAAAAAAAAATGAAGTTACACCCAAAAGAAGCAGAGCGAATAAGGCAAATAAACTAAAAAATCTTTTCTTCATGAGTAAATTATATATCAAGGCAAGATTTACGGCAAGGTCGCAGAAAGTATGCTGGAAAAAAACTTTTGGTTTAGGGCCCGAAAAAACTTGAAAAATCACAAAAATCAATTATACTAGTAAGGTATAAAAACACATTTTTTGAAATAAGGAAAATGCGGAGGTTAAAATGGGACTTATACAGGCAGGATTAGGCGCAATAGCCGGTAACCTTGCGGATCAGTGGAAAGAGTACTTTTATTGTGAAGCGTTGCCAGCAGACGTTTTGGTAACGAAGGGTGTTAAAAGAACGGGAGGCCGCTCTTCCAACACAAAGGGAACAGACAACATCATTTCCAAAGGTTCAGTAATTGCAGTTGCTGACGGTCAGTGTATGATTATCGTTGACCAGGGAAAGGTTGCTGAACTCTGTGCAGAGCCAGGTGAATTTGTATATGATTCTTCAACTTCACCTTCCATCTTTGCAGGAAAACTCGGCAAGGGTATTCTGGATACTTTCAAGGATATTGGACGCCGTTTTACTTTTGGTGGTGAGCCTCCAAAGGACCAGCGTGTTTACTACATCAACACAAAGGAAATCATCGGAAACAAATATGGCACTCCATCTACAGTTCCATTCCGTGTGGTTGACCAGCGTGCAAGAATAGACATGGACATTAACGTAAAGTGTTTTGGTGAATACAGCTATCGTATTACCGACCCGATTTTGTTCTACACCAATGTCTGTTCAAACGTTACTTCCGAATACAGGCGTGATGCCATTGACAGTCAGTTGAAGTCAGAGCTTCTTTCTGCACTTCAGCCGGCATTTGCTCTCATCTCAGAACAGGGCATCCGTTATTCAGCTCTCCCCGGACATGCAATGGAGATGGCCGATTCACTTAACAAGGTCCTTTCTGAAAAATGGGGAAAACTTCGCGGTATAGAAATCGTTTCATTCGGTGTTTCTTCAATCAAGGCTGACGAAGAGGACGAAAAGAAAATCAAGCAGCTGCAGGAAACAGCGGCCTATACCGATCCGACATTTGCGGCGGCACACCTTGTTGGATCTCAGGGAAATGCTATGATGACCGCTGCCGGAAACTCTGGTGGAGCAATGACAGGCTTCATGGGAATGGGTATGGCAGGAATGGCCGGTGGAATGAATGCACAGAACCTCTTTGCCATGGGACAGCAGCAGCCTCAACAGCCACAGCAGGGTGGTGGAGCGGCACCTCAGGGTGGAGCCGATTCATGGAAGTGCTCTTGTGGTGCAATGGCAAGCGGAAAATTCTGTCCGGAATGTGGAAAGCCAAAGCCAGCAGCCGGAGGATTCTGGACCTGCTCTTGCGGAACACAGAACAAGGGAAAATTCTGCAGCAACTGTGGAGGCAAAAAACCAGCCGGTGTACCACAGTACAAGTGCGACAAGTGCGGATGGGAACCGGAAGATCCTGCTCATCCACCGAAGTTCTGCCCGGAATGCGGTGATCCGTTTGATGACGGCGATATAGTTCAGTAATGATATTGTTTATGGGGACTGTCCTAATGGTTTTGGGATGGTCCCCATATTAATTTTAAAGACAGAGGGAGATGCCGAAGGGCATTCAGTTTGGAACCATGGACATACAGAATTATAAGTGTCTTGCTTGTGGAGGCGGATTAAGGTTTGACCCTGCAAGCGGAAAAGTAATCTGCGAATATTGTGACAGCAAATTTGACATAGAACAGATAGAAAAGGAATACGGAACCCAGGAAACTTCTGAACCAGAAAAACCAGAAGAGTCAGCGGATGCAGGTGATGCTACGTTTGACGGTCAGGAATCAAACTGGAACACGGAAAACCTTACCGAAGACTGGGGTGAAGATGCCGGTAAGATGAGGGAATACAACTGTCCTTCATGTGGTGCGGTAATTCTGTGTGAACAAACCACTGCGGCTACAAGCTGTCCCTATTGCGATAATCCGACAGTCATAGAAACTCAATTTAGCGGAACCCTGCGCCCGGATTACATCATTCCGTTCAAGCTGAAGAAACAGCAGGCAATCGACAAACTCAAGGAATTCTATCAGGGTAAAAAACTTTTGCCAAAACTTTTTGCGGCGGAAAACCACCTTCAGGAAATTAAGGGCATTTATGTTCCGTTCTGGTTTTTTGACGGTGTTGCCAGAGGACATGCGGTATTCAACACGACGACTTCAACATCACATTATTCGGGTGATTACAAGATAACGACGACACGCCATTTTGAATGCGTTCGCGATGCAGACATTCCCTTTGCAATGGTACCTGTAGATGCCTCGGAGAAAATGCCCGACGATCTGATGGATTCCCTTGAACCTTTCAACTATGGTGAACTAAAGGAATTTTCAACGGCATATCTTCCGGGATATCTTGCCGACAAATACGACGTTTCAATTGACAACAGCATAGGACGAGCGAATGTTCGATGCTGCAAGACCTGTCTGGACATACTCAGAAGTTCGGTAACAGGTTATGACACTTGTTCGCTTGCAAGTAAAAACATTGTTCTGGAAAAGGGAACCGTGCATTACGGCCTGCTTCCGGTTTATCTTCTTTATACACAATGGGATGAAAAACGTTTCCTGTTTGCGGTTAACGGTCAGACTGGAAAAGTTGTCGGTAATCTTCCGGTTAGTGCGGGAAAGGCTGTGGGACGCTTCTTTATGAAATTCCTTCTTTCACTTCTTTTTGGCGGTCCGATTGTTGCCTGCATAGTGGCATATTTCTTTAACTGACATTTGACTGGATTTTTAGTGGGGTAAAAAATGAAAAAGATTTTTCAAAGATTGATTTCGATAGCGATGTTTGCCTTGGCGCCTCTTGTCTTGTGTAGTGCCCAGGGGAGTGTGGACATTCCACTGACGGTTTTTTCTGATGATGATGTGATTTCACTTACGGCTGATTCAGATATGGCGGAATACTCTGATGATGAAGTGATTCCACTCACAATGGATTCGGAAGCTGAAGTAAGCGGAACCTTTGTTTATGATTATGCATCTCTGCTGGATGATTCTCAAAAAACTGCCTTGGATGATCTGGCACGTGATTTGGCAAGGAAATATAATTTTGGCATTTATCTGGTTGTAATCGATGACTATACTGAATATGCCTACGAAATAGAAGATGCGGCTGAATATATTTATGATGAACTTGGACTGGGCATGGGCAATGACAGAAGCGGCCTTTTGCTCTTGATGTCCATGGATGACAGAAGCTATGACCTTGATGCTTATGGTTACGGCAACACTGTATTCACTGATTACGGCAAGGAAGTTTTGTCACGTGAGTTTTTGGGTAACTTCAGGAACAACAACTGGTATCAGGGATTTGAAGATTACATAACGGTTTCAGAAACATTCCTTATACGTGCGGAAGAAGGAAACCCCATAGATGTAAGGCCTGATGAATACGGTGACGTTTATACCACAGGCAGAAGCTATACGTTTTGGGACAGGATCAAGGATTCAATGTCCACCATACTGCTGATAATAATTCCGCTTGCACTTATAATTGCGGGCGTGGGAATTGCGTCGGAAAAGAAAAAGATGAACAACATCCACATGGCAACAGAAGCAAGGAATTATGTTCAGGACACAAGGATCAACTTCAACAGGAACAATGATGTCTATACTCATTCAACTACAAGCCGTGTACGCATAAACACAAGTTCCAGCAGTGGAGGAAGCCGTTCGTCATTTGGCGGAGGAACAACAATCCGGTCCAGCGGACATTCACACCACAGCGGACATTTTTAATTTTCTTCTGCAGCCTGTAAAACTGACTGATCACGCGTGATGTTCTTGAGCCATTTTTTCTTAAGGTAATGCACGATGACGAAAGGCATTTTTTCAAACTCATCCAGATAGAGGACAAAATAGACCCACACAGGAGGCAGCTTGAATACAAAGGCGGCGAGAAGGCCAAGCGGAAGGGAAACAAGCCACATGCAGATTGCGTCGGCAACAAAACCAAACTTCGCATCCCCACCCGCACGGAAGATTCCGCAGATGTAACCTGTATTTACGGCACAACCTATAATCGAATATGAGTTGATGATTAAAAGCCAAAAGCGATAATTGGAAGCAGTTTCATTCAATTCTGCAATAAACGGTAAAACCGGATAAAGGCACAAGACAAGAACCGCACCAAAGAAACCTGCACCCACAGTTACCTTTCCCAGACGCGAGGCATTCCTTTCCGCCACCTCAAGATTTCCAGCACCCATGTATTTGCCAAGAACAATCGCACCACCGTAAGCCATTCCAAAGACAAGGACAGTTCCAAGATTGCGCACGACATTTACAACGGAATTGGCCGCAACAATGTCTTCTCCAAGATGCCCCAGAATCACAGAGTACATGGAAAACGCAAGCCCCCACACCATTTCGTTGCCCACCGCAGGGAGAGAAAACTTAAAGAAATCATGGGTAAGAATTTTATTCCGCCTGAACAAAAGGCTAAGACCAAATCCCAGTTCCTTTTGTGTGGCAGCATAAATCAAACAAATGACCACTTCCACAAGACGTGCGATGGAGGTGGCAATGCCAACGCCGACAATGCCCAGCTTTGGGAAAAACAGCCAGCCATACAGGAAACAGCCATTGAGGATGACATTCGTTCCAAGGGAAACAAAAGTCAAAACCATTACAAACAAAACTTTTTCCGTACTCTTGAATGCCGCCTGAAGAATCTGGGAAAGCGACATGAAAAAATAAGAAAAGCTCACAGCCTTTAAATACGAGGCACCCACATTAATAAGGTTTTCTTCATTAGTAAAAATCCGCATCAGCAGGGTAGGAACAAAAAACGCCGCCAGACTAAATACAAGCCCCACAGAAGCCGAAATCCTTAACGCAATTCCCGATAGAGTCTGAATCGATTTTATGTCCTTTTTGCCCCAGTACTGAGCCGCCAGCATCACAAGCCCCGACGAAAGCCCCGTAGTGACCATAAACAGAATGAACACGATTTGCCCGGCCAGAGAAGAAGCCGCAATAGCCGTCTGCCCCACAGACCCAAGCATGAAAATGTCCACAGAGTTTACAAGAGCCGAAATCAGATTTTGAAGAGCCATCGGTCCCACAATGGAAACCAGTTGTTTATAAAAAGTCTTAGCCTCAGAAGTCATGGCATGTAGTCTAAAGGTTTATCGGGATTTGTACAAGAGAGGGGGGGTGGACACTTATTTCAAATAAAATTTGTGCATTCGTATTTTATGATGTATAATTGAATGGAGGGAATCTTAGACGCAGGGAGAATTGATATGAGCATACATTGTTATTCACTTGGTGCCGCGCAGGAAGTTACGGGCAGCAAACACATCATGGAAATAGACGGTCGCAGCTTTATGATTGATTGCGGTGCATTTCAGGGTAAGCGTGCGGAAGCGGATAAAAAGAACAGGGAGTTTGATTTTGCCGCAGATAAAATCGAATCTGTAATTTTGACTCATGCCCACTTTGACCACTGTGGACTTTTACCGGTGCTTATGAAGAATGGTTACAGGGGAAACATCTATGCCACCCCGGCCACACGGGATCTTGCAAACATCGTAATGATGGATTCCGCCCGCATTCAGGCTCGTGACGCAGAGTTCCTTGCAAAACAGGCTCGCAAAAAGGGGGAAAAGTTTTCCTGGAGGCCTTTGTACAACGAGGAGGACTGTGTAAAGGCGGCGAACCAAATCGTTTCCCTGGGATACAACCGCAAGATGTTCATAGCTCCTGATGTTCAGCTTGAATTTTATGATGCGGGTCACATTTTGGGAAGTGCCCTGGCATACATGACGATTACCGGCCAGCGTAAAAATGACATAACCGGAAAAAAGGAAAGCACCGGAATGGGTGGCACCCGTAGATTCTGGCATCGTCTTTTTGGTGGAAGCAAATCGGTGGAAAATACAAACCAAAAGGAAGGAAACGTTGCCTTGACTGGAGCACCCGCCGATGAAGTGCGCGTTTTGTTCACTGGGGACCTTGGCCGTATTGGCAAACCGATTGTCCGTGATCCTTCAACAAACTTCCCGGCACCAGATTACATTTTCCTTGAAAGCACTTACGGAAACCGCCTGCACGAAGAGCCAGGTGTTGCCCTTGATGATTTGGAACAAGTGATTCGCACGGCTGTGGCAAACAAGGGTAAAATCATCATTCCTTCATTTGCAATTGAACGCGCTCAGGAACTTGTCTATTACTTACATATTCTTATGGATAAAAAGAGGGTTCCACGCATTCCGGTGTATGTGGACAGTCCGATGGCGGTTAATGCAACGGGTATCTTCCAGCTGCATCCTGAATGTTATGACGAGCAGACGACGGAAACATTCCTGCAGAACCACAAGAATCCGTTTGGCTTTAACGATTTGACATTCGTGCAGAGTGTTGATGAATCAAAGGAACTGAACAAGAAAACAGGACCTATGATAATCATAAGTGCCGACGGCATGTGTGAATCCGGACGCGTTTTGTATCACCTTGCAAACAGCATTACAGATCCCCGCAACATCATTTTGATTGTAGGCTACATGTCAGAGAATACCCTTGGCCGCCGTATTCTGGAAGGGGAAAAGGAAGTCCACATTCTGGGTGACTGGTACAAGGTAAAGGCAGCAGTTAAAAAAATCAACGCTTTTTCCGCACATGCAGATTACCGCGAGATGACCAATTGGCTGAATTCAATAGACACAAGCCGTCTTAAAAAGATTTTCCTGGTACACGGTGAAAAGGATTCTCAGGAATTCTTTATGAATCACCTTAAGGAAAACGGCTATCACGATGTTGAGGCAATTGAATACGGCAAAGTTTACGATTTGGAATAGACGATGGACAAGGAAACTGAAGAACGCATAATCGCCCTGGAAACCAAGCTTGCCTACATGGAAGATTTCGTCAACCAGCTGCAGGAAGTTTCGGTGGAACAGGGTAAGACAATTGAATTGCTTCGTACGGAAAACAAGATGATGTCACAAAAAATTCGTGATTTGTCCGACGCAATTGAAGGGGACGTTCCAAACAGAAAGCCGCCGCATTATTAGGGGTTCATCTGGCAGAAGCACTTTCCAATATGCCTATCAGCTCAGAATATTCCTTGCGGACTGTTTTTTCCTTTGCTGTAAGGATGTGTTCCCTTTCCGCATGAAATAATTTGTCCTTTGCAGAGACAGGCATGTATTCAACCAGAGACTGAGTGTAGTAATGTTCAATGCATCCGCGTGGCAGAATGTAAACCGAAGCCGCCGCCGCTCCCGCAAGCACAAGAGAAAACAATGCACGTACAAGAGGCAGAGATTGAGCGGTCTTTTCCTTGAGGACCTGTTCAAGCTGAATCCTTATGCCACCTTCCGCCATTACGCCCTGCAGCACAACCGTCTTGAATGTGTCGATGTTTTCTGCCATGGCATGTTTTTGGTCAAGGGCCTTTAGTTTTGAAACAAACAGTTCAATATCCGGTGGCAATGGTGAATCATCCGGAATCTGGCACAATTCTTTTCCGATTACCGACAGAAAGCGTTCCAGACGTAGAATGAGTTTTTCCAGTGTGATTTCATGGTCCAATTCTTTTGCGGTAAAAATATTCTGGTAGAACGGGAACTGTTTTTCTTTTTGTTTTTCAAGCCACAGGGTTGCCCTTTCGTCACTGCAGAAAACATCCCTCAACTTTCCGCCAAAAAGGGAATCCAGGTCCGTGATTATGCGGCTGTTGGTTCCAAGGAGGGCACACACTTTGCAGAAAACACCAAGCTCGTCTTTTCCACCCACATCAATGATTCCGGTTCCCGCTACACCAAGGTCGGTGTGAATGTAGGGAAGCAAACTTGCAAACATCTGCTGGTCGGTATAGCCTTCCACAAATATCTGATTGTCGGAAAAGAAAAACTGCTTGTGGTATGTGTTGAATCTTGGCAAAAACCTGCGGAACAAATCTTCATCGCGCCGGCTAAGGGAATCAATATGTGTCGGCTCCCGGTTGGTGTGGCAGACGATTACGCCAAGGAGTTCTTCGGGGAACCTAAGGTCAACGAAAAAAGGTGAATGAGTGATGACAAAATAAATACGGCTGGGGTGCCTTTGTGAAACACGCCTGAGTTCTTCTGCAAAAAACTGCTGGAACTGCGGGTGCAGGTGGAGTTCCGGTTCGTCAAAGACAAGGCATGTGTTTCCGGTATTTGCATAAAGGGCAACAAGAAGCGTGATTATTTCCTTGAGGCCGTGACATTCAACTTCCTGAAGGTCATATTCAACACTCCATGCACGGTTTTCTACAACCGGAACATATTCTCCTTCCATCTGCTTGAAGACGATTGTTTTCCCGAACATGCTGGAAAGGATGCTCTGGACTTTTTGCCGTATGTGTTCGTTTTCCTGAAGGATTGAAAGGGACTGCTTGTCTGTGCCACGGTCTGTCTTTAGGAATTTGGTTGAATATCCGTGTTCTGCAAACTGCCTTGAAATCGATTCAACAAGAAGAGTTTTTCCTGAACCGTTTGGACCCACAACAAGGTTTATCTGAGACCATTCGCTTTTTTGAAAAACCGCCCGCCCCCACAAAAAGGGAAGCTTGACCTTAACAGGAATATTTACCACGACAATATTATAAACCAAGCAGGGGCTTTTGTAAACGAATTAAAAGAATCTTTCGGCTATGGCAACGCTAAGGGGCAAAGTCAGGATGCACATTGCGCTGGAAACTGCCACAAGCATGCTGGAATATGATTCGTCACGGTTGAACACGACGGCCAGGGAAGACACGCTCATTCCTACAGGGCACAGTGCCGCGATGAACACCACGTATGAAATAAGGCGGATGTTTTGCATTGAACCAAAGAGGGATATTGCCGCCCACGCAATAAAGAACATTACCACGGCAGATAGCACCAGACGGATGAATGTGGTCTTGGCAATGCGGAGGACAAATTCCTTGAATGAACCGGACGGTTTCTTGAATGTCGCAAAGAGCATGCCCAAAAGCAACATGGAAACGGCTGCATTTGTGTCGCTGATATGTTTTACGGGGCTTGCAATGATGTCGGGAAGCTGACCTGGAATGCAGAAGAAGATTATGCCTGCAACTACGGCAATAATGTTGGGGTTTGTGATTATCTTAAGCGGCTGCATTTTTCGGGTCACCATATAATATCCGAAGGTCCACAGATAAATGTTGAACACGGCGAGGTATCCCATAAGATAAAAGGCTCCGGCCTGACCAAATACTCCGTTTATAAGAGGAATGCCTATAAAGCCGCTGTTGGTAAAGACTACTGCAATTCGGTCAAGGTAATCCAAATCCCTTAGCTCAGATTTTTTGGAACGGCAGAAAATCACCGCGATGACAGTCAATGCAATGTGCGCCACCCAAGAGAGCAGGAAAGCCACAGAAAGTTCCTTGAGGCGGTCGCTAGAATACTCAACGTTAAAGATGTTAAAGATGACGCAGGGATTAACAACATAAAGAAGAATCTTGCTGAAAAACTGTTGTTCGGTTTTCCCAAACTTAAAAATCTTTGTAACCGAAAATCCGACTACAGCAATCAAAGCCATGATGGCCAGCTGCTTAAAAACCGTAAAATACATGCCCCGATTATATGATTTTAAAGTCGTCCATGCAAGTATAAAAGTATTCTTCTTCAACTTGATAGGTATTGACGGGTAGGGGGCTTTAGTCTAAAATCAAAAAAACAGTTAATTCAGCGAGGAAAAGGATGTTCAACAGAAGTGATTATGTATCAGACAGCAGATGGCAAAAGTTTTTGGAAGTATCAGAGAAATATGAGTCTCCAAATATTTTTATCGATCTTGCTACAATACGCCAGCATTTTATTCAAGTAAAAGATTCTTTTCCTTATGCGCATTTTTACTATGCGGTAAAGGCTAATCCTGGAGTTCCGGTTATCCGCATGCTGGATGAATTGGGTTCCAATTTTGACATTGCTTCACGCTATGAGCTGGATCTGGTTTTGTCTCAGAATATTTCTCCGGACAGGATTTCGTTTGGCAACACCATAAAAAAAGCCGCCGATGTTGAATATTTTTATTCAAAGGGTGTAAGGATGTTTGCAACTGACTCCAAGGAAGACCTGAAGATTATTGCTCGTTATGCTCCAGGCTCCAGGGTTTATGTCCGTATTCTTGTTGAAAATTCTTCCACAGCGGACTGGCCTCTTTCACGTAAATTTGGATGCCACCCGGATATGGCTTATGATCTTTTGGTACAGGCCCGCGATTCAGGACTAACACCTTACGGCATTTCATTCCACGTAGGAAGCCAGCAGCGCGATATCGGTCAGTGGAACGATGCCATTGCAAAGACAAAATACCTGTTTGAATCCCTTGAGCAGGAAGAGCAGATTCGTCTTTCCATGATAAATATGGGAGGTGGTTTCCCGGCACATTACATTCAACCGACAAATGAACTGTGCGATTATGCCTCGGAGATTACGCGTTACCTGCACGATGACTTTGGTGATGACATCCCGATGATTGTCTTTGAGCCTGGACGTTCTCTGGTTGGAGACAGTGGAATTCTTTCTTCAGAGGTCGTTCTTATCTCTCGTAAAAACAATACTGCATTACAGAGATGGGTTTATCTTGATGCGGGCAAATTCAACGGATTGATAGAAACATTGGATGAATCAATCAAATATCCGGTTATAACGACAAAAGACGGTGGCAAAGAGGGTGAAGTTATTTTAGCGGGACCAACCTGTGACAGCGCGGACATCATGTATGAGGATTTTAAATACAGGCTTCCTGTTGATTTGAAGATTGGAGATAAAGTGTATTGGCTTTCAACCGGTGCCTATACCCAATCCTATGCCTCTGTGGGATTCAATGGATTCCCTCCAATCAAGGCATATTACATTACAGATGACGGCGTAGAGGATGCGGCCGGAAACAAAGTTGAATAATAATTTGCACTAAGCTATCTTTGACATGTTCAGCAAAACAAATCTCCTTGAAAAATAATGGATTTCAGATTAAACTTTATTTTATTGATTAACAGGAGGTGTTTATGAAAAGAATAGCCTATATTTTATTGGCAGGTTTTATAGCCTTTAATCTTACAGGTTGTCTGACCACGTCTTCAATTTTCGATTTTGACGATGATGAACTGAATGCTTACTACGAAAATGAGATAAGGAAGGGTACAGAGGAAAAGCTTGCGGCCAAAGAAGCGGAAAAGAACTCTGCTTCAACAAGTTCCAGTACAACAAAGACTACGACAACAACCGCTGCTAAAAAGACAGAAACCACAGATGAAAAGGTTGCCAGGGCAAAAACCCTCGCAAAGTCCAGTAAACTTGAGGATTTGGAAACAGCAAGCGCATTGATAACCGAAGCAAGAAAAGCTGAACCCTGGAACATGGATTTAGTTGATCTGGATTACGAGATAGAGGAAAAACTTTATGCGGCAAAAGTAAAGGAAGCGGAAAGACTTTACAATGCCGGAAGCAAGGATGATTTGGACAAGGCGGCAAAACTTGTAAATGAGGTTTTGGACAAAAGACCGGGAAACACTGATGCAAGAAATCTTAAGTCAAAGATAGCGGTAAAGAAATCCAACATTATTGAAGAAGAGGATATCCCACTTAGAAAAGAACGTGCCCTACAGGAAAAACTTGAAAGCGCCAGAGCTCGAATAAAGAACGGATATCCGGACGATGCTATTAAGATGACCCAGGAAATACTTGCTTCCAATCCAAACAATTCAGAGGCAAAGACTATTTTGGCAGACGCAAGGACAGAGTATGCACGAAAACTTGCAATGAACAAGGGACATCTTGACGAGGCGGAAAAATTCCTGAACGAAGCGCTCAAAGATTATCCGTCACACAGCGGGGCAAAAACACTGCTTGCCGAAGTTAAAGACCTCAAGAAAAAGGCAGAGGCATCTCCATTTAAGGTAGGATCAGTCTATACGCTTTCTTCGTTTACGGAAAACGGAAAGAACCTGCCCAAGACACAGTGGAAGCCGGGACACAAGCTTACGTTCACTTCAAAATCCACAGTGGAAGAGAACTCTCAGGTTTTCAGCAGCTATGGAGAATATGGTTTCCATGTTGACACTGCATCAAGGAGCATCATATTCAACAATACAGATCCCCACAACGTAATGTACACAAAGGCAACCTATTCAGCAGACTTAAAGACAATCATTCTCTGCGGAATCGACATTAAGGGAAACCTTGACGGTACAGTATTGGTATTTACGCTTTCAAAGTGACACTACAACAGCTAAAATATGCCGTCGCGGTTGCAGAATGCCTTAACATGACCGAGGCGGCAAAAAAAGTCTTTATTTCTCAGCCCAGTTTGACGGCAGCCATCCACGATTTGGAAGCGGAAATGGGTGTCGAGCTCTTTTTGCGGACAAGCAAGGGAGTAAGCGTTACAAATGACGGCGATGTCTTTTTGGGCTATGCGCGTCAGGTTCTTGAGCAGGCCAGTTTACTTCAGGAAAGGTTTTTAGGACAGAAGCAGAGGAAGCCAAAGCTCTGTGTGTCGTGTCAGCATTATTCTTTTGCGGTGGAAGCCTTTGTCGATGTAATTCGTGAATACGGCGGCAATTCCTATGACTTTTCGCTGAGGGAAACGGAGACCTACAGGATAATCGAAGACGTGTCGCGCCTAAGGAGTGAAATTGGAGTCCTTTATACCAGCGCCCAAAACGAAGAATACATAACCCGACTCCTGAAAAAAAGCGGCCTGGTCTTTGAAGAGCTCTTTGTCGCAAAACCCCATGTCTTTGTTTCTACAAAAAATCCGCTTGCAAAAAAGGAACGCATTCAACTTGAAGACTTAAAGGATTATCCCTGTTTGACTTATGAGCAGGGGGATCACAATTCATTTTATTTTTCGGAAGAACTCTTGAGCAGCATGGAACATGAAAAAAACATAAAAGTCTGTGACCGTGCCACATTGTTCAATTTGCTGATAGGACTGGATGGATATACGATTTGTTCAGGTGTAATCAGTGCAGAATTAAACGGAGAAAACATTGTTTCCCGACCGCTTGATGTTGATGAATATATGCGCATAGGGACGATAACCCAAAAGGACATAAGGCTGTCCCCATACGCACAAAGCTATCTGGCGGCCCTAAGAAAACATACACAGGAAGCCGTCCAAAAAGTACCGCCATGCTGAACGCCTGTCGGCAGGCTGGTGATTCAGCATCTTAACTTTCAATGTCAGGATTCCGGATCAGGTCCGGAATGACATAAAGGGCGTTCAAAAAAGTTGGAACCCTGTCATTATCGGGCTTGACCCGATAATCTCTCGCTATCCTGTCATGTTAACGGAAGATTGCCGGATCCAGTCCGGCAATGACAGATCATGCTTTTTAGACAGCCCCAACAGTCATTTCTTATAATGTTGAACGAATGTCCTTTGCGGCTGTTACAAGATTAATAAGGCTTGCCTTTGTTTCTGTATCGCCACGTGTCTTAAGGCCACAATCCGGATTAACCCAGAGTTTCTTGAGTTCAACTTTCTTGAGCATTTTTCCCAGTGCATCCTTTATTTCCTGAACTGACGGTACGCGCGGTGAATGGATGTCATAAACACCGGGGCCAACTTCCGTGCGGAATTTTGCTTCCTGAAGAGCGTCCAGAATCTTGAGGTCTGATCTTGATGCTTCAAATGTGATAACATCGGCGTCCATGTCGTCGATGTCCCTGATGATGTCGTTGAATTCGCTGTAGCACATGTGGGTATGAATCTGTGTTTCCGGCTTTACCCCTGAATGTACCAGACGGAATGCGGGGATTGCCCAGTCAAGGTATTCTGAATGCCAGTCCTGTTTTCTGAGTGGCAGTTTTTCGCGGAGGGCTGCTTCGTCAATCTGAATGATGTGGATTCCGTTTGCTTCCAGGTCAAGGACCTCTTCGCGGATGGCAAGAGCAATCTGGTTTGTCTGTTCCTTGAGGCTTATGTCTTCGCGTGGGAAAGACCAGTTCAGGATTGTTACGGGGCCGGTGAGCATTCCCTTTACAAACTGCTTGGTGCAGCTCTGGGCGTATTTTGACCATTCAACTGTAATTGCTTCGCGGCGGGAAACGTCTCCCCAGACAATCGGCGGCTTTACGCATCTTGTTCCATAAGACTGAACCCATGCCTTTTCGGTAAAGACATATCCGTCAAGGTGGTCGCCAAAGTATTCCACCATGTCGTTGCGTTCAAATTCTCCGTGTACCAGAACATCCAGACCGATTTCCTCCTGAAGCTTGATGCATTCGGCAATCTTGTTGCGCATAAAGCTGACGTATTCGTCTTTTGTGATTTTTCCCTTTTTGAATGAAGAGCGGGTTGCACGGACTTCCTTTGTCTGCGGGAAAGAACCGATTGTGGTTGTTGGGAGCAACGGCAGGTTGAATGTCTTTTTCTGAATCTCTTCTCGTTCTGCAAAGGCGGGCAGGCGGGTAAAGTCGCTGTCTTTGAGGGCGGCAAGTTTTTCCTGTACGCTTTTGTTTTTCTGTACGCGTTCTGTGGCAAAGAGGGCCTTGTTTTCATCAAGTGCGGCGTTGTTGCCTTCTGTAATCTGAGAGAGCTCGTTCAATTCCACAAGTTTTTCTTCGGCAAAGGCAAAATGCTTTAGGATGTCCTGGCTGAGTTTTGTTTCGCTTGCAGTGGTGTAGGGCACGTGGAGGAGTGAACATGATGTGGAGATAACGATGTTGTCAGCATTAACGTGCTTTTTGATTTGTTCAATTAAATCACGTTTTTTCTGATAGTCGCTTTTCCAGATGTATTTTCCGTTTACTATGCCTGCAAAAAGGATTGTGTTCTTTGGGAAACCGTTGGCTTCCAATAGTTCAAGTGTCTTGCGTCCTTCTATAAAATCAAGGCCTATTCCGTCAAAACCAAGTGAAGCAACCAGTTTGTAGCTGTCGCGGATGTCTCCAAAGTATGTCTGGATGTTCACCTTGAGGCTGCCTTTGAGGGCAAGGATGGACCTGTACAGAGAGTTGAAGAAATCAAGGTCGTCGTCGCTCATGTCAAGGACAAGGGCTGGTTCTGCAATGGAAATCCATGTTGCACCTGCGGCTGTCACATCCTTTATAACCTGAATGTATGCGTTTGCGGCTTCTTTGGCAAAGTCTGGGCGTGTTTTGTTTCCCACATAGCGTGCAAGCTTGAGGAAAGTGTATGGGCCGATAACGGCGGGAACTGTCTGGATGCCCTGAGATTTAGCTTCCTTATATGCAGAGATGAGAGTGCTTGTGTCTGCCTTGAGGGTAATGTCTTCCAGTTCGGGAACCATGTAGTGATAGTTTGTGTTGAACCATTTCTTCATGGCAAGGGCCTTTACGTCTCCGGCATTGCCCTGATAACCTCTGGCCATTGCAAAGTAAGTGTCCAAAGCAGAAAGTCCAAGGTCCCTGTAGCGTTTTGGGGTTGCTCCAAGAAGAATTGTGGTATCGAGCATGTTGTCATAGAAAGAGAAGTCACCGGACGGAATAAAGCCAATGCCGTTGTCCTTTTGTTTTTTCCAGCCATAGGAACGGAGCTCTTTTGCGGTCTGTTCAAGTTCCTGGGCGCTGATTTCACCTGCGAAGTATTTTTCGCTTGCAAATTTCAATTCACGGTCTTTTCCGACCCTGGGGAATCCAATAACGGAAGTTTTCATATTAATCTCCTGAATTTAAGCTTCCCTATATCATACGGAATTGGTAGATAATAGTGAAATACTATTTTTTTGTGGTTTGCCATAGCTTTTTCCTATGGAATGGAGGGTAAAATTTAATAAAAACTATGAAATTAGTGATTTTTGATTTTTTTTCCTTGTTTTTGGTCTTATTATATACTATAATTAGAAACATAATGGATAAGTAGTTTAAATGTAACGTTTTTTCCCTTTGTCTTTTTTAAAAGGCGTAGGGGATTCTATTTTTAAAAATGGTTTTGAAATTAAAGGATTTTTCATAAGGAGGGTATTGTCCTGGGTTTATTTTAAATCAGGCAGTACTCAAGGGGGTTAGTTTTGAAGCTTTTGAAGATAAAGAAAAGTTTTCCGGTAGCTGTTGCAGCATTGTTGTTTGTTGCATTTACAGGCTGTACTTCTGTAGCAAGTCTGGCAGATAAAAAAGACACTGTCGGATCCATAAAAAAGTTGGCCAAGATGCTGATAAAGGACAGTTCCAATCAGGAAGCAGCGGATGTTTTTAACGAATTGTATAACCGCGAAATGTCCAACAAAATGTACATTGTTCAAACCTCTTCTTCTGAGGTCCTGGATAGTTTTGCAAGTTCACAGGGAGCTTCCAGCGTAGAGGCTGCCCTTAAATCTATTGCCAGTGCAATTCCAGACAGAACTTCTTCAAAAAATCAGACGACAGTAATAGATGATTCTTCTGTAAAAGAAACAATCAACCGTCTTAGAGAGTTAAAGAACACATACAGGGATCTTACGGAAATCCAGAGTGCCGTCAAGCCAATGCCGGAAACAATCGGAAGCGTACAGACCTATTATGTGGAAAAATACACCAATAACTTTAACAATGGCTGGACAACGGCTGCTGATGCCTTGGGTGATTTCTACGTGAAGTGTGGTGATGCCATGATGCCTGCCAAGACACCATATGAAATTTCAAACATCATTGGAGTATATCAAAAGGCAGAACATGAATATCTTACACAGTCAAAAATTTCTTCAGTAAGAAATACCATTTACAATTTGTATATGAACAAGGGTGATGCATTCATTACTTTGGTCAAGCAGGAGATTCCAGAGATACCCAAAAAAGATTCAGCGATAAACATCCGTAATTTTGCAAACTCAGTAATTGAAGAAGCAAGACAGGCAACTGATGCTTATACCCAGGCTTTGTCATACAAGTCATTCGACAGCAAGGCAAAGGAAGCCCAAAAAGAAGCCTATTATTATTCTGGACTGGCATATCTTACCGGTGCACAGAATCTTCCAAGCAAGGGATTTGCTGAAACAGGAACTTGGCCGGTATATGCAGAAGGTCAGTTCGGTTATGGAAACACACTTGATTACAAGGATGCCCGCGACAAGCAGAAAGATGCCCGTGCTTTGGCCGTCAAGTATGGCAGGGGAGATGGTGTAGGTTACTATTGCTGTCAGCTTGATTACGATCTTCCTACAAAACACGTTACCATAACATATAATAGGGATGGAAAGGAACAGACTGTAAATGGAGAAGACTTCTATTCCATGGACAAGCTTGACCAGTCATCTTATGGTGGAATGGGTGCCGATGCATTCATCCTTTGGGGCAATGATTTTGACTACCGCGTAAACGGCAAGTCTCAGTTGTGGAGCACAGGTCTTGTAGGAGAAGTCGTTACTTACACTTACAAGAAGGATGCTGACGGAACAATTCGTGCATACAATAGTTATGGAAAAGAGATTTATACATTTACAACAGCAGACAATGGCGAGACTTATGTGTATAAATCTGACATAAAGATGGATTATACGTTCAAGAAATATTGATAGATTAATATGGAGGACCATATGAAAAAATTTTTTAAGCCTATATTTTTAGGTTTAGCGGCTTTAACAGTTCTTATTATCGCAGGTTGTGCTTCTGCCGCTACATTGATGAGTCGGGGAGACAATGTAGGAGCCATTGAAAAGCTGGCATCTACACTCACAAAGAAACCAGAAGACCAGGAATCAGCGGACTTGTTTGTAAGTCTCTATCCTTCTGAGGTGGAAAACCGCATTCAGTACACAGAAAGGAATGTACCGGACATTATTAATGACTGGGTAAGATCTCAGGGACAGTCTTCCTTGACTTCAGCACTCAGAGCCCGGAAGCAGGCAATCGGTTCAAATACCTTCCTTGCTGACGATGGGGAAATCCGTTCACTTATCAACGAAATGGAAATAACCCACAAAAACCTCAAGGATCTGGAAAAGATTCAGAGGGCCGTTGTTAAGATGCCGAGTGAAATCGGTGATGTGGAAGTCTATTTTGTTGAAAAATATTCAGACAACTTTTCTGGAATGGCACAGATTGCGGATAGAAGCATGGCTGAGTTCTATTATGAGCTTGCAAATGCCGCCGCACCTGGAGTAAACCGTTCTCAGAAAAAAGCTGTTTTTGATCTGTACGACAAGGTCAACCTTTATTCAACAGGTTATGCAAACATTTCTGCCAAACGCGCGGAAGCTGCCTATGCTCTTGCTGAGGATTATCTTAGCGGAAGCACAATCGATGAAAAGAAAGAGGCCATCAGCTGGTTCAACAGGGCAAACAACATCGTTACAAATTACAACGATACAAATACCAGAATCCGCGAGGCAAACTATCAGATTGGTCTCCTCTACATTCTTAAGTGGGCGGATGCCGACTTGAATAATGCCAACACTATCATTTCCAACGAGTATCAGATTCGCAGTGACATGAACAATGCCATTAAGTATCTTGAAGAATCCAGGGGATACAAAGACGCATCAACACATATCGCAAACTGCCGCAAGGTATTGGCAGCTCTTGATGCCCTTCATGCTGAACCCACTTCTCGTGCCGCAGATTCAGGAACAACGAACACTGGTACGACAAATTCAGGAACAAGCAATACTGGTACGACAAATACCAACACTGGAACAAACAATAGCAGCTCAGGAAATGCAACAACACCAGCTGTTACAGCTAAGGCATCTGTATTGGTTCCAGATTCAGCCAAGTTCTCTCTTGGTTCAAACAACATGATTAACGCTGCAGTATCTGTTGTAACACAGGGCGATGTTTCCTTGTCAAAGGATAGAATCACTCTCGTAACAAATACAGCAGGTGCAACAGTCAAGTCAATTACAGTTCTGAAATCAATTGATTCTTCATTCACAAAGTATAAGACACGTGATACAAGTGCAAAGACAGCTTCTTATACCATCAACTTTGAGCTTGAAAAAGCAGGTCAGTTTATTTTCAGGATTTTGGATGCAAAGGGTGGAAAGGTTGACCTTGTAACAGCAAATGGAAAGTCAGATACAATTTCTCCATCTTATACACTTTCAACAACAGAATATAATAAGTTGATTCCGGCAAAGGAACCGACACCGAGCACACCGAGCACACCTAGCACTCCAACTGTGACAGCTCCTGTTGTCCTGGTTGATAGCAATGCAAAGTACAGTGTTGTAAACAAAAAGGTAAATGCAACAGTAAACATCGCAGTAGAAGGTGATCTTTCTGTAACAGCAAGTAACATCAAGTTTGATGCAAACACAGCAGGTGCAACTGTTAAGTCTGTAGCTCCACTTAAAACTTTGGATACTTCACTGACAAAGATTCAGACATCGGTAAAGACAAAGGCAACTGCAACAAAGGTAACAGGATACACGATTACATTTGAGCTTTCAAAGGCAGGTCAATTTATCTTCAGGGTATTGGATGCAAAGGGCGGAAAAGTCCAGCACAATGCAACCAACGGCAACAAGGATACATGTTCACCACTTTACACGCTTACGGAAGCTGAGTACAACAAACTCATTCCACCGGCAGTAACACCAACACCGACACCAGTTGCAAAACCAAGTGTTCTGGTTAGCAACACGGCAAATTATAGTGTCGTAAGCAGCAAGGTAAATGCAACGGTAAATATAGTTGTACTGGGAGACCTTTCATTGACCAAAGACAACATCAAGCTGTCCACAAACACAGCAGGTGCAACAGTCAAGTCAATTGGTGCTCAAAATTCAATAGATGCAGCTCTTTCAAAGGCTCCATCGCTTAACACAAAGCAGAAGACGGCACAGAAGACAACACCGTATCAGATTACATTTGAGCTTACAAAGGCTGGAAACTTCTCATTCAATGTTGTTGATTCAACTACTGTAAAGAATCCAGGCCAGGTTTCGATTGTTACGTTGGATGGAAAGACTGGAACAGTTTCTCCAAC
>JAEEIU010000002.1 GCA_016281495.1 Treponema sp. | reverse complement strand
GCATAGATTAAAATGCCGGTGGCCATGGCGGAGAGGAAATACCCGTTCCCATTCCGAACACGGAAGTCAAGCTCTCCTGCGCCGATGATACTGGATTCGTTCCGGGAAAGTAGGTAGCTGCCGGCTTTTTTTATTTTAAATCGGATGCCCATGGCTATGCCGCGAAGGCGGAAGCTGCCGGCTTTTTTTAATTAAGAATTAAGAATTAAGAATTATGAATTAAGAATTATGAATTATGAATTAAGAATTGTAACTTCCTTCCTTGATGAAACGGCCATACCATGTTAGAATGAATTAAGTATATCTTTATTGTTGTTGCCCGGACACTTTCATCAGGTCTTTGGAGGAGAAATGAAAAAGTTGTATTTAATTCTTCTGGCTGTTTTATTTGCAGGTTGTTCCACTTTAGATTTTGAATTGTCATCAGACATCATTCCATCAGACAGCTCAAATGTCGTTTTGTTTTTGTGGGATCACATGTATACCCCGAACCGGTCAGAGCCAGAAAATTTAGTAAACTATTACCTTGATGATAAGGAAGAAATAGTCAGTATTTTTTCTGAATGGAAAAACTTAAAAAAGACTTCCTCTTTTCCAAGTACTGGCGGTTCATGCCAGTTTGATGTGTATTTATTCGTTGACGGAAAAATTCATTCCTGCCCGATACAGGGGATATCTGAAAATGGAAGATGGATCACCATAAACGGCAAGGATTACAAATATGACAGTGCATACTGGGATGCACTTTTGCCAAAGCTTAAACGTGCAAAAACTGAAGTTACAACTTATGTCACACTCCATGATTACAGGACTGCCCTGAGCAAGATAAAAGGCAACAAAAACTTCATCTATTGTGAATCAAGATCAAATCAAAGAATATTTCCCGAAGAATATGACGGAAGCTTTTATTGTGCAGTAGATACAAGATCAACTTCAAAAATACAGGACAAAATTTCCAAGGCATATCCAAATGACAAATTTGATGTCGGCAGAATTGGGCATACAGATAATGGGACAGGATTTGTATTCATGGGTGTAGAGTGGGGATCTTCAGATAAAGAACCAATCGAAGCCTGCATTTATTCATCAAAAGAGTTTTACGAAAAATTTAACATATATCCCAAAAAAGAATTCGAAGAGTTTAAAGATATAAAACTCACCGTATACTATAAATGATAGGGGTGAATAATAGGGCAGCTCAAAGGATAAAATTGTAGAAATTTCATATTTATATTTACATATGGCTTCCTTATGCACAGCGATTTCCCTTTGACAAATCATACTGTTGGTGCTAAACTTAATTTGTTATGAGGAATCCGGTAATAAATATACCCCCCCCTACTATACTGTTGTACGGGTATTGCGGTACATTCTCATATTCTCATCTCTGACGGCCTTAGCTTCTTGCGCCACAGGAAATTCAATTCCTGCGTACTTTGCAGACCGTGAAAGCGTATATCCATCCGATAAATATATTTCTGCCGAGGGTTCCGGAAATTCCCCGGAGGAAGCAAGAGAATCAGCATTAACCCAAATCTCACTTTATTTTGACACTAGCGTTCAGACCAGCCGTTCTCTTATAGCCGATTATCAGGAAACTGAAATAAACGGGTTTTACAGTTCAAGGGAAAGCCGGAGCATTCAGGAAAAAGCGGAAATAAAATCTGAAGCACAATTCTTCTGCGTTCAATTTACATCTGCCATAAAATCAGGAAAGGAATATTACGTTGTAGCCTTTATCGACAGGGAACAGGCATACCGCACGTTTAAGGAAAAGATCGACGTCAACACAATCATTTTGGAAAATCTTCTGCCCATTGCCGGGGATGTAAAAAATCCGTTCAATTCAATTCCTGCCGGCAAAAATGGAAAGGCAATCGCAGACATGACTCTTGGACTCATAAAGAACATTCAGGTGGTGTCAGAAAAATCGGGGGATGATTATTCAAAGGCAAAACAGCTTGCTTCACTCATGCAAAAGGCATATCGGGAAAGCTGGGATAATGCGGACATATCGGTTCATGTTGTAGGCGACTGGAACAACACCGTAAGGAACACGCTGTCTGAATTGGTTGAACAGCACGGGTTTACGGTGAGTCATTCGGATGATGCCAGTGTACTTTATGCGGAAATAGAATCAAACCGAAGTAAAAATGCAGCGGGCATATTTTTAACTCCATCTATCGTAATAAAGGCAAAGACACCTGATGGCAAAACCGTGTTTTCGTATACAAAGAAATTCGAGCGTGAAGGTGCACCCGAAGATTATGAGGATGTTGCATGGCGGAAATCATTTTCGAAAATAGAATCTGATTTGCGGGATTCTTTTGCATCTGATTTTTCTAAAAGATTTGGAACAGGTGCCGCAAGATAAAATTGCAAATAAGATGCAGTATTGAACATGCTGCGCTTAAAATAGGAGGAATATATGAAACTTATTAAAAATCTTGGACTTGTGCTGCTTGCTGGTTTTACAGTTGTTTTAGCCTCATGTGTTACTACAGAAAAGGCTCCTGTAGCTCAGCAGACGAAAAAGGCAAAGCATGTAGAGAGGGAACTGATTGACTGGAAGGGAGCCGCAATCGGGCAGGACGTTCCACAGTGGGTTTCCGATGCAGTTGACGGAAATTACGATTCACTCAGTGCAAGGCCCGAGTTGAAGGATAAGGTCATTTTCATTGCAGAAAATCGCGGCAAGAACCAGAACATCCTCAAATCTTGGACTGACAACTTTGACATTCAGGGTGGATTTGGCCGTGCAGTTGGTAACTATGTCGTGGCAGCTTTTGGTGGTGCACAGCAGGGTAGCCTGAATGATGCAGAGGCTCAGTCATATCTTGAAGATTTGGTCGGTACATTCTCCAAGGTAAAGGTAACAGGACTTACAAAGAAACTTGACTACTGGGTTCAGGAACGTGTAATTGATAACGATGCAAAGACAACGGAAGACATCTATCAGTATTTTGTTGTTTATGCAATGGATAACGAAGATTTCCGCACGCAGATGGACAAGGCTTTGGGTAAGGTAGATCCCAAAACACAAAAGCAGCAGGAAGTCAAGAATAAGGCGGAAGACATTCTTATGAGTGCTGTAATTCTTGAATTTTCTGAAGAAAATCAAAACCGCTAGTTTTAGATGAAGTTTTGACTGAACAATAAATGAGTGATGGAGGAAAACCATGTTGAATATTTTTAAGCGTAATAAAAAGCTTTTTAACTGTCTCTGTACAGTGTTGTTGCTCTTTGCAAATTTACCATTGCATGCAGAGGAGTCAAAAATAGATCTCGACAAGGCGATTACTTCATCCTCAAAAGAAATAATCCAGTACTTTAACAAAAAGGAATTCAAAAAGTCCAAGGCTAATATTGCCGTTGTTGTAAGCAATACTGATACAAAGGATATGGCAGATTATCTTGCAAAGCGTTTTGAGTCCGAAATCAAAAAAAGTAAAAACTGTCAGCTTCTTGCCCGAAGTGAAACAGATCGTGCTGCAATAAAAGCAGAGGTCGACTTACAGTATTCTGGTTTTGTAAGCGATGATAAAATGGTAAAACTTGGTAATGAGGCGGGTGCAAAATACATTGTTTACGTAACTTTCCAACAGCTGGACAAGAAAAAGGAGTTAACCGTAAAGACAATCGAAATAGAGACAGGTAAAATAATAGTAGGCCCAAAATTATACGATATCGCCGATTCAAAAGTGGTAGAACAGCTTTTAAAGAATACAAAGAAACTGGTAACGCTTGCAGATTATCTAGAAGAAATGGAAAAATGGAAGGAGAAAAAGCGTGAGACTGAGCGAACACGTGACAATGAGATAGCAGATAAAGAAACCGAAATTGCAAAAAGATTTGCTGATGAGATTGATAAAGTAAATAAGAGAGAGTATCCAAAAAACAAAAGTCAAGAATATAAAGAAAATGATAAAAGGACAAGCATAGAAAAACTTGAGAAAGCTCGTGCCAAAGAAATTTTAGAAATGAAGAAAAATCAAAAGGTTAAATATGAGGCTGAAATAAAGAATTATGAAAATAAAAAGGAAAACATAATAAGTGAAATGCTCGAAAAGGAATTTACGTTAAGTGGCGAGAAATTGTTTCCTACTAATTTAGGAGAATTTGAACCAGATGCCAAACCTAAACAGTATTTCCCAGTGACATTTAAGTCACAGGACCCAAACATTGAATATAACAAAGAATTTAAAATAGAAGTCAAGCAGGATAATGACGCTGATTATGAACGAATCAATGGGCCAAAGGAAAAGGGAGACATCATAGGACAGCTTGTATTTAAACTAGAGCGTATAAAGGGAACAGATGAATTCAAAGTATGGATTAATAGGGTTTCCGTTGTTACAAGTTCTGGTGCTGTACTATGGCATAAAGAACCAAATGAGGTTGCAAATCACGTTCCACGAAAGACAAGCCAGTCAGACAATGATACAGTGGAAGAAATGAATGCAGAAGTACTTGATTCATCTTCAACGGAAGGTGCAAGTACGACAACAGGAAAAACAAATCAATCCGATGTAAAGACAAAGGCACAAAACATTGAACTTGCCGCCGCCAACGATTATTGGGATGATTTTGAAGATGAATATGATGATGAGGAAAACTCCACGTCATATTTTAATCCGCCTCTATTGGATGATGGATTTTACTGTTTTGGGTATTGTTATAATTACATGGCAGAAACCTTTGTAAAAAGTGAACAGTTGGAAAAAGATGTAATTTTCAGCAAGTATGAAGTTCATCAGGATTTGTATTGGGAAGTTATGGAAAATATACCTTCGATAATTAAGGGTTATTATCCTTATGATCCAAATAATTGTTCATTTTTTAAATACCTACCTGTAGAAAACGTAACATGGTTTGAGGCTGTAGCTTTTTGTAATGGTTTCACAAAATGGTTTCTGGAAAATGTTGAAAAAGGTCGTATAAATGATAAAATCTTTTCAGCTTATTCTGCCAGTGGAAATAAAACCAAGGGAATCCTCGTATACTATAGCGACAAGAATTTGACAAAACCATACACTTACAGTGATGCGAAGGCAAAGAAGCAGGTCTTTATGGACAAAAATGCTTTAGGCTGGAGGCTTCCTACAACAGATGAATGGGAAGTAGCCGCAGGACGTAAGGTTAAGACAAATTGGCGTGGAGAAAAAACAACTTATTATGAAATGGATTATTCAGGTGGAAACCGTATAGACGAACTTGCCTGGTATTCTAGTAACAGTGATGCTGAATATGTCGGAAAGGCTCCTCATGAAGTCGGAACCAAAAAGGCAAACGAAAACGGCCTCTATGATATGACAGGCAACGTATGGGAATGGTGCTGGAGCGACTGTGCGGAATACTCATGGTCATGGAGTGAATATAACGTCTACATCAAGGGCGGATGCTACTACAATGATGCAAGACACTGCAGGCTCGACTGGGTGGCAAGACAGGTGCCAGACCATGCGGACAAAGGCATAGGATTCAGGATTTGTAGAACGGCTCCTGATTCTGCTTCGAACTGGTAGATGAAGAAATTCTTTTTGATTTTATACATTATTGCAGGACTTCAGGTTCATGCTGGTGACGCTGGTCAGGGCAGGGGCCTGAAGTCTTTTGCTGAAAAAAATCCCGGTGCGTTTAAAGATGCGGTAAAGCTGTGCATGGAATTCAAATTCATGATGATAAAGCTGGGGTATACGGACTGTGATTTTGCCCTTGCCGTGGTATTTCCGGAACTCATGCGCTATTCGACTTACCGTGATGAAATTGAAGCCTTTGCAACAGAGATAGCCTATTCTGCAAGCCTTGATTTTGAAGGCTTTTCCATAGGACATTTTCAGATTAAACCTGTCTTTGCGGAAACAGTGGAAGACTTTGTGGCAAACAATCCCCGCCTAAAGAAAAAATATGCCGTCATAGACTATGGGGGAAACACTTCTACGATTACACAGCGGCGCAACAGGATAAGGCGGCTCCAGAACCCGGAAACGGAAATTGCATATCTTTTTGCCTTTATCGACATCTGCAAGACAAGGCTTTCTCTGGAAGATGACGATACGCAGAACAACCTATGGCTTGTTGCCTCCGCCTATAATGCCGGATTTTGCTATAAAAGGGAAATACTGGAAAAAACAGGAAAAACAGACTCATTCCCTAATGGTTCCGGGAAGACCCCTGCCTGGAATTATGCCCAGATTGCGGTGGATTTTTACAGGCTTTCAAATGCCTCAAAAAAATGAAAATTTTTCATATTACCACTCGATTTAAATTTCTAAATATGATATATATTTTTTTACTCTAATTAAATAGGATGGATTATATGTATATTACCTGTTTGGATCTTGAAGGCGTTCTTGTGCCGGAGATTTGGATTGCCTTTTCTGAGGCTTCCGGGATTCCTGAATTAAGACGGACAACCCGCGATGAACCCGATTACGACAAGCTGATGAAGTGGCGTATCGGCATTCTAAAGGAGCATGGACTTGGACTCAAGGAAATTCAGGATACCATTGCCAAAATTGACCCGCTCCCAGGCGCAAAGGAATTCCTTGACGAGCTTCGTTCAATATGTCAGGTAATAATCATAAGCGACACCTTTACTCAGTTTTCAACACCTCTGATGAAAAAGCTCGCATGGCCCACGATTTTCTGCAATACTCTTGAAGTTTCAGCCAGCGGAGAAATCACAGGCTACAAGATGAGGTGCCCCCAGTCAAAGCTCACCACGGTAAAGGCACTCCAGTCAATCGGCTACCAGACCATTGCAAGCGGAGACAGCCACAACGACCTTGCCATGATTCGTGCAAGCAAGGCAGGATTTTTGTTCAAGAGTACAGATCAGATTAAAAAGGACAACCCGGATCTTCCTGCATTTGAAAGCTACGATGATCTTCTTGATGCTATAAAAAAGGCAATGGATTAAACCCTGTACGGAAAAGACTTGTGGAGGAGCATATGAGCAAGACTGTAAACGGCGGATTTGTCAAGCTGGACGGCGAGGATTTTTACAAAATCGAAAACTATGACCACATGGAAGATTTCTTCATGACGATTACGAGTTCTTCCGACGTGTGGAATTTCTGCTGGTCTTATGGCGGAGTTACTGCAGGCCGTATTGACCGTGAGCATGCAATTTTTCCATATTACACCGCAGACAAGGTTTCCGATGCAAAGAACTGTACGGGTCCCTATACTGCAATAGCGGTAAAGAATGGGGATGAACTTGTTGTCTGGGAACCCTTTGCAAGCCTTTCGTTTACAGCCGCTCAAAGGGCAAGGGCAGAAAAGGGAATCAGTCGCAACCTCTACAAAAACCTGAACGGTACAAAAATCTGGTTTGAGGAAATCAATGAAAACCTGAATCTTTCATTCCGTTATGGATGGACTTCTTCTCAGGCCTTTGGTTTGGTGCGCAAGTCTGTAATCCAGAATCTTGGAAACAGGGACGTTCAGCTTTGCATTCTTGACGGCGCACAGAACATCATGCCCGCTTCCACAACTTCCGAACTGCAGAACAACAACAGCGTTCTTCTTGACGCATATAAAAAGACAGACATTGACACAAAATACAATGTAGCCCTTTTTACACTTTCTTCCGTCCTCACCGACAAGGCTGAACCCAGCGAGGGACTTTACGCCAACACATGCTGGTTTTCTACAGAAGAAAAGGTAATCGTATCCAACGAGGCTCCAATCGTTTTTGCCGAGGATCCCTTCAGCAAGGAAAGCAAAGACAAACTTGAATCTGACACTGTGCTAAAGGGAAAACGCCCTTCATGCTTCATCTGGAAAAAACTAACCTTGACACCCTCTCAGGTAAACTCATGGTATCAGGTTTTTGACACGACTCTTGATGCAAAGAAAATCGTTCATCTTGAACATGCCATAACTGACAGGAAGAAGGCGGTTACCGCTCTGGAAGCCGATGTGGATGCCGGAGAAAAAATGATGACCGACATCATCGCTCAGGCCGACGGAATTCAGGACGGAAACGCAAAGATGACTGTGGCCCACCACCGTGCAAACGTAATGTTCAACATAATGCGCGGAGGAATTTTCGCTGACAATGGCTGCATCGTTCCAAGTGATTTCATCAAATTCATCAGCCAGAGGAACAAGTCAAAGGTTCAGGACGTAAAGTCGCTTTTGGTTTCAATGGACAAGGATAAGCCCTGCCAGTACACAGTTTTCAAGGATACAATCTTCAAGTCACGTGACAGGCAGCTGCAGAGGCTCTTTTTGGAATATCTTCCGATCACATTCTCCCGCAGACACGGCGACCCGAGCCGTCCATGGAATAAATTCAACATCAAGCTTCAGGACGGAGAAGGAAAGCCAATCCTGAATTACGAGGGAAACTGGCGTGACATCTTCCAGAACTGGGAGGCCTTAAGCTATTCATATCCCGAATACATTCAGAACATTACCGCCAAATTCCTTAATGCAATGACGGCAGACGGATTCAACCCCTACCGCATTACAAGACAGGGTGTTGACTGGGAAGTGCCGGAACCCGACAATCCATGGGCTCAGTTCGGCTATTGGGGCGACCATCAGGTAATATATCTTCAGAAGCTGCTTGAACTTTATTCAAACCTTAACCGCACGGAACTTTTGGGCGAGCTTGACATGGCACTTTATTCAAGCTCCAACATTCCATACAGACTTAAGTCATACAAAGACATTTGCCTTGACCCGAGGAACTCCCTTGTGTTTGACCAGAAGTTGAGTGACACTCTGTTTGCAAAATCGAATGCGGAGGGCAGCGACAAAAAACTTGTTCAGGATGAAGACGGAGAAGTTGCACTCGTTTCCTTTACGGCAAAGATTCTCCAGATAATAATTGCAAAGGCGGCAAACTTTGTCCCAGGTGGAGGAATCTGGATGAACACCCAGCGTCCCGAATGGAACGATGCCAACAATGCGCTTGCAGGATGGGGACTTTCCGTTGTTACGTTGTGTTACCTTAGGCGCATGCTTTCTTTCCTGATTCAGCTTTATGCAGACGCTCCACAAAATGATTTTACTCTTCCACATTCAACGGCAAAATGCCTTCTTGGATTGGGCGAACTCTATGCAAAAAATGCGGACGGAAAATGCATTCATGATGATGAGGCAAGAAAGAAGTTTACAGATGCGGCAGGCCTTTTGTTCCAGGAACAGAGGGAATCCCTTTATGCACAGGGGTATGTCGGCCAGTCTGATAAAATTGAACGCAATGCGCTGGTAAAAATCCTCAAGGACATTCAGAATATTGTTGAGCTTTCCATTGCAGAAAACAAGAGGGATGACGGACTTTACCATACATACAACACGCTAAAGATTCAGGGGGATGAGATGAAGGTTTCCCGCCTTCAGGAAATGCTTGAAGGTCAGGTTGCCATTCTTTCAGCAGGCCTCCTTACACCGGAGCAGGTTCTGGAAGTGGTGGACGCACTCAAGTCAAGCGCCATGTACGAAAAGAGGCAGAACTCCTACACCCTTTATCCAAACAAGGAACTTCCGCTGTTCATGGTAAAGAACTGCATTCCTGCCTCAGACTGTTCAAGCCTAAAGCCCCTTATCGAACGCTCAGGAAATTCAATTTTGCGTGAGGATGACGACGGAAACTTCCACTTTAACCCGGACTTTACAAATGCCCGCGTAATGAAGGAATATGTCGAATCCCTGCCACAGGACAAAAAGCCAAGTGCAGAAGAAGTCAAGGCACTGGAAGAACTGTACGAAAAGACATTCCGCCACCAGAACTTTACCGGACGCTCCGGAACTTTCTACGCATACGAAGGACTCGGAAGCATTTACTGGCACATGGTGAGCAAGCTGCTTCTTGCCGTTCAGGAAAATGCATTTGCCGCACTTGATCAGGGTAATCCCTGCGCTGACAAATTGATTCAGGCATACTACGACATCCGTTCTGGCCTGAGCTTTAACAAGACTCCGGAAATCTACGGCGCCTTCCCAACGGATCCATATTCCCATACACCGCTTGGACAGGGAGCAAAACAGCCCGGCATGACAGGTCAGGTAAAGGAAGAAGTTTTGACCCGCTGGGGTGAGCTTGGAGTTTCAATCGAAAACGGATGCGGAAAATTCAACCCGAGGATTTTGAAGGCGGATGAGTATTCGTCTGACGGAAAGATTTCATTCACTTGGTGCGGAGTTCCGGTCGTCTACCACAAGACCAGCGGAGAGGCATCAATTGAAGTAACCAAGGAAAACGGAAAGGAAAAAATCGATGGTAAGATTCTTTCAAAGGAATTGAGCCAGTCCCTCTTCTGCAGAACCGGTGAAATCAAGAAGATAGATGTGAATGTAAAGTAAAAAAAAAATCAGCAGTTGGTACTTGTTCAGTCAATTACCAGCTGCTGATTAAAAAAACGACTGCGAATTACGAATTACGAATTATTTAAACCCGTATCCCAGGTCACAGCCTGTAATGGAGTATTCCACCTGAACGTTTTCAAAGGCAGGTCCGATTTCGGCATAGATGATCATGGCCCTTCCTTCTTCAAGGGGGTTAAGGGCATAGCCGCAGGGGAACACGTCGTATATCATCCTTTCCTTGTTGCTTGTAAGGGTCTTTTTGCTTTTTCCGTCTTTGTCTGCGATAATTGAGAAATCCATGACCTGACCAAAATAATTGTCTGCGTCTCTTGTCTTTGAGTCAACCTTTATGTTGTAGCTGCTGCCGTTGAAAGATATCGGGAACTTGTGGAACTTCCAGTCAACCTTTTGAATCTTGTTGTCCTTGAGCGCCTGGTCTATCTTCTTTGATTTGAATTTAAGGTAGTTGGTCATCTCATCGCTATCGCCTGGAACTCCATATTCGTCAGAGTGGTTTTCCGAGAACAAAAACTTGTCGGTAACAAGGCTCTGGATGTAGAAGAAGTAATCGGTGCCGCCCCTTCCTTCATTGGGGAACCAGTAGGAGTAAGCTACCTTTCCGTCGTCAGAAAAACCGAGGATATAGAAAACTGGGTTTACACCCGGGTGGTCCTTGTTTGCGTAATTTGAAAATGAAACCGGATCAACCCTGCATTCATCCGCATCAAAATCTGCGACAGTCATCTGGGTAAAGGGTTTCTCGGCTTCTTTCGGCTCTTCCTTTTTGGTTTCCTCCACAGGCTTTGCTTCTTCAGCAGGTTCGGCTGCAACCGGTTCGGCGGCAACTGGCGTAGAGTTAGTTTCCGGGGCCTGAGTTAAAACCTGGGGCTGTTCTTCTTTCTTTGAGTCCTTTTTGTCTTCCGGACATCCTGTTAAAACTGCAAGGGCAAGAAAAGCCCCGCATGCGGTCAAAAGTGTTCTGTTAGTAAGTCTGATAAATGCTTTCATGCAATTAATTGTACATTTAACGCCAAAAATGTCAATCATTTGGCCTGTAGGCTGGAGGAGTAATTAAGAATTAAGAATTAAGAATTATGAATTATGAATTATGAATTATGAATTATGAATTATGAATTATGAATTATCTGGCCTTGCTCAATTTTCCCATTTCCTGTAACATGAATGTGAGGTGTTGTTTATGAAAAAGTTTGCTTTGATTATGGTTTTATCTCTGGCATGTCTGATGGTTTTTGCCAAACCGCGTGCAAAGGAAGAATCCCCCAAGGAAAAGACTTTGATGGAGCAGGGGCTTGCTCTCATTGACCTTATGCTGGAAAAGGCTTCGTGTGATGCCTATATAGAAATGTTCCTGAGCGATAGTTTTAATGTGAAGGAAAATGCAAAGAAGATAAAGGACGGAGATTATTCAAAACCGACCGCAGTTTACAGGCTTGTAAAGGATTCTTCAAGTTCCGTAATACAGCTTATGGCCGACATGGTAGACTATGACCTGAGTGTTTTAACTCCACGGATCAGGGAAGAAATGGAAGGACAAGTGTTTTTGAGCTTTGCCTCGCTTTGGAATTCCCGAAACGGTGTTAATGATATGGCATTGTCTAGTGTGCTTGTTTCCGGCTTGGTATTCGACAGTGATGAGCTAAAGGAAGACTGCATATATATTTTTACCTTTAAGGATGCCTATCCTGTGACAGTGTCCTTTAAGCGTGGGGAAGGAAAAGCAGTTTCTGCCTCCGCAATGTTCATAATGGACAAGGATTTTCCCAATAGTCTCATCCAAATGTTTGAAGAGTTTAACAAAGAATTTAACATGGAAATGAAAATAAAGCTGGAAAAGATCATGTGAAACGTGGAATTTGTTTTGTATGCACCGTCATCCCGGACAAACAAACATTGTCATCCCGGACAAACAGGCATTGTCATCCCGGACTTGATCCGGGATCCTCCGCTGGCCTGGTAGGTCACCGATAGATTGCCGTGTCGAGCACGGCAATGACATACTGGCAAGGCAATCTTAATTCCTAATTATCCGCGTTTACGTCTTGACTTTAACCGCTAAAATCTGATAAAATCATTTACACTTATTGTGCATATAGGGCACAAGTGGAATTGGCCTATAGGGAACCCGTTACTCCCTGTGGCAAAATAGCATACATAGAGGTTTTAAAATGTACGCAATTGTTGAGTATAAAGGCAATCAGTACAAGGCTGAAAAAGACGCCGTCCTTACAGTTGACAGAATTGACGAAAGCGAAGCAAAGGCTGGCGACACAATTACCATTGATTCAGTTCTTTTAGTTAGCGATGGTGACAAGGTTTCCGTTGGTACTCCTTATGTTAAGGGTGCAAAGGTAACTGTAGAAGTTGGTGAAACATTCAAGGACAAGAAGGTTCTGGTCCTCAAGTACAAGAGCAAGAAGGACTATCACCGTCTTCATGGACACCGCGAACAGTATACCAAAGTTACCGTTAAGGACATTGCAATCTAAAATCGGTGACGTCGGTACTTTTGGTTTGTGACCGGGAAGGCTGCATAAAGAGTTGTGTGGCCACAGGTCATGCGGAGTTTGCGAAAAGGGGCAATGACATCGTTTGTGCGGCGGAATCAAGTCTGATGCGTACGGCGATTGAAGTTCTGGAATCAACGCAGGCTCTGACTGTAAAAAAGGATGTTTCCACAAGGGGAACACTCGCTTTCCATGTGGAATGTGAATATCCGGCTGACCCTGAATTGAAGGGAAGGCTCAAGTGCGTGGCGGATTTTTTAAGGACAGGTTTTGGTGATCTGACTTGTGAATATCCGGACAACGTGCAGATGCGAGAAGAAATTGAATAATTTAGGCTGATTCAGTTCAGCGGAGGATTAAAATGGGACGTAGTAAAGGTGGTAGCGGTGCAAAAAACGGCCGTGATTCAAATCCCAAAAGTTTGGGCGTAAAGAGATATGGCGGAGAATTGGTAAGTGCTGGTTCAGTTCTGGTAAGACAGCGCGGAACCCACATCCATCCGGGTGACAATGTAAAGAGGGGCGGAGACGATACCCTTTATGCAATTGCAGACGGAAAAGTTGTTTACGGTGAACGCAGAAACCGCAAGATTGTTTCTATCGAAGCCGTAGCTGCTGCAAACTAAGTTTGTACCAATCTGACCATTGTTCGATGCCCAGTGTGAATAATCATGCTGGGTATTTTTTTTAACGGAAGGTTTTTTTATGATTCAGTTTGCTGACGAGGCGACCATTACGGTCATTTCCGGAAAAGGCGGCAACGGTTGCATTTCATTCCGGCGCGAGAAATACATTCCCAACGGTGGACCCAACGGCGGTGACGGTGGCAGGGGAGGCAATGTCGTGTTCTGCGTAAAGCGTAACCTGCGTACTCTTGCACACTTGCGCTATCATCCCATCTTCAAGGCAAAGAACGGCGGCGACGGTCAGGGCTGGAACCGTTATGGAAAAGATGGAGACGATGTCGTGATTCCAGTACCTCCAGGAACAACCCTAAAGGATTCTGAAACCGGTGAGGTAATCCACGATTTTGCAACGGACAGCGAGGATGAGGTTTTTGTTTTTCTTGAAGGCGGAAAAGGCGGCTGGGGAAACGTTCATTTTAAATCAAGCACGAATCAGGCTCCACGCTATGCACATCCGGGAAAACCGGGAGAAGAAAAGGTATTAAAGGTTGAGCTTTCGATTATGGCGGACGTAGGTCTTGTGGGATTCCCAAATGCGGGAAAATCCAGTCTGCTGGACCTATTTACAAACGCAAGGCCAAAGATTGCCCCATATCCGTTTACGACCAAGATTCCGAATCTGGGGGTACTTCATGTTGATGCGGAAAGCGACTTGATCATAGCGGACATTCCTGGAATAATCGAAGGTGCATCGCAGGGGGCAGGTCTTGGAATCCGTTTCCTAAAGCACATTTCCAGAACGGCATGCCTCCTCTTTATGATTGACTGTTCCGCTCCCAATTACAAGACGGCATACAGCCAGCTCTTAAAGGAATTGAACGATTTTAGCGAAGGCCTTTTGCAAAAACCAAGAATCGTACTCTGCAACAAGATAGACATTGAAGGTGCCATGGATCATGCCCGTGAGCTGGTGGAAATCATTCATGCGGAAGAAAAGGACACGAAGGTCATTCCTGTCTCAGTTGCGGCAAGGCAGAACATTGATGAAGCAAGGAATGAAATCATTTCTCTTGTAAGTCAGATGGAACGGCTCAAATCTCCTGGAAAAAATCATGCATCATCCGGTGATGTTCCTGTAAAGTCAAGCTTTATGGCGGAAAGGTCCGTTGACGACAGCATGGAAGAACAGTTCCCCGGATCGGAGGCATAGAGGTGAAGATAGCAGTTCTTGGCGGCTCTTTTAATCCGATTCATGTGGGACATCTGGTTCTGGCGGATGAAGTGTGTTCAACTTTGGGATATGACAGGGTCCTGTTCATTCCGGCTTTTGTTCCTCCGCACAAAGAAATGGTCGGAGGTTTTTCTGCACGGGACAGGCTTGAGATGACACGGCTTGCATGTGAGGGAGATGAGCGTTTTGAGGCAGAGTCATGCGAGATTGACCGCGGTGGAGTCTCATACACATACGATACAATCTGTTATCTGGAAGAAAAATATTCATCTGAGCTTGAAGGAAAAATCGGCCTGATAATGGGAAGTGATTTGCTTCCCGGCTTTCATCTGTGGCATAAGGCAAAGGAACTGTCTGAAAAATGCCAGCTGATTCTTGCCCTGCGTCCCGATGGAGGGGCAAAATCATCCAGCTCAAACAAACCCAAGGGTGACTATGCGAACCTTGACTCAAATTTTGATGCCTCAAGGGAAGAACTGTTCAAGGGGGCGCTGCATATGGATAATCCCCTTCTTGAGATAAGCTCCACGGAAATCAGGACCCGCATTGCCGATGGAAGGAGCATCCGGTATCTTGTACCTTCTTTAGTTTTCAAGTATATTAGGGATATGATGGAAGACAACAAGTAATATGAATTTTACTGGTGATATATTGGATAAAGTCCGTGAGTTTGCAAAGGCAGCCGAAAAGCCAGAACGTTACGAGCATTCCGTGCGTGTGGCGGAAACGGCAAGGCAAATGTGCGTCATTTATGGAGAAGACCCTGATAAGGGATATTTTACGGGATTAGCCCATGACATATGCAAGGATCTTGATGATGAAACTCAGATTTCCCTTGCACGGCAGGACGGACTGGAAATAACCGAACTTGAGCGGAGAAAGCCGTTTCTTCTGCATGGAAGGGCAGCGGCAATCAAGCTTCAGAAGGATTTTGGCGTTAACGATGCCGACGTGATTCAGGCTGTGGCGCACCATACATTCGGGTGCAAGGATCCGTGTACGCTTTCAAAAATCATTTTCGCCGCAGACAAGATAGAACCTGGCAGGCCACAGTCAACGGAAGAATACAGGAAGGAACTGTTTTCAAAACCTCTTGATCAGATGACTTTGGCTGTTCTTCAGGGGCATATTGATTTCCTGTTATCTAGAGGAAAGGAGATTGCTCCGATTAGTTATATATTCAAAGACTGTCTTATGGGAGGAGCTGGTCAATGAAATTATCTGCAGAAAAAAAAGGTCTTTTGTTTTTATCTCTGATTGTGCTTATTGTTGTTTCCGCAGTGGTGTTTATAGTCGTATCAATGGGTACTGATCCTGCAGCAGCATATTTTAAGAAGGGACAGGTGGTAAAAACCCTTATCGTACTCGCAGACAACGAGAATAATGTGCTTTCAACAGATTTGCTTCTATATCATCCGGATTCACAGAAATCAGCCCTTTTTAACATTCCCGGAAACACAGGCGACATATGGGAGTCTCTGGATGGAGAAAACGGAAGGTCAGGCCGTACGGACAGAATTGATGCCGTGTATCATGAAAAGGGAATCGATGCCTATGCGGCGGAAATCTCTGACCTCATGTTCAAGAAAAACAAGACAGGCTCAAACGACATTCAGTTTATTCTGGAAATTGACTTGGAGAATCTGGGTAAACTCACGGATTTGCTTGGAGGCCTAAAGGTATTTGTTCCGTCTCCTGTTGACATTGTTAATGACGTGGGCGAGAGGTGGCTTTTGCCTTCTGGTTACATGACGCTGGACGGTGACAAGATTAAGACATACATGGAATACAGCCTTCCTGATGAAGATGACGCTGAGATTGATGACCGCAGGCAGACTGCTGTTGTTGCCCTTATTTCTGCCATTCATGAACAGAGCAATGTAATCAAGGATAAGAAAAGCTTTAAGTTCTTTACTGATAAATTCAAGACAAACATGTCTCCCAGCATTCTTCACAAGCTTCTTGACGGTATCTCAAACATCAACACGGAAACAGACCGCCTTGTTCCACAGACATTGACGGGAAGTTTGCGTACATTGCCTTCTTCCGGCCAGACTTTGCTTTTCCCCCTGTTTGAAGGACAGCTTATAAAGGATGTTGTTGAGCAGAGCCTTGAGTCTTTGGAGACGGGTGGCAAGGGATCGTATCACTATGTTGTTGAAGTATTGAACGGAAGCGGATTGGACCGCGGTTCTTCCAAGGCAATTGAAACCCTCAAGGAACTCAAGAACTATGACTTCCTGCCGCCTGCAAATGCGGATAACTCTGACTACGAGCACACTGTAATCATAAGCCATCTTCAGATAGAGGATACGGATGCACTTAATGTTCTTGCAAACTTCATTCAATGTAAATATATTGAGCATCAGCCTGAAAGCACTTTTGGCACGAGCCGCTCGGATTTTACGGTTATTTTGGGCAAGGACTGGAACGGACGATATGTTCTTGGCGGTTACACGGGACCTGAGCCGGAAGTGGACGATACTGAATTGGGTGTTGAAACAGAAGCTGGTTTTGCAACGTCAGCAGATTAAGGAGGACGGATTATGGAAAAGACAGATCAGCAGAAAGCGCTAGAGATAGCAAAGGTTCTTCAGGATGAAAAAGCCAACGATGTTGCGGTTCTGGACATCTCAGGACTGAACAGCTGGACGGATTATTTTGTCATTGCAACGGTGAACAGTGCGGTTCATTCACAGGGCCTGTACAAGTCGATAAAGGAGTACATTTCAGAAAACGACATGGAGATTCACAAGACGGTCCGCAAATCCTCACAGGGAGAAGACTGGAACCTTATAGATTTGGGAAATGTGGTCATACATTTAATGTCTGAAGAAGCCCGGGGGTTCTATGAGCTGGAGAAACTGTGGCATGCTGGCGTAAAGCTGATGTAAGGAATTGTCCGGAATTATAGATCAGTATTCGGAGTCGTCAAGGTCATCGGAGTCCCTGTCAACACCGTAAATCTCATCGTCAAAATCACGGCGCCGGTTGTCATATCCGTCCTCTGCTTCCTGGTCATCAAATGGCTCGTCGTACTCGTCTTCATCCTCAACTAAATCATCGTTGAATGAATCTTCGTCCTCGAAATCGTCTTCAAAATCATCTTCAAAGTCGTCCTCGAAATCATCATCATAGTCAGAAGAAAAGTCATCCTTGTAGTCGTCATCATAGGGGAATCCGGCTACAGAAGCAAAGTCCAGCAAATCGTCTTCATCGAACATACAGGCATCTCCTTATGCTATCCTAGAGAGTAATTTTTAGTATAGATTTTGTCAATCGGGTTTTGAAAAAAAGTTGAAAAATTATTGGGAATTTGGGGTGCCAATCGTTTTAAATTGTCACGCGGATTCCAAATTGCTACGCAATTTGTTTAAAGGATTTTTGTTTGGCTCTGGGGGGTAGTGGAAGTTTTTTGGGATAAGCTGGCGTATAGGAATCGACTTTTCTTAACCCAGCCAGCAAGAGGCAACATCTACAAAACACGTAACGCTAAGATTCCGGGTCAAGCCCGGAATGACCAAATAGCAAGATGAAAACACCAACCAGCCAGACACCCCACTTTCAGGAAATGCCGTAGGCATTTCGAATCCGTGTGACAAACCTCTTCTTCAATTACCATCCAGCAAGACACAAAGCAAATCAGCATGACAGCTTCAATACATAATTCTACATTCATAATTCCTAATTATGCATTATGCATTCTTAATTCTGAATTGATTTTCTTCTTGACACAAACATAAAAAAAATATATATTGTTCCGGTATGTTGCGTAGTTTGACTGTTCAGGCTCCGGCAAAGATAAATCTTGGACTCAGGGTTTTTCCTAAGCGGGCGGACGGTTACCACGAGATAGAAAGTATTTTTTCGACCGTAAATCTGTGCGATTCAATTACCGTTCAAGTTTTAGATCAAAAAGATGTCTGCAAAGTGGACTGCGAGGGGATGGTTCTTCCTCAGGAGAATACATTTACAAAGGCATACAAAGCTTTCTGCGTGCTGACTGGCATACGGGAGGGCGTTCATGTTCATGTGACAAAGCGCATTCCTGCCGGCGGTGGATTGGGGGGCGGATCAAGTGATTCTTCTTCTTTTATTAAATCCATTGACACATTGTTCGGTACTCAGTTAAGTGATTCTGCCTTGCTTGATATTGCGGGGCAGGTTGGAAGCGATGTTTATTTTTTTACTCGTCGGCTCGTGGAGGAAAATAAAGTCAATTCCATTGGGAGAGGTTTTACTGCGATTGTAAGAGGTCGCGGTGAGATAATAAAGCCAATAGAAAACCGGAATGATTTTTCGATTCTTTTGGTTTTTCCTGGAGTGCATGTTTCGACAAAAGATGCATATGATCTGGTCGATGCTTCACTCGGGTTGAATACGGAAAGCAAGCGTTCGGATGAAGATCTTGAATGTTTGTATAAAAAGCCGATACGGGAATGGTTTTTCAGTAACGATTTTACAGCTCCTGTTGCGGGAAGGTACCCCAGAATACGACAAGCCATGGATGAGCTTATAAAAGCTGGTGCTGACTTTGTTGATATGTCTGGCTCGGGGTCTACTGTTTTTGCTGTCTTTGAGGATAGGAACAAGGCTGATTTTGCATACAGGACGCTGGCAATGCAGTGGGACTCCTTACTACTTTAAAAAATGGTCAGGAGGACGGGTTTATGCAAGTTACTGAGGTAAGAATCCGTAAGATCGAAGGCGAGGGTAAGTTAAAGGCCTACGTTACGGTGACATTTGATGAATGCTTTGTAATTCACAATGTCAAGATTATTGAAGGGAAGGCGGGGTTGTTCATAGCAATGCCCAGTAGGAAAACAGCGAGTGGTGAGTTCAAGGATGTTGTTCATCCCATCAGTCCTGAGTTCAGACAAGCCTTGCAGGACAAGATTGTGGCCGAATATAATGAAGGTCACTTTGAAACTGGAACTGTCAGCGCGGATTTCTAATTCGTTCTGATTAGTATATTTTGGGACGTCGTCAAGTGGTAAGACAATGGCTTTTGGTGCCATCATTCCGCTGGTTCGAATCCAGCCGTCCCAGGTTTTAGGTAAAACAGTTTTAAGTAATCTTTTTTTAAGGAGTTCTAATAATGGAACGTTTTGTTATTAACGCAAAGACACGTAAAGAGACAGGAAAAGCCGTGTCAAAAAGACTTCGTGCAGAGGGACGCATTCCAGCAGTTGCATATAATGAAAAGGGCGAATCTATCATGCTGGAAATTGATGCCGCAGAATTCTCAAAGGCATGGCGCTCAATTACAAAAACAACTTTGGTCAACTTGAAGATTGACGGTCAGGACAATCTGGCATACATCAAGGACACAGAATATGACATCAAGACCGACAAGAATCTTCACGCAGATTTCCACATCGTAAGCGGAAACAAGCCGATCACAGCAATACTTAAGATTCGCCTCACAGGAAATGCAGCCGGTGTACTCAAGGGTGGTTTCATGGTAAAGCATGTTCCTGACGTAAAGCTCAAGGCTCTTCCTGCTGACATGCCGGAATCTGTTACAGCCGATGTCTCTGCACTTGAGATCGGTGGAAAGCTTGCAATCAAGGATCTTAATCTTGGCGACAAGGTAAGCATCCTCTCAAATCCTGAGGGACTTATCGTAACAATCGCACCACCAAAGAAATAAGATTTAACATCCGTTTAATCCTATAGAATGAAAGCGCAGATAGCCTTAGGGTGGTCTGCGTTTTTTTTGCCTTTTTTTATGGGGAAAATATGTCTAGTGATTTTGATGACCATCTCCGGCGTGAGCTGATGGAATGGGGCCTGGATTTTAACGCAAGGGTTTCCATTGGTGTTGCCGTAAGCGGTGGTGCCGACTCCATGGCCCTGTTGACCTCCCTTTGTCATGTCCTGCCCGCCAATATCACGCTTAAAGCAATTACGATAGACCATAACATGCGCTCCGAGGAAGAAAGCGGCGGGGATGCCCAGGCCGTAAAGGATTACTGCAGGAAAATCGGTGTGCCCTGTGCCTGCCATGTCATACCCAGGGGAAAGGTTGATGAGCTTGCAAAAGAACGTCATTCCGGGGCGGAAGAAGCTGCCAGAACTCTGCGCTACCAGGCTTTTGACACTTTTATTGAATGCAACAACCTTGTATGCCTGTGCCTTGCCCATCATAAAAACGACCAGATAGAAACAGTGCTCATGCGTCTTTTTGCCGGTGGAGATACCAATGCTCTTTCCGGAATCCCAAAGAAACGCGGTAAATATTTCCGTCCCCTTCTGGATGTGGAAAGAAAGGACATAGAAAGCTATCTTTTGAATCTTGGAATCGAATGGAGGACAGACAGGAGCAACAGTGAGAATACGATGCTCAGAAACCGTGTGCGCAACCTCCTGTGGCCCATGCTGGATGCCAATTTCCCCGGGTGGCAGGATGGCGTGTGGAGCATGTCAAGGAAAATGAAGGACAACAATACCGTCCTTGAGTCATGCACAGACCTGGCGTTTGACCGTGTTGATGCCGCATTTGATGAAAAAGACAGGGTTTATTCCCTCATGCGCTTTGCGTTCAGCAGGGAAAGCCGTGCAGTGCAGAGGAGGCTCATCTACCGCGGAATAAAGATGGTGGGTGCCCAGTCGCGTGTTCCTTCAACTATAGTGGAAAACATCCTTGATGATGCTGCGGGTAAGGCAGAATGGAAGGAAAATGCCTCTGGAATCGAGTTTGAGTGCGGTTCAGAGCGTATAATCCTCAGGAAACACGTAAAAGAGGCGACAGAATCAGGTTTTTTTGTTATAATAGAAAAAGATGGACTTTATGCGCTTGGAAGCCGAAAATTAAGAGTAAGGCATATTGACGGTGGAATGCAGCTGACTCTAAATGAAGATGAATCTTCCGTAATTTTTCTTTTGAATCTTTGTTTTCCATTTGTATGCCGAAGCCGGCAAAGCGGTGACTCCATTCGGACAGGCGACGGTTCGTTAAAGGCCGTGAGCAGAATATTTGAAGACTGGAAATGTGGACCGCATCGGGATGAAATAGCAATTATCCAGGATTTAAATGCCCCGGATCAGCCCCTGGTATGCCTCTGGGGACAGCCGTTTGGATATAAAAACTGGATTGTAAAGGAATGAATATGAAAAGAAAATGCTTGCTTTTTGTGGTTTTCTCTTTTGTGGTAGCCTTGGCTCCTCTTTTTGCCCAGGGTTATAACTCAAACTCCTATGACCCTCTTGATGATTCAGCGGGAGCGGCTAACAGAAGAACTGCATTGCGATGCCTTACGCTTTCTAAAGACTATGCAAGGCGTGGGGACTGGAATACATGCATTTCCCAGGCATCTTTGGGCATTTCCTACGACGAGACTATTTCCGACCTCTGGTACATGCTTGCGGTTGCAGAGGTTTCCACAGGCAGGTCAAAGGCTGTTGCCTCAAGCTATCTTAAAAAGGCAATGGAAGAAAAGAACTGGCTTGACTATAACCGTGATTCTGCAAGGCTCCTTTATGCCGACATTCTCTGCGATACCCAGTGTTATGCGGATGTTTTTGCAGTCCTGGACGGAAACGCCGAATATTCAGCCAACGAGAATTATGTCAATGCCCCGTGCATCTATTCAGCGGAGGCGGAATACATCAGGGCAAAGGCCCTTTACCGTTTGGGCGATACGACATCCGTAAAGCTTGCCCGCACAAAGATAGATGAATGCCGCAGGATGTACCCCAATGACGTAAGATTCCCGCAGCTTTTCTTTACCTATGAAAATCCAAAAATCGTAAATTCAGAGGTTAACGCTCTTGCCACTGCATTCCTTAATAAAATCCGCCGTGAGGGTGCCTCCTATTACGAGGGAAATTCTGTTGTGGCTGCCACAGAGACAGAGATGCTTGCCATTCCGTTTGCCCCTCAGGATACCCGTGTTGTCCTTTTGCGTTCTTTTGCGGCACGTGGACTAGGACATCCCCGCTATGCCATCCTTGCATTAAAGGAAGGCCTCATCACCCAGAAAGCCGCGCTTGACTATTTTGAATCCTATGCAGACAGCGTCATCCCCTATGATGTGATGACCGAGTTCTTTGCACTTTTGACAGACCCCGACGTAAAGGCAGATGCTGCTTCCTATATGAACGGATACAACGGACTTGTTACAAGGGATACAAACGGAGACAAAATCCGTGACCTGTTTATTCAGTTCAGCCGTGGCCGCCCGAGCCGTGTTTACTATGACATGAATCAGGATGACGTATACGAGTGGAACATTGCGCTTGACTTTGGTGTTCCCGTAAACGCAACCCTCTATGCCCAGAGGATGGACCTTTCATGGGGACAGTTCCCGTCTGTAAAGGCCGTTCAGTTCAGGGACGAAAAGAATTCCGTAATTCAGTCGTTCAATCTTGTTCCAGGTGAATGCCAGTGGACTCCTGTAAGGATGATCGCAAATCCATCCATAAGCTCCTCCCTTGGCGTAAAGGTTTATTTCCCGGAATTGAATGAATCAACAGAAAAGAATGCGGCTGGAATTGATACGGAAACCCTTGTAAATGCAGCCTCTTCAATTACAGTTCTCGGAAGTGAAAGGCCAGGCACTCAGATTACATTTGTGCTTCTTGACGGAAAGATAAAGCAGGCGACATACAGCACTTCAAAAGGAATGTATGCACAGGCCCAGTTTGAAAACGGAGATCCTTCACTTCGCATCATTGACTCAGATGGTGACGGAGTGTTCGAGACCACAGAGCTTTATGCCATAGACAAGACAGGGGAGATGGAAGTTCATTCACTTGAGGAAGAGAGAGCCATCATGCTGAACCTGTTTGGTGAACCGTCTAATGGAGTTCAGTATTACCTCCGCATGATTCAGGTTGATACCGGAAGGCCGGATGGAAAGGCAGACTATACCGAGGAATTCCTTCCACGCGGCGGAAAAATCATCTCCTGGGATAACGATGGTGACGGAAACTGGGATGTAAGGTATGTAAGGGAATCTACTCCAAAGGGCAATGTAAAGGCTCCTGTTGTTGAGCAGACCGTATTCTTTGACCCCAACAGCGACATGATCCGCATAACTCTGGAGGATGGAGTTCCTGTAAAGGTTACCAGCGGCATGGTGGAAATGCCTGTCTATCCGGATGACTTGTACCGCTTCTACTGGCTTGGCAAAAAAGGTGACTTCAACTTTACCCGCAAGGCAATTCAGGCTCTGAATGCACAAAATACCCAGGGTGCCTCGATGATTGTGAGCGATAATTCTGTCCGTGCACTGGTCATCCGCATGGGAGACATGAATTACGGCAAGATAATCGAATAGTCCCGGTAAAATTTCTGTTACCTTTTTATTTGCCGTAAGTTATATTTATGGATGTCTATATGAAAAAATTAATTCTTCCCGTTTTTGCATTTTTAGCGCTTATGCTGTGTCTTTGTTCATGTGCCACAGGAGTTACTGGTGTGAACCTTTATTCTCCTGTGAACTACACTCAGGAAGATGCAGTAAAAGATGAAATAAAGACAATACATTCGCTTTTGGAAAAGGAATCCGTAAAAGCCCTGTGGCGTGCATGCCTTTTGCTTGAAAATTCAACAGAAATGTCCGGTGTAAAGGAATGTTATGACGAATGTCTTGCAAAGGTTAATTCCGAATACCAGAAGGCCTGGGAAGAAAAAAAATACATGGAGGCCCTGCGTTTAGGCCAGTCTCTTGAAAATTCTTCAGGCCAGAAAAAAAATCTTACCCCAAGTCTTGCACAGGTTAAGGCTGCCATGGAAAAGGAGATGGCGGTAAAGATGCCTAGTGCATCCGGCGGACAGACAAAAGTTTCTCAGATGATAAACGGTACTGTTACGGTTCTTGTGGACAAGGGAATAAAAGTGGAGAACGGTTCCGGTCGTGTGGACTCCATGCTCGGCAGCGGTTTCTTCATTTCAAAGAACGGATACATCATCACCAACCACCATGTAATAGCGGACTGCGTTGACCCCTCCTACAAGGGATATGCAAAACTCTACATAAAGCTTGCCGAAGACTCCGACACAAGGATTCCGGCGAAAGTCGTGGGCTACGACAAAATCATGGATCTTGCGCTTTTAAAGACGGAAGTCGATGCCCCATATGTTTTTTCTCTGGGCTCAAGCAAGGATCTGGATGTCGGCGACAGCGTGTATGCAATTGGTTCTCCCCTTGGACTTGAAAGGACACTCACAAGCGGAATCATTTCTGCAACAGACCGTGAGCTTTTGAGCATGGGAAAGGTTTTCCAGATTGATGCGGCGGTCAATTCAGGAAACTCCGGTGGTCCTATGATTGATTCATCCGGAAAAGTTCAGGCTGTGGTTTTTGCCGGTGTGGTGAACTATCAGGGACTCAATTTTGCAATTCCAGTTGAATACCTAAAATCTGATTTGCCGTTTCTCTTAAATGGCGGACGCAGGGAACACTGCTGGATGGACTGTTTTGGAAGGACAAAGAGGCTTGCAGGTTCCGGGGCAAAGAACGAGGGTCTTGAGGTCCTGTATGTCATGCCGGGTGGTTCAGCGAGCCGTTCTGGATTAAAGGCCGGAGACGTGATTGTTGCGCTTAACGATACGAAAATTACTTCGATTGATGACATTCACCTTGCATGCCTGCAGATGAGCGCTTCAACAATATGTACGGTTCAGGCTGTAAATGCGGACGGTAAAACTAAGAAATATACGGTGTTTCTTGAGGACAGAAGTCAAAATCCAGGCTACGACATTTATACCCACGATTTGATTTCCGGGGCATTGTATCCGCTAATTGGAATGGAGCTTGTAAGGGTTTCCACTACAAATAAAAACAAATATTCAATTACAAAAATCCTTAAGGCATCCATGGCAGATGAATCTGGTTTTAGCGAAGGGGATCCTGTTGAAATAATAAAGGCAGAATTGTCTCCGCAAAAAGATTTTCTGTTCCTGCAGCTTTATGCCCAAAAGAAAAAGAATGGTTATCTGGATTTCGGACTGGGACTTCAGGTTCCACTGGAAGGATTTTATTATTTTTGATGGTTTAACCCAAGGAGAAGTAGCTTATGAAAAAGTTGTTTGGCATTGCCATATTGCTGTGCCTTTCGTTTAGTGTTTTTGCAAAGGGAACATTCAAAAAAAGCAAGTATGTGCTGTTTGATGTAAAGCAATATGACGTTAATGGAAACCTGACGGAAGAAACATGGGATGACGGATACAACTGCAAGTATTTTTATGATGAAAACAACAATCCCGTAAGATCAGTTCAAAACACAGGCATTACAACAGAATTCAAGGTTGTGGATGAACATGAAATCCTTGAAACATGGTCGGATGGATCACAAAGGCAGTATATATACGACATGAATCACAATCTTGTAAGGGAATACTGGAAAGATCCTGAAGATGAACGCTTTGAAAACTACATGGAATACACTTTCATAGACAACAGGGAAGTCCGTTATTCAGTTTACATGTATGGGGAAAAGACTTCTACCTACTGGAACTATTATGATGAAAATGGAGTTCTTGTGCGGAGGACAAATTCCTATGGCGACGAATACTTTTTGGACTATGATTATTACGAAAACGGCAAAGTCAAGACAAGATATATGTATGAATTAAAGTCAAAGAAGGAAAACAAGTCAATTGATGAAATCCATTATACGCTTACAAAAATCAACCGCGACTATTGGCCTTCTGTAAACAGTGACGAAAAAGTTTTGGTCCTGCAATATATCGGTTCAACAGCCAAATACAAGATTTACAGCTCATCTTTGGTATGGGGTAGTGCGAAAAGGGAAACGACAAGGCTTATTGTTTTTAAGGGAAATAAATATCAGGGCCACTATTATGGAATAAACTCCAACATGTACATAGACGGCAACAAACTGATTTTTAGCGATTATGAAAAAGAATATGGAAATGCAATCGATTTTTCCAAAGGCATTCCAAAAGAAGTTTATGTCGACGGTGAAATAAAAGGTTTTGCAAAGTAGCTTTGTATTTTAAAACCATGACAACACTTCGTCGTAAGGAAGCTTCCGTATTTTATCCAGAATTTCTGGCTGCTTCCTTTTGTCCTTGATTATTTCTGCAAACGAAAGGTTTTCGTGATTTTTCATGTACAGAACGGTCAGGCGGTGAAGAAAATATTTGTAGGATTTTGATTTGCTTGAGCTGCTTGAAAAAAATTCTTTTAGTCCACTTTCTATGTCATATGAACCTTCTGATGCAATAGCCTCGCAGATTCCTTCTTCCTTCCAGGATGGCAAACTGAACCTGTTGAGCAGGTTGTGGATTTTTGTTAGAAAGACATGGGTGCTTTCGTGGAGGACAAGGCTTTCAAAACTTCTTGTGTTATCCTCTTTACTTTGGGTGATTGTTTCCTTCTTGCTAAGGTCTGTCTTGTTCAAAACTATAAAACCATGGTTTCCGTAGGTATTGGTTATTCCCATCGATTTGTTGTTTATGTTGGAAAAGAAAGTGTAAAGACCGTAATTGTCGCAGATGAAAAAATTCAGCTTTTTGTCTTCGTTGTAAAATGGATTTGTTTTGATTTTCTCCGTCAGCTCTGTAAAATATTCCTCTAGTTCTTTTCCGTCCGATGAGTTCAGCTTGTAGTTTTCAATGTTGTTGTAATGAAAGCTGATGTTTCCATTTGAAAATTTATTCTTGAAAAATAATCCACAGCACAGCTGAGAAAGAATTAAGTAGACGATTAAAACTGCCAAAACAATTGATTCGATAATGATTTTTTTCTTTTTAGTCATTTATTTACCCCATTGATTTATTATATATCAAAACCATTTAATTATCTATGATTAAAATCTCCAAATCAGCTTTTGACGAAGAAAAAACTTGATGAAATCTTTTTGAGATGTTAGAATGTAATAAAGTTTATGGTACCAGATAAAGATGGTATGGAGGTAAAAAATGAATAAAAGGATTGGGTTGTTTTTCTTGTTGGCTTGTCTTTTGGCAAATAGTGTATATGCAAAGCGTGGACCTCAACCGGTAGTGGAACCTCTGCAAAAGGGAGATTACATTTATGATAGAGGTGGAGATGGATATTTTTATAAAGAAAGTAGATGGTTTGATTCTGGATATGATTCCTATGGCATAACAATTAAATCCATAAATGAGCCGAAATTTTATTTTTATGTGCCGCTTTACACTATAAAGTTGAATCCAGATCTTGAAAGTGACACGCAAATTGTAGAAATAAAAAGCATGGAATTTAAAGATGAAGAAACTATCACAGTTGTAAATGAAAGGGATCAGGTTTTTGAATTCAATATCAATACTTATGAAGTTAAAAATCTTTCAAAGGCAGATGATTCAACTACAGCTGAACTGTATGATTTGAAGTATAAAAGGATTATTGAGGGAAACGCATGGCATAAATACAAGGGTACTCAACCCAAGAAAAAAAAGCTTTTAAAAGTTGAAGATGTAGTTGCTCTTGCAGAAGAAATATTGTTTCCACTTTTTGGGGAAGAATCTATAAGAAAGGAACAACCATATATAGTCAGAAAGTATAAGAACAAATGGTATGTAAAAGGCAACAAATCTGGCAATTCTGTAGATGGAGTGTTTGAGATTGTAATAAATGCAGATACTTCGCGAATTGAATCTCTTGTACACTGGTTGTATTAGGTCTCAAGTCTACCCCTTTGTTCGGGTAAAAACGGAGGTAAAAAATGAATAAAAAGGTTATTCTGTTTTCTTTGTTGTTTTTGATGTGTGTTGCAGGCCTATCTGCAAAGGAAAGCATTTTATCTGTCTTTGAAAATTCGCAGGGTGAGACGAACTTGGAGCTGTGCTTGAAAAAGGGGCTTGAAAAACTGGGTGTAAATCTTGAAAAGGAAATTTCTGACAACAGGGTGAGCGCAATAAACTTCATCTTGAAAAACACTTTTGAAAACAACATTCATAAAATGAGGGGAGAGGAAGACAATCAGATTTTTGTAAAGAATACCGGCGAAGAGGCCGTTTTTGATAAAGACGGAAAACTCGTTACAAATGACTGGAACAGGGGTTCATTCAACTACGGAAACTATGATAAGCCCATTCAAAAATTTGAGCTTGATATATGGCCCTGGTTGATTTGGGGAAATACAAGGGAGGACCCGACAACATTTGAAGAGAGGTTTTACTATTACATAATGGATCTTGATATCGGCATACAGGAATACATTTTTTTGGAGGACAAAAAGAGCCTGGAAAAGATAAAGTATGGGGAGCTGACGGAAACCGACAAATTTGTATATCAATTCTTTAATTATCTCTTGTTCAATGAGTCCTACAAATACGATTTGTCAGAAAAGAATATGAGGAATTACCGGAAGAGCGCTGAAAACTACTGGAAATATCTGTCTCAGCTTGTGGAGCTATCAGGATATAAAAACTAAATCTTTTGGATGAATTGAAGAGGAGGAAGAGCGATGGTGGAAGAATCAAATGTTTTTGAGGATAACGGAATTTACAGAGTGGGCCAGTCTTTTGAGTGCCACGGAAACAGTTTTAAAGAGAACGAGGAATTGACCTACAAGGGCTGCAAGTTTGACCGCTTTGAGGAAGCCTGGTATTACGCCTTTAAAGACACAGCCGGAAAGTATAAGTTTCTCCTTGTCTATGACGAAAAGGAATTGAATTCTTACGCCAAGTATTTTTCTAAGGTGTAGGGGGATTTATTTTTCTTTTAAAATCTGTTCAAATGTTTCGGAGAAAAAGTCTTTTACGTAGATTTCAATTTCTTTTTCACGGGATTTAAGATATTCAATCATTTTTTTTCTATCATTTATTGAGGCTGAAATTCGGGAGTTTTTTGTTTCGGGTATAAAAAGCAGGTATTCCTGAATATGTAAGGCATTTGCAATCTTCTCCAGGGTTTTGTCACTGATCCATGTTTGTCCGCATTCTATATTAGCAATATAAGTATTAGAAACTTCCGCGGCTTCTGCTAATTTTTCTTGTGTCAGATGGTTGATTTTTCTGTATTTCTTTACATTTTGGGCAACAATGCCTCTTATATGGGGTTTATCTTCCATGACTTAAAATTATATGATAATAGTTTATAAATCTTAATAATTTGACATCATAATATAAAGTATGATATAATCATAATAGCTTTATGAACTGGGAGTGTAGAATGCCGAAGGTAATTAATCTTACGTGCCCTGGATGTGGTGCCAGACTTCAAATAGACCAGAAAAAGTGTGAATACTGTGATGCTCCTGTAATTATATCTTCCATAACAGATATTTTTTCTATATCGGCTCAAAATATTACAAAGTATTCAAAGTCGTATGAAAATGATCTTTCTCAAAATCCTGACAACGCGGAATTAACTAATTCTCTTGCTTTCTGTTATATAAGGCTTGGTTTCTACGATAAGGCACTGGAAAAATTCGATAAGGCGATTGAATTGGATATGAATAATCCCAATGCTTATTTCTTTGCAGCAGTCAGTGTTTTAGCAGGAAGAAAACCATTTTTAACTCCGCGTCAAGATATAGACAAAATCGAAAAATACCTTAACGCTGCTTTGGCTTTGGAGGAAAACGGTTTATTCAGATATTTTCAGGCCTATATAAAATATGACTACTTCAAAAGAAAATTCTTTAAAACGTCACCTACTTGGGAAGAATGTTTGGAAAGAGCTAAATCCGATAAATTCTCGCCCGCTGATGTTAACCAATTGTTTTCAATTATGAAACAGGAAATTCCAGAGTGCTTATAAGGGCTGTTTAGCTCTAAAAATATATTAGGAGGAAAGAATTATGGGATTAAAGGAAGAATTGGCTGGACAGGGGCCGAATACACAAAAGGTAATCAGGTATTTTTATGATGACAAAGGATGTTTCAATCCGGCTGTAAAAGATTCTGAATACGATGCGATAGTAAGTGGAATTATGAAAAAAACAGACTGGAAGAAAAAGGCATTAGAAAAGCTTGGTTTGGATGAAGATCAGGTAAGGGAAATAGACCCAATACATTTTGAGGGGTATTATTTTACAGAGCAGAGAGGTGCCTCAGCTCCCACGCATTGTAAAATCGGTGCAGATGGAAAACCTAGAAGTACGGCATATCAGGTATCATGGCTCTTTTTCTCTTCGGAACAAGTTTATCTCTATCAGTATACCCAGCACTTTAATAAATACGTTAAGGACGAGCACACAGAGGAATTCTTTTATAAAGACATAACAAATTTCTCGACGGGCTCGCATAATCTGGAATTAGGGAAAATGGTGATACCGTACACAGATTTTGCATTGGTGGTTCCTGGAGAGAAACTGTATTGCGCATTGGACAAACTGGAACAATATGAATCATCAATACAAGGAATGAAAGCTAAGCTTCGTGAAAAGAAGAATTCTTAAGTGGAAGGAAAGGTTTTCCCAAGCGAAGAAGAACAGGAACTTGTAAGAAAATATGTTATGGAGCGTCCTCTATATAGACCGCCTGTAACATATTTTAAAGTTGTTATGCTTTTCTTTTCAGGCTTGTTTTTTTTAATTGGATTATCAATAGCCACATATCATGCACTTCAACATTTCGGAGTTATGTTACGTAAAAGTTATTTCTTTATACTATTTTTTATCGTTTCTTTTATAATTTTTTCAAGGTGGCTGGGTATTTTGTTGGTTCGATTATATCAGCATTATGCTCCGGAAGAGGTTCGCCGAAGGTGCCTTTTAAAACCGACCTGTTCAGAATATGCGGTTATCGTTTTAAGAAAACACGGTCTCATTGTTGGTGGAATAAAAATATGGATTCGCCTAAAATACAAATGCCGTGGAAATGTCTATCATATTGATGAACCTTAAGGATAAAAAAGTACTTTTTTTATAATTTTTTCAAAATTCTCCCCATAAAATTGTTAAAAACCCCTTGCCTGATACTATTTAAATAGTATGGGGGAAACATCTTTTCTCCCTCATTAAATTTCATAAATAGGAGAATTTCAATGAATTTAACACAAAACACCCAGAGAGAGTACAAGGACCAACTCTTCAAGGCCATATTCGGTCGAAACACCGAGGAAAGCAAGCGTTGGCGACTTGACCTCTATAACGCCCTGAACAACACGAGCTATACCGACCCGGATGCTTTGGAACTGAACACTATTGAGAACGTGATTTATATCACCATGCACAATGACGTTTCTTTTTTGATTGAAGACCAGATGGTACTTTTCGAGCAGCAGTCCAACCTCAACCATAACATGCCACTAAGGGGATTTCTGTATTTTGCTCAGCTGTATCAAGGTTATCTGGTTGAAACAGACCAGGATGTAAACAGGTGTAAGAAGATAGAGATTCCAGCTCCTCAGTTTATCGTGTTCTACAATGGCAGTACAAACACCGATGATGAATTTGAGATGAGGCTCTCCGACTCCTTTAATCACAGGGATGACAATAGGAATTTTTACAGAGCAGCCTACGAATTCACCGCCTATGTTAAGAACATCAACGAAAACCACAGTGAGGGACTTCAAAAAAAGTGCAATGCGTTGTATGATTACAGTAGGTTCGTGGGGAAAGTACGCCGCAACAAGGACAGCGGAATGGATGTTCGTGCAGCTGTTAAAAAGGCCGTTGACGAGGCGATAGAGGAGAACCTGCTGGAAGGATTCTTTGCAAGGCAGAAGGCGGAGGTAATCGGAATGATTCTGGAAGAGTTTGACGAGGAGCGTTTCAAGAGAAACATGAGGGAAGAAGGCTATGAGGATGAGGCATATGACAAAGCCATCGAAGCCGCAGGAAACCTTTTGAAACTTAACGTGTTAACTTACGAACAAATAGCACAAGTGCAGGGTCTCCCTCTGGAAAAAGTGCAGGAAATTGCAGAGAGTATCTGTGTTAATAAATGACACAATTTATACTTTTCGCTTGCCTTCAATATAAAGATGGCAACTACTTCACGACATGGCGATAATCTGCTATAATCTTACCATTATGGTAGACTTAAAGTACAAGAGGAATTTCTGCATAACGGCGCATATTGACCACGGAAAGTCAACGCTTGCCGACCGTTTGATTCAAAAGGCAAAAATCATCGAAGACCGCCAGATGATGAACCAGATTCTGGACAACATGGACATAGAGCGGGAAAGGGGCATTACGATAAAAAGCCAGGCGGTAACAATTCCATACCATGCAAAGGACGGACACGATTACGAGCTTAATTTTGTTGATACTCCGGGACACGTGGACTTTAGCTATGAGGTAAGCCGTGCGATTGCTTCCTGCGAGGGTGCGCTTCTTTTGATTGATGCGACCCAGGGTGTTGAAAGCCAGACCGTAAGCAACATGTACATGGCTCTTGAACAGGATTTGACCATAGTTCCAGTCATAAACAAAATAGACCTTGCCAGTGCGGACATAGAAAGCGTAAAGCATCAGATAGACCACGATCTTGGACTAGACTCTGCGGATGCCCAGCTGGTTTCTGCAAAGACAGGTCAGGGAATAGACGACCTTATGGAGGCCATAGTAACCAAATTTCCGGCTCCAACAGGAAACGTGGAAAATCCCCTTCAGGCCCTTATCTTCGACTGCCACTACGACGAATACCGTGGTGTTGTCGTCCACATACGCATTAAAGAGGGCAGGGTAAAGACTGGAGATATAATCCGCCTTATGAGCTCTGGTGCGGAATACAAGGTGGAGCAGGCCGGCATATTCAAGATTAAGTACGAGGACACTGGTGTTCTGGAAGCGGGGGACGTAGGCTACATCATTGCGGGAATCAAGACCGTTTCGGACGTAAAGGTCGGTGACACGATAACCACTAGCTCAAAGCCAGCCGAAGCGCCTCTTCCTGGATTCAAGGACGTAAAGCCTGTTGTATTCTCTTCCATTTATCCTATTGACTCAAACGACTACGAGGAACTTCGTGACAGCATGGAAAAGCTCAAGCTAAACGATGCCTCCCTTGTATACGAAAAGGACAATTCCCTTGCTTTGGGAAACGGTTTCCGCTGTGGATTTTTGGGACTCCTTCATCTGGAAATCATTCAGGAACGTCTGGAGCGCGATTTTGACCAGGCCATCATCTTTACAGCCCCGTCAGTACGCTACAAGGTCATGCCTGCGGGACATGAGGAATTATGGGTGGACAATCCCGCCGAATTCCCCGAGGGCAAGATTCAGGGTGCGGAGGAACCTTACATCAAGGCCTCAATCATCACACCATCAGAATACCTGGGTCCCATCATGGAACTTTGCCGTATGAAGCGCGGCACCCAAAAGGACATGCAGTATCTGGACGAAAAGCGTGTTGAACTTATATACGAGATGCCCCTTGCCGAGGTCCTGTTTGATTTCTACGACAAGCTCAAGTCCTACAGCCGCGGATATGCCAGCTTTGACTACGAGGTAACCGATTACAGGCCTACGGATCTTGTCAAAATCGACATTCTTATAAACGGAAAGCCGGTTGACGCATTGGCACAGCTTTGTTTCAGGGCGTCTTCTGTGGAAAGGGCCAAGGTCGTGTGCGAAAGGCTCAAGGGTGAGATTGCCCGACAGCAGTTCAAGGTGGCCATACAGGGTGCCATAGGTAGCCAGATTATTGCCCGTGAAACCGTAAATCCGGTACGTAAGGACGTTCTTGCAAAGTGTTATGGCGGTGACGTTACCCGAAAGAGAAAGCTTCTTGAAAAACAGAAGGCCGGTAAAAAACGAATGCTCATGGCAGGTAATGTGGAGCTTCCCCAGAGTGCGTTCCTGGCAGTCCTTAGAGAAAAGGAAGACAACTGAAAATGGAAGGTATAAAAGCCGTTGCATTTGACATTGATGGCACCCTTTATGCAGACTGGAAGCTGAATGTACGTCTTTCCTTTTATGTCCTGCGCCACCTTAGCTTTTTCCTGCGATTCAGCCGTGTAAGGGACAAGATGCACAGGACTGCTCCCCTTGCTGATTTTTTTGAGTATCAGGCACGTCTTCTGGCTTTTGCGATGAAAACCACGCCGGAAGAAGCCAAATCCAACATCCAGAAGATATGCTATGACGGAATGAAGCCATATTTCCGCAAATTCAAGCCGTATCCCCATGCAAAGGAATGCATGGAAAAACTCAAGGAAAAGGGCTATAAAATTGGAATTCTCTCTGATTTCCCGCCTGAACAGAAGGGTGACATCTGGGGAATGAGGGAACTCTGCGACGTTTGTATAGGTTCTGAGGAGTCCGGGGCCTTAAAACCATCACTATATCCCTTTGGAATCCTTGCCATGAAGCTGGGGGTAAAGCCTGGAGAAGTGCTTTATGTCGGCAACAGCATACGCTATGACGTCAAGGGGGCGCTTAATGCGGGCATGAGGAGTGCCTATTTGCTCAAGGGATGGAGAAAAATTTTCAATATTCCGCCAAAAGATGTTGATATTTGCTTCAAAAACTATCGCCAATTACTTGATATTGTGCTAAAATAGAATAACTGTTATAATAAGGCTATAATCGTGTAGTCTGTATACACAGATAAAAAGATATATTCTAAAAGGTATCATTTATGATTCTAGCTATCGTAGTGTCAGCGGCTCTGTCTGCTGTTATCAGTATTGTTATTACTCAGGTAACCAAAAGTCAGAATGCTATGGATAAGGTCAAAAAGTATGCCGACAGGCGTCAGGCAGAATTTGACGATTATTTCAAAACCGAAAAAGACAATATCCAGCTTTTGCGGAGCGAGCTTGAAAGCAAGGATGCCCAGGCCAAGGCAGCCGTAAAGAGACTGGACCAGCAGAAGGCGGAATTTGACAAGCTGGTGGCTGGCCTTCAGGATCCGATAGAGCAGGTCAACTACATCACCGACAAAATCGATTCCTACGATGAGGTCCTGCACAACCTTATGGAAATGACCACGGCGGTAGAGGAAAACCTTCAGAAGGTAAAGGACGAGGCTCACGTCATCGATGTCTTTAACGGAAGGTTGAATGACCAGAACAAGAAGGTGGCTTCAATCGACAGGCAGATAGGGGCGCTTGTACATAAATTTACCGAATCAAACCAGAACGGACTCAAGCATTTGGGCGATTCACTTCTGGAAGAATACGAAAGCCGCGCCCAGTCAATCGCAGATTCTACACAGCATGCAATAGAAGAAAGCCGCGTAATCATGAACAAGATTGCCGCAGACATAAAGGATACCTATGACAATGCAGCCGAAAGGGCCAACCGCCTTGAAGACGCCGCATTTGAAAAGCTTCAGAAGAATTCGGATGAACGAAGCGCCGCTCTCATGGAAGAACTTGGCATACAGACAAAGCAGCTGCAGGCACTCATCGACAGCCGCATCCAGAACGCACAGGAAAGCATCAACGAGCAGACGGAAAACTTCAACGCATCGCTTGACGGTCAGAAAAAGGCATTTGAAAAAGAATACAACCAGCGCATGGCAGAAATCTCCGCCCAGCTTTTGGGACAGGCAAATACAATCAACAAGAAGTTCACCGAGCGTCTTGAAAACCTTGAGCAGTTTGTTGTTGACAGAACCAATGCCCTTGACAATTCATGCAACGAAAAGACAAAGGCCCTTGCCCTTGCATTTGACGAAAACTCAGTCAGCATTGCATCGATGTTCCAGGAAAGGTCACAGGATCTGGAATCCCAGTTCAACGAAAAGATTCAGAATCTTGTACAGGCATTCAAGCAGCGTGCAAAAGACTTTGAGGATGAATATAAGGAAAGAAACGAAAACCTTTCACGCTCATTCAAGGAACATACCAAGGAACTTGAGGATACATATCAGGAAAAGACGGACGACCTTGTTTCTATGTTTACCGACAAGTCAAAGGTTCTTGTTGATGACTTTACCGAAAGGACAAGCCGGATTTATTCAGAGATTGACGAGAAGACCGGTACCCTTAACTCAGAGGTTGAGGACCGCTTGCGTGAAGTTGAAGATTCAGTCCTTCAGAAAATGGAAAATGTTTCCGCTTCCCTTGAGGAACGCACAAAGGCCATCGAGGACAATGTTTATGACACCACCGACACCCTTTCTTCTGACCTTACAGAGCGCCTGAACAATCTTGAGTCAATGGTAACACAGCGCACCGAAGATTTGAGTGCATCTGTTGAACTAAGGACTTCAACTCTGGAAGAAAATGTTGCAAGCCTTACCGAACGCCTTGAGACCTCTGTAGAAGACCGCACAAGGACTCTGGAAGAAAACGTAACGAACAGGATAGAAAGCCTTTCTTCTGAAGTTGAGGAACGCACGCAGAATCTTGAAACTTCTGTGGAAGAACGCACCCAGAACCTTGAGGATTCAGTTAACGAGCGTACTCAGAATCTTGAAGACTCTGTCAACTCTACCCTTGAGAAAATCACTTCGGCAGTTACTGCAAAAACTAGCGGAGTTATCGAAAGCCTTACATCCAAGACTGATTATATCGAAAGTGACTTTAACCAGAGGATTACAAATCTTACTGATGAATTGCACACCCGCACAGGCTCACTTGAGGAAGAACTTAATGAAAAGACTTCTTATCTTGCCGAGGCGGTTCATACACGTACACAGGAACTTGAGGAATCCGTTACAAACAAGATTCAGGAGATGACAGATTCCATCCAGGCCAAGACAAATGACTTTGACGTTTCTGTTGATGACACTGTTGAGGAACTTACCAATTCTGTTGAAACACGCACACATGATGTTGAAGAGAAAGTCGGACAGGTTCTTCAAACCCTTACCACATCACTTAGCGAAAAGACACAGTGGCTCGAAAATACACTCAACGACAAGACCAGCGCACTTACTGTTGCATTGGAGACACGTACACGCTCACTTGAGGATCAGATCCGCACACGCACCGATGAGCTTGAAGAAGAGGTTACGGGAAAGACCGGACGCTTTGCCGAAATGGTTGACTCAAAGACACGTGGAGTTGAAGAGACAATCTACCGCCGTCTTGATGACCTTGCAGGCCAGCTTGAAAACCGCACCCAGAATCTTGAAAGCCTCTATAACCAGAGGACACAGGAACTTGAGGATTCAGTTGCAACCCGTACAGACTCCCTGGAAGAATCTGTCACCAAGCGCACCGATGATCTTGAGGAGTACGTCAGCAACAGGACACAGACTGTTGAGGCTTCCTGCAAGCAGCGTATCTCTGCGATGTCATCATCATTCAACGAAAAGACTTCTGCACTTGATGCGGAAATCAAGAAACGTGTTACAGAACTTACTGATTTGCTCAGCGACAAGAATTCAGAGTTCAGCACAGAACTTAAGCAAAAGACATCTGCCTTGGCTACCTCACTCAACGAGATTACCAAGAATCTTGAAAACGAGATTACGGAAAAAACATCCCTACTTGCAGAACAGCTTGAGACACGCACAAATTCTCTGGATACCGACATCAAGCAAAAGACGACTTCACTTGCAAATGCATTCAACGAACGCTTTACCACACTTGACGGCGACATCAGGCTTAAGACAGGTGATTTGAATACACGTGCAACCACAATCAGTTCTGACATAAAGAAAAAGACCGAGGCTCTTGAGGCATTGCTCAAACAGAAGCTGGATGACATGACGTTCAACGTTCAGCAGGAAACAGAAAATGCCATCGAGCGTTACAGAAGCACCACCGCAAGCTATGAGCAGGATGTTGACAACCGCACAAAGGAGCTGTATCAGGCATTGCAGGACAGGACGGCTATACTTTCTGACCAGATAAACGACAAGTCAGGATCCCTTGAGGTAGGAATCAACCAGAAGATTTCCGCCATGATTGCAGAGGTAAAGGAACAGGCTGACAAGGCAATCGCACAGTATGCCGAGACAACAGGAGCATATACACGCAATATCGAAACACGTACGGCTGAACTTCAGGCTGCATTGGAGGAACGCACAAGCGATCTTGAAAGACAGATCAAGGATACGTCCGGAGCACTTGAGATTCAGGTTGTTGACCGCCTTAACTCAATGGTGGAGGATGTCCGCTCACGTGCAGATACCGCAATCGAACAGTACAACGAGCTTACAAGCACATATACGCAGAACCTTGAGGACCGCACCGCAGAATTGCAGAGCGAGCTTGAGGATAAGACCGCCACACTTCAGGATGAGATTGAGGAGCGCACGTCCAGACTCCAGGATGCAATAGAAGACCGTACAGGAAGCCTTGAGGAAGTATTGGAGAACAAGACCAGCTCAATGCAGGAGATGATTGAAAACCGTACAGACTCAATGCAGGAACTTCTTGAATCACGCACCGGAACCATCGAGCGTCAGTTTACAGAGAGGACCAAGGATTTTGAGGACAACCTCATGGACAAGGCCCAGATTCTTGAAGACATGATAGAAGACCGCACCGGAAACCTTGCAGATCTTTTGGAAAGCAAGACCGGTTCAATGAATACCCTGTTGGATACACGTACTGGTGATCTTGCCCAGGAATTCAGCAGGCGCATTCAGAGCATAGAATCAGAACTTAATGAAAAGACGGAGAATCTTGACGGAATGGTCAAGGATCGCACCGGAAACCTTCAGCAGCTTTTGGATAATACGACCGGTTCAATGCAGGAGATGATCGAAAGCCGCACGGGTAAACTTCAGGAAATGCTGGAAAACCGCACGGATTCAATGCACGAGCTTCTTGAGACACGCACTTCTTCAATCGAGCAGGAATTCAACGACCGTGTACAGGATTTTGAATCCAACATCATGGACAGGGCAGAAAACATCGAGAACATGATAGAGGAGCGTACTGGATCTCTTGAAGATCTTTTGGGCAACCGTACAAGTACTCTTGAGGAACAGTTTGCCGAACGCACTCAGAATTTTGAGGGAAAGATTCTTGACAGGGCACAGAGCCTTCAGAACATGATTGAATCAAGGACCGGCGGAATAGAGCAGGATCTGCAGCAGAAAATCCAGAGCATTGATGATCTTGTAAATGACCGCACTGGATCATTGCAGGAACTTGTCACTGCAAAAACCGGAGCTCTTGAGGATGAAGTTTATTCAAAGATAGAGATGATGCAGGACAGCCTGCAGACAAAGACAGATGACCTTGAGGATGCTGTTAACGAACGCCTTGCTGTTTTGCAGGATGATGTATTCGGACGCACGGAGACACTTACCAACCAGGTTAACGAAAGGATACTTCCTCTTGAGGACCTTGTAAATGAACGTTCATCCGTAATCGTCGATAACGTAATCAACAAGACAGATTCACTTGAACGCACGGTACACGAAAGGACTCAGGCACTTGAGGATCTTATTAACCAAAAGACAGGTGCATTGCAGGAAGAGGTTGATTCACGCACAGGCAGCCTTAACGATGATTTAATCGAAAAGACCCAGACCCTTGCGGAACAGCTTGCCATTAAGACAGGAAACCTTGAGCAGGCACTTAACGAAAGGACAGGAAACCTTGAGCATGTGCTTACCGTAAGGACCGGAAGCCTTGAACAGGAACTGAACAAAAGGACGGAAAATCTTGCCCAGGCCCTAGACGAAAAGACCGGAAGCCTTGAACAGGATCTTAATGCACGTACCGAAGCAGTGGCACAGTCAGTACGCGATGTAACGGACAACATCACCGGTCAGGTAAACGACAGGACATCTTCTCTCCAGGAAACTGTTGAGGAACTTATCTCAAATCTTGAAAACTCTGTAAGGGAAAGGACTCAGAATGTTTCTGTAGCCGTTACAGGTCAGACAGATTCACTGCTTAAGCTTATTGAAGACCGCACAAGCACGATGGAGAAAAACGCCAACGAAAGGACAGAACTTGTTGAGCGCGACATCAAGGACAGGACGGCTTCTCTTGAAAAGTCATATACCACAAAGTTTGCAAGTCTTTCAAAGATATACTCAGATAAGGCAGCTTCAATTACAAAGGCAATAAAAGTAAATGCCAGTGCACTTGAAAAAGACCTTGCCGCCAAAATTGAAGCACTTACAAAGAATGTAAAGGAAAGGACAGAGAATCTTGATCTTGCGGTTAACCAGTCCGCTTCTGATATGGAGGCTAATGTTACGGGAATCGTATCACGTCTTCAGGAGGAACTTGATAAAAAGACATCGGCCCTTGAGGTTGCAGTCAGGGAAACGAACTCTGATGCATCTGAGGCGATTACAAGAAAGGTCAATGACATCACTTCCGATTTGATGGAAAAGGTGAATACCCTTGAGGCGGCAGTTGAGTTAAAGACCAAAAAGCTTGAGGACGACACCAATTCACAGATTCTTGAATTCAGGGATTCCGTTCTTGCAACATTGAATAATGCACGTGAGACAGCCGCTGAGCTCGAGCAGACAACAATCGGAAACACTAGCCGCCTTGACGACATTGAGAGCAGGGTACAGGTTAAGGTTCAGGAGATTCAGCAGAAATATGACGGTCTCTTTGATGAGGCATTCAGCCGTGCGGAGCAAAAGGAAGCATCATCCTACGAAAAGTACAAGGAGATGTCTGTTGCCCATTTGAACAAGTACAAGTCAGAGCTTCAGGTGTTTGTATCTGACATGCAGAAGAACATCGCCGATTCACTTGCAGACGTTCAGAACCGCGCAGACCTTATGAGGACTCAGGTAGAAGATGCCATAGCTGATACAAAGGCACAGTATGAAAAATCAATAGAAGAGTCTCATGCCATTGCAGAAAGGATCAACCAAGAGACGACACTTTCCGCCGATAAGCTTGCAAACTTTGACCGGGAAATGAAGGAACAGTTCGTCATGTTTGATGAAAGCCTGGGCAAGGCAATGAAGTCAATTTCCATGGATTATGAGAACAAGCAGTCTGTATTCCTTGCTGGTTTGGACAAGCAGCTGGACAAGTACAAGCAGGAAATGGACTACCGCTTTAACAAGCTTAACACTGCAGGTGCTGATGTTGACAAGCTTGAAGATGCCCTCAGAAAAATCATGGATCAGGCGCAGAAACGTGTTCTTGGAGACTTTGAAAAATTCACCACAAGCGTTTCAAAGAATCACGTCAACTTTGAGACTTCACTCAAATCCAGAAGCGACAAGCTCAAGGAAGAAGTTGAAACACTCGAAGTTACTCTTGAAGAGCTTAAGGAAAAATCATATTCAACGACCAGTTCTCAGCTTAAGGTATTTGAGGATACATTCACCATGGACCTCAGGAAGCGTGAGGAGGCCATTAACCAGCAGCTCAACGAATGGAAGAACAAGTTTGATACACGCATAGAAAACTTCACGAATACCTATGAGGAAAGCCGCAAGGATCTGGAGACACGTTATGCAGATGAACTCAAGAACCGCATCAACGAGATTCAGACAAAGACAACCGAGCAGGAATCACGTTTCCAGGCCGCATTGCAGACAGGTCAGAGTACAATCGAAAATCAGATTAACACTGTAAACCAGCGTCTGCATGACTTCATCGAGCAGTACCGTACAGCATTAAAGAGCACGACGGAACAGGCCAATGCAGTCTTAAAGCAGGAAAGCGACGGATACAACCGCAAGGTTACTGAACAGCTGGCAGAAAACCTCCGCAACATCAACGCACAGTTTGTGGACATAAAGGCAGAGTTTGACCAAAAGTATAAGAACAATACCGCAATCATGGACGAGACGATTCAGAGCGTAAATGACTTCAAGATTCAGATTGCAAGGCAGCTCAAGGAAACAAACGAAAAGTATGAGCAGGACCTTCAGTTCTTTATGCAGAAACAGCAGCAGAGCTATGCGGATATTGATTCAAAGACACAGGAATCAAGACAGAAGGTACAGGACGACATCGATATCCTTACCGACAAGGCAGAGGCAGCACTCAAGCTGTATGAGGATCGCTCAGGACAGATTTTGCAGCAGTTGCAGAAACGTTACGAGGCAATGGTTCAGAGTACACAGGGCATGCTTCAGGATGCAACAGGACAGGCAGACCGCCAGATCAAGGAACTCAAGCATAACCTCAAGGATACGGTTGATGCAGACAAGCAGGCATATCAGCGCATGATAGAGCACTTGAACGATGACACTAATGCACTTCAGATTCGCATTGATGAAATCAACAAGGGCATTACACGCTTTACGGCTCAGACAGGACTCTTTGACAAGGCAGACCAGCTTAAGAAACAGCTTAACGAATCCATAGAAAATCTTCAGACAAAGATAAACGGATTTGCAAGCTATGAGGTTAAGGTCAACAACGTGCGCCAGATGATTGAGCAGGTTCAGCAGATGAGCGCGGATATTGACAACCGCATATCTAACTTTAACTCTCAGAAGAATCAGCTTGAAAGTCTTGAGCAAAAGTTCAGCCGCCTGATGGCATTGAGTAATTCAATGGATGACAAGATTGCAGAACTTAACGTCACAAACGACAAGCTTGTGAACATGCAGGTAACGGTCCGCAACTTCCAGGATTCACTTAACGGCATTCAGGCTCAGTACGACAGAATTGAAACAAAGGCAGAGACTATAGAAAAAGTCGCCAATAATGTTGACAGAACGGCAGACCGCATTCATGACCTTGAAAGAAGGCTTGCCTCATGTAACACACAGTTGGATGATCTGCCGGGACAGCTGGAAGAGCTTCAGGACGGCATAAATCTGATCATGAAGCACAACGACAACATCAATGATGCTGTGGATAAGCTGTCTTCACTTCAGCAGATTTTGGATGAAACCGAGGAACGCATGGATGCCCTCAACGAGACAAAGACAGGCATTCTGGGAACCGAGGAACGCTTGCAGCAGCTTGCCAAAAATGCAGACAAACAGATTGGTGTATTGCAGACAATTTCAAGAACCAATGTCACCAAGAAGAAGAAGGAGCAGGAAAAGGCAAAGAAGGGCAGCGGCATAACACCACAGATTCGCGAGAACGTAAAGGAACTCAAGCGAATGCACTGGTCAAACGACGAAATCGCCAACAGTCTTGGAATATCAGAAGAAGCAGTTGAACTTATTCTGGAAATTCCATCTGATGACGAATAAGATTTTTAATTGAATTTTTATATATTTTAGGGTATAATGGAATTATGGCTAAACCTAAGACAGAATTTTCAGTGAATCAGAAAGTTGTCTACCCCAGTCAGGGGGTTGGAACTATCACCGATGTTTTCCGTCAGGAATTCAAGGGTGAGATGATTTACTATTACAAAATCTATATAGAAGTTTCTGACATGTATGTAATGGTACCTGTCAAGAATTCTACCAAGATGGGCATCCGTGCAATAGTCTCAAAGAAAGAAGCCGAGAAAGCAATCGAAATGATCAGCGAGGAATTTGAGACGCCAACATCAGACTGGAAACAGCGCTATCAGAATAATCTTGAGCTCCTTAAAAAAGGTTCAATCCAGGATATTACTGCAATCGTAAGAAGCCTGTATCACCGTTCAAAAATCAAGGAGCTTCCAATACTTGAACGCAAGCTTTATGAGAATGCCAAAAAACTTCTTGAGGATGAGATTTCCGAGGCAATGGGCATTTCTTCCAAGGAAGTTGAGGCAATGCTGCATGCAAAGCTTGAACCACTTGGCATGAGGCAGGATAAGAAAATCATCAGTCCCGACGATGAGGATGATGACGAGTTTGACGACGAGCTTGATGACGATGCCGACCGCTCAGATGATGACGACGACGGAGATGAAGACGATTTAGACGAGGATGATGAAGAATAATTCTTTGGCAGTGGTAATTCTTGCAGCCGGTTCTTCTTCCAGAATGGGGGGCACCGGCAAAAAAGAATTCCGTTCACTTGGCAAAGGTACGGTTCTATCTTCCAGCCTCAAGGCCTTTTTGAATGCAGCGGAGCAAATTCATGTTTCATTCATGACAACCGTAATCTGCTGCATACCTGGTCTTGAGGAACAGACAAGGGACATCCTGTTCTCCGATCCAGATTTAAAAGAAAAAAAAGAATCACTAAAAATCAATTTCATTGCAGGCGGGAAAAGCAGGCAGGAGTCTGTTTATCTTGCCCTCTCTTTCCTGAACAATAGGATTCCAGACGACACAATAGTTCACATTCATGACGGAGCACGTCCGTATTTAACTCCGGCCTTAATAGTGCGCATTACAGATGCGGCAGAAAATCATGGGGCGGCAGTTCCTGGTCTTGTTCCTGTTGACACTCAAAAGGTTGTTGATAAGGAAGGCCAGATAGAATGCCACCTAAAGCGGGAGGAATTGATTGCCGTTCAAACTCCGCAGGCTTTTGAATTTGGGACAATACTAAAGTGCCATGACCTTGCAAAAGACAGCGGGAATGTATTTACCGATGACTCAGAGATTTGGGATGCGTATCCTGAACTTACTGGTTCAAGAAAAGTGCGTGTGGTTTCGGGTGAGGCAGAGAACATAAAGATTACGTTCCCAAAGGACATACCGGACGCTCAGGACATTCTGCAAAATAAAGGGGAGCATATGATTCGCATTGGATTTGGTACCGACCTGCATGTATTAAAGGAAGGCAGAAAGTTTGTAGTGGGCGGTGTTGAGATTCCATTTGAAAAAGGCGAGGATGGCCATTCGGATGGGGACGTGCTCCTGCATGCAATATCTGATGCACTCTTAGGGGCAAGCGGTTTGGGAGACATAGGCTCATATTTCCCGCCGGAAGATCCAGAGTGGAAGGATGCCGATTCAAAAGTTTTGCTTAAGAAAATATGGAATGACGTAAAGGCAAACGGGTGGTCTCTTGTAAATCTTGATGCCGTTCTGGAATTGGAAAAGCCGAAATTCCTTCCGTATCGGATGCAGGTAATAAAGTCAATTGCACAGATTCTTGAAGTTAAAGAAGAACAGGTTTTTGTAAAGGCCAAGACAAATGAAAAGCAGGATGCAGTAGGAGCGGGATTAGCCGTTAAAGCCTACTGTACCTGCCTTTTGGAAAAAAACTTTTAAATCAAATGATTATTTTGCCGGGAAAAGCTTCCTGAAGTCTACTAGAACTTCCTTGCTGTCGCGCGCTGAATCGATGTCCGTAAGCTTGCCCTTTTCGCGGTAGAATCCGATGAGCGGTTCTGTCTGCTTGCGGTAAACGTCCAGACGGTTTGTAATTGATTCAAGCTTGTCGTCGTCGCGTGTGTAAAGTTCTCCACCACACTTGTCGCATTTTCCTTCTACCTTTGGCGGCATGAATTTTACGTTGTAGTTTGCGCCACAGCTCTTGCATACACGGCGGTTTGAAAGGCGTGCGATGATGAGTTCATTGTCAACTTCAAAATTAACAACCTGAACGTCATTCTTGATTTTTTCCAGAGCCTCTGCCTGAGGAATAGTGCGTGGGAAACCGTCAAGGATGAAACCTTTCTTGCAGTCATCCTGCTTGAGGCGGTCTTCTACGAGTGCGCAAGTGTCTTCGTCGCTTACAAGTCCACCGGCATCAATAACTGCCTTGACTTTTACACCAAGGGGAGTCTTGTTCTTGATGTTTGCACGGAAAATGTCACCTGTAGAAATGTGTGGGATTCCGTATTCCTCTGCAACTTGTCCTGCAAGAGTTCCTTTGCCGGCTCCAGGAGGGCCTAAGAAAATAAAGTTCATGTAAAGCTCCTTTGATAATTCAATTTGATGCGGTAAAAAACCACATTACTATATTTTACACGTTATTTGTCAAATCTACAAGTAAAAAATGCATTTTCGCTTTTCCAGTTGAACAGCATTTTTCCTGATGCATCCAAAAGCAATCCCTTGATTTTGCTGACGGCTTCTTCTCCGAGTGCCTGGATAAGGTGCTTTCCGTATGATGACTGTGTGGTGTTGAACCATTTTTCTATGTCAGTCTGGCTTATGCGGCGTTTTTCCGTAAACGATACTGTCTTGCTTTGTACGGTAAAGCCCTGCATGCCAAAGAGTTTTACAACATCATCTGTGTCCCATGCAAATAGGGAATTGTCCGGCTTGCTGAAGAATTCAGTTTCTGCCTTTTCCATTTTATCAAGTAGGGCAAGGTCTTCTGCTCCAGTGACCTTTATCTGTTCACAAATGAGCTTTCCTATGTGCTGGGCGTGTCTGGGAATCCTCTGGCTTATTACGATTAGTGCCCCGTCAGAAAGCAATGGCCTTGAATCTTTTTGAAGACTGTCTTCCTCGCTAAAGGCAATGTCCCTGTTCTGTGACTCAGTTCCAGCGGCAAGTTCCTTTAATGCCACCGATGCCTTTTGAATGTCATCGATAGAAGCAAATGGATCCCTGAAAAAAATCCTGTCCAGCTGAATGTCTCCAAGTTCCTGAATTACTGAGCGTATGGAAAGTGGGTCAAATGCTGAACCAGGCCTTTCGACTGCAAGAAGTGGTTTGTCCATCTCGCCAAGTGTTGATGCATATTGTTCAAGAAGCTTTTTTCCGTTTTCTGTCCTGCAGGCTCCACATGAAAGACCTTCCGGACACTGGCGCAAAATGTAGAACAAGAGGAGTGCATCGTCGGCATTCCAGATGAGGCTTCTGTGGTGGCGTTTTAGGTTTGCCATTTGAACGAGGGTATCACGTATCTGGGTAAGCAGTTCTGCCTTGTTTGTGTCCAAACGTGACCTCCAGCTGCGTTCTGCCTTGTCCAGTACGGCTTCCTTCTTTTTGTCCTGTGGGGTAAAGGTAAGGTTTTCTTCGGTTTTGCCTTTTCCAGCTTCCTTGTGGTTGTCCTTCCACCATTCTCCAACCGGATTTACTGCCTGAGGTTTTTCTTCCTCGGATTCCTGCATCAGCGATGAAATCTGTAGTTCCCTGCGTGAAAGTACTTCGTCTCTGATTTCCTTTTCGTAGCCCTGGGTGGATGGTGTGTAGAATACCCTTCCCACAAGTGCGTCCGGAAGATATTGTTGTGCAACCCAGTGGTCCCTGTATGCGTGCGGATACATGTATCCTGAACCATGACCGAAACCTTCTGCGTCGCGGTTGTTGTCCCTCAAGTGGTTTGGAACTTCGGCATCTTCTTTTTCCACGGAAGCAAGGGCGTCAAAAAATGCCATGGCACTGTTGGACTTTGGTGCGGTGGAAAGATAGAGTGCGGCATGTGCAAGGAAGTATTGTCCCTCTGGCATGCCAACCCTGTCGAATGCCTGGGCGCAGGATTCGATTATGGAAATGGCCTTGGGGTCAGCAAGTCCTGTATCTTCACATGCGGAAATGAGCATGCGGCGGAAAATGAAATGCGGGTCTTCTCCTGCCTTTACCATGCGTGCAAGCCAGTAACATGCGGCATCGGGGTCTCGTCCCCTTAGGCTTTTTATGAATGCGGATATTATGTCGTAGTGGTAGTCTCCGTCGCGGTCGTAGAGGACTACTTTTTTCTGAATGGATTCTTCACAGGCTTCCTTGCTGATGTAAATCGTGGTTCCGTAGCTTGGTACAGGTGGAGTTGATTCTGGTGACCAATGTTCCGGTGTGGTTTCTACTGCAAGCTCCAGTGCATTCAGAAGGCTGCGTGCGTCTCCGTTGGCGGTTTCCACAAGATGTTCAAGGGCACCTTTTTCAAATTCAATTTTCCAGTGGCCGTATCCGCGTTCAGTATCCGAGAGGGCCTGTTTTGCGGCATTCATCAAATCCTGGTTTGTGAGCGGCTTTAACTGAAACACACGGCTTCGGCTTACAAGGGCCTTGTTCACTTCGAAAAATGGATTTTCGGTTGTGGCTCCGATTAAGATTATCGTGCCGTTTTCTACCCAGGGCAAAAGTGCATCCTGCTGGCTTTTGTTCCACCGGTGAACTTCATCTACAAATAAAATCGTCTTTCTGCCATAAAGGTTCCTTTTATCCTCGGCCTCGGCTATGGCTTTCCTTATGTCTGCAACTCCGGTTAGGACTGCGTTTAAGGTGATGAAGTTGGATTTTGTGTGGTTTGCGATTACCCTTGCGAGGGTTGTTTTACCTGAACCAGGAGGGCCATAGAAAATGACGGAGGTAAGCTGGTCTGCGGCTATGGCTCTGCGTAAAAGACGGCCTTTTCCTACAATGTGGTCCTGGCCAATGTATTCGTCAAGTGAACGCGGGCGCATCCGGGAGGCAAGAGGCTCATGTGAAGTCTCACGCTGATCAAACAAATCTGCCACTTGGTCTCCCCCGGTAAATTAGTCGCCGTCTCTGTTCCACACACCACGGGATGGATAGAATGCGTAAAGTCCTGTTTCGTCAAATGTGTCGGGAGAAGAAGAAAGTGATCCTCCAACCGTCATTGAGGCATATTCATCGGTTTGGCCCTCTGCAGCTCCCGAATTAAGGACAAATACCATCGGTACGATTCCCGTAACAAGTGACTCTGCGTTGTTTGGGAAATTGGTTATATGTGATTCAGGTATACCAGAATTTAACTTTACCCTTGCGATACCTTTGTTAGTTCCCAAAATCAGGTAGTCGCTTGTTGCCGCAATTGACTGTATGTCTCCACAATCAAGTTCTACAGAAGTTGTAGTGTCGGAAGTTCCGGTGCTACTGTAATAAAGTGTCTTGCTGTTGTGGGCGAAATAGTATTTGCTGTTTGCATAACAAATGGCTGGTGATGTCCAGAACTGAGTATTTGCTGCACCAAGTGAATTTGCGGGAGCTGAACTTGATGTTGGGACTCCTATTCCGTTCAGTGTGTAAACAGTGGGTGTTTCGCCATTATACAGTCTGATGTATGCAGAACCTTCTTTATTATCAAAAATGCGGGCGGCTCCCTGTCCATAGGAGTCATTCCCATTACTTAAACCTGTCAATGTTGATATGTTTACCTGTGTCCATGAAGAGCCGTCACTTGATGCATAAAGCCTTATATGGCTCGGGCGGTTAAGGCTTTTGTCGTTGTCGGCGGTGAACTGATAGGCCAGTGCATAAAGGTATTTATTGACTGTGACTGTGGAACTAAGGTAGTTATTGTCTGTGGCAAGAAAGAAAACAAAGCCATTTATTCCGCTTGTGGATGATTCAGACCACTGTCCGTTGTAGAGGCCTGTGCTTGTGGAGGATTCTGCAGTTTTTTTATAGATTCTGCCGTTTGCGACATAGAGGTTGCTTCCGAATTTTACCATTGAGTTTATGTCGCCCTGGAGGCCTTCTTCCTGAACTACTTCCTGGGAAATCATGTAAAAAATCGGGTCATGGCAGCTGATTGCCAGAAAAAGTGTTGCGATGGATAAAACTGTTATTGAAATAATCTTTTTCATCATGTTAAACCTCTTAGAAATAATAGCGTGCGACAATATCGATGGAAAGGAACTGTCCAACAAAGTTCTTGTCTGCCTTGCCGTAAAGCTTAAGTAACTGCGGCATGAAGGTATATGTCAAATCTCCGCCCAAACTCCAGTTCTGGTTTACACGGTAATGAACTCCTGCCTGCGGACGTGCCACAAATCCAGGCCAGTATGTCTGGTTTCCGTATGTTTCCCATGCAAAACCAATTCCCAGGGTAAGGGGGAATTCAAAGTTCTTGTATGTAGGCTGATACGTGATTGTCGCAAGAATCGGAATCGCGTTAAAGATGTTTCCACCGATTGTAGGGTGGAATGCAAATGAAAAATCAAGACCAAAAGCCAGGGTAGGGGTAAAGAAATAGTGGTAGCCAAGATTTGCCATGCCACCGGTCTTCATCTTACCGTCAGAGAACGGATTACCCAGAAACAAGGGGAATTCAGGACTAAGAGAAATCCTTATGTACTGGTCACCTTCCTGATTCTGGCTGTATATGAATTGAACGGAGTCCTCATATTCATGCTGGTATTGAATCTCGTCAGATTCTTCTGCTGTCTGCGCAAATAATGCTGTACTTAACAAGAGAGTACAAAATAACAGTGTTATACGTTTCATAAATTCCTCACAAAGTATAGCGGCTATACTTTCTTTTGTTTCAAGAATACTATATAATGGTCATATCATATCGAAATTCTTGTAAAAATTCAACATATGCCGTACTAATTTAAACTAACGGCAGAACGGAAGGTTACAAATGAGCGCTACAATTATCGACGGAAAAGCGGTTGCGGCCGAAGTTAAGGCTGATGTTGCCAAAAAGGTGTCAGAATTGAAGGAAAAGGGCATAATTCCCTGTCTTGCCGTTATTCTGGTGGGAAACAACCCCGCATCAGTAAGCTATGTCACAGGAAAAAGAAAGGCCCTTGCCGAAGCCGGAATGGCGGACAAAAGCATGGAACTCCCAGAATCCACTACAGAGGAAGAACTGCTCAAGCTTATAGGGGAATTGAATGCCGATGATACGGTTCACGGAATACTGGTTCAGCTGCCCCTTCCAAAGCACATAAACGAAGAAAAAGTGACCAATGCCATTGACCCAAAAAAGGACGTGGACGGTTTTCACCCGGTAAATGTGGGAAACCTTGTTACCGGAGGAAAGGGATTTTTGCCCTGTACACCCCACGGAGTTCTTGTTCTCCTGAAAAAGGCCGGAATCGAAACCAACGGAAAGCGCGCGGTAGTCATTGGACGCAGCAATATAGTCGGTAAACCCATGACGCTCCTCCTGTCCCGCCGTGAATGCAACGCCACCGTAACCATGTGCCACACGGGAACAAAGGATTTGGCTTCAATCACAAGGGAAGCGGACATCATCGTTGTGTGTACGGGTCATCCCCATACGCTTACCGCCGACATGATAAAGGAAGGTGCCGCCGTAATCGATGTGGGAGTCAACCGAATTCCCGACGCAAGCAAAAAGAGTGGATTCAGGCTTGTGGGAGATGCGGATTTTGACACCGTAAAGGAAAAAGCTTCGTTCATCACGCCTGTACCGGGAGGAGTAGGCCCCATGACAATCGCCATGCTGATATACAACACCCTGGAGTCCGCCGAGAGAATGATTGGAGAATGAATCGGGAAACAACCCTCGAATAATAACGCTTTTTGTGATACAATTTTCCAAGGAGGAATTCATTATGCTTGTAGTATCATATTCAGATTTTTTCGCAAATCCATCCCGATACAAACAGGAAGCGTCTGTTTCTGGATTGAAAATTTTGCCGGAAAAGAAGCAGAAAAAGATTTCCCGAAGCCTACAAAAAAAACTGGATGCATTGGATGCTGTGGTAGGACTCATTTCCCCTGAAGTAAATGCGGAAGCTTTGCTGGAAGAGAGAAGAATGTCAAAATGAAAGTGTTAGTTGATACAAATGTTATTATTGACATTATCAATAAAAGAGAACAGTTTATTGAAGCGTCATTTGGTGCTGTTCAATTCGCATTTCAGAATTGTACTCCATGTGTGTCTGCTACTACGGTTACAGATACACTTTATATTACAAGAAAAACGTACCCTAATTCAGAATCACAAAAGAAACTTTTATCTGACTTCTTTTCAAAATTCAAAATCCTCCCTGTTTCAAAAAAACAGATAAAGCAAGCTTTCAATTCCCCGATGAATGATTTTGAAGATGCTGTACAGGCTTTCTGTGCCGAAAGAGCTGGTATAAAAGTGATTATTACCAGAAATACAAAGGATTACAGTTTTTCTCCAGTTCCTGTGCTTACGCCGTTAGATTTTTTAAGACAAATGGAGAGCAAAATTGATTGACATTCAGAATACACCGGACACACGTGAAATTCCGCTTAAGAAGGTTGGGGTAAAGGGTCTCAGGTATCCGGTTTTGGTCTTGGACAAATTGAACGGCAAGCAGCAGACAAGCGCAACTGTAAACCTCTTTGTGAACCTTCCGCATGACTACAAGGGAACCCACATGTCACGCTTTATAGAAAACTTCCACAGGCATCACAGGGATTTGGGCATGAAGCAGTTCCTGTTGATGCTGGAGGACATAAGGCAGTCACTTTCTGCAGAACGCGCGTTTGGTACGATGGAATTTCCCTTCTTTATGACAAAAAAGGCTCCGGTCTCCGGTTCGGAAAGCATAATGGAATATACGTGCTCGTATGAGGGTGAGGTAAGCGAAAAAAGCCATAACTTTTACGTAACGGTTTCTGTTCCTGTAACAACGGTATGTCCATGCTCCAAGGCAATCTCTGAATACGGAGCGCACAATCAGCGGGGTTTGGTTACGGTAAAGCTGCAGAACACAAGCCTCTTTTGGATTGAGGATGTGATTGAATTAATCGAAAGCTGTGCATCATGCTCCCTCTACAGCATCCTGAAGCGCCCCGACGAAAAGTGGGTCACGGAGCATGCCTATGACAACCCCCGTTTTGTAGAAGACGTCGTAAGGGAAATCTGCCTAGGCCTCAAGAATTTTGACAAATGCGAAAAACCATTCTCATGGTTCAGCGTTGAATGCGAAAACTACGAAAGCATCCACAACCACAACGCCTACGCTTATACTTCTTCGGATGATTTGTAGGGTTGTCACACGGATTCGGAATTGCTACGCAATTCCTTTAAATTTAGGATGTTGAACTGGTTGGAGTTTTCATCTTGTTGCAGGGTCATTCCGAGCTTGACTCGGAATCTTTCTATGTTCTAACCTTTTTACACAAGATCCAGGATCGGGTCCGGGATGACATTACATTTACTTGATTAGCTAATACCCGCATATATCAAGAGAGATCACAACAAAAAATCCTTTAAAGAAATGCCGTAGGCATTTCGAATACGTCTCTACGAGCCCTTTCTGTAAGGAATGGATTTGACGTTGTTGCTAAAGCAACATGCGAATCCGCGTGACAATTTCCTCCCAATATAGCCTGCACGGCAAATTTTCCACTTTCTACTTGTTTTTGTGCCGATATTGAAGTATAATTATTGTAGGATGTTTGCAGGCGGGCTTGGCCTTTCTGTTTAAACTTTATTAGTTATAAAAGTTGGAGCGTATGATGAGGAGTAACAGACATCTATACACTTATGCCCCCACTCACACCCCAAGAATTTGCAGGGTTGTTCCGCTGATACTTTTTTTTACTTGCATCCCTTTTCCTTTCTTCCTGTGAATTCTGGCAGCAGCCTGTGCGTGATTATTTTGAAAAATGGACCAATGAAATTGCCATAGACAAATTTCAAATTGAAGGTGTTGAATCCTACTACGACAAGGACGGAAACCTGTGCATACCGAGCGGCCAGGACGTTCCCGTAACCCTTTTCATGAGGAATCCGTATCATTATGAACTGGGTGATAGTGGTCTAAGTGAATCGAGCTCCAAACCCCGGGACGATTATAGTAAAAATCCTCCATACATAAAAGAAATTGGTTCAGGTGATAATCATTTGATTACACAGGATGCAGATGACACGACGGTTCTTCATTTTACTTACCCCTGTAATGCCAGTGATGATTATCTTAAGACTCATGATGGTGGAGACGATATCGGTAAAACGATACAAATCAAGCATCCCTATAACGGAAACCTCCAAAATTTTTCCCTAAAGCTCAAGTGCAATTCAAAACCGCCTGTGATTAGTGAGGCGGCAATTATGAAAGCCTATAATAAGTATGTAATAGCTTTTAAATGTCCTTCTAGCCAGCAACTGGGTGGAATACACAAGGATATACAATACATTACCATAAATGATGCGAGTTACCCTGTGAGCATTTCTGGCGGAACGATGAGTATTTCTGATCCGGCATTCAGATCAATACCTCCAATTAATCTTACGGAAATAAACAGACAATCACCTGAGAGTGACAGCAATGGCACGGTAATGTATTATAGTACTAATGAGCCTGTTTTGGCAGGAGATAAATCATATACCATCGGTTATACGGATTTGGCAGGATTAAAGAATCCTAATACCATAAGTATTTCTACCAAAAAACTTGCAGCACCTGTTGTAAGAGACAATGACGGCAATTCGCTTGTTTCTGGCGCTACGGTAAATACCCTTCATATTGATGAGGATCAACTATACAGCACAGTGAAAATATATAAGCCAACAACTGATGATATGGGAGATCCAATTACTGGAAATGTGACTGTAGTGTGTAGGCTTTATAACTTTAGATATGATGAGCTAGAGATAGCCCCTATGAATGAAGGTGATCATGTTTCTGTAAAGATACAGGGACAAGGAGAATATCATCTTCTTGTATCGGCAAAGAATAATGGATGCGAGGATTCTGAACTTCGTGAGTATAATTTGAATCTTGTTTATGCAACACTGGCTCCTCCTATTGTAAAGAAAGTTGAAAATGGAACTGAGACTGAATGTTCAACATCTGCCAATAACTATGTGGAACTTGGAACTGGAGATAACGCCACCATAAAGATTTGCCTACCGAATAAGACGACGGACAATGAAAGCGTTTATTCTGCTGGTGCTGCATTTGTATATACAATCAGCGAGGGATATTCAAAAGCTGCTAATGCGCAAGAGGTACCAGGAGACGACACAGTTACTCTTACAAAGCCATTCGGTCAATATTGCATTACGGTATATGGAACAAAACCAGGCTACAATGATTCTGCCGTAGCAACTTATCTCATAAAAGCACACAAAGACGGACTTTATATAAAATCCTCATCAGCATTATCCAACGCTGGAAGCGACACTACGGGTGACGGATCCCCTAATAAGCCCTATGCCACGGTTCAAAAGGCTGTAACTGAATTGGCAGCTTATAATAAATCTACTGGAAATTACACAATCAATGTAATCGGCGAAGTAAAAGGTCCCCAGACAATCAGCAATGTACTCAACGGCATGGCTTCAGCACTTACTTTGACCGAGTATAGTAACTCTAATGGAAGTCTTAATGGAAATAGGAATTCAAGTAATACAGGTACTACACTTACTGTGTCCACTACGGTACCAGTCACAATAGAGCATCTTAAAATAACAGGCGGCTATAATAGAAATGGCGGTGGAATAAGACTCAACGAATATGGAACTTTGAAACTAGGAGACGGAGCCTGGATTACCGGAAATACAGCCGAACAAAGTGGCGGTGGTGTGTTAGTATGTGCTAATGCAAATCTCTTCATGTACGGAGATGTCTTGATAGGTGATGCTACTGACAACCTTAACGTAGCCGATGAAAACAGCTGGGCAAACAAGGCTCATTACGGCGGTGGAATTTGCAATTGGGATGAAACCAGTAAAGTTTACTTAGGGTACAGTGCTCTTGGCGTTCCTGAGCCAATTAGTACCAATTATGGAGTAAAGAGAAATTATGCAACTTTTGATGGTGGTGGAATATCGAATAATGGAACCTTGCAAATTGCAAGCGGAGAAATTTCTTACAATTACGTGAAAGATGGAAGCACCAATAATAATGCTGGATTAGGCGGAGGTATTGTTAACAAGGATAATGGAAGCTCATCATTAATCATGAGTGGAGGAACGATAAAGGGCAATCATGCTGATAGAAAAGGCGGTGGAATATATATATGGGGTAGTTGCTCAAGCTTTGCCTTGAACGGCGGTACCATAGAGTCAAACATTGCTGGTAATAACGGTGGTGCTATTTATGCGGCAAGGCAGTTCAGTATGAGCGGTTCTGCATATATTCCGTATGGAGGAAGCGCAAAAAACAATGATGTTTATTTGAATGGTGTTGGAATGACTCTTACAGACCTTACTCCACCATCCTCTTGTACTGATGGTGTCGTGGCTACTGTTTGTCCTTCTTCATATGATGTAAATACCACAATTATTTCAACAGGAAAAAATTATGCTCCTTCCCTGGCTGTGGTTCCAGATGGCTCGCAGGCTTGGGCTGTTTCTTCTGCTACAGGAAAACTGGAAAAAGTAACAAGCTTGACTTCTAGTAATGTATCAACAGTTGCTATAGCATCTGGCAATAATGTGTTTATGGCAGATTCTAGCATAACCTATAACAGATTAACAGCTTTCCTTAATAGAAATGATATTCCATCTGATGCAACTATTAGTCTTGATTTGTCAGGAACAACTTTGACAGCTATTCCAGTAATAGATAAACCTCAAATTACCTCAATTACATTGCCAAATAAGTATCAAGATGCAACTGATTTTTCTAATGCTTTGTGGGGCAATAGGACGTTGACCGAAGTTAAAATTTCTGGCGCAAATTCTGTATTTGCAACTGAAAATGGAATATTATATCGAAAAAATTCAAGTACAGGCAAAAAAGAGGCTTTGATTTATTATCCTTCAGCAAAATCCGGTACTTCTTATACTTTGCCAAGCGATGTTACAACTCTTGCACCACGTTGCTTTATGTTCAACCAAAATCTGCAAACCATAACGAATCTTACCCAGATTACAACATTTGAGGAAAATGGAAATGGAAATCACTTCCGGAATTGTCAAAACCTTAAGCAGATAGACTTGTCTAATGTCACTGTAGTAGGTCCTAATACGAAAAGTTCCTATGGTTCATTCAGCAGCTGTCAAGCGCTTCAGAGCATAACCCTTTCCGCTAAATTTACGCAATTAGATGGAGGTTGGTTTTTGCTTTGTCCACAGCTTACTAGCGTTCACCTTAAATCTACTACTCCACCGGCCATTGGTAATGCAGTTGATGACGGGCATAAACTCTTTATGGATTGCAATTCCAATTTAAAGATATATGTTCCTTCCAGTGCAAGGTCGGCTTATCTAAATGCTACCAGTGGTTTTGCTAATTCCAATTATAATGCTGTGGCCGGATCTCTGAGTTCACGACTTATTGGTGAGTAATCTTTTTTAATCCAAATGCCTGATCAATGTTATTCGACTATGAGACGCATTCCCCCCTACTCCCCAGAGTCAAGCTCGGAATGACCATCCAGCAGGATATAAAAAATCAGCAACACAACCAACATTTAAAGAGATTTCGTAGAAATCTCGAATCCGCGTGACAATCTTTTTCATCAAAATTATTACCCGCCTTTCCATAAAAAACAGAATTATGCTATAATACCCGCATTGGATGATTTACGATAAGGAAAAAGGATGACTTATTTTTTTGAGACATATGGATGCGAGATGAACATTGCTGAGTCCGCTTCTCTTGAACAGATTTTGATTTCGCGGGGATGGAAAAAGGCGGAGGACTGCTTTACTGCCGACATGGTCATTATCAATACATGTTCTGTGCGTGCTTCTGCCGAAACAAGGATTTACGGGCGGCTTGGATTTTATTCAGGATTAAAGAAGGTGCGCAATTGTGAACCCGATGCCAAGACCAGGTCCATGGAAAAGGCGGCGGAATACGTAAAGGACGGACCTGTGCCTCTTACCCTTGTGGTCATGGGCTGCATGGCGGAGCGTCTTTTGCATACATTCAAGACTGAATGGCCTGTAATCGACTATGTTGTGGGAACTTATTCAAAAAACAAATTCGGCGACATAATTTCTGCGGTGGAAAACGGTGATGAACCTGTTGACCTTGACGAAGAGCCTGTCTATCAGTTTGCGGAAACTTCCTATGAGGAGGGGGCTTTTTCAACCTTCATTCCCATTATGAACGGCTGCAACATGTTCTGCACTTACTGCATTGTTCCGCATGTTAGGGGAAGGGAAATCTCTCGCCCGGTGGAAGGAATCCTGCATGAGCTTGACGTGCTTGGTAAAAGGGGAGTTAAGGAAGTCACTCTTTTGGGGCAGACCGTCAATTCATATAAGGCCCAGGACGGAACGGATTTTTCCGCCTTGCTTAAGAATATGCTTTCCCATCTGGATAAAACGTCTTCTCCAATTGAATGGATTCGCTTTGAATCCCCGCATCCAAAGTTTTTTTCCGATGATCTGATTGAAGTCCTTGCATCTGACCCAAGGTTGTGCAGGGGCATTCATCTTCCTGTCCAGCATGGATCTTCAAGACTTTTAAAGAGGATGAACCGTCGTTACACACGAGAGCAGTTTCTTGAACTTGTGGAAAAGCTCTATGCAAAACTTCCAGGACTTGCACTTTCCACCGACATCATGATTGGATTCCCCGGCGAAACGGATGAAGATTTTGAGGAAGTGCTTTCGCTGATGAGGACAGTGAAATTTGAATCGGCTTTCATGTATTACTACAATGTACGAGAGGGAACTCCGGCCGCAGAATTCCCCGATCAAGTGTCTCTTGAGCTAAAGAAGGAAAGGCTTCAGAAAGTGATAGACCTTCAGCTTGAGATAACTGGGGAACAGATGGCAAAGAGGGTAGGGTCCACGATAAAGGTTCTTGCAGACATTGTTAGCCGCGACGACAAGACCGAGCTTTTGGGCAAAACCGAGCAAAACCAGCGTGTTGCATTCAAGTCATCGCCTTCGATTATAGGAAAATTCGTCAATGTTCATCTTGATTCTTTGAACGGAAACACATTCAAGGGAACTTTGGTTTGACATATTCTTGTAAAAAGATGATTTTCGATGTATAATTTGAAGAAATAGGAGGAATCTATGCCAATAAAGTTGATTGGTGCAGTTATACTTGCAGTTTTTGTTGCCGTTTTCACAGGATTCAATTTGACCAATAAATGCGACGTGTGGCTTTTCCACACATTCAAGGATGTTCCTGTTGCGGCCACAATCATAGGTTCCTTTGTAGTTGGAGTACTTGTGACCCTTCCATTTACTTTTGCCAAAAAAAAGAACAGGAAAGACAAGGATGCCAAGACCTCCAAAAAAGATGATAAAAACCCCGCATCAAGCATGCCCCAGATTCACACCTCAAGCGATACGGATTCAATTTCGGTACCCGCTGCCCCCGCAAATGCCGTAGAGGACACAAGGGAAGAAGCCCAGGACGACCCTGTCTGATAATGCAGAATTAATAATGCATAATTCATAATTTCAGTAGACTGCTCTTTTTGCCGAAAATCTATGTATGAAACTATCTGGATTTTTTTTGGGATTCACCTTGTTTTTTGCTGCATCTCCTCTTTTTGCGCTTTCTTCCGCACAGGACATCAAGGCTCAGGCCATGCAGAAAAAGTCTGTGGACGAGTCCATTTCATACATTCATTCATCCATAAAAAATGCTGCAAGTGACGCAGACAAGCGTTCGCTCTATTACTTTGTGGCCACACTGGAGGAATTGACAGGCCTTTATGAGGAGGCATCTTCTTCTTATGCCAAGGCAGCCGGTATTGCCGCCGGAGATGCAAAGGGGATGCCCAAGGTTACAACAGAGCAGATTGTAATTGATGCGGTAAGGTGCAGCCTGAATTGCGGTGATTATTCAACCGCCGAATCCTACCTGAACAGTTCCGTACGTTCTTCAAAAAATGCAGAGATACTGGCACATGTAAACCTTTATTCCGTGTGGTCAGATTTGTGCCGTGCCAAAAATGTCGCAGAGACATCCGGGTCGGTTGCCACCCTTAAGGTTTATGCCGAAAGTGAGCAGATGATCAGCGTGCGTCCAGCCGTCCTTCTTACTCTATGGTATATAACCGGGCAGAACCAATATGGTGAAACACTCAAGAAAAAGTATCCCAACAGTCCGGAGGCTGGCATCGTAAAGGGGAATGTGAATGTGCTTTCTGTTCCGTTCTGGTATTTTGTGCCGCGTGCGGTATCCGAGGCAGAGGTCACAGCCTCAAGTTCATCAGGCTCATCTTCTTCCAAGAGCACGGGAAGTTCAAGTTCATCCACTTCTTCCGCCAAGTCAGGAAGCTCTGGTTCAACTACATCCAAGTCAAATGCTTCCACAACAAAGGAAAGTCAGGGTTCAAGTGCAAAAAAGGTGCGTGAACAGCTGGGCCTTTTCAGGAACAAGGATAATGCGGATATACTCATCAAGGATTTAAAGGCCAAGGGATTTACAGCCTACAGCTACACGGAGACCCGTGCCTCAGGTACAACATACTATATCGTTGTTGTTGACGAGAATAAAGACGGTACAATGGGAAAGAAACTCCGGGCAGCAGGTTTTGATTGCTACCCTGTAGAATACTAGAACAAACGCCGAATAATGCCAAATTGATGTAAACTGGCTCCCAGCGAGATCTGCCCCGAAAAAAGGCTTGCTGGAAACTTCGTTGCATAATCCGCGCTTCGCTTGTGCAGATTTTTTTCGGTTCAGCCTCTCGCTTCCGCCAATTTTAGTTTCAAATAACAGAACTCGACATTTGCTCCATTATTTCTCCCTCATCATAGAGTTAAGGAAGAAGAATCCTATTTATTCAAATACTCGACTACCAGTTCGCCCATTTTCTTGGTGCCGACGAGTTTGCCGGCGTCTTTTACGGTCTGGATGTCTTTGCCTGCTATGTCGCCTGTTCTCCAACCGTCGTCAAGGACTGCGTTAACTGCTGACTCTATGGCTTTGGCTTCTGTTTCTAGGTTGAAGCTGTAGCGTAGGAGCATGGCTGCGGAAAGGATTGTGGCAAGCGGGTTGGCGAGGTCTTTTCCGGCGATGTCCGGGGCTGAACCGTGGATCGGCTCGTAGAGGCCTGGGCCTTTTCCGTCTCCCAAAGAAGCGGATGCCAGCATTCCGATTGAGCCTGTTACCTGGGATGCCTCGTCTGTAAGGATGTCTCCAAACATGTTGCTTGTTGCGATTACGTCGAACTGCCTTGGTGCCCTTACCATCTGCATGGCGGCATTGTCTATGTACAGGAAGTCCAGCGTTACGTCAGGATAGTCGGCGTGAACTGTCTCGGCTACTTTTCTCCACAGGCGGCTTGAGTTAAGGATGTTTGCCTTGTCTACGACTGTAAGATGCTTCTGGCGGTTCTTTGCAAATTCAAATCCCATGCGCACGATGCGTTCAATTTCCGGCCATGTGTATTTCTCTGTGTCCCATGCGGTTTTTCCGTCTTCTGAGGTTCCCCTGTCGCCGAAGTAGATTCCACCTGTAAGCTCGCGTACAACGAGGATGTCCAAGCCTTCACCTACGATCTCATCCTTGAGCGGACATGCGGCCTTGAGCTGCTTCCACATTACTGCTGGGCGGAGGTTTGCGTATACCTTCATTCCACCACGGAGGCCAAGAAGTGCCTTTTCCGGGCGGATTTCCGGGGCAACGTCGTCCCACTTTGGTCCACCAACGGCGCCAAGAAGAACTGCGTCACTGTTAAGACATATGTCAAGCTGGTCCTGAGGAAGCGGTTTTCCCCACTTGTCGATAGCGGCACCACCAGCGATTACTGAAGTGTAATTCCATTTGTGTCCGAATTTCTTTGCAACGGCATCCAAAACCTTTACAGCTTCTGCCACTACATCAGGTCCGATTCCGTCTCCTGGAATCAGGGCGATATTTTTTTCCATATCCAACTCCTATAGTTAAATTAATTTCTGATATTTACGCTCAATGTCCTTTATGAGCTTGTATTCAAATGAATCCACCAGTGCCATCCATGAGGCTTCAACAACGTCACAGCTGACACCAATCGTACTCCACCGGTCTATTCCGTCTGAGCTTTCGATCAATACGCGGACACGGCTGGCTGTTGCACTCTTTCCGTCAAGAACACGTACCTTGTAGTCTGTAAGGCGTATCTGTGTGACATTCGGGTAAATGTTTTTTAATGCTGAACGCAAAGCGTTGTCCAATGCGTTAACAGGACCGTTTCCTTCTCCTGCGGCAACCTCCAGGTGGTCGTCAACTGCAATCTTTACCTGTGCAAATGCGTAGAGTCCGTCTTCTATAAGTGGGATTTCCCCGCTGGTCTTGTAATAATGCAGCTTAAAGAACGGCTGGTATTTTCCGATGGCTTTACGTACCAGAAGATCAAAACTTGCGTCTGCTCCCTCGTACTGGTAACCCTGATGCTCTTTTTCCTTTACTTCCTTGATTATGTCTGCAACAACAGGATCTGACTTTTTGATTGAAGGGTCAAACTTGTTGATCTTTTCGATTATCATTGCACGGCCTGCGACTTCACTCATCAGGAACACCCTTTCGTTTCCGACTGTTTCCGGATTGATGTGTTCGTATGCCACAGGATTTTTGAGTACGGCATCGATGTGCATTCCCGCCTTGTGTGCAAATGCATTTTTACCTACAAAGGGAAGTCCCGCTCCAAGTGTTATGTTTGTGATTTCGGCAACACGCTTGCAGATTGGGGTAAGTTCCTTTATGTTTTCTTCCGGGATGCATTTGTATCCCATCTTAAGCTGAAGGTCTGCGATTATCGTAGAAAGGTTTGCGTTACCAGTGCGTTCACCGAATCCAAGCAAAACTCCCTGAACATGTGTTGCTCCGGCCTTTACCGCAACAAGAGAATTGGCAACTGCCAGGCCAGAATCGTTGTGGGTGTGGATTCCGATTTTTACTGCCTGACCGAATTCTCCGACAACAGTTTCAACAGCTTCCTTGAGGTCATCCATCATGCAGCCGCCCTTTGTCTCGCACAGGCATAGGACTGTTGCACCGCCTTCTACAGCCGCCTTAAGAGACTGCAGCGCATAGTCCTTGTTTTTCTGGTAGCCTGTGAAAAAGTGTTCGGCATCGTAGATTACGTTTTTTCCGCGTTTGGTAAGGTATTCGCATGTGTCCCGGATCATGTCCAGGTTTTCCTTTAGGGTAGCGTGCAGTACTTCCGTAACCTGAAAATCCCAGCTTTTTCCAAAGATTACGACATCCTCGGTATCCGCAGAAAGGAGGCTCTGGAGGTTTGCATCTTCCGCACAGGACGAATCCTTGCGCCTTGTTGAACCGAATGCTACAAGCCTTGCATTCTTGAGCTTGAGTTCCTTTGCCTTTTGGAAAAACTCCATGTCCTTGGGATTGCTTCCGGGGTTTCCTGCCTCTATGTATTTTACGCCCAGCTCATCAAGTGCCTGAACGATGTGGATTTTGTCTTGAACAGAATAGGAAATTCCTTCTCCTTGAGAACCGTCTCTTAAAGTTGAGTCTAATACATCAATAGAAGTCATGATTTCCTCCGTTGCGCTTTTTGATAATCGGGTCATTATACCCTAAAAGAGGGTTGTATGTAAAGCAAACTGATTTTTATGAGTTTTGCTATCGTACTTGAGAAAACAGGTCTGCCATTTCATCACGCCAGGCTGCCCTTTCGCCTCTGTCTTCCCATTCGATTATTTTCTTTATGCTAAAGTGGCGGACATCACGGATATTCGGATAATTCAGGACAGCAAACCTTCCCTGACCGATATATGCGATTTTGTCTCCGTTATCAAGATGTTCGTTTGCGCTTACCATTTCCATGGCACATTCAAAATGAATCGGGCTTCCGCTTTTGTCCTGTATAGCTGATGACATATCGATTATTGTTTTGCCGCATTTTGGACATACAATCTGATGGCTTGCCTTGTATTCGGCTATGGCACGGTCCTCTTCCTGAATCTGCTGGGGACTTACAGCCTGATGTGGGCGGAACTGGGAATGTTTGGGTGAAGATTCGCTTCTGTCCCTGTATTCTTTTTTGTTCTGCTGGTTGTTTTTATTGTTATGTCTTTTGGCACGCTTGTCTCTATTCATGCCCATATTCTACTTTAAATGCCGTTTTATTTCTAGTACTCATTTTTGCTTTAATACAATTTTTCAGGGCTGCGGTTTCCATTTCTTTTTTCAACTAACTGGCGGCTGACTATAAGTGCTATTCTTTCAACTGCATAAGATATGTATTTTTCGTCCTGGATTTTAATCTGCAATTCCTTTATTCGCTGATTGATTAACTGAGATGAAGCATTCTTTGAAACCGGCATAGTGTATATTACTCCGAAAAAGCGTTTACAATGTGGTGTACCGGCTCCAGTCCCGGAACATCTATGGCAAGAACATCGAATCTGATGACCCTGCTATTATATTGTCGATATTTTTCCAGGTAAAATTTAGCTGTTTCGATTATCTTTTGCTGTTTACGGAAGTTTAATTCGTGGGACAAAATTTCCGTGTTCCCGTTGGGCAGGGATTTTACTTCTACAAATACTAGTATATCATCCTTGGTGGCGATAATGTCTATTTCTCCACCCCTTATGCGGAAATTGCGGTCTTGGATTGTGTAACCTTTTGATTCAAGGTAGGAGACAGCCTTTTCTTCTCCTTCTCGGCCTTTTTGGGCTGTTGATTTTGTTGCGGCTGTCACTGGGGCCTAAAGCTCCTCCACCTCTTCTATTTCTTCCACATCAAGGAAATCCTCTACGGTTTCCAGTTCGGCTGCGGGACTTTCGTTCTGTACCTGAGACTTAAGCTCCTGGTGGCCTGCGGTGACCAAAAACGGTACTCTCCAGCGGGTAAGGGCTTTTATGTGATATTTTTTAGCTGTCTGATGAGGTGCCAAAAACATGTTCTTTCCGTCGTCAAAAAAGACTGGGGAAGAATAACTTACACCTTCTGTGATATCCGTACATTTAATTCTTGTTAAAGGCATTTTGTTGCTCCACTTTTATAATATATGCGAAAATGGAGGCCACGGCTTCCCATGTTTCCTCGGGAATACACTGGCCTACATCCTGAATCGACAGGACATTTTCCAGAATGTCATCTTCTATGACTGGAATCTCATTTTCTTCTGCAATCTCGATCATACGCTTGGCAAGACGCCCACGTTCCTTTGCCGCAATCAAGGGGGCCTGTGCATCCAGTGGGTATTTCAGGGCAACTGCAGACAGATTCTTTAATTCGGTCATATCTTTTCTTGTATGATGAGCGGTGCCTCGTTTGTGACGCACAGCCCGTCGAAGTAAGCTGAGTCGGAATAGGTTACAGTCACAGGTTTGTTATCGCTCATGCCGGAGCTAAAGAAACCTCCGAGCCGCAATTCTTCGGCTTTGACTGCAGAAGGCAAAAGCGGCGGTAATGTAAAGAACCGAACTTCCTTCTCATTGCTTATACTATTATAGTATAGCACAAAAAAATAATTTGTCACGTCTGTTTGGCAATTTATTTGAATTTTTTTTAGTTTATGCTCCTCCGTATCGATTAAAAGCCTTATCATGCCGTCTGCACTGGCTTTTTCGGTGTCCTGGGGTGAATTTTCCTCTTTTTCCTGTACCGGAACATCCCATTCAAAAGGCAGAAAAATCCAATGGTGTCTGCCACGGCTTACCTGGTTAAGGTAGGTTAAAAGTCCTGCTTTGTCTGGAATCGATCTTCCATAGAGTTTTTCAAGGAAGCCCAGTTCAGATTCTCCTCTGTTGTCCCCTGATTCCTGTTGGTTCTGCTGCTCCTTGCTGTTCTGGGGATTATGCTGGCCGCCGAACATGTCCATCAATGCCTGGATTGCACTGTCGCTGGGGTCAATTCCTTCCTCAAGCAATAGGGCTGCAATTTCCGCGGCTTTTTCTTCTTTTCCGGGAAAACGTGATGCTATGGCACGGGCTTTCTGCATTATTGAGGAGTTGATTTTTATCCCCGACTGGTACATGAATTGAAAAATACGGGCGCTTATGGCATCCGGTACAAAGCCCTCTGACGCTAAAAGGGCATATAACGCTTCCATGCCGTGCATCTGGCCGTTAAATTCCGTGGCTTGCGGGGCAGGGGAGGCGAGTTTTGTCAGTTCTATGGAGCCGTCTGAGCGTAAATGCACGGCCGCTGGGAATGCCTGTCCCTGGGTGAGCGGTTCCTGGCTTTGTACAGTCACCTTGTTGCCCATAAGGGATACAAGGGCCTTTCCGTCCGCTGAATCAGAGAGGACCCGCACAAAGACTTGGGACCCTTCCGAGAGCGTTATGCCCGGACGGAGATTCTGGAGGTTTTGTGGAAGAATGAACTGAACTGAATTGACCGCCATATTCACATACAAAAGAGGCTGCCCAAAATAGGACAGCCCAAACTTGCCGGGAACCAGACTTGAACTGGCACGGTTGTTACCAACCGAGGGATTTTAAGTCCCTTGTGTCTACCAATTCCACCATCCCGGCGAAAAAAAATCGAACGCTCCAAGTTTACACATCCGGATTGTTCAGATAAATCATTATATCAGATTAAATATTTTGTGTCTATGTGTTTTTGGGGATTTATGAAAGCCAAAAAATGTGGAAGGGATTTAATTCAGGCCTGGACTTGGGGTTTGTGTGCTGCGTGATGCCGTCCAAGCCTGAATGAAGTATAGAAAATTATTTCTTCTTGTTCTTGTTTGCGGCGGCTTCTGCTGCTGTCTCTGCCTTGATTTCGGCCTTGAGTGCTGCTTCTGCCTGTGATGCCTGGTTTGCTACTGCATTGGCCTGGGCTACGCGAGCCTTTGCCTTTGGAGTAAGCTGTTCCTTGATCTTGGCATCCTTACCGATCTTGTCGCGTACGTAGTAAATCTTTGAGCGGCGTACTTTTCCTGGGCGTACGATTTCTACCTTGATTACGCGCGGGCTGTTAACCGGGAATACACGCTCAACACCAACACCGTAGCTTACCTTGCGTACTGTGAATGTCTTGCGGATTCCTTCGTTCTTAAAGCAGATTACCAGACCTTCAAAAATCTGGATGCGCTTTGTCTTTCCTTCGATAATCTCAAAGTGAACCTTAACAGTGTCTCCTACCTTAAAGTCAGAAACATTCGCTTTCTTCTGCTGTTCTTCAATAGTCTTTATAAGATCCATTTTATTCTCCATTTTGCCGCTTTAGCTTTTCCTGAATGGAACGTAGCTTCCGGCGCTGCTTGCGGTCATTTTTATAGTCTGCATGCTCCGCAAGGTCTTCGATCATCTTTTCCGCTTCTTCTGAAAGAGTACCTGTCATTCTTGCCGTCTGAATCAAATCTGGTCGATTCATCAGGGTTTTCTGAAGGCTCTTACGAAGCCGCCACTTCCGAATTTCTTCATGGTCGCCACCGGTCAAAACTGCCGGAACTTCCAAGCCCTTATACACATTTGGCCTAGTGTACTGCGGGTATTCCAAAAGGTTTGAGTTAAAGCTTTCCTCTTCCAATGACTCGTGCGTTATCACGTCGTCAACAAGCCGGTACACGCAATCGATTATTACCGTTGCGGCAACCTCTCCACTGGACATCACATAGTCACCGATGGAGATTTCCTCGTCAACATACAAGTCTATGATCCGCTGGTCAATGCCTTCGTAGCGACCGCAAATCAGGACGATTTCGTCTTCTTTACTCAGAGAGAGGGCTTTTTTCTGTGTAAAAGGCCTTCCGCTTGGTGTGACATAAATCACATGCTTCTTGTAGGCTTCAACACTGTCAAGTGCCCGTCCCAAGGGTTCCGGCAATAAAAGTTGTCCGGCTCCCCCGCCATACGTTCCGTCGTCACATGTTTTGTGTTTATCAAAGGCAAAATCCCTGATATTCACCAAATCGTAGGCAATAATTCCCTTTTCTACCGCCTTGGCCATGATCGAAGTTTCAAAAAAAGCCTTGGGGATTTCGGGGAACAAGGTCAGCACAGTAAATTTCACAGGACTTACTCCAGAATCCAGAGGTGCATCAGCTGCATCCTTTTGTTTTCCACGTCAATTTCGTTCAAGAATCTGTAGCTCAATGGAACAAACACTTTGCGGATTTCTCCGTTTTTCGTGTACTTGACGTCATTTGCCAAAAATCGGCAGCTCTCGGACAGCAAAATCTCAACGAGATAACCTGATCCGCCTTCCATTACGTTTGTGACTGTTCCGATTATATCCTCATCGGACATACCCGGTGCGGTACTACCCGCCGTTACGTCTTTATACCATACTGAGCAACCCTTAAGGTCCTCAATATACCACTCATCCTTCTGCAATGGATGTGCGTTCTTGCGTGGAACTACGATCTGCCACCTGTTGAATTTTGCAGCTTCCTCAGGGGTATTTATTCCACTTAATTTCATGTACAGCGTCGTGGCAGCATCCTTTGTGTATTCAACAGCATAAGACTTGCTTACCGTTCCGTCTGTCAAAGTCACTTCTTCCATATTTGCAAAATGCTCATACTCGCCGGAAGTGCTTTCTACTTTAAACTCGCCCGTAATACCGTGGGTACCCCGGACAATCCCAACAACAAACTGCTCTACCATCTAAAACCCGTCAGTCCAGAATTTCCAGACTGTAGTGCCTGCCTTCTTTGCTTGCAGACGCACTCAAAACAGTACGCAGTGCCTTTGCAATACGACCGTATTTGCCAATAACCTTGCCAATATCGTCCTGGGCTACGCTCAACCTTAAAACCGGTCCGCGTTCACCTTCGCTTTCTGTAACAGAGACTGAAGCCGGATCATCGACCAATGATTTTGCTATGAATTCAATCAGGTCTTTTTCCATGATTCACACCCCTGTACTTACTTTGAGATTGCTTCGCCTTTGGCTGTAAGGCCGGAAGCGTTAAGCAGCTTTTTGACGATTGGAGTTGGCTGTGCACCTACGCTAAGCCAGTACTTTGCACGCTCTGCGTTCACCACAACCTGACTGTTCTCTGCTGCGATGGGGTGATACTGACCGATTTCTTCTACAGTCTCACCGTCACGAGGCTTGCGGGCATCCTGAATCACGATACGGTAATCAGGGCGCTTCTTTGTACCAAACTTCTTAAGTCTGATTTTTACCACTTGATTTGTCCTCCATAGGTCTCTTGCGAATGGGTTCAAGACCTAAAATATATGACAGACCCAACGGGTCCATTTATCCCACTTTAAGTAAGACGACATATTGTAAGGAAAAAACAAGATTTGGTCAATCAGTTTATGCCATGTTAGGCCCTTTATTTTTAAATAATTTCAGAAAATGCAGTTTTCATGGGGCATGATGACGGCCATGGAGTTGCTGCCTGTTCAGTTCTGACAATTCCGGTAGCCTAAGAGGCGTTGAAGCGTTTAACCTCAGATCCGGGGATGGGTTTGCTGAAATAATATCCCTGAATTATGTCGCAGTCGAATGTCTTGAGCTTTTCGTACTGCCATTTTTCTTCGATTCCTTCCGCGATGAGCTTCATTCCAAGGCTGTGAACCATGCTTATGATGTTTTGGATCAAAACGTCCTTTCCGTCGTGCAGGTATACGTCCACCATGGTTTTGTCGATCTTGACCACTCCTACGGGAAGGTATGCCAGATAGCTGATGGAGGAGTATCCGGTTCCAAAGTCATCCAGGGCAAGGGAAACCCCAAGTTCATCCAGCTGCTTGAACAGGTTTGCGGAATCCTGGTCGTTTCCAAGGAAAAGGCTCTCCGTGATTTCTATCTCTATCATTTCCGGGGGGATGTTGTATTTTTCAAGTAAACCGCGCAGGAAATCAACATATCCTGTGTCCACAATCTGTCCTGCAGAATAGTTTATGGCAAACCGCCTTAGCTGCTGTCCCTCGTCACGCATGGCTGCCATCTGCTTTATGACCTTTTCCGTCATTATGCGGCCAATTTTCGTGATGAAGCCGTTGTTTTCCGCAATCGGAATGAACAGGGCGGGGGAAATAGGATGGTCCTTGAGGCGGCACAGGGATTCGTAACCGAAAATCTCTCCCGTGATTGCATCTATCTGTGGCTGGAAGAAAGGTACGAAACCATCCTGCTTGCATGCATCCTCCAGAATGCGGACAATCTTCTTTGTATTGCGGACCTCTTCCTCCATTTCTTTGGTAAAGAAGACATAGCTTGATTTTCCGCCGTTTTTGGCATTGAACAGGGCATAGTCCACGTAGGTCATGACCTCGTCCACGGAGAATTTTTTGTCTATGGGAACGTTGAATATTCCGAATTTCGTGTTTACGGTGAATGATACGCCGTTGTAGGTAATTGGAATTGAAAGGAATGTCTGCTTGATGCAGTCAAAATGGGTGCTTACGTCGCTCAGATATCCCTTGAGGTAGATTATGATGAATTCGCTGTTGTCACGGGCAAAGAAGTAATCCTCATCCTCCATGTCCAAAAGCATGTGGCCTATTTTGTTCAGGATATAGTCTCCGCAGGCGTGGGTGTAGGCATCGTTTATGCTGCGGAAATTGTTGATGTTTATCTTGAGTACGGAAAAGCGTTTGCCGGATTCAAGAAGCTCGCTGATGGTCTGGTGTGCCGTCTGGATTTTTGGCAGTCCCGTCATGAAGTCATGGTCAATCATGTATTTGAGCTGCTGGTGTGAGGAAGTAAGCTCGGACTGGATGATCTTTGACCTGTGGCGTTCAAGGCCTACTGTAAGGAGAATTGCCGCGATGCCGGACAGGATCATTATAAGTGATGTGATGAGCATGCCGTTCTGTTCCCAGAAGGGATCGTAGCGGTTAATCCAAATGGTGTTTATTGGAAGCGATGACTTCTTGAGCTTGAAGCGTTTGAGAACCTTGTAGTCAAAGCGGAACTGGGAGATGCTCTTTGTAAAAAGCTCTATGTTCTTTGGTGCCTTGCCTCCAAAAATTGAAAGGATTGTCTGTGCGGCCTGCCTTCCGTATGCAAACATGTCAAGTGTAAGGCCTCCTGCAAATCCCTGGCCTATGCATTCCGGAATTGTCGTGTAGACAGGGATCTGTGCGCAGTTGGAGATTATCTGGCATAGTTCGTAGCCGGTATATCTGTTGCCTTCCGAATCGTGGTAGCCAGAGATGCAGATCAGGATTGAGCTTGAGTCAAGGCTCCTGATTTTCCTTTCCAGCTCGTAGCGTGTCAGCTCGGAGGTACTTATGGATTCAAACACGTGGTTCGGGAATTCCATCCTGAGTGCAAGGAACTGGTCTGAGTCCGCGTTTCCAGAGATTGTGCTGTCGTGTACCGCAACAATCGTTTTTGCCTCTGGATTCTGCTTGATGGCTATGTCTATGGTGTCCTCAAGGTATAGGCGTTCGATTGAGCCTGTTATGAGCGGATTTTCGGTGGCCTTGTGTGCGTGGTCTATGTCGTTGACCCCAAGGAAATAAATGGGAAGTCCGGTGAAAAGCTCTTCCTGGTATTCCTCAACAAAATAAAGCGCCTCATCATCACCGGCTATTATGGCATCGTATTTCCTGTTGTTTTTAAGGCGGTATGCAAGAAGCTGATGGAAAAGGCTTGCATTTTCTTCTCCAGGGTAATCACGTGAGTTCATGGATATGACGTCAAGCCAAACGTCTGCCTGGTTAAATATGGACAGCATGCCCTCTTTTTGATCGTATACGGAAGGAACCTCATCGTTGAAGGATGTTATGAACAGAACCCTTTTGTCTGGGAATGAAGGAATGTCATCTTTTTTTGAGAAAAAGGCTACGGATAGCTGAAAATTCCTGCATAAAAGGATAATTCCGGCGATTACAATAAGTGAAGCAATGATACTGTTTATCAACAGAACTGTCTTTTTTCTCGCTTTCTTCATAACACCAATCCATGATTATGATAGCCCTATCCATTTAAATGATAAGTCCTAATTGAAAAAAAAGCAAATGAAAAATGAAAAATTTTTAAAGTTTTTTTACGGAGTAACAGCATAATCTGAGTTAAGGATTGTGAATGGAGCTTGCTATCGTCCAAAGAGGCCCTTTCCTATATCCATCAGTCCATTGGAAAGCTTGTCCTTTGAATCTTCTTTCTCCTCGTCTTCCTTTTCGTCTTCACCGTCCGTTTTTTCTTCGGTCTTTTTTGGAGTTCCGAATACGTTGCCTAAAGAATCCTTGAGACTGTCGGTGACCTGCTGCTTTACCTCTGATGTTTTTTCCTGAACGAATTCCGTGGCTTTTTCCTTTGCATCCTCTATGGCCTTGTTTGCCTGATCCTTGAGCCAGTTTTCGACTTCCTTCTGTTTCTTTTCCAGCAGGTTCTGGATGTCGGCAAGACGTACGTTCTGCAAATCTATGTCGCCTTCTATTCCAAAGAATTCCTTTGTCTTGATTATGAATTCATTCTCTGACTCGTTAAGTTCTTTTGAAAGACGTGCAAGGGCTGCCTCTTTTGCATCTTTTCCGATTTCCATGACTATGGCCTTGAGGGAATTGATGAACTGATCCGCAAAGTTTCCAGTCAGGGACATCTTAAGTCCGTTTGCCTTGCTGTAGCCCACGTCATAGGAGATGTTCAGGTTGTCTACGCTCGCAAGACCCACCCGGTAATATTTTGTGACAAGATCGTTTTTAAATCCGTCTGTGGTAAGGGAGACAGGATCCAAAATGAGGGTACCGCCCGCAGAAAATCCTGCCGGATCAAAAGTGGCGCGTGCCTTAAGCTGCATGTCTCCGTTTATTGAAGGAACTCCGCTTAAGGTTGCGATTCTTGTTCCGTCCATGGCCGCCTTAAAACCGGAACCAGTGTAGTTGAGTGCTACAAGAGGTGCGGAAGATGCGGACCTTGTATCAACGGTAACCGTGCCTGAGTGCTGGAGGTTGTTTATGCTTAGCCAGATGTTTCCTGTCGTAGGTTGGTTCCTTACGTCCTGATTGTTGGAAACCTCGGTAATGCGTACGTCAAATCCCGTTCCCTGTGCGCGTATGTTTTCTATGAGGAAGCTCGGATATTCCTGTGAATACCAGAATGTTGTTCCCGCCATGCGCTTGCTTTCCTTTTTTTCTTTCTTTGGCTTTGCCGCGGATTTTTCCTTCATTTCCTGAACGAGAGCCAGTCCGTCCTGAACATAGGGATAATATTCGCCAAGCATGTTGTATGCCACCGTATCAAGGGCGTCATTGAAAAGCTGGTCAAGGTTCTTGATTGTTCCCGTAAGGGTCGTGAGTCGTTCCTTGACATAATCGTAGTCTGACTTTACCGTTGTAGCGACATTTTCTGCCATGCCCTTTACGTCTTGTGCATCTGTCTTTACTTCATTTACAAGAAGCTCTGCAGTGGCCTTTAGGGATTTACTCTGTTCTATTGCGGCGGAGATCTTTTCGTAGGCATCCTTCATTGCCTGGACATCTTCCGGTTTCCTGAAGTCGAATGATTTTACGCTTATGGTCTGGAGGTTCTTTACCGTTTCTGCAAATTCATTTATCTGTGCTTCTATCTCTTCCGGTTTGGTCTTCCATTTTTCAATAAGGGCCTGTGAATAATCGATTGAATCCTTTACGACCTTGGGTGAATTGATGTGGGCCTTTGCATTGGCAATTATGCTCTCCAGATCAGATCCGCCAAGAATGTCGTAGGCCTGGTTTTGAAGCTCCCTTATGGCATTGTTTGCGCGTGCCTTTACCTCTTTCATGAATTCGGAATCTTCTTTGGGTTCTTTTTGGGGAAGCTCGCAGCTGTAGGTCCTGTCTGTGTTCCATTTTATTCCCGAGGCCTCGAGGTTTTCCGCCACGAATTTTTTACGCAGGGCCTGTACAAGGTTAAAGTCAAGCTGAATCTTTCCCACTTCAAACAGGTTTTTCATTACACGGTTTTTGTTGCCGACCTGAAGATTGTTTATGGTAATTGATGCATCAAGGATTTTAACATCAACGCTTTCCACATCTGTCTTTGCCTGGAAAATTGCCTCGCATATGGAGATAAGGCCTTTTTGTACGATTACGTTTTTGAAAGCGATGACTGTTGCCACCGATCCGAAGATAAGGACCAAAAGCGCAATGAGTGGAATCATGCGGACCCGGGCCTTGCTCTGCTTTTTGATTTCCTTTCCGAGCAGGGCATATTTTTTGAATTCCTTTTTGGTGAACATCCTGTCTGCAGGGATGGCATAATAGTCTGGTTTTTTAGGATTTGCACCCTTTATGAACAATGCCGCAACAAGACGCTGGTCTTCGGGAATGTAAAGCTTCTTTAGGATGTGGCGCTTGAGTGCTTTTTCACTGTAGGTCTTCCTCATCAAAAGCGGAAGTTTTGAAACAGGGAATTCCCTCTTTCGCCTCTTTTTTTTGCCGTCTGGAACTCCACCAAGATTTATGGTAGAAACTTCAGTTCCAGCTTCAGGATTTCCGACCAGTTCATCTTCTTCGTCGTCTTCCTCTTCGTATAGCTCATCCTCAAGGTCTTCTTCTTCAGTCAGGGCATTGTTCTCTTCAATCGGAGAATCGCTTTCTTCAACCGGAGAATCGCTCTCTTCAACCTGAGTATTGCTTTCTTCAACCCGGGTGCTGTTTTCTTCTACTGTGGCATTGTTCTCTTCAACCTGAGTATTGCTTTCTTCTGCTGGGAGAGAGCCCTGTTCTTCCTGGGGGGGAATTTCTTCGTCTTCGCGGCGTTTTTCGTCTTCTTCCATCATATCAACTCTCCCTGTGCAATGTCAGCGATTTTTCTTATAAGAGGAATCTTTCCTATGGCCTTGATGAACTTTATGTTTTTGAGTTTTCCACCGATGTAGCGTCTCCAGACAAAGGTAAAGAGCCTGGAAATAAAATATAACGGGATGTAGGCGCATATTCCGCAGATGATGCAGCCCATGACGATGGTATTGTTAATCTTGGTGAATGCGACAAAGGGAATGTTGATTAGCTTGGTCATGGTGTCCTGCATGGCCGGATGCGTTAAAACCCAGTAGCCTATCTGGTCGAACAGAGGATCCGCAACTCCTGCAAAAAGGGATACGACAAGAACAGCAAGAGAAAAGACTCCCCTTTGAATCCTCATGAAGAAAATCAAGACAAAGAGAATATACCACAGGGCGTTATCCTTGGGCAGAAACCCGAGAATGACACCCCATGCAAACGCATGTGCAATTTCTGCCGGTGCCGTATTAGAACACAAGGCTCTAACCAATTTTACCAATGCTTTTATCATAAATAACATTATATCACGAGTATAGGAAAAAAGGAAGTTAAAAATTAAGACTAAATACATAATTCATGATATAATTATTTTTATGAAAAGAATCATTATCGTGACCGGGGCGTCCAGCGGGATGGGGGTGTGTTTTGCACGTCAGCTGGCGGAAGAAAGTGCTGGTGGAAAGGTTGTGCCCAGCGATGAAATATGGATTGTGGCTCGCAGGGAAGACAGGCTTTTGGAAACAAAGGGTTTAATAGAAGAAGATGCCAAAAATCATGGGCATTATCCTGCTGTAAAAGTCATTCCGCTTGACATTTCGGGAAAGTCGGGGGCCCTTGCATTCAGGGAGCATCTGGACAGGGAGGCGGCCTCCGGGGAATTTGAAGTTTCCGTCCTTGTGAATAACGCAGGCTTTGGCACATACGGTGAGTTTGCTTCAACAGATACGGAACGCGAGATGGATATGGTTGACCTTGACTGTACCTCGCTTACGGGAATCACGGGCTTTTGCCTTCCGTACATGAGGCAGGGCGGGCGAATCATCAACACGGCATCCCTTGCGTCTTTTCTGCCATTGGGTAATTTTGCGGTTTACGGGGCATGCAAGGCTTATGTCCTGAGTTTTTCCATAGCGCTGGCGGCTGAATTGAGCCAGAAGGGAATATCAGTTACGGCACTTTGTCCGGGACCTGTAAGCACTGAGTTTGCAAACGTCGCTTCCAAAGGGGCAAGAAAGGAAGTTCGTCACGGGCTTTCTCCAGAAAAAACTGTAGCCCACTGCATCAAGAACTCACGAAAGGGCAGGCATTATTCCATGTGGGCGTTCAAGTGGAAGTTCAAGGCATTTGCAAGCAGGTTCATAGGCCGTTATGCGGGTGCATGGTTTACGTGGAAGTACTGCAAGCGTCCAAGCAATTGATTTAAGCTGAATGATTAAAGAAAATCCCTGAGCTCGTTCAAGGAAGTGCAGAGTTTGAACAAAAGCTTTTTTATCTCTTCGTCGGGCTGTATCTGATCGGGTACCATGACAGGCTTTAATCCCGCTGCGTGTGCGGAGCGTATTCCGTTGGGGCTGTCTTCTACGGCGATGCAGTTTTCTTTTGCGACTTTTATTGCATCGGCTGTGAATGCGTAAATTTCTGGATGCGGCTTTGAGTGTTCAACCATGTCTCCGCATGTCACCTTTTCAAAATAGTCAAGCAGTTTTGCCTCCGTCAGTTCCGGAATCACAGTTGATGTTTTGGAAGAAGAGGCTATTGCAAGCCTGTATCCCTTGCCTTTAAGGTATTCAAGTGTCTCTCGGGCGTACGGCATGAGCGGAAGTCCGTTTTCTGCCGTGTACTTGTGGAAAATCTCTGAGCACCGTTCCCTGAATTCTTTTGCGGGGAAATCCTGACCGTACTTGTTCTTGAGGTAAACCCATTGCGAAGGCCGTGCCACCCCCGTGCAGTCCCTTACCGCAGTCTTGATGTCGCTGATTCCATATTCCTTTGCGGCAATGTCCCATGCCATGCGGGTTATCCTTTCGCTGTCAAATATAACCCCATCCATATCAAAAATAACGGCTTCAATCATAATGCGCAATTATATAAAATAAATCGACACTTTTCAACTTTCAGTTTTCATCTTGACTAACTTGTAAATAACTTGTATCCGTGATAAAATCAGTCATTGATTCATCTGAAATGCAGGAGAATAAAGTGGCAGAGTTTGAAGAAGTTGACCTGAAAAAGGCTTATACGATGATAACTTCACCGGCTGTGGTAGCTACAAAGGGTGTTGGTGTTTATGACCTGACTCCATACGGCTGGATAATGCCCATGGACTATGACCCGGTGACACGTGTAATATTCAGCTCGGATCCGGACCATCAGGCTGTGGCAAATATTTACAGGGAAAAAGAATTCGCTGTAGTCATTCCGTCTGATCCAAAGGCTTTGTTCATAGAGCAGACAGGTTCCGTCTCAAATCCCATTGCCGATAAATTCAAAATGTTTTCACTCAAGGGAGAAAAAGCGACTAAAGTTGACGTTTTGCTCCCAAAGGATTTGATTTCAGGATGGATAGAATTCAAGTTCATCCGTTCTGTGGCAGAAGGCTCAATTGAATTGATTATGGGAGAGGCAATAGCCGCTTATCAAAGAGTTTCGGCCTCATGAATTGTTGAATCTTTTCAGGAACTGCTTGGTGCGTTCTTCCCTGGGGCTGTCGATTACAGACTGACTGTCGCCCTGTTCAACTATGACTCCACCGTCCATAAAAATGATGTGGTCGCTTGTGTCGCGTGCAAAGGACATTTCGTGCGTTACGACTACCATCGTCATGTTTGTCTTTGCAAGGTCACGTATGACTGCCAGTATTTCTCCAGTAAGCTCAGGATCAAGTGCAGATGTTGGTTCATCAAAGAACAGGACCTTTGGATTAAGCGCAAGGGAACGTGCTATGCTTACCCTCTGCTGCTGGCCTCCACTCAACTGACACGGATAGCTTGATGTCTTGTCGGAAAGGTTCATTTTTTCAAGAAGATCCATAGCAACCTGTTCTGCCTCTGGCTTGCTGCGTTTTAATACAAGCCTTTGTGCCTCGGTAATGTTCCGCATTACAGACAGATGAGGAAACAGATGAAAATTCTGGAACACAAGACCTACGTTAAGGCCGATTTCCCTAAGGGTTTTCTTGTCTGAATAAACACCGTTTTCCACAAGCTTTTGACCGCAGATCGTAATCGAACCGCCGGTGACTTTCTCCAGCTGGGTAATGCATCTTAGCAAAGTTGATTTTCCGCTTCCTGACGGACCGATTATTCCAAGAACTTCCCCCTGATGAACTTTAAAGGAGATGTCCCGTATGACGCTCAGGTCACCGAAATTCTTGGACAGGTTTTCAACTTGAATGATTGTATTGTTTGTATTTGAATCATTTGTAGTAGTCAAGTTTTTTCTCCGCAAAATCAAATGCTTTTGTTACACCCCAGTTCATCACGCAATAGAAAACTCCTGCGATGAAAAGTGGAAGCACACTCACAAGACGGCCACTCTGAGTTTTTGCAACATGGAACAGTTCCGCCACACCAAGGACCTGAACAAGAGCAGTGTCCTTAACAAGCGTAATCACTTCGTTTCCCATGGCAGGTATTATTTTCTTTATGACCTGGGGCAGCACAATCCTGAAAAAAGTCTGTCCCTTTGTAAATCCCAGTACGGAAGAAGCTTCGTATTGACCAACCGGAATAGCCTGAATTCCACCACGGTAAATCTCCGCAAAATAACATGCATAGTTTATGACCATGGCAACAATGGCCGCGGTAAAACGCTGCATTCCTGCGCCAAAGATGTAGGGTGGGGCAAAGTACACGAAAATCAATTGAAGCATCAAAGGCGTTCCACGAATTATCAAAAGGAAAGCCGATGTAATCTTTGATATTACCTTGATTTTAGACATGCGTCCTGAGCAAATCACCAGGGCAAGTGGAATTGAAAAAAGAAGTGTAAGAAAAAATACCTCAAGACTGACACCGGAACTCTTTAACATTACAAGAAAAAGATTTCCGATGTCCATTCGGGAAAAATATTCCTGCATTATTCTGTTAGCGTCCTATTACGGAAATGTTTCTACCGAACCACTGCTTGCTGATTGATTCAGCTGTTCCGTCGTTCTGCATTTCCTCAAGAATCTTCTGAACTTCATCACGGAGCTTTACGTCGTTCTTTCTGAATGCAACACCGTATTCCTCGTTTGCAAGTCCCTCTGAAAGAATTGTGTACGGGTAGTTTGCCTGCTTGATGGTATATTCAGCTACAACAAGGTCCATGACAACTGCATCGATGTTTCCGATTCCAAGGTCATTGAGTGCCGTGAGGTTTTCTTCAAATTCCACAACACCCTTGATTGAATTCAAGAGGTTTGTGTCTGCACTTACTGCTTCCCATGCAGAGGATCCGGCCTGTACACCGATGAGCTTGTCGCTTAAGTCGCTCAGGGATTTGATTCCACTGTCATTCTTTACTATTGCAACCTGGGCATTGTCAAGATATGCACCTGTGAATGCCATTGCTTCCTTGCGTTCCTTTGTCATTGTAAAGCCGCTCCAGATGCAGTCAATCTTTTTTGTGTTAAGCTCCTGTTCCTTTGTGGACCAGTCTATCGGCTGCAGCTTGAGGGTGACGCCAAGTCTTTTTGCAACTTCCTTTGCAAGGTCAACGTCATAACCGACTATCTCATTGTTCTTGTCCCTGAAACCCATTGGTGGAAAAGAGTCGTCAAGTCCCATTATGAGGGTTCCCGTCCTTTTAAGATCCTGAAGGGAATTGTCTCCCGCGCTTTTTTTTGCACATGAAGTTAATGCCAGTGTTGCAACAAGAGTTGCTGCAATTAATGCCTTTATTGCTTTCATTTTGTTTTTCTCCTTTCTTTGTCTGCCTTGTTGTTCTTGCATTTGTTCTGATATGCAAGATAGCAGTATTGTTTAATGTCATCTTTACAGCCGGTGCAGTCTGTATTTTGAATCATCCATTTGACTATTCCGTTTTTCACATCGTCGTCAATGTCATGTTCAATCTTACATGCGTTTTTTTCGGCCTGCTCATATCCGACTCCTGTAATCGTCATCAGAAAATCGGTGAGCAGAATGTGCCTGCCTAAAACTTCGCGTGCTGTATTTTGACCTTTTTCCGTAAGCTCAAGATTGCCTGTCTGTGAGATGGTAAGGTATCCGTGTGAGACCAGAATGCCCATTGCCCGACTGACGCTGGGTTTGGAAACTCCAAGTCTTCGTGCTACATCAATTGAACGGACTTTCCCGTTTTCCTTTTGCAGCATCAGAATTGCTTCAAGATAGTCTTCGCCTGATTCGTGAATGTCCTTCATAAAACTGATTTCCTCTTGAATTTTTCCCTTCACAGACTACAGGTCCATGATCTGGTCGTAGATGGCCCTTCCACCCGGAACCATTGGAAGTACTGGAACATCAATGTCAACCTTTGCATCGATTACCGCCGGCTTTCCGCTCTTGAATGCTTCTGCGAATACCTTTTCGAATTCGGCTGCATTGTTGGCTTTATATCCGTCGATTCCGTATGCTGCGGCAAGCTTTACCCAGTCAGGTCCGAAATCAAGTGTGGTCGCACTGTACCTTTCACCGTAGAATGCCTTTTGCCACAGACGCACGTTTCCAAGTGTTCCGTTGTTTACCACCACAATAACCAATGGCAGGTTATAGTGTGATATTGTTGCAAGTTCGTTGCAGTTCATGCGGAATGAACCGTCTCCTGCGATATGAACGACACGTGCCTTTGGATTTGCAAACTGAATTCCCATTGCGGCTCCAGTTCCAAAGCCCATTGTTCCCAAACCGCCTGATGTTATGAAAGTGCGCGGCTTTTCAAACGGATAGTGCTGGGCTGTCCAAAGCTGGTGTTCTCCAACTTCCGTAGTGATGAAGGTATCGTCGCCCGCAATCTTGTGGATGCACTCGCACAGGAATTTGGGGTTGATTGAGTCGGCTGGATTATCGTCGTAAATCTTGGGATAATCCTTTTTCCATTCTGCAATCCTGTTTTTCCATTCAGAGTGGTCGGCCTTCTTGATTAACGGAAGAAGACGCTTGAGTATGTCCTTTACGTTGCCGATGAGCTTTCCTGATACCGGAATGTTCTTGTTGATTTCGGCTGCGTCAATGTCGATGTGGAATACCTGGCTGTTTTCTGCAAAATGCTTCGGGTTTGAGATTACGCGGTCAGAAAAACGAGAGCCCAATGCAAGTACAAGGTCGCTTTCTGTAACTGCCATGTTGCTTGCCTTTGTTCCGTGCATTCCAACCATGCCAAGGTTCAGGCTGTTGCTTGAAGGAAATGCTGAGCGTGCCATCATGCTTTCTGATACAGGAATGTCTGAGGTTTGTGCAAGAGCAAGAAGTTCCTCGCTTGCGTTACCGATGATGATTCCACCACCTGCATAAATCACAGGCCTTTTTGCGTTGTTGATGATGTCTGCCGCCTTTTTGATTTCTTCATCGCTTGGAGACGGAGGATTAAGGGACCTTTTAAGGTGAATGTTCCTTTCCTGAATCCTCTTTTCAATTTCATCCGGGTTTTTAAGCGGTTCAAATTCAACTTCGTTTGCGGTGACTTCCTTTGGAATGTCAATCAAAACAGGACCCGGTCGGCCGCTTTTTGCAATGATGAATGCCTCGCGGATGACATCTGCAAGTTCCTCTACATTGCGGACGATGTAGTTGTGCTTTGTAATCGGCATTGTTACACCGGTGATGTCGATTTCCTGGAAAGAGTCTTTGCCCAAAAGTGTAGTGGGAACATTGCATGTAATTGCGACGATTGGAGATGAATCCATGTATGCTGTTGCAATTCCTGTTACAAGATTTGTTGCTCCAGGACCACTTGTTGCAAATACAACACCTACTTTACCGGTTGAACGGGCATAACCGTCTGCGGCATGGGAAGCACCCTGTTCATGGGCTGTAAGAATATGGCGGATTCTGTCGCTGTTCTTATATAATTCATCATAAACATTTAAAATTGCACCGCCCGGATAACCAAAAACGGTGTCAACGCCCTGCTCAACAAGACATTCAATAACCACACGAGAGCCTGAAATCTTCAATTTTGAACTCCTAGAAAAAAATAATACGGTGTCTTTTTCCAATAAAATAATATGGAAGAAAACACCGTACCAATAGTACTCTATTTTATAAATAAAAACAAGTGTTAGCCTAGTGTACTTTAAGTTTGCAAGGCAGTGTCATTCCGGACTTAATCCGGAATCTCAACACTATATCTTTCAAAAACTTGCGTTATTCAAGAATTGCGCCCTTATCCGCACTTGATACCAGCTTAGCATAACGTGCCAAATAGCCGTGCTTTACCTTTGGTTCAGGGCATTTCCATGCGGCCTTGCGTTTTGCAAGCTCCTCATCGCTTACTTCAAGGTGAATCTTGTAGTTGTTGATGTCCAGGGTGATTGTGTCTCCTTCCTGAACGAGAGCAATTGGGCCTCCGTCTGCCGCTTCCGGTGAACAGTGTCCAAGTGATGCACCCCTTGTCGCACCGCTGAAACGTCCGTCGGTAATCAAGGCAACTTCCTTATCCAAGCCCTGTCCTGCAAGAGCCGCTGTTACTGCAAGCATCTCACGCATTCCTGGTCCACCCTTTGGTCCTTCGTAGCGGATTACTACAACGTCACCTGGATGAATGTCTCTTTTCTGAACGGCTTCCATAGCCTCGCTTTCGTCATTGAATACACGTGCAGGTCCCGAGTGCTTCATGAGTTCCTTGGCGCAGGCAGATCTCTTTACAACAGTTCCGTTTGGTGCAAGGTTTCCGAACAGGATGGCAATACCACCATTGTCGCTGAATGGGTTTTCTATTGGGCGCAGGATTTCCGGGTTGCGGTTTTTTACACCCTTGATGTTTTCCGCAATCGTTTTTCCTGTTGCTGTTATCAAGTCGGTTTTGATGAGGTTCTTTTTTGCAAGCTCTGCAAGAACGGCTTGAACTCCACCGGCATCGTTCAATTCACAGATGAAGGTGTGTCCTGCAGGGGCAAGGTGGCAGAGGTTTGGTGTGCGCTCAGAGATTTCGTTAACTTCGTGCAGGTCGATTGTAAGTCCGGCCTCATGTGCAATGGCGGGAACGTGGAGCATTGTGTTTGATGAGCATCCAAGTGCCATGTCTGCAGTAAGTGCGTTGCGGAAAGAATCTTTTGTCATCATCTGGCGTGCGGTAATTCCCTTGTTGTAGAGGTTCATTACGGCCATGCCTGCGTGCTTTGCAAGTGCAATGCGGTCTCCTGTTGTGGCTGGAATCGTTCCGTTTCCTGGAAGGCCCAGACCCAAAACTTCCGTAAGGCAGTTCATTGAGTTAGCTGTGAACATACCGGAGCATGAACCGCATCCAGGACATGCGCAGTGTTCCATTTCCTTGAGCTGTGCTTCCGTGATTTTTCCAGAGGCAACGGCTCCAACACCCTCAAACATGTCTGTGAGCGAAAGGTTCTTGTCTGAATATGGATTTCCTTCTTCGTGGCTTGGAAGGTGTCCAGGCATCATTGCTCCACCGGAAACAACAACTGTAGGCAAATTAAGGCGTGCGGCTGCCATAAGCATACCGGGAACAATCTTGTCACAGTTCGGAATCAAAACGAGTGCATCAAACTGATGTGCGGTAACAACACATTCAACACTGTCTGCGATAAGTTCACGTGTTACAAGAGAATACTTCATTCCCTCGTGACCCATGGCTATTCCGTCGCATACACCAATGGCAGGAAATTCAATTGGAGTACCACCGGCCATACGTACGCCATCCTTGACAGCCTGTGCAATACGGTCCAGTTCAATATGTCCCGGAATAATCTCATTCTTTGCACAACAGACGCCAACCAAAGGACGCTCAAGTTCTTCGTCCGTGTATCCCATTGCATAAAAAAGCGAGCGGTGTGGTGCCCGTGCCATTCCCTGTGTAGCATTGTTGCTTCTCTTTTCCATAAACAAACCTCGATTATGATTCAAATAATAAGGAACATTTTACAGCCCCTCATTATAAAATTCAATAGGGAATTCTTAATTCGTAATGCGCAATTCGTAATTCGTAATTCGTAATTCGTAATGCGTAGTTTTCCTGGCTAAATCTGCCTTTGTGACAGTAAGGATTTTATGTAATCCTCAATGGTTTCGCTTCCGTTGACGTAAAGGGCCTTTTGAATGCAGTTGCCGTGCCTGTCTATATAAACCTCTATCTGGGGTTCAAGGTCATAAAATGCCGATCCAAGTGAATCAACTTCGCGGGCATAGTTTTCCTGCATGTAATATTCAATAAACGGGAATTCTAGTGAAACCATGTCTCCCCAGTAATGCATTCTTGCGCGGACAAACAGGTGCGAATCATCCGGTTCTTCTGCCCTGAGGCCTGTAATCCTGAATGATCCGTCGGCATCTTTTTTTAGAATGCAGAATACTATCGGCGTATTCCTCTGAATGTACCTGACCTCGTTGCTCTGTATGTCCAAGTCAGAAAAGGCTTTGGAAGATTCTCCTAGATAAAGCTGAACATAGCGGCCCTTGAAAGGATTGTACGGATCCCTCATTTCACATTTGAATCTGGCTATCCTGTTTGATTTTTCTGCATCATTTTTAATAGAGTTTGATCGGAACAGGATGAATGCAAGTGCTCCAAGCTGAAGAATTACTGCGGCGATAAAAAACGGAAATATTTTTTTCAAGATAGTATTTTTCATTTTTTGCTTCTCCTGGAAAGGAAAATGTTTATAAGTGCGATTGCCACTCCAAGTCCGATGAATACAAGTCCTTTTGCAATCAAGCTGAAGTCTTCAACAAAGAATTTGATTATTACGAAAATACCCAGAAATACGGTAGAAAGGTTTGCCAGTGCAAGAGAAGAGGATACCGATGCCTTGATAAGGTAATAAATGAAGAATAGAACAAAAAGCGCAAAGCAGATCGAGCATATGAAATGGGTTGGCTCATTGTTGTAGGAATGAGGAATGCATGCAACAATATAAAGCAAAAGCGGATGAACAAAAAGAATCGGGTTAATCCATTTTTTGTTTTTTATCATTTCCCTTGTGGCAAAAAATCCGGATGCAAGGAATAATGCCAAAGCGATAAAGAAACCGATGGTGTAAACTACCGGTACCGAATTTTTGAGGAGGCACATAAAGCCGGGATTTAAATATGCGGTGAACAAGAATCCGATTGTCCCGACAATGGCTCCTATTATGCCCATTTCCTTTCTTCCAAAAAGAGAAAAGAGGGTCGAAAGCCATGCAAAAAGACATATGATCAAAATCACCAGGATGAAAGTTGCATCAAATGATGTGAATGCTGTGATTGGGAAAAGTAAAATCGGAATGGAGAAAACATATAATGACATTTTTCCGTTTTTCTTTATCATCAGCGAGTACATGCCTAAAACCGACATTACAGCCATGGTTATCAATGTTAAGGATACCGTATCGATTTCCGGCCAGTGTTGGAGAATTGAAATTATAAAACCGCATGTTGGAAAAACAATCAGGTCAAATATGGCGGCAAATCCTTTTTTGTTCACTGAAATGAAAAATGCCACAAGAGAAAATACTGTTACAATTGAAAAAAGAATTATGGAGGAATAATGTTCCAGTGTCAATTCTGTGTATCGGCTTATGGAAAATGAACAGATCATAAGCGCAAGGAACAAAACCAGCAGTGTAATTCTTGAAAGGATTGATTCTATGAAATTGAATTCGAGCTTTAGGTATTTTACGCGGAGCGATAGAATGGCAACTGTAAAAAGCAGGAAACAGAAGAAAGCGGCAAGTGGATTGTATATCATGTTAACCATGAATTGAATCAAAATCAGGAAAAGAGGAATAAGGAACCATCCCTGTCTGTCGCTCAGGGCAAGAATTGCGGTGATGATGAATCCCATCAGGATCAATACGGCAGAGGCCAGAGCTGTTGTATTGATGCTGTCGTAGCATGCAGAATGAACCAGATAAAGGATCAGTATGACCACGGGGAAAATCGCAATCAGGTTGACTTTGTTTTTTTCTTTTTTGATGAATGTCCTGTAAATGGTCCGCCCGATGCAGAATGCAAAAAGTGAGCCTGTAAGAATTGCATCGAGTATTGAACCGTCCAGATGATGTGAAGGACTTGTACGGATATAATTCCAGCCGATATCTTCCCAGAAATATCCGAATGTCAGCAGTACAAGCATGAAGAGGAGCGCACATGAAAAAACAATGCTGGTTTCTTTGTTTTTGGACATGGCAAAAATGGCAAGCAGGGATGTATATGCTACAATCCAAAGTCCCGGAACAGTTTTGTCAAGGCAGAATCCCATCATGGAAACAGCATAGATAATCAGGAACCATTTGATGACCTGACTTTTGCGAATGATGGCGTATGGAATCAGGGATGCGAATAAAACGTAAATCAGGGATGATGAGTCACCGTAATATTTTGTGGAGCAGATGTATGCAATTCCAAGTACCAGGTTAAAATAGAAAACAATGTCAGATTTTGTTGAATAGAGTACAAGAACTGAAGATACAGCCCATAGCGCAATAAACGCACTTGTATTGGATGGAAGACGGAGGATCTGGGAGATAAAGGCTACCACGGCTCCAAACATTATGGCCCATACTATGCCAAGGCTTTCGCGTACCGCAGTTTTTTCCATTTTTCCTTTGAATTTGCAGATTAAAACAGCTGCCTGAATGCCGAGCAAAATCAAAACTGCTGCAATTGTCTTTGTTGTCCTGCTGATAAACGCCCAGTTGTATGCAATCAGGGAAATGAGACCACCTGCAACAAGAATGCTGGAAATAACAGTAAGAATTACAGGAACCCAGTTTATCTTTTTTCTTTGTTCTACTTCTGCAGCATATTCTGTCTGTACCTTTTGGACTTGAGCCAGTTGTGCCTGCATCTGCCTGTCTGCCGCCTGCTGAGCTTGGGTGGCCTCAATAAGTTTTTTAGTGCAGAAATCCCGGAGGTTTTCAGCAGACTGAGGGTCGATTATCTTTTTCTCTTTAAACTCTGGAACCTGATGCAGGAGCCAGCGGTAATTATCTGTATCCATGATTTAATTATAGATTAACAATATTGTAAAAATCAAGGGTCGAAACTGAATTCCACTTTATGACATGATAAAGCCAAACTGACAAATCTTTTGTAATATGATATAATCCCGGAAACTGAAATATAAGGAAGGCTCAAGTTGAATACGATAGAAGGTGTTGTTTTTGATTTAGACGGAACATTGCTCAATACTCTGGATGACATAGCGGACAGCTGCAATTATGCCCTGGAGCAATATGGATTCCCAAAACGCACGATAGATGAAGTGAGGAACTTTGTGGGAAACGGTCTTGGCGTCCTGATGGAAAAGGCGGTTCCGGGGGGAAGGCAGAATCCTGATTATGAGGCTGCCCTAGATGCCATGCATAAAATCTATGCGGAAAACTGCCTGGTAAAAACAGGACCATATGACGGCATCCTTCCCATGCTTGAAAAAATATCCTCATCAGGAATAAAATGTGCCATTGTTTCCAATAAGCCAGATGAACAGGTAAAGGAACTTTCAAAGATATTCTTTTCAAAATATATAGAAGTTGAAGTTTCAGTTGGCGAAAAAGAATCGGCTGGAATCAGAAGGAAACCTGCTCCAGATTCCGTTCTTGCGATTCTTGAAAAATGGAAGATTCAAAAAGATAAGGTTGTTTATGTCGGAGATTCCGATGTTGACATTTTAACTGCAAAAAATGCGGGGCTTGAATGCATTTCCGCTTCCTGGGGATTCAGGTCGAGGGATTTTTTAATTGAGCACGGTGCAGTCTGCATTGCCGACAGCCCGGAAGAAGTTGCCGCAATTGTTATGGTATGAAAAATGGAAGGAATGATTGACGAAAAGGAAGAAAACAAAGACGAATATTTAAAAGGTGATGTTGCTCGTGAGCTTGACTTTTACCGCATAAGGGATAAGATTGCAGGCTTTTGTGTAAGCGAGGAAGGTCATGCACTTTTGTCAAAACGTGAAAGTTCATCGGATGAAGTTTTTATAGAACGACAGAAAAAACTTGGACGTGAATGGAATGTGTTTTTGCATTCTTCGTATGCCGCAAGCCTTAACGGATGGCCGGAGATAAAACCGCTCTTCCGTTTTCTTGGAGTTGAAGGTGCCCAGCTTGAACAGGACCAGATATTTGCCTTGGGTATTTTCTGCCGTTCAGTTTCAAAAATCAAAACATCGTTATGCACTGCATCCAAAGAGATGGAAATTCCACTTTTGCTTGAATGTGCCGAAAAGCTTCCTGATTTGTCGTCCGCTGAAAAACAAATTTTCTATCTGCTTGATGATTCGGGTCAGGTAAAGGACATACCCTCGCTCAGGGCATATCGTGAGAAGATTCAGGCATTGCACAGGGAAATTGAAAATGCAATACGCCGCTACACATCGGATTCAACTTTGTCATCGGCATTACAGTCAACGGTTCCGGCATACAGACAGGACAGGGAGCTTCTTGCAGTTCGTGCAGACCACAGGAGCGAGATAAAGGGAATTGTGCATGAGGTTTCTTCTTCCGGTCAGACGATTTACATTGAGCCGGATGAAATAGTTCGTGCCAACAATGATCTGGTTCAGGCTGAGTTTGAATTGAATGCTGAACTGAGGCGTTTGTTCTGTGAACTCACTTTTAATCTTGGTGAAAATCGAGAGTCTTTTGAACTGGCATGGGACATCATGATCGAGCTTGACATGACCATGGCTTCTTCCAAATGGCAGCAGACTGTTCGTGGCATTTACTGTGAGACATGTGATTTGGAAAAGGAACCTCCCGTGATTCTTGGTGCAAGACATCCATTGCTTGGAGAAAAGGCCGTTCCTGTTGACATACGTTTTATGGACGGAAAAAGGGTAATGGTCATAACAGGTCCAAACACAGGTGGAAAGACCGTTACGCTAAAGACAATCGCACTCTTTGCACTGTTGAATCAGGCGGGCTTCCCTGTTCCAGCACTTGAGGGGACAAGGCTCCCGTATTTTTCTTCGGTTTTTGCGGATATAGGTGATGAACAGTCGATTGACGATTCGCTCAGTACATTCTCCGGCCATATGAAGCGCATGGCACAGATGCTTGAAAATGCAAATGAAAAATCTCTTGTGCTTCTTGATGAGCTTGCAAGCGGAACCGATCCTCAGGAAGGTGGTGCAATAGCAATGGCGGCTTTGGATACCCTGATTGAAAAGCGGGCATTTGTCGTCGTAACAACACATCACGGAATCCTCAAGAATTACGGATACACAAATCCAAGCTGCGTAAATGCTTCCGTTGAATTCGATTCTGAAACAATGAGTCCGACCTATCATCTTCTTATGGGAGTTCCGGGACAGTCTCATGCTCTGGACATAGCAAGCCGTTCAGGTCTTCCTGAATCTGTAGTGCAGGCGGCAAGAAATTACATTGACGGTGAGCAGGCGGATGTATCGGTCCTGATAAAGGGATTGAACCAAAAACATATTGAACTCGATGAGATTCAAAAACAGGAAAGGTCAAAGTTACGCGAGCTGGAAGAAAAGGAAATCAGGATTCATCAAAAGGAAATCAAAAACAAGGAAAAAGAAATAGAACTTTTGCAGAGGGAACATTCGCAAAGCTCAGAGTTTTTGATTCAGACAAGAAGCCAGCTAGAAAACCTTGTGCGTGAATTGCGCGAAGGAGAAATCAACCGTGAAAAAACTCTTGCGGTAAAATCATTCATTTCTGAACTGGGGCAAAAAATCGAAGAACAAGACGTTCACATTCAGGAAGAAGAAAAGCTTATAGAACAGGAAAAAGAATCCCTTGAAAAAGAAAAGGAAAAGTTTGCGGAAAACGGCATGAGGATTTCAAAGGCAAGGGAACACGGTAAAGCCAGCGGAAAAAAGACAAAGAAGAGGATGTCAAATACCGAAGCCCTTGAGCATGCGACAGTACAGCAGCTGGAACTTCCAAAAGAAAAAAAACAAAAGACGGAAATTGTTAAGACTGTACTTGAACCGGGAGTTGAAATCTTTGCGGGAAAAAACAGGAGGCAGGGAACTCTGGTGCAGAAAAATAAAAACGGCACATGGACTGTCCTCTTTGGCTCACTTAAAATGGATGTCGATGAAAAGCTGATTGAACCAGTGCATAAGATAACCGTTCAGAACAAACCTTCTGTTGTTGTGGAAACTGCGAGCGGAGAATATGGAAACGACCGTCCTGTATTTGAGTTAAGGCTTTTGGGCATGAGGCAGGAAGAAGCGGTAAAGGCTTTGGAAAGACAGCTTGATTTGTGCGCAATCTATAACCTGAGACAGTTCAGCATCATACACGGAAAGGGACAGGGAATCCTGCAGCAGTCGGTTCAGGATTATTTGAGCCATTATCCGGGCATAAAGAGTTTTGAGTTTGCACGGCCGGAAGACGGCGGATCAGGAAAGACATACGTAAGCTTGTTTTAGCGGAGGACATGATGTACAGCGACACGCATTTTCATTTTGAAGGTTTGTGCGAGGATGATGCACAAAAAGGCAGCCAGATTCTTTTGCAGATGAACGAACAGTCAACGGTGTTCGGCCTGGATATCGGAACAAAGTGTGGCGACATGGAAGAGCGCCTGCAGTTTTTAAAGGAATGCCTTGGAAAAATGCCTGAGGATGAACGCAAAAAGGTCCTTTCGTATTTTTATTTTTCTGCGGGAATATGGCCTGATCCTGATGAGATTCGTGAAAGAAAACTGTGCGTACAGAGGCTTGGGGAAGAAATACAAAAGTTTTGTGCAGATGATTTGTTTGGCTCACATCTTGTTGCAATAGGGGAGTGCGGACTTGACCATCACTGGAACATCAATAATCCGGATAAAAGAAGTCAGGATGATTTTACCGATGATTTGATTGAAGGGGAACGTGAACTTTTTTTGATGCAGCTTGAACTTGCAGAAGAATTGAAGCTTCCTGTTGTAATTCATTCGCGAGATGCCTTTGAAGAAACCCTCTCATGCCTTGATGAGGCGGGATGGCACAACGGAATCATTCACTGTTATTCATACGGCATTGATGAGGCCCGTGAGTTTTTGAACCGTGGATGGTACATCGCTCTTGGCGGAGCAGTGACTTACACAAAGAAAAGCAAAATCGAAGAAATGCATGAGCTTTTGAATTTCATTCCGCGTGACCGTATCCTGCTTGAAACCGATGCACCCTATCTTTCTCCTGTGCCATTGCGTGGACAAAAAAACACCCCGCTGAACATACGCCATACTTACGAGTTTATAGCGTCGCACCGCGGGGTCTCCGTAGAAGAACTGTCAGCGGATGTTGATGAAAACGTCCGCCGTCTGTTCAAACTTATTTAATCAAAAGTGATGCGTAGGCTTCAAGAGCTCCCTTCATCTCTCCTGAAAGAACTGTCTTTGCAAGGACCTTTCCAAGCTGAACGCCTTCCTGGTCAAAGCTGTTTACATTCCACAGGAATCCCTGGAACATGACCTTGTTTTCATAATGAGCAAGAAGTGCACCGAGGGACTGTGGGTTTACTTCCTTTCCGTAAATCAGGCTTGAAGGTCTTTCTCCTGCAAAGAATTTGTTTGGATTTGAGTCATCCTTTCCGCATGCAAATGCAATGATCTGAGCGGTTACGTTTGCGGCAAGTTTCTTCTGGCTTGTGCTTCCCTGAATCGTGATGTCCTTTCCGCACTGGTTCTTCTGGAATGCGATGAACTGAAGCGGAATGATGTTTGTTCCCTGATGCAAAAGCTGATAGAATGAATGCTGTCCGTTTGTTCCCGGTTCACCAAAGATGACTGGACCTGTAACGTATGAAATCTTTTTGCCAAAGCGGTTTACGCTCTTTCCGTTGGATTCCATGTCGAGCTGCTGGAGGTGTGCGGGGAAACGGCTGAGTGCCTGTGAATATGGAAGTACTGCTGTTGAAGGTAGTCCCAGAATGTTGCGCTCATAAACACCAATCAATGCATCCATGAGTGCAGGGTTCTTTGTGATGTCCTTTTGGGTTGCAAGCTTGTCTTCTTCTGCAGCGCCCTTGAGGAATGAGGCGAATACATCAGGACCAAATGCAAGTGAAAGGATTGCCCCGCCAACTGCTGATGTGGAAGAGTAGCGTCCTCCGATGTAGTCATCCATGAAGAATGCCGCCATGTAATCCGGGTTCTTTGCAAGTGGTGAAGTTTCGCTTGTAACCGCAATCATGTGCTTTGAAACGTCAAGGCCTGCCTTTTTAATTGCATCCTTTACGAAAGATTCATTTGTAAGGGTTTCCAGTGTGGTTCCGCTTTTTGAAACAAGGATGAAAATTGTCTTTGAAATGTCAATTGAATTGAGTACGCTTGCGGCATCATCCGGGTCTACGTTTGAGATGAAGTGTGCGTCCATCTTGAATTTGCCGTTTGCCTTTGCCCAGTTTTCAAGAGCAAGATACATTGCGCGTGGTCCAAGGTCTGAGCCTCCGATACCGATCTGACATACTGATGTATATTTCTGTCCGTTCTCGTTGGTGATTCTTCCTGAATGAACCTTGTCTGCAAATGCTGCGATTGCCTTCTGCTGTTCGACATAGAAATCACGCTTGTTTTTTCCGTCTGCCATGACATTGTTTCCAAGTTGTCCGCGGGTCAGGTGATGGAGTACCATGCGTTTTTCGCCGGTGTTGATGACTTCTCCGTTGTACAGAGCCTGGAATTTTTCCAAAAGCTGAGCTTCTTTTGTGATTTTCTTGAATACGGCAATTATCTGTCTGTTGACTTTTTTTGCCGCATAATTGTATGTGAGAGAACTGCTCATAGGAATTGAAAATTCTTCCACACGCTTTACACCTGCCTGTCCCGAAAGTGCTTTTGCAAGTGAAACTGAATCTTTAAACTCTTTCAGCTCCTTAAAGCTGCTGAGTGTGTTCAAGTTGTTCCAGGTAATAGTAGCCATAAACGCCTCTTTAAATGTTCTGATTGGTCAGGTTTTTTCTTTTGGGGAATTGCCTGATTTTTTTATAATTTAGTGTATCAGAATTATGGAAAATATGCTATAATATATTCAAACTTTTAAGGAGGTTTTTTTATGTCTACTCTTTGGAGCATTCTTATTGCAATTCTGGTCGGTGCACTTATCGGCTGGCTGGCTGGTATCCTGATGAAGAGCAAGCATGGTTTCTGGATGAACTGTCTGCTTGGAATCATCGGTGGAGCTGTAGGTTCTGCTATCGGAAGTTTCCTTAAAATCGGCGGTGGTTGGGTTGTGTCCCTCCTGCTTGGTATTGCGGGAACTGTCATCGTGATTGCGGTCGTACGCCTGATCATGGGAAAGAAGTGGTAATCTAAAGCATGCACTTTTTTAAACGGCGGATAGGGCATTTTGTCCTTCCGCTTATTTTTGTTTTCTTATCTTGTTCTACTCAAGCAGGTGATCCATATGTCCGCATTCCTGAGTGCAGTGAAATGCAGGATGTGAGTCATCTTTTTCCTGATTCAATAGCTTTAAGGACAATGACCCAGACATACTGCCAGTATTTTGACTTTGAGCTGGTTAACGGCAGGATATATGCAAAGGAACGTGGAAGCAAAGAGTGGGGGCTTTTCCTAAAGACAGGGCTTCCAAAGGTAGGAAAAAACAGCCCGTCAATGATACGCGAGATTTCGGCAGACGCAGATTCCCTTTATGCCTTTGATGATCAGGGGTATCTGTATTACTGCTATCTTGCAAAAACTGCTCCTGAAAAACCATTTAAATGGCGCAGAAGATTCGGATTCCCCAAGGACAGGCAGTTTCAGCAAAGTGTGGAATCGTCACGCAAAAGGGCATGGTCTATGGGAGCCCGCCGTGTTGAGGTTCTTTATCAGGAAGACATTTACGGAAACCCGCACCATTACGGTACGATGGGTATAGAGACATTCTATTTCCTGGAGGAAGACGGAAGATGCATACGTTTTTGTGACAGCGGCCTTCCACAGGATTTCAGCCATTCAATTCAAGTTCCGGAGGACGGACGCTTAATCTGCGAAAACATCAGTGCATCGGCAAGTACCCTTTTTGTCATAGGTAATCAGGGCTCCATGTATACACGCCTTATAGACTTTGATACGATGGGGTGTGACCCGATGTTCTTTCAATATACATACGATCAGCTTGAACAAAAATATCCGGGAACAAATTATTTTTCAAATTATTCCCCATGGGCGCTTCCTGCTGAGGATTGGAAAAAACAGCCGGACATAAAACTAAAGGGTAAAGCCAGACTCACGAAAATGATTTCCATTGCACAGAACGGTCAGGGAAACAGTGCCAGGGAACTTAGGGTTGGCGGTACCAATGAAAACGGTGAAATTGGCTATTACCACAAGATGCTCAACGACAGCGAATGGTCTTTTACCAAGGCCGACATTCGTCTTGATCCGGAATCTTTTCTTGATAAAACCAAACCTGAACTTGCGGAAAGCCGTCTTGTGAACTACAGCGGATATCTTGCGAAAAACGGAGAAAACCTTTCTGACATAAAATGTGAGATTAAGAACGTTGACCTCCATTCAACCGGGGAATGCGAGCTTGAGATTTCCAACGGAGATGAAAAATACAGGTGCACCCTTTTCCTTGTGGAGAAATGGACCTACATAACACGAGACAACCCGGGCTATGACGGAACACCCCGCAATTATTTCATCACTGTTGAATGTGATCTTTCCGGTTTGGATAAATATTCTCCGGAATTCAGGGCCTTGATTTCCGATATGTTTGCACAGAAAAACCATGCCCTTTTTGCAGTTTCAGGAGAAGCGACGAACGGATATTTTCACATGGAATTTACGGGCGGTGGAACTCAGTCATTCATCATTCCTATTGGTGATTATAATGAATATACGATTTTTGCCTCCTCAGGTGAATCTACGGATTATTCTCCTACAACATTCAAATATCTGTACATGCTGACTCAGCCCACGCTAAGAAAATCAATATCACCGGAATTGATTTTGAACAAGGACGTAATCTATACCGTACGCGACAGGGCGGAGATAGAAAAAGTCATACAGGCAAACGAACTGTATCTTAAGGAACTTAAGCATGCTCAAAAAGAAATCAACAAGGCACGTTCATCCTCGGGCCTTTCACGATGGGGGTATTCAATACTTGAACTTGTTACGCGCGTTACAATGCTCAACCACATCAATTTCCCGAAAATAAAACAGGTTACATCGGTGGGTGGAGATCTTCTTGCTTCAACCGAGGCATCCCTTATAGACATGGCAAACTACATGACATGGTCGTCCAGGAACATAGATGATCTTGTTTCCCTGCGTATAAAAAAATACGAGGAACTGTTGGACGAGGTTACGTCAAAATCATTTATTGCTCAAGTTGATCCTTCCCTTTTGGATTCATATCCTGAATTTTATGCCATGGCCGGAATACCTTCCAAGTGCAGCCAAAAGGACGGGGATGGAAATGTAACGGCAACTATGGAAGTTGTTGAAGGCATATCGTATTTCCCGGGATTCTTCATTCAGGGAAGTGACGGTTCAATTGTTCTTGTCATTCTGGAAAAATCTGCCTCCTCAATTGTTGACTGGCTTGATCAAAGGGACTGTTTTGCAAACGAGGGTAAGGATAAAAAGCAGTGGATGAAAGAAAATCCTCTGGAGATAAAGGCTGAACTTTTGACAATATCGATGCAGGGTCAGGGAAAATCCATCCTGCAAAGCATTCATGACATACGCTACGAATACGACAAGGGAAACGTAATCTGGGATGGACAGGACATTCAGGTTAACATAACCACCGCACTCTTCTCCAAAAAGCAGCTGTTCATTGGCGGATGATAAGGTGGAATGCTGATTGTAAGAAGATTATTCTTCCTCAAGGTCCGGGATGCGTTTTTTCAGGGACTTCATGAAATCTTCTCCCTTAACGCCTTCCTTAAGACATGCAAAGATGCAGTTGTCGCCTGCTACAGTTCCAAGAATCTCGTCCATGTTCAGGGCGTCCAGTGCGTTGGAGACGGCATCTGCATGACCGCCAAATGTTTTGATGACGACGATGTTGCCGCTGAAATCAATGCTCACGTATCCGCGTAAAAAATCCTGATTGTAGATAAGCTCGCTTTCCTGACGTTCTTCCTCTTCCGGAATAGTGTAGACATAACCTGCGTGACCGTCGCTGATTTTTCCCACCTTAAGGAGCTTAAGGTCTCTGGATAGGGTGGCCTGGGTAACTTCAAATCCTTCTTTAAGCAGATATTTAAGCAGTTCTTCCTGGCTTTCTATCCTGTAATTCTTTATCAGTTTGCGTATTGTCTTTAAGCGTGTGAGCCTTTCTTTCACGGTGGTCCTCGAAAAATTCAATTATGATAGATTATGTATATTTATGCAGTTTTAGTCAATTGCTGACAATTCATAATTCATAATTCATAATTAAGAGTTTTTTTTATTTCCTCGTAAACTGCTTCCGCTTTTTTTAGGAATTCAAGTGTAAAGTATATTGTGGATGAAGGACCCTGTGCGGAAAAAGAAATGTTGCGGCTTTTGTCAGGAAATAAAAATGAGAATCTGCCCTGCTTTGGGAATTCCGCCTTGATGTTCTTTAATTCGGACAGGCATATGCATTGGCTTACGTTGTCGGGGTTTTCGTACAGCTCCTTTTTGACGATTCCCATGTAGCCCTCGTGGGGAAATGAATGAAAATAAAGGGTGTTTGTGCAAAAGACAAGCAGGCCTGACAGGGTGTTTTCCCCAAGGTAGGGGGTGAGATTTAAAAGCCGGAAGGCATTGTTGTCCGCCTTAAGCTGGGCGAATTCAACCTTTTCAACTTTCTTTCCGTACTTACGCTCAAACTCCTCAAAAAATTCCTTTTGTGCCTTTTCAATGCTGCCGCCAGATCCGAACATGTCTTCCTCTCAGTCTCTTGTCTTTTAGTTTATCATTTGCTGGAGAAAAAATCCATACAAAGATTTTCAAATCGCAAAGTATTGATGTTTTTCTTCATAAGTATTATGCTGAACCCATGAACGGATTAAAGAAATGTATGATTCTCCTTATGGGAGCTTTTTTTGGCGGTGCGATTTTTGCATCCACTATCTCTTCTGCAGCTCAAAACAAGATTGACGAGTTCATGAAGCTGCGCATGGACATCACAGCCTGCTCGACCCAACAGGATGCCCTTGCAAAGGTTGAGGCGTTTGAAAAACAGTTTGAGGGTCAGAAATCCTCTTTCAATCAGGAAGAGGTTTTGATAATTGAAAATTTCATTATTCTTGAAAAATACAACAGTCTTTCCCAGATGGGAACTTCAAGCAAGACCCTTCGCGAAATGATGAAGGCACGCAAGGAGACTCTTGATGCATACTTTAAGAAATCTCCCAGGAAACAGGCGAACAAATGGCTTGTGTGTACCTACGGAGACGTGCTTTCATGCTTTATGGCTTTTTCTGTTGGAGACGTGCTTTCATGCGGACTTACGGTAAAGGACTGCTATGACAGCGTGATAAAGGAAGATCCCAATTTTTCTTACGGGCTTACAAATGCCGCACAGTGGTATTACTGGGCACCCGGAATCAACGGTGGAAGCAAGAAGAAGGCCGGACAGTATTTTGAAAGGGCAGTGAGCGGTGCAAGAAATGACGCGGAAAAATACTTTGCCGAAGTGTTCTATTCACAGTACCTGCTGGAAAACAAGCAGCCCGACCAGTGCGCAACCCATCTTGCCAAAGCCGGAGCCCTGTGCCCTGCCAGCAAAACCGTCCAGGAATTAAAGACCCTGAACGCCAAAGGCAAGTCAATGTTCGCCGCCTCAAAGGAAAAGTCCTCGTTTAAGGATAATTAGAATTTATAATGCATAATTTAGGAGAATAATTCTTAATTATGCATTCTTAATTCTTAACGGCACTTTCAACTTTCCTCAATTGACAGTCGTTTAAATTCTCTCTATATTATAGTCTATGGATATTTATAAAAACATTAACGCATTGACAGGCTATGCTTTATCTCAGGGCCTTATAGAAGAAGATGATGTAATCTTTACTCAGAACCGGCTGCTGGAGCTTTTCAGGCTGGATGGATTTGAAAAAACTCTGGCCACTCAGATTCCGCAGACACCGGAGCAGGATTTGGAGCAGATTCTTAAGGAGATGCTTGATTACGCCGCCGAGAAGAATCTTTTTCAGGATACGGGCATTCAAAGCCGTAACCTCTATGACACAAAAATCATGGGCTGCCTTTTGCCCAGACCGTCGTATGTTCAGGAAAAATTCATGGAGCTTTATAAAAGGTCTCCAAAAGAGGCAAGCGACTGGTTCTATAAATTCTCAAAGGATTCAAATTACATCCGCCGCTACAGGGTGAACCGTGACATCCGCTGGATTGCAAAAACTGAATACGGTGACATGGCAATCACCATAAACCTATCCAAGCCGGACAAAGGTACCCCGGGAATCAATCTGTCTGATGATGTGCTTTTGGCTTCTCAACCAGGCGTGTCACATTATCCGGAATGCGTACTTTGCAAGGAGAACGTCGGTTATGCTGGACGTGACGATTTTCAGGCTGGACAGAATCTAAGGATAATTCCCCTAAGGCTCTCTGGAAAAGTCTGGGGCTTCCAGTATTCTCCCTTTGCATATTACAACGAACATTGCGTGGTCTTCTCCTATGACCATGTCCCGATGAAGATATCACGCGAGACTTTCGGAAACCTTTTGGAATTCATCAGGCTGTTTCCTCACTATACGATTGGTGGCAACGCTGACCTTCCCATCGTGGGTGGCTCAATCCTCAACCACAGCCACTATCAGGGCGGACGTTTTAATTTCCCGCTTGCAATGGCTCCTGTTGAAACACGCTTTACGGTTCACGGATACGAGGATGTAAGTGCCGGAATCGTAAAATGGCCTGCTTCTGTCATAAGGTTGAGGACCCACAACACCGAAAGTTTGATTTCCCTTTGTGACAAGATTTTGCGCAACTGGAGGATTTACAATGATCCTGCAGTAAACATCTATTCACAGACAAACGGAGAGCCGCACAATACCGTTACCCCGATTGCAAGAATGAGGGACGGATTTTATGAGATTGACCTTGTGCTGCGAAACAACATCACAACAGCTGAATATCCGTTCGGCCTTTTCCATACTCATGAGGAGCACCGCCATATAAAGAAGGAGAACATCGGATTGATAGAGGTCCTTGGCCTTGCAGTTCTTCCCGGACACCTTAAGAAAGAACTCTCTGATCTTGGAAACGCAATAATCCAGGGACGTGATTACAGGAGTGACCGCAGTATTTCAAAGCATGCAGACTGGGCGGACAAGATAATCGCTCAGTATGGAAAAATCTCTGCAAAGAACATTGACACCGTGATAAAGACGGAGGTCGGCAAAGTGTTTGTGGAGATACTTGAAAACTCTGCCGTGTTCAAGCGCACGCCGGAAGGAAAAGAAGCCTTCATGAAATTCATTAAGACCTTCGCATAGGGAACAGGAGAACCAAATGTCACAGCTATATATACCAAAGAACTATAAGCCGATTTTGAACGTAAAGGAAACTGAGGCTGCAATCGTAATGATCAAGAATTTCTTTCAGCTTTCACTTTCCACGGAATTGAACTTGACCCGTGTCACCGCACCTTTGTTCGTAAAGGCAGGCATGGGAATAAATGACGATTTGAACGGAGTTGAGCGTCCCGTGCATTTCCCCGTAAAGGACATGAATGAATGCGAGCTGGAGATTGTTCATTCCCTTGCAAAATGGAAGAGGTTGAAGGTCACAGAGATGAAGCTTCAGCCCGGGTTCGGAATCTATACGGACATGAATGCAATCCGCGCTGATGAGGAACTTGATAATCTTCACTCGCTTTATGTTGACCAGTGGGACTGGGAGATGGCGATGAAGCCTGAGGACAGGAACATCAGTTTCCTTAAGTCTGTGGTGGAGAAAATCTATCGTACCCTCAAGCGCACCGAATTCTACGTATATGACCGCTATGAGAACATAAAGCCGGAACTGCCAGAGGAAATCACTTTCCTGTATGCTGATGACCTGCAGAAGGAATTCCCGGACAAGACCCCAAAAGAAAGGGAAACAATCGCATGCAAGAAATATGGAGCGGTGTTCATCATCGGTATCGGCGGTAAACTTCCAGACGGTTCAATACATGACGGACGTGCACCTGACTACGATGACTGGATTACTGAAGAGGGCGGACACCGAGGACTCAACGGAGACCTTATGGTGTGGAACAATGTCCTTGGTATTGCGATGGAGCTTTCTTCCATGGGTATACGTGTTTCACCTGAGACACTTAAGCTTCAGCTGGAGGAAAGGGGATGTCCGGAAAGGGCAAACCTCAGCTTCCACAAGAAACTGCTTTCAGGCTCACTTACACAGACTGTTGGCGGCGGTATAGGCCAGTCAAGGCTATGCATGTACTTCCTCAGGAAATGCCACATCGGAGAAATCCAGGTAAGCACATGGCAGGATGATATGCTCAAGGAATGTGAGGCAGCCGGGGTTCCGATTTTGTAATTCAAAACGGCCCTGACAAAAACAGGAGCCATTATGTCACGAAACGAGATTCAGTTTTCAAGCGAAGAATTGACAGAACAAATTGACTCATTTTCATCCCGCGGAATTACCGAGCTTGTGGTGCATGATAAAAAAATCGCATCAGACAGGGAAGCCCTTATAAAACTGTGCAGGACAATTGCAGAGCGTGCCGGTGAACTTTTTGTCTCCATTCCTGTTGAGGCACGTGTAATTGACGACAATTTGATTCATGCCATGCAGGAAATCTATTGCTCGCTGGAGATTCCTCTTAAGGCAAGCGTTAAGGGATCCGTGCTTTTGTTTGACAAAAAACTGTTCTCCTCAAAGGCGGACAAGCTTAACCGTGCAGAACTGGTCTTTGGCTTTGACATGGATTTTGCCGCATGCAGTGCCGACACCTACAAGGCATTCAGGGACAGGCTTGATTTTGCCGTCTCACTGTATCCCAACCACATCGACTTTGAACAGCTTGAGCTTTCTCAAAAACTTCCTCCTTCAACAGCATTGTATTCTTCACGTGACATCGGACTTTCGCGAGACATTGCCTTTGCGTGCTCTGTGTTTTATTCGGAGGGAAGGGCGGTTCCCTGGTTTAATTCCGTACTCAGGGCATTGAAGATTTCTCCATCTGCTTTTTTCGCTGATTTTGTTGAATGGCAGAGATGCAACAACTGTTCAATCGAATCATCATTTAATCTTGACGTGACAGGTCATGAGGACATAGAGAAAATGCAGCTTCTGTTTCTTCAGGAGAAATTCGAGGAGAAAAAAAAGAAGGAGCTTTTTGTGGCCGTATCTGACATCGTAAGGCTTAACGGTGCCTTGAGCAGGGCGCTTTCCGACGGACAGGAATGCATCGTGGAGACATCCTACAGCCCTGATGACGTGTTCTCCCATTCAGCCTTTGAAATACAGCGTTTTTGCGACAGCGTACCCATGGAGAACTCCAGGACCAGGATATTTTTAAGTCCGGAAGGCCCCGATTACCGGATTTTATAGCCAATAATTTATTATATAACAAGTTTTTATGACATATAACAGTTTTTTCAAGCCAAAAATATTTCACATTTTTGAAAAAATGCAGTATATTCTTAATAAAAGTGCTGGTGCATGAATGTAAAAGTTCATGAGCGCATGATTTGATTATGAATAAAAGCTATCTATGGAGGTTTTGAATATGAAAACTATAGGTAAAACAATTATTGCAGTGGCTGCCGTTGCCGCTGTGTCTGTTGGCGTTCTTGCCCTTTCCTGCCGTGCAAACAACGGTTCGGCTAATGTCGTCTATGCCCAGACAAATCCCGCAAAATCACTGCCCGAGGATGGTCTTGAGATTACTCAGGCTCTGCAAAAGTCATTCCGCTCAATAAGCTCTCAGGTCCTTCCTGCGGTTGTTGAGGTGGATGTTACCACAAAGACAAAGACACAAAGCTACAATCCGTTCAAGGATCTTCCTTTCTTCTTCAACATGCCGGGATTCGGTGATGAGGATGATACCCGCGAATATGAATCATCCGCATTGGGCAGCGGTGTAATTGTCCGCCGCACGGGTGACACAATCTATGTCCTTACAAACAACCATGTAACCGAGAATTCTTCCTCAATCAAAATAAAATTGAACGACGAGCGTGAATTTGAAGGAACTCTTGTAGGTTCTGATTCCCGCATCGACATTGCACTTGTTTCATTCAAGAGTAATGATACTTCAATTACTGTGGCGGCTCTTGGCGACAGCGATGAGGTTCAGCAGGGTGACATTGTCCTTGCCCTCGGAAGCCCGCTTGGATATTTTGCCTCTGTTACCCAGGGTATTGTTTCCGCTACAGGACGAAGCGGTGGTGAAATCGGTTCAATCAGCGACTTTATCCAGACCGACGCCGCAATCAACCAGGGTAACTCTGGAGGACCTCTTGTAAACATCTACGGTGAGGTTATCGGAATCAACACATGGATTGCATCACAGTCAGGTGGAAGCCAGGGACTCGGTTTTTCCATTCCAATCAACAACATCAAGACTGCAATCGACCAGTTCATCAACAAGGGTAAGGTTTCTTACGGATGGCTCGGTGTAAGCCTCTCTGACGTAACCCAGGAATATAAGGATGCGCTTGGTGTAGGAAAAGCATCTGGTGCCCTTGCCTCTGAGGTGTTCCTTGATTCTCCTGCAATGAAGGGTGGACTCCAGGCCGGTGACTTTATTGTTGCCCTTAACGGAAAGGATGTAAAGGATGTGAACCAGCTTGTACGCGATGTAGGAAACATTCCTGCGGGACAAACCACTACAATTACAGTAATGCGCGGTTCTTCAAAGGTTGACCTTCAGATAAAGATGGATGAACGCTCTGACGAGATTGCATCTGACGGAAGCAAGCTGTGGCCTGGATTCATGGCTGTTCCTCTAAATGACAATATCCGCAAGCAGCAGAAGATTGCTGACAAGGTAAAGGGTGTTGTTGTTGCAAATGTACAGGAAAAGTCTCCTGCGGCTGCATTAAGGCTCCAGAACGGGGATGTAATCACTGCAGTAAATGACAAGCAGGTTTCTACTGTGGAAGAATTCTATGCTGCCCTGAACACAAGCTCAAAGACAGAAGTCTGGTTTGATGTTTACTCCGGCGGCCACACAATCAGCACAGGTCATTACAAGCTGAACCAATAAAAAAATATTAAAGTTTTTTAGGAAATGTCTGTAACCTTTTTAGGGGAGAGTCGTTTAGGTTATAGATGAATGATTAGCATATTGTTGCGTAAAATTTCATAGAAACTCCTTTTTTTTAAAACCGGGTCTGTGTCACAGGTCCGGTTGTTTTTTTATTCCCGATTATTCAGCTATTCATCAAGATTGTCCGGAGAGGCAACCATAAGGCTTCCGTCGTCATCATCGTCTTCCAGTGCAAGGGCCGCCAGATTTGCGGTATGCTTTGACTGTGCCGCCTTCTGCCATGTGGTTCCCGCCTCAACAAGCGAGTCCATCTGCCTTCCCTTGCGTTCTTCCTGTTTCTCCAGCTCAACTCTTGCGGCAAGAATCAGTGATGTTGCTTTGTCCGCCCTCATGTGGAGCAATTGTGCAATCTCGGATTCCGGGGCTTCAACAAGTGCCCTGAGGGTTCCGTATTTTTTCATCAGGAGCCTGTCCTTTTCCTTTCCGACACCAGGCAGCTTTATGAACGGAGAAACCGTGTTTTCCTTTGTACGCAGGTTCTGGTTGTTCTTTGTCGCAAAACGGTGGGTTTCATCACGCACCCTCTGCAAAAGCCTGAGGCCCTCGCTTCTTTTGGGAAGGCATATCGGTTTTGATGCATGGGGCCTCCATATTTCCTCGTCCCTTTTGGCAAGACCTGCTATGGGAATGTCCACTCCCAGGGCCTTAAGCACTCCGTCAACAGCATTTACCTGTCCGATTCCACCGTCTATCAAAAGCAAGTCTGGCAGTTCTTTTCCTTCATTTAAAAGCCTTGAATATCGTCTGGATGTCGCTTCCCTCATTGACTGAAAGTCATCTATCATGCCGTCCGTGGTCTTTAAGCGGAAATAGCGGTAGTTCTTTTTATCCGGGTTCCCGTTGTAAAAGCTGATGAGCGATGCCACTGGGAATTTTCCGCCTATATGTGCGATATCAAAACCTTCGATTCTGACGGGAAGGGCAGGAAGGTCAAGGACACGCTTTAATTCCTCCATCGCAGGGAAATCTCCCCTTTCCCTTGTGCGGCGGATTATGTCCTCGTGCGCGTTCTGTCTTGCCATGGTGATTGCGGCGTTGTGAAGGGGGAACATCTGCATGCCTTCACTTATGCTTACGATGTCACATATGGAGCCAAAGCTTTCCTTAAACCATCTTTGCATTATTTCCATGCTTTCCTTGGTTTGCACATAAATGTGGGGTGGAATATCCTCTTTTTCTGTGTAGTATGAGGCCATGAATTCCCCAAGAACCTCGTCCTCCTCATTTAGGGTCACTGCCTGATAGTTGTCACGTCCCAAAAGCTTTCCTCCACGGATTTTCAGGACCGTAAAACTGATCAGTTCACCCTCGCTCCAGCTGGCTATGTAATCCCTATCATCTCCGTCAAAGCCTTCAACGATGTTCTGGTTCTGAAGTACGCTCAGTGCCTTAAGTCCATCCCTGAGTCTGGCGGCCTTTTCAAAATTCAGTGCGGCGGCGGCTTCCTTCATGTCGGATTCCAGTTTTTTGGCCGTTTCCTCTCCTTTGTTCTCAAGTAAACTGGAGATTTCATCGATAAATTCTGTATAGGTGGATTGGGCGACCTCTTTGCAACAGGGTGCCAGACATCTTCCTATATGATAATACATGCAGGGTGTTGCCTTTTTCCTGAATTGCCTGCAATGCCGTATGGGATATATCTCGTAGAGCGTCTCTATGAATGTATCAAGCGCGCTTGCATCGGGAAACGGACCGAAATACCTGGAGCCATCCTGAACTATACGTCTGGTCTTGAAAAGCCTGGGGTATTCTTCTTTTGTGATCCTAAGGACCGGATAAGATTTGCCGTCCTTCAGGTCGATGTTGTACTTCGGCGTGTGTTGTTTTATCAGGTTGTTTTCCAATAGGAAAGCTTCGTATTCGTTGTTTGTTGTAATATATTCTATGCTGTGGGCATTGCCAACCAGAAGCCTTGTCTTTATGTCCTTCTTTCCACTAAAATAGGACGTAAGGCGGTTTTTAAGGTTTTTTGCCTTGCCTACATAGATTATGGTTCCGGCTTCATTGCGCCAGAGGTAAACTCCGCTTTGACCGGGTGCTTTTAGGGCTGTCTGATGCAGAATTTCCCTGCGGCTTTGCGGGGATGTTTTTGGCTCAGGCTGTGAACGAGAAATTTGTATAGATGAATCGAACGGGTGGTCTGATACATGCATACTAAAAGAATACTTTTTTTTGCTACATTTTGTCTACTGACAGCGGGAATGATTTTTGCCGAGGAATCTGTCATTACTTTAGGCGGAAAAAAAGGCTGGTCAAAAATTCAAAAAATGGACGGGGTCGTATACGGTACGGGGCGTTATGGCTACCAAAGCATTGTGCTTGATACCAACAAGAGGGTAGCGGAGGACAGCTCTGACCTTTTGCTTGATTTTGAAGGAAAGGTTGTAATCGATCAGACCGGAAATTATACCGTTGAGGAAAACAAGCTTCTTAACTCTACTTCTGCAAAAATGGGTAAGGGTGCCGGATTAAGCCGTGGCAAGGGTGGAATACGCCTGTCCGGTGCAAACGGATCTCTTTTTGGCTCCACAGGAAGCACGGGTTCTTTCCTTATTGAATTCTGGCTTTGTCCTTCAATTGCAGAAAACGGTGAGATGGTTTTCTCTTGGAGGTCATCACGAACAGAGAACAATTATCCGCTCTACCAGATGATTTCAGCTGGTTTCTACAACAATCACCTTCAGTGGCGCTTTACAAATGTTTTCCAGGATTACAAGCAGAACGGCGGGCTTATAGAACTCGCAAGCTATAAAACGATGATACCGAACGTATGGACTCATCATTCAGTCAGCTATGACCAGGATTCAGGCCTTCTTGAATACCGCATAGACGGAAAGCTTGAGGACATGAAATATGTTACTACAAACGGCAGGGAGATGGGAGGCTATATTTACTCGCCCATACTCGGAGTTGCCGCTGACATAGAGATTTGTCCGTCATACACTGGACGCATCGATGACTTCCACATCCAGAGGAAATCAGAAAGCGATTCAAGTGCTGCCCTTCGCTATGATTCATACAAGAAGGACGGTGGCCGCTTTGTCACAGAGCCGATTATGGTCGGACTAAGTTCCGTGCTTCAGAAAATTGATGCCATAACCACAGAGCCTGCACAGACCGATGTTGTCCTTTATGCACGTGCGGGAGACAATTACTTTAACTGGACTGATACAGAGCCTGCATGGGTGCCTGTTGCAAATCACCAGCAGATTGAAAACGTAAAGGGTAAATATTTCCAGGTGGCAGTTGACCTGTACACGGACGGAAACGGTTCCAAAACACCGTCGGTTACACAGCTTGACCTGCATTATACAGAAGCATCAGCTCCATTGCCGCCGTTTACATTGATTGCAGAACCAGGAAACGGTCAGGTTACGCTTACATGGAGTTATTCTGTTGACGACAGTGCAGGCGGATATTACGTATATTATGGAGAGCGCCCGGGTGAGTATCTTGGACGTGAGGCAGTTCAGGGACCGTCACCTGTGAATGTAGGGAATACGGCAAAGGTTACGATTACCGGATTGAAGAACGGAAAAATATATTATTTTGCAGTGGCAACGTATTCAAATCAAGATGAACGGATTGTAGGAAGTCTTTCAAAAGAAGTTTACGCACGACCGCTACGCAAATAAATAACATAGAACCAGCAGCCAGTAAGAGAGGAAAATATGAACGAATCAATGAGTACAGCAAACAGGTTAATGATGGACAGGGCAAGGTCGGCAGTGTTGTCCCGTGATTTTACTTTAGCAGCACGACTTTATAAAAACCTGCTCAAGGAAGATCCATCCAACAAGGAACTGCTTTCAGCTTTGGGCGATCTGTACCAACGTTCCGGAAACGACTCTCAGGCCATTCCGCTTTACAATCAGATTGTACAGGCAAACCCGAATGATGTTGTGGCCTTGAACAACCTTGGTTCAATTTACCGCCGCCTTAAGAGGTACGACGAATCAATCGCAGTTCTTGAGAAGGCCGTAATCGTTGACGAATCAAATGTCCAGACCTTCTACAACCTTGGCTTTACATACAAGCTGATGGGAAAAAATGAAAGCGCAATCCAGTGCTTCAACACGGTTGTGGAGGAAAACCCAAACGACGTTCTTGCATACAATCACCTTGGTGCCATTTATGCCGCAGAACGTGAATACGATAAATCAATATCATCATATCAGAGGGGACTTAAGGTAGACCCCAACCATCCAATCCTTCACTTGAACCTTGCACAATGTTACGAGAAAGTAGGAAGCCTTGACCTTGCCGTTAACGAGTACGAGGCCGCTTTGCGTTCAAAACCGGGTTGGAGGGATGCTACAGACGGTTATGTTGACCTGCTTGTACGAAAGAACGACATTACTGCAGCCCTTGAACTCATCAATCAGGCATTGAGACTTGATCCTCAGGATGCAGAGATGCATGCAAAGATGGGAGACATCTATGCCCTGATTACTGATTTTGACAGTGCGGAAATGGAATACAACGCCGCCTTAAAATGCAACCCGGCAAGTGTTCATGCCCTGTCTGCTTTGTCACGCGTATATGACCTGCACGGAAACCATGCTGATGCATTAAAGATCATTGCACGTTACAGCGAGGTAAAGCACGATGACACGGCCATGCTCAAGGTAAGGGCATCTGTGATGATGGGCTCAGGCAAGCTTCATGATGCGGCAAGTCCTGTAAAGGAACTTTGGGACAGGGACAGCGATGATGTTGAAATGCTCAGTCTTTTGGCCCAGTACTACATCCTGCGTGGAGAAGAAAGCAAGGCAGAAGGATGCTTAAAAAAGAGCCGCCGTCTTGATGCAGGTTATATTGATTATTTCCGTGATTATGCAAAACGCTATCGTCAGCTCAAGAAATACGAGAAGGCAATCCGCAATCTGGAGGTCTTCCTTAAGGAAAAGGAATTTGACTCAGAGACCCTTTATCTTCTTGCAAAATGCTACGAGGAGACAAAGCAGTACGAGAAAGCCCTGTATCAGTACAAGAAAATCTCAGATTATTTTGGAATGGAATCAATCTATGACAAGGCTCAGGAACGTTTGCAAAAGCAGATGGAGCTTGATGGCATAGAAAAGCGTGACCAGGACATTGACTTTGACGCCCTTGAAACATCAATGCAGGAAGAGCTTGGATTGGAGCGCAGTCTTGTTGAAGAAGAGGTTACCGATACAACAGAAGTTGATGACAACATTGAGCCTGTAATTGAATTTGAGCCGATGGATCAGGAGCATATTTCTGATGCCAAGAAAAAGATGAACTGGGGAGACCGCGGCTATACATTCGAAAAACTAACCCACGAAGACAGCTCTGGTGGATCTCCGTTTGACCGTCATCTTGACGATGATATTTTTGCCAGCAACAGCAAGAACGGTGAACTCGATAATCTTGTTCCACGCACGGAAAAAGAGGATGAGGATTTTGAGGAAAACTTCTTTGACGGAAATCCATTTGGAAAAGTGGCACCACGTCAGGCCCCTGTAGAAGACCTTATGGAAGACAATTTCCTTGATGAAGACATAGACGGCGGAAGAAAGAATAAGAAGGACGCAGTAACTCCTGTGACAGACGGTACAGTTCCACCGCCACAGAATCCTGCACCCGCACCGGCTCCAAGTCCGTTTGACAATCCTTCAAAAGGATATGCCCCTGCATCTGATAATGACAGGCCTTCTAGCTCAAAGGAAAATCCATTTGTACAACAAGCTCAACCAGCAGAACCAGTTAAGAATGCCGAACCAGCTTTTGATCCGGAGGCAGGATTCGATGCAAGCCCAGTACTTGAACCCGAGCCTGTATCTGAAGATGAGCCGGTAATGGACAATGCTTCTTCATTTGATGACGGACTGGACAACCTTGATTTGGGACAGGATCAGGATCTTATTGAAAGCCTTAGCGGTGATGAGGAAGATATCTTTGACAGTTCAAAAGAAGAAGAGCCTGCACCAAGCTATGAGTTTGAACCTGAGGCAAGGGAAGAAGGTGGAAGCACCGAGCTTGATGATCTTCAGGTTCAGGATGAAGGTTTGCTTGATGAAGATGAAAGCCAGGAAGATGACGTCATGTTTGTTCCTGAGACAGTTGATTCTGATACCGAGGATACCGAACAGCTTGAATATGCCGAAAGTGATGAATCTGCCGCTGATTTGAATGATTCTTCTTCGCTTAACGATTCCTTTGATGAGTCAGAGATTGAATTTGACGAGAATATGCCAAACTTTGAGGATGAGACAATCGAAGTTGAGGAAGAGGTTCCTTCTGTTGAGACCGTAATGGAAGATGCCGCCCAGGAGATAGAGGCACTTGAGCAGCAGGAAGCAGAACCAGAGGTTGAAGCTGGGCTTGAATCTGAAGCCGAAACTGAAATTGATGACCTTGTTCAGGAAGAGCCTGAGGATGCGGTGGATGAGACATTTGCAGAAGATGCCACAGCCGTTGCCGAAGTTGCTGATGAAACAGCCGATGTTGAAAGTGACATGGAGGAAGATGAATCAACTCCAGAGTCAAAGCTTTCTGCAGACCTCTTCATTAAGCTTCGTGCATTGAGCGAATATCTTCCTGTTGATAAAAAGCTTGAATTCCAGGATAGCCGTGAAAGCCTCCTGCTTGATTACATCATCCGTAAGCTTTCTGGTGAGCCGGGATTGTTGCAGACCGCACAGAATGTAAGGGATAACCTTCATCTTCAGGATGAACCGTTAAATGATGTAAGTTTGAGTCAGACAGCAGGTGTAATCAGCGACATGAAGTCATATCTTGCATCATTGCCGGACAGAAAGCTCGCACATTCACTCCAGGATCAGATGGACGGTGCGATTAAAAAGCTTACAGTCGAATGATTCTTGAGTTTGTGAGGACGATGTTGCCCGTCTCCGTGATGAGTACATCGTTCTCCAGACGACATCCTCCCCACTCTGGATCATAAAGTCCGGGTTCCAGCGTAACTATATTTCCAGCCTTAAAAACTTCATCAGGTTTTGCCCTTGTGCTTATAAAGGGATTTTCGTGTATTGCAAGACCTGTGCCGTGTCCAAGACCATGTGGCATTGATTTTCCATATTCTGCAAAAATGTCATCCGCGCATTTCACTGCATCATGTATTGGTGTGCCCGCCTTGTAAAAATTGATGCATGAGTCTGCCGCTTTTTGTACAAGAGACAGAATCAGTTCCTGCTCCTTGCTCAAAGGTCCCCTTGCAACCGTAATCGTGCAGTCGCTTGCATAACCCTCGTAGCATACTCCGTAATCAAGAATGGAAAGACCCCGTGTGCCCCATGAGCCTGATGTATATCCCGGAAAAGCATGTATCCCGAAACTTCTGGATGGACCTGCCGCAAGCGTGTCAAAACTAGTCCTTTCGCAGCCATGAATCCTGAGTTCTTTTTCTATGAATAATGCAACATCACTTTCCGTTTTAAGTTCACCGTCGCGTAAAAGGCCTTCAATTTTATCCGTCATGGAACTGGTTATTAAACAGGCTTTCTTTGTGCACTCAATTTCATATTCATCCTTCTGTGCCCTGAGCTGGCAGACATATTCATGCACTGAGTCTTCCCTGCATTCAATTCTCCATGAATCGAGGGCATCCTTGAACTGTCCGTATTCAATAAAGGAAGTTGAAGGAGGAAGCTCTATGATTTTTTCTGATGGGGCAATCTTCGCCGCAATTGATTTGACACTTTCAACATAATCACGCTTGAATTGTGTAAACGGAATCATCTCGGAGCAATGTGCCTTTTGTCTTGCAAGATTTTCATCCCATGGGCATAAAATTGATTTTCCCTGTCTGGTCACGAATAAAACTGCATCACTCGGGTGGCCGGAAAGGTAACGGAGGTTTGGATCCCTAAAGTCCTCGCTGTCATGGAACACTGCGATGGCGATGTTGTTTCTGTCCAGATATCCGCTTACTTTTTTTATCCTGCCTGAATACATTTCCTCAAAATCAACTGACATTTTTTTACCTCTTGAGTTTTTTTACAAGTGTCTTGATCAGAGGGTCGCGTGTAACCGCCATGAGTCCGATTCCGATAGCGGCAAAAAGCAAGCCTGTGATTATAACCGGAATACCCTGTGATATGAAAATGTGGTGGCCCTGGAAAAGACCGATAATCTTATCCTTAAGGAAATAAATTGGAACAGAGGCAATGACGGAGAACAGGATCATCCTGAATGAATATAATATTGAGGAAGTCAATACAACATTGTTTGAGATGTTCGGGTTCTTTGCAAGGAAGATGAAAAGCACAATCGTGTTCACGCATGATGCAATGGTCAATGCTATTGCTATTCCAGGTCCTCCCCAGATCTTGCAGAAAATGCTTGCAAGGATGATGTTTACTGCAAAATTTATGATTCCTGCAACAGTCGGTTTTACGGTGTCCTGCTGTGCATAAAATGCCGGAGCGAGTATCCTGTTCAACGCGATGAAATAAAGTCCTATGATGTGGCACCGGAAAACATTTACGGTCATTATCGTGGATTCAGAGTTGAACTCTCCTGTCTGGAAAAGCAGTGAAATCAGGCTTTGTCCCATGAGCAGGGAATAGAAGGTAATCGGTATGGAGATAAAGGCCATTATTTTGAGTGAGTAGGAAAGCATGGAACTGAATTCCGGCCATTGCTTTTTATTTGCAAAAGCGGTCAGGTCTGGGAGAATTACTGTTCCAATTGTTACGGCACAAATACCCAGAATCAATTCCTGCACCCTTAGGGAATAGGACAGGCTGGAGAAAACACCTTCACCTGTGCGTGTTGCAAGGGCGGAAGACACTAGGTCATTTACCTGATATGCCGCCATTCCGATGATTGTGGGACCGATAAGGGCAAGTACCCTGCGTGTTCCAGGGTTTGTAAATGCCTTCTTAAGCGATGTGAACGTAACCTTCCAGTTGTTCTTTATTACAAAAGGAAGTTGGAAAAATGCCTGTACAGTTCCGCCTGCCACAACTCCTATTGCCATTGCCCTTGCCGGGTTTGCAGTGTAAGGTGAAAGGATGTATGCTGATGCGATAACAATGCCGTTAAAGAGAATTGGCGTAAATCCTGACGGTGAGAAAATCTTAAGTGCGTTCAGGATGCCCTGAAATAATGCCGCTATGGAGATTAAAGCCAGGTATGGGAACATTATGCGTGTCAGTAATGTTGCTTCCGTTATGGATGCGGTGTCTCCCTCTTTATAGAAAATCCTCATCAAAAGAGGTGTGATTATGATGCAGATGACCACAAAAGACACTGTCACGAAAGTCAAAAGCGTAAGGGTTGCGCTCACGAAATTCTGGGCTGCCTTCTTGCCTTCGGGAGTGTCCGATTCCTCAAGATATCCCCTGAAAGTAGGTATAAATGCCACAGAGATGGAATTCTCCGCAAATAAACGCCTGAACAGGTTCGGGACATTGAATGCCACCTGATAAGCGTCTGCCAGCAGGGAAGTTCCCAGAAATTTAGCCAAAGTCCTTTGCCTTATAAGACCCAGTATTCGGGAGAGTAGTGTAAGGACAGAAAGTGAAAGGCCGCTCTTTAAAAGCCCCTTTATTCCGTTCTTTTTTTTCAATTTGATATTATTACTGTCATTTTTTTCAATTTCAGAATTCATGGTAACTATAGAATAAAAGAGTTGCGAAAATAAATCAATCGGTATATAATAGTATAGATAGAGGATATCTTGAAAAATTCATTTAAAATGGATTTTCCGGCATATCCCAGTTTTTTTATTGGGTTGATAATGTGAACGATACTAACGGCAAGGGCTTTAGGATTTTTGGATTTCAAAGGGTTGGAAAAACCCCTATAGTACCTCTTTCTGTCAAAATTCTTACTGTATTTGTACTTTTGATATTGATTTCCACACTTTTTACCAATTTCATCACATTGATCTTTACTCAGAGGCAAACCATTGCCCTTACCGACGACATTTTGGTCTATCAGCTGTCCGACATGTACTCTACGGCAAGCAGCCAGTTCCAGATAAGCCTTTATTCCCAGAAACAGGATGACTCGGTTCAGACCATTAAGGAAACGGCAGCCCGTGACTTTACAAAAAAGCATTCGGTTGCGATGGGAGTTTTCCCGGATGGAAAATTCCTTTTCCTGATACAGGCGGATTCGAATAAATCGTGGGATGCATTTGATGACAAAACGGCATTGGATTTCCTGAACAATACCAAGACAAAGGCGGATGAATCTGGAAACAGTGACCGTGTGGAAGGATCCGTTACATTTATGTCTCCGTATGGGGCAGAATTCCGAGGCGTGTTCAAGTATCATCCGGACTGGAAGTGCTATCTTATCCGTGCAGAGGATACCTCAGACCGAAAGGCCGAAATGTTCAGCATTTACCTCAAAATCGCCATCATCATACTTATTCTGACAATCGGCTTCGTTTTTGTCGGCATATCTGTGTTGAACAAGCTCCTTAGCAATATTGGAAAATTTACCTCTGAGGTGTATGAGCTTCAGCAGAGCCAGGCAAATGAAAATGCGGAGCCTGCACAGGTAACAAGGGCTCCAATCGACTTGAGCGGGGCGCCTAACGACGACATAACATATCTTGCGGCTAATTTCAACGACCTGTATGTGAATACTGCCAACCTGAGGAACATATTCCAGAAATTCGTGTCAAAGAACGTTGTTGATACGGCCTACCATGACCACAAGGTTGAGCTTAAGGGTGAACAGAGGCAGCTGACGATTTTGTTTACCGACATAAAGAGCTTTACGTCACGTACTGAAGTTCTCGGAAACGACATCATCCGTCTCTTGAACATACACTACAACTCAATAATCGGAATAATCCAGCCGGGCGGTTCGTCAGACGTCAACCAGTCCAAGGCATTCATCGGTTCCCTTATCGGAGACGCTGTCCTTGGTGTGTTTGGAATCAACGGTGAAAAAAAGGAAGAGAATCCTCAGAAATCTGTAGATGCCGTTAGCTGCGCATGGAAGATGACCCTGCAGACAAAGAAATTCCGTCAGAAAATGGACGAGAGGAAGGCGGACCTTGAGCGCATAGGAAGGTTCAACTCTGAGGCAAGAAAGGTATATGAGGCGGTTCGTCTTGATATTGGCGTCGGTATAGACGGTGGAGAGGTTTTCTACGGCAATATCGGAAGCAACATGTATATGGCCAATACCGTAATAGGCGACAACGTAAACTCCGCATCCAGAATTGAAGGATTGACGCGTGTGTACAGGCTGCCTGTTCTGGTAAGCGAATATGTAAAGAATGAGGTCGAGTCAGTTCCCGAGGCCGCAGAACGCTATGAATTCTTTGAGATTGATACTGTTCAGGTAAAGGGAAAGGCAGAAGGAAAGAAAATCTATTTCCCGTTAGACCGACAGATGAAGGATGAGGATTACGCAAACTCATATACCGAGGAAAGGTTCAGGGACTTTGAGGAAGGCCTCAAGGCATATTACAAGGGTGACTGGAAAACGGCAAGGGCTGGATTTAAGCGCAGTGACCTTGATGTGGCTCATGTTTTCCTTGAGCGCATGGGATTAAAGAGTGCCCCGGCAGGATGGAATGGAATATGGACAATGACTTCGAAATAAAATCTCGCATACACTCAGGCATTCAGGATTTTTTGGAGCAGGAATCCAAAAATCTGCCGGCAGAAAACGCAGGAACCAAATATGACCTTGAGCGTGCTTATGAGGCGACACGCAAGAACAGCTGGAAAAGCAACAAGCCGATAGTGCTCCTGATGCTGCTTTCGGTTTTGTTTGTAGCGGTTCTTTCAAGCGTAATCATCTTAATAGTAAACAAAAAGAACAGTCAGATAGCCGTTAAGGTAGAAAACTTTGATGACCTGAATCTGAGGAATCTTTTGGATCTTGTCGGAAGCACACAGGCTAAGCTTGATGAGGAAACAAACACAAAGCTTAATCTTGAGGCGGAAAAAGAAAGGATCCTGACACAGGCACAGGCCGCGCATGATTCATCCCTTGCAACAGTTCAGTCGCTCAACATAAAGGATGCTGCAGAAAGGAACCTGAGGATTAAGGAAATTGAGGACAAGTATCAGGCTGACATTCAGGGAATACCTGAAATTGAGGCAAAAATCCAGCAGGCACAGAAGAACATTGATGAATATCAAAAGCAGCTTATGGAATTCGACTCCAATGCAGTAGAGCAGGCACGAGAGCAGCAGGCACTTTTGGATAGTGAAAAGCAGCTTCATGAAATAGAAAAAAACAAGATAGCAAGCGAATACGAGAACAAGCTTAATGAATTGCGCTCATCCCTGTCAGAGGTACAGCAGTCGGATTTGGCACGTCAGGAAGAGATGGTCAGCTTTGTTGTGGCACAGTATGACCCGACTTTCTCTGATGACGAGACGGCCCTTACCCTTGCACGTAAAGCCAGACTTCAGTATGACACAAAATATAAGGGTGCAGAGGACAGTGTATCGGAGGGGGCCTCCCAGCGATTCCTTGACGCACTTGACCAACAGGACCTGTATTACAAGGAACTGGAAAAGCTTGGCGTAAGGTTCACGCGTATTCCTCAGAAAAATGCCATTCCTTCTTTTGCCACCGCAATTGAACGCATTGCTAATTCAGCTGGAAATGACATTGCGAATGCTGCCGTAACCGAAGTAAACTCCCTTCTTGACAAAAACGCAGAACTCGCCGTCAGAAATGAAACCCTTGAGGTGGAAAACGTTGAGCTGGTTACAAAAAGCGAGGAACTCACAGAAAGCCTGAACACTGTCACAATTGAAAAGGACAATCTCATTCAGGAAAAACTGACTCTGGTTACGGAACGTGATGGACTGCTTGCTGATTCGGAGGCACTTAAAGCCAAGAACGAGGAACTTAGCACGACAAATAAGACATTGACAAAAGAAAGGGACAGCCTCAGTGCTGAGCGTGATGCCCTTGCACAGGAAAAGAGCGGATGGGTTGGAGAAAGGGACAGCCTTACCAGCCAGGTGTCAACACTTACAGGTCAGCTAAAGACAGCAACATCTGAACAGGAAATCTTGTCTACCAGGGTAAAGACACTGGATTCAAAGACAAAGGATTTGACTTCCCAAAATGATGCATATGCCCAGCTTCTTGAAACCCTTGTTTCCCAGGATTCATCAACTCACGGATTTGTCGCAAAGGTTGCAAGTTCAAGCAAGATACAGCTTTTTGTCGGTAAGGCAAAGAGTTCAACTTTATCCAGCCAGTACGGTGGAAGCAATGATATCCCGGTCGGAGTCGTCAGCGGCGGAAAGTTGATTGCATGTGGCAAAATAAAGAAGGAAAGCGGTTCATGGTACATGGTTCCTGTCAAATCAGAAAACCAGAGTGCAGTAAATGAATGGCTTTCGGCTACAGAGGAAATGTCCGTAGCCGCAGATGCCTCGTTCTCCAAAATCAAGGCCGGCCAGGGCATAGTGATAGGCACGCCATTGTTCCTGGGAGAATGATTTACTAATGCGTAATTCATAATGCGTAATTCATAATTGAGTTGTCACGCGGATTCCAAATTGCTACGCAATTTGTTTAAATTTGAAGTGTATAGCTGGTGTTTTCATCATGCTTTCTGGTGTAAGCTGTTGTAAGGGGAGCAACTTTTCTTAACCCAATCGGCAAGAGTCAAAATCTACAAAATATATAACGCTAAGATTCCAGGTCAAGCCCGGAATGACCAAACAGTAAGATGAGAACACCAACCAGAAAGACAACTTTCTACAAGGATTTTGCGTTATTTGCAGCGTAGCTTCCAGCAGCAAAATCGAATAGGTCTCTTCGAGCCCTTTCTGTAAGGAATGTGATTTGACGTTGTTGCTAAAGCAACATGCGAATCCGCGTGACAAACCTCTTCTTCAATCACCAACCAGCAAGACAAGCTCAATTCTTAATTATGCATTCTTAATTCTTAATTAATCATTCAACTTCCCTCTCCCTTGAAATAAAATTAAAAACCGTATATTATAAGAAGATAATGGGCTTGTTGTTTGCATGTATCTTATCGACGGCCCGCATCATTCCTTTAGGAAGGGTTTTTATGGCTGATAATTTAAATGAAAATACACTTTCTTCGATGAAGCTTACCAAGGCTTCCGATCCTTCTGTCAAACCAATTAGAATCGGCATTGACGTCGGTTCAACTACCGTTAAGGTGGTGGCTTTGGGTGACAATAACGAGCTTTTGTATGGTGCCTATGAGCGTCACCGTGCCGACATCCGCAACACAATCATAACTGTTGTAACAAAATGCTTTGACGAGCTGGAGAAAACACTCCCGTTGGGGTCAGAGCAAACCATAAGCGTAAAAGTCACAGGTTCTGGTGGATTCTCTGTTTCCCAGTGGCTCAACATCCCCTTCATTCAGGAAGTTGTGGCGGCTACCACTTCAGTCCGCAAGATCATTCCTCAAACCGATGTTGTAATCGAACTTGGTGGTGAGGATGCAAAGATCACCTATTTCAAGGGTGGTGTGGAGCAGAGGATGAACGGTACCTGTGCAGGCGGTACTGGTGCATTCATAGACCAGATGGCGGCCCTTTTGGAAACCGATGCGGCAGGATTGAATGAGCTTGCCAAGGGTGCCTCTACGATTTATCCGATTGCAGCACGCTGTGGTGTTTTTGCCAAAACCGACGTCCAGCCGCTGATTAACGAGGGAGCCAGGCGTGAGGATATTGCCGCTTCGATTTTCCAGGCGGTCGTTTCCCAGACTATTTCCGGTCTTGCATGTGGAAAGCCCATCCGCGGTCATGTTGCCTTTTTGGGAGGTCCTCTTCACTTTTTGGATCAATTGCGCCACCGCTTTGTCGTTACGCTCAAACTTACGGAAGAAGAAACCCTTATTCCTGAAAACAGCCAGCTTTTTGTTGCCACTGGAGCCGCATATTCTGCAGAAAGGGAAGTACGATGCATTACTCAGGGGGAGTCCGAGATAAAATTCCCCACGATAAAGGAATTCCGCGAAAACCTTAAGAATCTTGTGGGTGCGGAAATGCAGGAAGTCCAGCGTCTTGAGCCTCTGTTCAAGAATCAGGAGGAACTGGATGAATTCAATGCCCGCCATTCAAGTGAAAAGGCCCTTTCTGCCGACTTGAAATCTGCAAGCGGACCTGTCTTCCTTGGTATGGATGCAGGTTCAACTACGACAAAGGCCGTTCTTACCGACGTAAACGGAGCGATTCTGTGGAGTTTCTATGACGTAAATGCAGGAAACCCTGTGGATCTTGCGGTTCGTGTCTTAAAGCAGCTCTATTCGATTTTGCCAAAGGACTGCTATATTGCGCGTGCCGTTTCAACAGGATATGGAGAAGCGCTTTTCCAGGCTGCCCTTGGTGTTGATGCTGGAGAAGTTGAGACCATAACCCATTACCGTGCTGCCGACTTCTTTGTTCCCGGAGTTGAATTCCTTCTGGACATCGGCGGTCAGGACATGAAGTGCCTTAGGATGAAGGACGGTGCCATCACTTCAATTCAGCTGAACGAGGCATGTTCATCCGGCTGTGGAAGCTTCCTTGACAATTTTGCCCGAACCATGGGAATGAGCGTTCAGGAATTCTCCAAAATCGCCCTTATGGCTCCGAAACCTGTTGACCTTGGAACCCGCTGTACCGTATTCATGAACAGCCGTGTAAAGCAGGCCCAGAAAGAGGGTGCCACGGTTGCCGACATTTCTGCCGGTCTTTCATATTCTGTAATCAAAAACGCCCTGTTCAAGGTAATAAAGCTGCGCAAGGCATCTGAAATTGGAAGCAAGGTTGTGGTCCAGGGAGGCACTTTCTTTAACGATGCGGTTCTTCGTGCATTTGAAAAAATTGCCGGGGTAAACGTATTCCGTCCCGATGTAGCAGGCCTCATGGGTGCATACGGTTCTGCCCTGATTGCAAAGGACCAGTGGGAGGACTTGAGGCGCCCCAAACCAGATGATCCAGACCAGACTCCAAAATTCGTAAAGTCAAAGATTGCAACCCTTGATCAGCTTGAATCATTCAATGTGGATCTTGAATTAAGGAGATGCGGAAAGTGTTCCAACAACTGCCTCCTTACGATAAACACCTTTACCACAGGCGGCATTTCACGCAAATTCGTTACGGGCAACCGCTGTGAACGTGGTGCAGAGCTTGGAAAAGAAGACCTTGTGGTTGACGCAAGCAATAAGGAAGCAAGTCAGCTGGACGACAGTGAGGATCCAAAGAACCTTCCCAACCTGTTTGAATGGAAGTACAAGAGGCTGTTCAACTATTACGTTCCGCTAAAGGCCGAAGAAGCCACCATGGGGGATGTGGCTCTTCCTCGTGTTTTGAACATGTACGAAAACTATCCGCTCTGGTTCACTTTCTTTACCCAACTTGGTTTCCGTGTGCGTCTTTCTCCAAGATCAAGCAGGGGCATTTACGAAAAAGGCCTTGAAACGATACCTTCTGAGTCAGTGTGTTATCCTGGAAAAATAAGCCATGGTCATCTGGAAAGCCTTTTGAATTCCGGATGCCGTTTCATATTCTATCCGTGTGCTCCGTACGAAAAGCAGGAAGACCCGGGTGCAGGAAACCACTACAACTGTCCGATCGTCACAAGCTATCCTGAGGTTTTGAGGAATAATGTTGACCGTGTGCGTCAGGATTCAAACCTCCTTTTCATGAACCCCTTCCTCCCGATTTACGACAGGGAACGTCTGGCAGAACGTCTTTCAGAGGAACTTTTGCCTCACTTTAAAGCTCTTACCGCCGAAAAAATCAAGGCTGCGGTTGATGCGGCATGGGCAGAACAGGAAAAATTCAAGAAGGATGTTCAGCAGGCAGGAGAAGAGGCCCTTGAGCAGATAATTACCAGGGGTGCAAACGGTATTGTTCTTGCAGGCCGTCCGTATCACCTTGATCCAGAAATCAACCACGGCATACCCGAGATGATTCACGGTTTGGGTCTTGCAGTCTTTACCGAAGATTCTGTTGCCCATCTTGGAGCAATCGAAAGGCCATTGCGCATAATCGACCAGTGGACCTACCATAACCGCCTGTACAGGGCCGCCGCATTTGTTTCCGAAATGCCCAATCTGGAGCTCGTTCAGCTTACTTCTTTTGGATGTGGCCTTGATGCCGTTACAGCCGATCAGGTGGACGAAATACTCAAGTCAAAGAGCAGGATGTACACCCTCATCAAGATAGACGAGGGCTCTAACCTTGGAGCAGTCCGAATCCGCATACGTTCACTCATAGCCGCCGTAAAGGCACGTCAGAGGAATCACGTAAAGGTTCAGATAAAGAGTGCCGCCTACCAGAGGCAGGTTTTCACCAAGGAGATGAAGGCAAAGCACACGATACTGGCACCACAGATGAGTCCGATTCACTTTAAGCTTCTTCAAAAGGCATTCCAGTATTCGGGCTACAATTTTGTGATTCTGGATGCAGTTGATCCGGCCGCAGTTGAAACCGGATTGAAATACGTCAACAATGACGCATGTTATCCTTCCATCCTTGTTTCAGGCCAGCTGATTGCCGCATTGCAGAGCGGAAAATACGACCTGAACAACGTAAGCCTCATGATTACCCAGACAGGCGGTGGATGTCGTGCCACAAACTACATTGGATTCATCCGTCGTGCCCTGAATGATGCAGGAATGTCTCATGTACCCGTCATTTCCCTTAGTGCCCAGGGGTTCGAGGCAAATCCGGGATTTACGATTTCATTCCCGCTCCTGCACCGTGCCCTGCGGTCTATAATGATAGGCGATCTTTTCATGCGCATACTGTACCGTGTGCGTCCTTACGAAAAAGTTCCTGGAAGTGCCAATGCCCTGTATGAGAAATGGAACGGCAAGGCTCAGATTATGCTAAAATCACTTTCAATCCACAAATATCACAAGCTCATAAAGGGAATTGTCCGCGACTTTGACAATCTGCCTCTTTTACCCATAAAGAAGCCCCGTGTTGGTGTTGTAGGAGAAATCCTTGTAAAATTCCATCCTACGGCAAATAATCAGATAGTTGACGTAATTGAACGCGAAGGCGCCGAGTGTGTAATGCCTGATCTGGCAGATTTCCTCTTCTATACCTTCAGTACTGGCATTTTCCGCCACAAGGAGCTTGCTTTCCCCAAAAAAACCGAAAGAAATGCAAAAATATTTGTATGGTTCCTTGAACTTTACCGAAAATATATGAAGAAAGCTCTAAATAAGAGCCACCGTTTTGAATCCCCGACAATCATTTATGATTTGATGAAAGGGGTGGACGACATCGTTCAGCTTGGAAACATCACTGGAGAAGGCTGGTTCCTTACGGCAGAAATGGTTGAGTTGATACATTCCGGTTGCCCCAGCATTGCCTGCGTACAGCCGTTTGCATGTCTGCCAAACCATGTTACAGGAAAAGGCATGATCAAGGAGCTGCGTCGCCGTTATCCTGCCGCAAATATCGCTGCAGTTGACTATGACCCGGGTTCAAGTGAGGTAAACCAGCTTAACCGCCTTAAGCTTTTGCTGAGCAATGCCCCGGTTGGAAGACATCCGGATGAAGAGGACGATGGAATGATTCATAATCCTGACAAAACAGTGGTAAAAGGCGAGGTTCGTCTGGCAGATGGTGCCATGAGCTTTGAAGACACTGAACCGGTGGCTGATTATATGATGCCTGCTGCCGGCATAGGAGGACGAGTCTAAGATGATTAAGACCGCATTGTTCAAGAAATTTTTGGTGGGCACAGCGCTGGCCTTTTTAACAGCTGGAATTTGTTTTGCTGATTATAACAGGGCAGGTATTCCGGACTCAACTTCCTTGCGCAATACAATTCAAAATATATGGTTAAAGGCTCCTGTTCAGGAGGTTATGGCCAAGCAGTCAGTCATAATGCAGGACAGGACAGGCAGTAATTTTCAGGTAAGGGCAGAAAAAGAAGGCGATTATCTTGTCGTCTCAGTTTGCCCGCAGTCATATATTCAGGTCAGTGTCATAAACGGCGATTCAATCGAAACAGAGACAAGGGCCTCGTTCAGCAGATATTCATGCGGATCATGGATGCTTTACCGTAATCTTGCTACAGGAAAAGCAGAGAAAGTGATAATCCTGTTCACGGAAAACCCGGAAGTATATCTTCAGGTACGTCCGGACGGAAACAAAACTGTGGCAGACCTTATTGTATACGGCTCATATCTTTCACGCTCAGTTCCAATCGGCATTCAATTTGACTCAATATATACTACTTCCTTCCAGACACTCCTGAACATGACTCAGCGTACAATGGACTGGAATGCGGCCACTTCAATTCCGGGGCAGTATGACGACGTAAAGACCATGATTGGAACCATCAGGGCAGCCCTCCCGACAATGGAATACAAGGAAGACGTGGCATACAACGAGATAGGTGAGCCATATTATATCGTCAAAGGAACGCCATATCTACCTGAACCAGAAGACCAGGCCTTGAACTACTGGAGGATTTCTGAGCCGGAAGTTGCAGATAACAACGGTAAAACTCTTGTTGTAAGTGCCCCTGGATTTGTAAAATGGTTAGTAGACGGCATTGTCAGGGCATACAGTGGAAAAGGAACCCGCATATCTGATTTGATTCAGCCTACCGTAAAATTTGAGCCTTATTCAAAAGCTGGTGTAAAAAGCCAGGGATGGAATCTTACGCTTAATCTTGACTGGGACCGCCATCTTGCCGCAAAAGCCCTTTCTGTCCGATCTGTAAAAAATAACTATACATATGTTACTGGTGGGGTGGATGTAACCGACCGTTTCTTTGTGTCGGAGATAACTGCAGATTCTCGTGTGGTTGCCGCATCAAGCTATGTTCCTAATGTTGGCTATAAAGTTGAATCCCTTCGCCCGCTGCTTTATGTTCTTGCAAACCGTGAGCCGGGATGGTTCTATCTTGGTGCGATAAGGCATTCATCCAAAACTAAGGTTGACGAGGCCGTATTTGACGGAAACGCCGTATTCTTCCCGTATATCACCGACAAGGGAAAATTCGCCTGCTCTGTATTCCAGAACGGAACGGAAATCAGCCTGGACAAATTCATGGAAAGCAATCCGGGAGCCTCAATCCATCTTGAGCGTGTAAAGGCAACCAGTTATCTGGATTTCCAAAAATAAAAATATCCTGTCATAAAAGGACACATGAAAGTCATTGCCTCATTCATTAAATCCATTTAAGGAAAAAGTCAATTTCTGCACGGACTCGTTTAAGGAACTGAGGTTCTGTTGAAAAATGAGTTCCGTCGGGAAAATGTATGTAAAGGTAATCCCTTGGTGCAAGAATTTCCGTAAGCTGGCTGTTCAGTTCTGCGTTTTTATCCCTGTACTGAGAATTGTCTCCGTTTGTAAGCAAATCCCTTGCTTTTAGAAGCGCCTCTTTTTCTTCCTGAATCCATTTTTGGCTTTTGTCATTGTTCCTGTCCTTGATTCTGCCCAGTGCCTCTGCAAATGCCTTTTTGTCTCCTGTGCACGGGTTTTCTATCCTGCCGTTTTCTATCTGCAATGGAAGCCCGTTGTCCCTTATGTCTACGAGGTTTTCTTCTCCCGCAAACATGGAGTTGAACGTTGTGGCATAAAGCTCCATTATACCGCTTGATATCATGCTGCCGCTTTTACCCTGCACAAAAGAACATCCCTGGCCGAAAGCCGCATCATAAGATCCCAATGTGCTTGTCCTTGAATGGGTAAAAAGACGCCTTTTATGGGAAGGTGTTCCCTTTGCGTGTGTGAGCCCCATGCTGTAGCTAAAGTCCAAGCCTGTTATGTAAACCCTGGTCTCCGCTGTTTTCCTGAGGTAAAGGGCAATAAGGGTAGCAGACAGGCCGACAGAGCCCAATGGTGGAATGAAACTGTCTATGACACCCTTTTCCTTAAGGTCGTCCAGATAGCATGCAGAAGCAAAGCGTGTGGCATAGAAGATTACAGGTCCATTCAATATGGCGGGTATCTGGGGGCGTGAGCATATGTCCGCAAAAACAGGTATATGGCTGTCCCTTGAACCGATATAGGCGTTTTGTATCGCGCTCTGACTTTCCATTGCAACTACGGCATCCACCGGAATATTGCGGTCTAAAAGTGAACCCAGGGCAGCGTCAACGGCAAGGATAAAGAATTCTCCTTCTTTTACAGTCCTAAGAAACTCATCGTCCGCATTTGAAAAAGTCTTGTCCAAGCTTTCTCCTGCACCGCAAACTATTATTGGCTTTGACACGGTATGTGCGACATCAGCCAATGTCAGTGAAGATGAAAGGCGCTGAACATTGCAGAATATGTTTTTTGAAAAAAGACGGCCCATCTTTACGATAGTTATCCTGTTTTTCCAGAAAGAGGAGACAATTTCCTGAGCGGCAAAGAAAATCCTGTTGTAAAAATCCGTGTGGAATGCAACTCCGCCTGAAAAATCAAGGGGAAGGACTCTCTTAATGTCCCCTGAATCAGCCTGCTTCCTTAAATAGGAATCCATTTCATTCAAATCGTCAGCCGAAAAAAGCTCCACGGGAATCTTTGGACTCATCTCCGCAAGGCTTTCCTGTGCAAGCGAATAAAGCTCCTTGTCTGCCTCAACTGCAATTACAGGGCAGTGTTCCGGAAGTTTTTGTTCAAGCTCCACTAAGCCGTAAAAAAGGCATGGGGATTTAATGAGTACAAGTGTTCCGGGTAAAATCTCTGTACGTTCAATTAAAGAAAGAATTGATTTTGAAGGATTGTATTTTGAATAAAGGAAGCGAGTTTTGTATTCTACCGTTTTAGAATAAGAAAGCCCCGTTCCTGTGTCGAGGATGCGGGGCCGTTCAATTTGCTGCATGGCTTATCTCATGCTCATCTGAATAAGGGCACTGAAAAGATTGTTCTCTACATCAGGTGAACTGAGTATCTTATTGCTTGAGTTGTCAAAGTCATCATAGTAAACAGTTGATGAATATGACGGAATCTCTGTAACTTCGTCAGTTTGAATGCCTATGCACTTTGCGACAACAACCTTGTCTCCCAGAACAAACGGAGAACTGATCTGATTTGTCTTGAGTGCGAACATTGTCTGCAATGCACTGGCACTGCTTGGAAGTGAAGAAAGGACACCTGCTCCGTCTGCCATGGTTGTCAAAAGACCGTTGTTGCCATAGTTGATTGGGAATGCAAGAGCCTCGTCTGATGAGATGGCGTGCTGGAGACATGCGTTCTCAAATCCGGAAATCTTTACGATGCTTTCATCACCATCTGCAATACGTCTGGCAATGGCTGGATCGTTTGCGTCAACTGGCTGGGCCTCTGAGTCACTGAATTTCTCAAGATATCCGTCCGGCATGGTTGATGCGTCTTTGATAAACTGGTTTGCAAGACCAATGTAATAATTTTCTATGATACCGCGCTCGTTTGCCTTGATGTATGTGAGTGCTGAGCTGATTGTTGCTTCATCGTTGATGTTGGCGTCAGTTTTAGGACCGTTGCACTTGAACAGGGTGTATCCCTGGATTGTCTGTAAAACTTCTGAATACTCACCGCTGGAAAGTGAAGTGAGCTTCTCTACGTCATCCTCGTTGACAAGTGTGCTTCTCAACTGGAAATAATATGAGCTGGAAAGCTTTCCGTCTTCGTCTGTAAAGAGCTTCTCAGATTTCTGTGTAACTGCATCCTCAAATGTAATCTCGTTTGCAAGAATCTGCTTTGACAATGCCTGGAGCTCTGACTGTGACACGAGTGTAACGGCAGAGAGGTCATATTTTGTAAAAAGATCTGCGTTGTTGCGGATAAAAGCCTGAACTTCTTCTGTTGGGAGGTCATTTGTGCTGTATGATGTTACCAGGAATGAATGCTTTTCGCTGTTCATCTTTGAAACAAACTGATTTTCCTGTGAAGAAACCTTAAGGCCCAGGAAGCGCTTGTCATCACCATAGTCAACTCCAAAGAGGTCATTTACGCACCTCTGCTGAAGAATCTGCTTTTCAATGCTTGCCCTGAGCTCGTCTTTGGAACTCTGGTTTGCCTCATTGTAGATTTTCTTTGAGAAATTGCCGTTTGCATCGGTGAAGTAAGGGACCATCTGGCGGTTGATTGCTTCCTTTGATGCGGCATAACCTGTCTTGTTCAATTCATCGCGGAAATAAAGGGTCTGAATATAGCCCTGGAATGCCTGTTCAAAAATTGAATTTGACAGGCTGTTTACGTCATAACCCATCTGCTGATACTGATTTGCCAGATTTGTTACTGTGCTTGCAAATTCTGTTCCAGCCTTGTATTCGATTTTCTTGCCCTTGTATTTACCAAAGATTGGAGTGTCTTTGTTAACCCTTAAGTGGTCAAGGATTGAAGATCCTCCAACCGGAATGAATACTAACGCCGATAAAATAAGAACAATTACTGCTCCAATTTTTGCAGTATTTTTACCTTTCTTTTTTCCTTCTACTTCTGACATAGGAGAGTACATCCTTTATACATAATAATATAGTAAACTGATTTTATCACTGTATAAAATGACTGTCAACGGGGATTGGGCTCACTTGGAAAAAAAACATAAAATAATTAAAAAACTGCTTGACACACACGGCTGAATATGATACATTAAACAACATCACGGGGGCTTAGCGAAGCTGGTTATCGCGCTGGCCTGTCACGCCGGAGATCACGGGTTCGAGCCCCGTAGCTCCCGTATACGAGCCATTCGTAAGAGTGGCTTATTTTTTTGTACGGATAATTGTACTTTTATCGGGTAATAGCGCAGCTGGTAGCGCGCTACGTTCGGGACGTAGAGGTCCCCGGTTCGAATCCGGGTTACCCGACTTTTTCTTTTCCCTTAATTCTAATCCCTGTCAATTCAAAGTTCTTTAATCATCCTCTAGGATTTTTATTGTCCTGTCAAAGCGCAGGTAATACAGGTAGCATGTGATTTTATCTGCATCCGGAACAAGGGATTTTGCGGCTTCCCTGTAGCATTTCTGCTGGCTAAAGTGCCGTTCAGGCTGTATGGTACGGTCCGTCTTGAAGTCAACGATGATGACCTCTCCGTCGGGCTTTTTGTATATCAGGTCTATTGATCCGTGATACAGGGCTTCTCCGTCGTACATCGTAAAGGCATATTCATTCTTGCATGTCTGCTTTTGCTCTTTTGATAAAAGGTAATCCCTGTAAAGGCCTGTTTTTTCAAACTGGCGGCACATCCTGATGCATATTGATTTTACCTTTTCCCTGTCTTCATCATTCAGGTTCTTGAACATTCTGAAATCAGGTTCGTATTCATCCGGTGAAATGCCCAGTCCCAGCTTGCACAGATAATCGTGAATCAAGGTACCGAAATCCGCCGCACGGAAAACATTGTCATTCAGTTCGTCCTCTTCATGAATGTCAGGCTCGTCGGCATCATCATCATATTTCCCATAACATGAAAGGATTCTGGTTAAGTCATCGTAAAGGTCTTCGGCTTGTAATTTTCCCGCAGAGGAAGAGGCTTCGTCATGAATGTGGCTCGGGCTTTTTAACGGTATGGCATTTATGGAGTAAAGATGTTCATGTTCCGGAACCTTGAGCTCGGGCATTGCATCCAAAACCCTGTTTCTGATAGATTCAAGGCTTTCTGATAAAATCAAGTCAGAATACTTTACCGGCTGAATGTTTGTGTAATCAAACGGAGCTCTGTCTGCGTAAATTGTTTTGCCTGCAGATTCCTCACTCCTGCATTCAGGATAAAGCTGTAGGATCAGTTTTTCAAGAATTGCAAAATCATTGTTTTCTTTTATTTCTTTGGTCCACTGTCCTACAATGTGAACGGATTTTACGGCGCGGGTTATTGCAACATAAATCAAACGGCGGAATTCCGCAAGTTCCTGTTTCTTAAAATGTTCTTTTTGAATTGAAAGGAAAAAGTTATCCGACATGTCCAGGTTCTTGAGTGAAAGTCCGATTTCTTCCTGGAAGAACATGCGGCTCTTTTCTGCTGTGGAAGTTACGTTTGTGCAGCCCCATATAAAGACATGTTCTTTTTGAAGTCCCTTGCTTTTGTGAATGGTCATTATCTTGACGGAATCCTTGCGTTCCAGGGGATATGAGATTTCTGCCGCATCAAGATCACCCTTGTCCATAAAGCTGTCCTTTTTCAGTGTAGTCATTTCATCCAGGAACCATCCCAGACTCTTGCCTCCTTCATCGGTAAGTCTTGCCAGTTCAAACAAAAGGTCAAACTGCTCTTCATAAAGCTGGGTTTCGCTGGAAAGATATGTCTCGTATTTGTATGCATGAAAGTGGAACAGCTCTGATATTGTCCTGCATATCTTTTGCCTTAGGACTGTGGTACGGTATGTCCTGTAAAAATCTCTTGCGGAAGTAAACTTTTCATATTCATCATTACCGATGTCTTTCTTTATGTCATCGTCATGCAAATCATTCAGAGGATTAAAGGCCGTGTTGTCCGTGAGGAGGTATGAAACAATTACTTCAACAGAGCTTTCGTTTAATCCTGCAAAAGGAGAACACAGATATGCCGCAAAGGCCTGTGAATCTGACGGATAGATGCAAAGCTTGAGGAAGTAATAAAAGTCAGAAACAAGACCTGATTCAAATATGTTTTTGTACTGGTCAACCTCAAAAGGAATTGAAAACATCGCAAGATATTTTTGAATCATCTTTCTGTGTGTTCTTTTTCTGTCAAGAATCGTAATGTCAGAATACGGACATTTTTCTTTCAGAACGATTTCCTTGATTTTCCGTGCAATGAAATATGCCTTTTGTTCTTCAAGCGGTAAAAAATGCTCTCCCTCCATTAGCGCATCATTGTCCACCATGCAGACATGAACTGGAACAGTTTTACCGTCAAGAGCGGGAAGTTCTTCCAGGTCCTTTTTAAGTGCGGGTTTTGTATACTGTGCCTCAAACTTTAAGTCGGATTTGCCTGGATCAAAAATCTGGCAGTCACCAAACAGCAGGTTGAATGAAGTCAAAAGTTCTGGAATGGAGCGGTAGTTGTAAGTCATGCTCAATGAATCATTTTCCTCGGACAACTGCCTGAATACTGATACGTCTGCATTACGGAACCTGTAGATTGACTGCTTTTCATCACCAACAAAAAAGAGTTTGTCTGGAGAACGCCTGTCCTTTAGCATTTGATGCAGGCTGTCCTGATTGTCGTCATCGTATTTTATAACAGCACTTCCATCTTCAGATTCAAATTCTCCATCGTTCAATGCCAATAGGTAAAGCAGGTCTCGGTTCATTCCGTTGTTGTCCTGGAATTCATCTATCATGATTTTTTTATATGCCCGCTTTTCCTGGTTGCGTATGTCTTCATTTTCCACAAGGACTTTTAATGCCATGGCGCTTACATCTGTAAAAGAAAGGTTCCCTGTCTGCCTCTTGCTATGGTTTGTTTCCTGCAAAAACTTGTTGAAAAGTTCCATCATCTTTTCTGTATTCTTGAATTGAATGCAAAAGTCAAAAATCGAATGTAAAGAAGAAGCCAATTCCTGGTGGAAACTTCCGCTTTTTTTTAGGATGCTGCTGACGGAGGCAATCTTCCCGCTCATGGTTGCACATTTTATTGCCTGGTTAATCATGCAGTTGAGGCTGTTTATGTATTCCTTTGTTTTTGGGCTTTGCTCCGTTATGTCATTTGCCGTCAGTTCTTCTTTACCGTCTAGCTCACCTGCCATATCAATAAAGAGTTTTATCTCTTTAATGAATTCGGCGTTTTTCTTTAATACATCCTTTTTTGTTTCGATTGCAATTTCAAGTTCGTTTTGTACGGCATCCCTGTAAGCATTGAGCGTGCTGAAGTTGTGTATCGCATTGTAAATGGGAGAGTCAGTGTCCATGTCCAGCTTTTTGCCAAAAACAAGATGATTGAATACCTGTACGACTATCTGAGTCTGAAGATTGAGTTTTTGCGTAAAAAAATCATCAGGGCTTGCTATGCTGGTGTGTTTGATTATGGTATGTGCAAGAACGCTTTCCGCAAAATCCTGAATCATGCCCTTGTCGCAGTAGTGTGACAAAACGTCATCGTCAAAATTGTTAATCAGGAATTTAAGTGCGGCATCCTTGATGTTCCTGTTTCCGTCGCTGCTGTCCACGTTAAAGTCCGGCTTGATTCCGTAGCGGTTTGCACATTGACGAAGAATGGATGCGTTGTATGAATCAAGTGTCTGAATGTGTGCAAGAGAAAAATCACTTAGGGCCTGTCCTGCTTTTTTTCGGACATCGTTTGAAACGTCGGGACTGTCAGAAAGAATCTTTAGTGTCCTGTAAATCCTCTGGTACATCTCTGCGGCGGCTTTGTTTGTAAACGTGAGCGTAAGTATTTCCTGAACTTTTATTCCGCATGAAATTATGAGCCATGCAAATCGCTTTGCCAGTACTTCAGTTTTTCCAGAGCCTGCACCGGCTGCAATGACAGTATTATTTTCCGTAAAGCAGACTTTTTCCTGATGGTCATCAAGAGGTTTAGGCAATACGTTAAGATAGCTGAATTCATTTTTTCTGCTCATTTGACAAGCCCCGTTTTTGATGTAATGTTGCGCTGTGCAATTGAATAAGTGGTCCTGCATATTGACTTAAAGTCACATGTGATGCAGTCACGTTCAACACGCACGGCAAGACGGTCCTTGTTGTCATAGGAAATGTACGGTTCAGGGCCGTTCATGCATTTTTCAGAAAAAGCATTTGAGTATTCGGTGAATGCTTTTAGGGTAGGTTCAAAGGCTTCTTGTGTTGAATTGTCTTTGTCGCTGTTTTTGTAGCGGTCAATGACGGCTCTCTTTTGTTTTTGTTCTATTTTGATTGAATAAAAATATGCCGCATCAATCTGCTTTTCCTCTGACTGTGGGCGTACAAGACTGATGTACATCGGCATCTGAAAATCGTGCAGCAGGCCGTTTTCGTCCACATTGATTTCATCTGGATCTGGAATCGAACTGGAAGTAGATTTGTAATCTATGATTATCCAGCCCTCTGTCTCTGAATCATTCATCCTGGGTGACTTTAAAAGACAGTCAATTACGCCAAAGTATAAGTATGATTCGTCTTCCGAAGGGGTGATGCATTTGTTTTCAACTCCATAAACCGTACAGTTCCCTATTCCCGCAATATCCTTCCTTTCGCCTTTTGCATTAAGGCTGCCATATGGAATCAAAAGGATGCATAGAAAGTCATAGATGGAATCCGAAATCTGCCTTTGCTGGGCGTCCAAGAGTTTTTTTACAAGCGGGCTTTTTGAAAACCTGTTTATTGATTTTTCCGCTGCTTCATGAATCTGATTTCTGACCGCATCAGTTACATCCTTTCCTTCCATGACAAAAGAATTGTTCACTTGATTAAAATGGGGAAGGGTGGTTCCAAGATATTGCCTCATGAATTCTTTAAGGATGTCATGGTTAAGCTGTCCCATTTCATAGTTTTTAAGCAAATCAATTTCCAGAGAGTCAGCCTTGAGCCTTAACAGACGCGACAAAGTCCATCGCCTTGGACATGGAAAAAAATATTCAAGTTCGCCCCGTGCAGAAACTTTTGGCAGTGAATCATAAGGTGGTGTACTGTATTTTTCCAGATTGTTTTTTTCGTTTTCAATGAATGCAAGAACGTTTTTATCCCTCTTGTTTTCAGAAAGGAATTGGATTTGCTCTACATATTCCTGAATTCCGCTTTTAATCGAATAGTCCTTGTTTTGCATCAATGAGAATTCTGCCCTGCTGGTTAAGACGGTCCTGTTTGTTTTTCCTGAATGTTTTGATGCAATTTTTTTCCAGCGAATCAGGTTTTCTATTTCATTGCGCGGGAGTGTGCTTGTGTCAAACTTTTCCCTGCATCCGGAATAAATCCATTTTTTTTCGTTCAGAAGATAATCGCCTGCATCCATTTCTGTTGTTTTATCGCTTACAGACAGGCAGCTGTGTGGTATGGAAAAACCGTCAAAGGACTGTACCGCACTTGAAATGTGAATTAGCTCAGGAGCCTTCTTGTTTGGTGAAATGGTATAAAGGTATGCAAAGATTCTGGAAATCTGGTTTCCGTTTTTTGTGTTGATGAGGTTCAGCTTGGACCTCTTTGCTGCATTAAGGAAATCGAGCCTCTTGTATTGGATGTCGATTTGCTTTTGGCTTGCGTTTATGACAAATTGACATGCAAAACATGCCTCTGCAGAAAGCTTGTAGGGGAAAATCGAAATGCCCCTTTGGTCGGTTTGCGGGATGTATTTTTTCTGACCCAATTCCTTTACAAAAAAATCAAAGGGAGATGGAATTTCCATTTTGTTGGTAATGCAAAAGTCTTTTTCCAGATTGCGCATTTCCTGAAGGTGAACGATACAGCGGCTCAAAATCCTGTTTGAATCAGAAGTAAAATCGCTGTCGTTTATAAAATGCTCCTTGAACTGAAACCAAAACTGAAGGATTGCATCAAATCCTGCCGAGTTGTTTTCCCTGCGGTAGAAATTTGACACGCAGTTTTTAATTGCAGTGTAAAGGGCAATTTCCTGTTCATCCTTGTGTTCTTCTTCCGTAAGGCCCTGTAAAGCATGCATGCGCCTCTGTGCATGAAGAGACTTTATCCATGGATCAATCTTTTTTTTCTTTCCCTCGTCATCTTTATCTTCGTATGGGAACATGCAGTGAAGTTCATTGCCGTGTCGTATAAGTGATTCCCTTGTTTTTGTAAGGTCCACTTCAATTTTCTTTTGAATGGCTTTTCCGTCTTCGGTATAGTTTAACGTCAGGACTGTTTTGTCTTTCCACGGAATGGATTCGTCAAGCAGAAGGTTCCGTACGCTGTCATAGGAAAAATCTGTCTGATGGCAGTTTTGTATTGATTCAAAAATTCTTGCCGAACTGTTTTTGGTAAGCGGAATGCCTGCCCTGATTACAAAAGGCACGTCATATAATTCAAGCTCACGTTCAAGATAAGGACGGTATGTGTCCAAATCTGGAACACTCAATGCAATGTCGGTCCAGTCAAAGAGCTTTTGGTTGTGCACAAGATCGATTATCTGTAATATGGTTTGCCTGAGCTCTGAGCGCGAATCAGGATATTCATAGGCCTTTGGATCCTGTATGTCGGGATTCAGCATGCATACAGTGACATTGTTTGATTCTGCCAGTATCTCCTCGTAATCTTCAAAATCTTCAAGCAGTTCTGGAAACACTATGTAGAATTCAATGTCAGATTCTTCAAGCTTTACATCCTGAACCCAGGACGGCTCAAAAAGATTGTTCTTTTCAAGAAAGCTCTTGTATGATTCATAAAGAATCTTGTAATCCTTGTCCTCAAGATCCCAGGTTCCGTAATCATCCCTGTACATCTCCATGCGGGTGTTCCACAGATTTAATGAAGAAAGATTTTTGCTAAGGTAATCTGCAAATGCCCCTGCCGTGTCGGCAAATTCCGGTGCTATTATTTTCCTGAGTTTTGATGGGTCATCATTGCCTTTTTCTGCATTCTGGCGGATAAAATCCTGGATGAATAGTTTTCTAAGCAATGACGGAATGGCAGTCTGGCCTTCTTTTTTTGCACGTAAATATGTGCCCTTGAAATTGTCCCATGCCATAAAGCGTTCCATGGCGACGGCTTTTGTATTCCCGTTGATTACACACCAGTCTGCCCATGTCCTGCAGGCAATGTCCGTAGAAAAAATAAAGAATGCCTTGAGGTTATTGATGTTTCCCTCGAGGCATTCCTTAACAGAGTTTATGAAAACTGTTTTCATTCTAGAACAGGAATTCTAATCCGAAACTCAGTTTGTTCAAGTATGTTAAATCGTCCCAGACAAGTCCTGTATAACCTACTGTTGCACCCCAGTTCAATGTATTTGAATAGAACTCAAAGTTGCATCCTGCGCCTGCCACAAAATTGTCAGAGCAGATTCCAGCCTCACCAAAATAGTTGAAGCGGATGTTGTTGTTAAGGTTTACGAAAGAACCGATCTGTGCGGTAATAAGATAGAATCCAAAACCGTCTCCGCAGTAATCAAAGAAATCATCAGAGAAGTAATTCATTGAAGACCCGCCTGATGATGAGTCTGAGCCACCTCCAGAATAGCGGTTGAAATTGAACATGTCGCTCTGGAATAAACCGAATTCAAGGTTGACACCCAGGAAAAGGCGTGGGCATACAGTGAACTGAAGGTTGTATCCCAATGACAGGGCACCGTCTGATCCGTCTGGTGTTGAGTAGAAGTTGATGGTTCCAGGAAGACAATAGAGGAGGGCAGAAACTGATTTTTTGCCTTTTGGATCCTCTACAAGCTTGGCTGTTGTCCTTGTGTTCTCAACATTTGCATTAGGAGCAGTGTTGTTTTTTCTGTTTTCTACAGGAGCTTCCCTTTTTGGCTCTTGTTTCTGCTGTGGTTCAACGATGTTGTGCTTTGGACTGTTGTCCTTCTTGTCTGAGTCCGGTACGTTGATTACGATTGATATCGGTGGGAAAATATTTACTGTAGTGCCGGAATTGGCCTCAGTCTTTGGAGATTCAACTATCTGCGGGTTTGCGGCAACAGTCTTGTTTGGTGCTGCTGGTGTTTGTGCCGGGCTTGCTGTCCATTCAACCGGGCTTGCAGGACTGTAGTTCAAGTCAAACTGATCCCTGCAGTTGTATGTGTTGATGATCTTTTCGGTGATTATGTTCTTGAGCTGAACGCCGTTTACAGTTACAGTGTATGATGAAGGTTCAGAAGGATTCTTTGCCTTTACTGTGTATGTGACCTGTGCCTCGACAAAAAGAGGTTCTGTCTTGAACGATGTGTCAAAGATTTCTACTGAATCAAGGTACTTGCTGTATTCAACTGCCTTGGCATCATTTGTGTCACCTGAATATCTAGGTACGGCCGGAATCTGTTTGCCGGAGATGTCCGAATAGCTGAGGTTGCCTGCAAAAGTTGCAACAGGCTGTCCTGCCAGGTAAAGCACGACTGTATATGGCCATACATCCTTAGTTCCGTCATATTCACCGATGCTAAGCTTAAGGTTTTCGTCGGAGATTGATGACTGAGTGTAAGTGGATGACTCAAGTGTCCTGATTGCTGAGTTGATCTGAGAAAGCAGTGCCCTTTCTGTCTGTGCGTTTACAGAGTTTTTCTTGTGACTGTCAATCAGTTTCTCATATTTGTCCTTGATTCCCGCAATGTCGTTCTCAAGACGCTTTTGACCGCGTGAGTTCAATGTTACGCCATCGGATTCAAGTTCTGCCATCCTCTGTTCTTCCAGCATTCTGGCCTGAATCTCTGCCTCGCATTTGTCCTGCATTTCCTGGATGTAGCTGTCTTCCTCACCGTTAAGGCCTGAGGTTAGCTGCAGGTACTGCTGCTTTAGGCTTTCTATTCCGTTGATCAAATCCTGCGGGTTTGTGCGGTTCTTGTTTCTATTTGCTATGGAGCTTGCCTTTGTTTGGGTTTGATCCCGGAGTTCATTTAAAACCCTTGAGCTTGCCTGATTAAGGCTTCTCTGGGTAACTTGTACTGGCTCCACTTCCTGCTGAACCACCGGCTGTTCATCTTCAATCTGAAAAAGAGAATCCTCCTGAGCAAAAACAGGAGCTGATGCAATCATGAACAGTGCTGATACAAAAAGTATAGAAGTTTTCTTCATGTTATACCTCCATATTATAAATGATAGTGCAATTTGTTGTGAAATTCAAGTTATTTTCAAGAAATTTGAGAATAATGGGGAATTTCGGATGCAGAATTGTGAATGCGGAATGTTCCACTTGACACCATACAAAATACCAGTTAAAATTCATTTAAAGAGGATTACTACGAGCTTCATGCAAATGGCGCAAGGATAAGACGCGGTGATGACAAGGTATATTTTTACCCTAGACCATAAAAAAAATATCTCCTGCCAATTCTCTACACGAAAACATAAAAAAATCAAAAATTCCTCCCAATAATTGTTAAAAATGAAGGTCTGATACTATATATATAGTATAGGCATTTGCAATCAATGGCGGTCCTTGCCTCCAGAATTCGACTGTTCTGAGAAATCAGGATGGATTACGTAAGACTAGGAGGCTGTTATGAGTGAGTATGTAGGGAGCGGCACTGCTTTGCAGGGCAAAAACAGTCCAGTGGACTGTTTTTAGCGAGTCTCCGAGCAGCTAGGCTGCGAAGGCGTATTCTTGGATTTGCTGTTTACAGCGATTCAACTTTTCATTGACATTATTACGCGCCTTTCCACTAAAAAGAGGAAGAAACGTAAGAAAAGAAAATAGCCCGCCATAGTGTTACAGCACCGGCGGGCGTATAGCCAAGTTATCTTGGCACGCAAATATGGGGCAAGACGCTAGATTGCGAATGCCTTTGTTTAAATATAAATCAATGATGCATAAAAATCAAGTAGTTATTACAATTAATTCCTCACTTTTCAGTTTACGGTGATGCTTATTGTTTTGGTTTCGCTGCGGTTGCCCTGCCAGTCGGTTAGCCAGACCTTGGCCTTCCATTTTCCTTTTTCCTTTGGGTCCAGGGGGGTGCTGAAGACAAAGGTTTCCTGATACTGATAGTCGAATGTGGTGGTGACGGGGGCCTGGGCTTTTCCGTTGATTTCCATCTGGACGGTAAGGCTCTTTATGTCCCAGTCCGGGTCATTGATTTTTGTGTTAAGGACGGCGGGTTTGCCGGTTTTTATCGATTTGATGTTGGGGTTGGTGGCAGTCCCAAGTTCTTCCGCAAAAAAGAGTTCGACAATCTGGGGTGTGCGGCCTATTCCGGTGTAGTATTCCCCCATATCAGAAGATTTTGAAGAAGTGCTTTTGGCTGATTTTTGTGAAGTCATGCAGGATATGAACAAAACTGCGGGCAGGATGAGGAGTACGGCTTTTAGTGCATTCAATTTTGTCTTCGTCATATCCGCCTTAAATTACAGCAGATAAATGAAAAAAAATCAATAATGAAACATCTTGAAACATAAAAAAATCCCGCCACATCACAAGGACGGACGGGATTATGGTTAAGCTAATGTATTAGCTTATTTTGCCTTTTTTCCCTGCTTGCTGAAAGTCTTGATTCCTTCGATTACGAGGATGACTGCAAGGATTACCATTGCTACGGCAAAGACAAGCTGGAACCAGTCGCCCCATGGAGCACCTGCTGCAACTGCCTGAACCTTTGCGATGATTGTCTTTACAAGGAATGTAAGTGTTGCTGCGAGCATGAAGATTGTCGGGATGAAGAACATCTTGTTGTTCTTTCCGACTTCACCGAGCCATGCTGCAACTGCCATCAATGCGATACCTGCAAGGAGCTGGTTTGCTGCACCGAAGAGACCCCAGATCTGAGACAGTGAGAGTCCACCGAGGATACAGCCTACTACAACCATCAGAGTTGTACCGAAGAGAGGATGTGCAAGAAGCTTGCGGGCACCCTTTGCTTCCTTCCATGTCTTTTCGCTGTCCTTGAGGAAGAGCTCAGAGAACATGAAGCGGCTCAAGCGTGTACCTGTGTCAAGTGATGTAAGGGCGAATACAGAAACTGCAAGGGTAAGAAGGGCGCTGATTGTGTTGTATACAGTCGTTCCCTCTGCACCGAACATTGTTGCGATACCTGCACCGAAAGCGGCTGATGGAGAACCGAATCCACCGTCTGACCACTTGCTGTAAACCATACCGACGGCGATCAAAGAGATGATACCGAGGGCTGACTCGATGAGCATTGAACCGTAACCGATGGCCTTTGCGTTCTTTTCGTTGTCAAGCTGCTTTGAGGATGTTCCAGTAGAAATCAATGAGTGGAAGCCTGAACATGCGCCACATGCAACAGTGATGAAGAGTGTCGGGAACATTGAGCCGAGCTTAGCATTGTTGAAGGCAGGAACAGTGAATTTAGCGCTGCCTGTAAATGCAGAGATTACGATACCCACGATAGCAACCGCCATCATGCCGTAAAGGAGGAATGATGAGAGGTAGTCGCGTGGCTGAAGCATGATCCATACAGGAATCAAAGAAGCTACTGCGATGTATACACCGATGAGGATGATCCATGTTGTCCTTGTCATGGCAAGACCGAACTTAAGTCCCACGATGATGGAAACTACGATGCCTGCAATGCCGATGATGGTAGCCGGAAGAGTCTTTACTCCGCACTTGTTTGTGAGGATTCCGTAGATAACCGCAAGGATGATGAACAGAACTGAAATGAGTGCTGTTGTCTGGTTGTTGGTTGGGTTTGTTACAAATCCCATCTTAGCACCTTCAGCAGTAAAGAAAGTACCTGCAACAACGTTTACGAAAGATGCGATAACAAGGATCAAAACCAAAAGGGCAAAGATGATGAAGAGCTTTTTAGCTGTCTTGCCCATTGAAGACTTGATGATTTCGCCTACTGATTTACCGCCGTTTCTTACAGAAGCAAACAGTGAGCCGAAGTCCTGAAGTCCTCCGAAGAAGATACCTCCGATAACACACCACAGGAATACGGGAACCCATCCGAATGCGGCCGCCTGAATAGGACCGTTGATTGGACCGGCACCTGCAATTGATGAGAAGTGGTGTCCCATGAGAACCGCCGGTTTTGCGGCAACATAGTCAACTCCGTCCTTCATTTCTTTGGCCGGTGTTGTCCTTTTGGGGTCGATTCCCCACTGTTTTGCAAGCCATGAGCCATAGAAAACATAGCCCAGGAAAAGCAAAGCAATTGCAGCAAGAATAATAAGTAATGCTGTCATTTTTTTCTCCTCCATAGAGAACTTATTTTATGCAAAGACTTTCTTCAGGTCCTTTCCCATGCGGTTGCATGCGAATCTTCCCGTAGAACAGTCATATGCTATTAGCCTGTACTGACTCCATCCCCAAAATGAAAATCTATATGACTTGTAGTGCTTGAGCTTTTTTGCCGTCGTAAAGACAGATTCTTCAATTGAATCTGCAATGACGATAAGAATCACGTCTGAATTCCTGTGGTTGGAATTTGGCTGGACTCTTGAAATGCCGCGCTCCCATGCTATGGCATCCAGTTCAGAAAGCTTTTCCTGGGTGAGAGTGGATTCCTTTGCGAAAAAAACGAACTCGTTGGAGTCTATGTCAGCGACGTGGGCCGCCTTGACCAAAAGGTATTTTTCTGTGTGGGACTGGAAAACAGCTTCTGCGACAAAAGGAGGCTCAACATCATCAGTTTTGATGTTGTAATAGCCGCGGTAAGAATTCAAAACCTTTGTCAAAGCCTCATTGCTTTCCATAAATTCATTATAAAACCAACATGGAAAATCGTCAAGTATGGGGGAGGGATGTCATTGTCTGATTGTGCTTAGCTGCAAAAAATTACATTTTTTCGCCGTAGTAGATGCCAGCCCATTCCCAGCGGCCGTGGATGTCGGGGTCGGCGGGGAAGTTTACCCTGCGGAAGTAGAAGTACCATACGTTCAAATAGGAAGTCCATCCCCAGGTCTTGAGGTAGGCTTCGTTTGGCGTGGATGATTCGTCTATGGTAGAGGCGTAGTGGATTGTGTTTCCGATCATGTAGGAGTCCATGGTAAACTCATCCTGCGCATTGGCGGCTGTCTCGTCCTGCCTCCATGACATTGCAAAGAAGTTGACCTTGGATTTCAAGGTGTCCAGCGTATACGGGTCGTAGTCGTTTATGGCGACCTTTATGTCACGTATGAGCCTGTCCAGACTTGAATATGTCCAGTCCTTGCTTGAGTTGTTGAAGTTGATGAGCTGGCGTGCCATCATGTATGCGTTTGGAATGTCGGTGATCTGTATCGTGGCGGCGTCTTCCTGATCCAAAAAGAGCTGCAGGCATTTAAGGGCCTGTTTCCAGTCTCCTTCCTTCTCGTATTCAAGTGCCATGCGGACATATAGTTCTGTCGTGCTCACTTCGTTGGGGAAGCGTGCTATCAGCTGGTTGAAGTATTTTATGCGTGTTGCCGGGGTGTCACAGAGCTTTATCAGGTGCATCAGGCAGCGGTAATGGACGGATGTGCCATCAACAATAAGGTCCTCGTAATTAATGAGTATGCGCTCAAAATAATACTGTGCCATGGGATCAGCCTCATTCTCAAGATAGGCAAAGGCTGTCATCAGGAGCCAGTAGGCATTGTACTCATCATCAGGGTGGGCTTCCACCCAGTCGGTTAGAAAAATAATAAGGTTGTTATAGTCTTTTACGGCGAGCATGTTCTTTGAAAGCTGGTTTATGACGCCGAATCTTGTCTGTGACGGTAAGTCCTCGTTCTCCAGGATGTGCTTGTACTGGGCCTGTTCCTCCTGGAATTCCCTGGTGAATGCCCTTTCCTGAACGGGTCCTGTACTCTGTGAGCATGAGGCAAGCAGAAAAATGAATGCGGCTGAGGCAAATATATAAAAACTATGTAACTTATCTTTCATATTATTGATTGTAACAAAGGAAATAGATATTGGCAAGATGTCAAAAGTATTATATTCTATAGAGAGGAATTCAAGGTAAGGAAGCGGTCAAAAATGAGCGATGATTCATCAGAAAACAAGAAACTCAAGAAACTCAGGGAAATATCGGGGAAAACCATTGCGCTGGTGCTGGGAATTGTACTGGTAATAGTGGGAATCTTCCTGATGGCGACCCATTCCTTTGCTTCTGGCGAAACCATCACAACGAGGGTTATCGTCAACATCATTGTGGGTGCCTTGTTCCTGTTCCTTGGGCTGGGGCCTTTCTCCAACTGGCTGTTGATTCTGCTTGGCCTGTTTTTCCTTCAGATGGGGCTCTTGCACCTGCTTATCGACTTGCATGTCATTCCATATACCATGAGGCAGACTTGGCCTGTCATGGTAATTGCCGCAGGCATATCCCTTGTTCCTGCAGGCCTCTATAAGCTCAGGCGAATGAAGAGCATATATCTTTTTCCCGCAATCAGCCTTATAGTTCTGGGGATTTTCTTTTCCCTTTTTTCTTTCCACATACTTAAAGTTTCGCTGTCCACGTTCATACATCAGTGGTGGCCGCTGTTTTTCGTCATTATCGGGGTCATTCTTGTGGTATTGTATTTCATCCAGCAGATCAGGCGCAAGGATTTCCCGTACATGGATGATGATTCCCTTATGGAGGATGACTAGAATTGAATTTTAGGCGGCATGCTGTTGTTGCGATTGCAGCTGTTTTGGCATTCTTGTTTTCCTCATGTGCAAGTACACCTGATCCCAATAAGCCGCAGGATAATTCTCAGGAAACCTCATCTACAGGACACAAGTGGGGTGATGGAGCGTCAGATTCAGGTTCAGGCTCAAATGCTGGTTCTGGAAACGGTCAGTCTGTTGCTGGTTCTATCGGAGGTTCTTCTGGTTCAACAGGAACAGGGACCAGCCTTGGTGTAAGCATTTCATTTCCAAAGACTAAAGGGACATATTTTTATTCAATAGACAAAAAGGCATTGGACTATGCGGAAAACGGTTCTCCGTCATCATTCAAGCTTGCGATATCTGAACTCCATAAACCTGCCTCGGAGGAATATACGCCGGTAGAACAGGTTTTGCTTGAGATATGCGTGCGTGTAATGAAAATCGTGTGGCCCTCCGAGATAATGAACTATGACTACAGCCGTGTCACTCATTCAAATCCATATACACCCGCAATTGATTCTGCGGAAAAAGGCATATTTGACTCAAGCACGGGAAACTCAGATTTTTACACGCTTTTGCTTCCGACACTGCTTTTGGTAACAAGACCTGCAAAAAGCGATTATTATCCGGAATACGAGAAGGCCATTACCAAGGCCCTTGCCCTAAAACCGGACTCATGTCTTGCAAACTACATGATGGGGCTTTTGCTTGTCAGAAAGGAAGACTACAGGACTGCAATCACATATCTGAACAAGGCCTTGGCATCCGCTCCAAAAAACCGTGAGATTCTTTTTGCACTGGCACAGTCGTATCAGGGCATAGGCGAATACCAGAAGGCCCTGGATATGGGCGAGGAACTTCTTTCTGCTGTTGCACAGAACATTGACTATCTTGAGCTTTGCACACAGTCTGCCATTTCCCTGGGGCTTTACGACAAGGCAGAGGGATTTGTACTTAGGGTTCTTCAGTTTGAGCCTACCAACTCCAACTTTACTCTTGTGCGTGCTTCCATACTCATGGCAAAGGGCGATTACATAAAGGCATCTTCCCTGCTTGACTCTTATTCAAGGACTTCGTCAAACGACCGCTATTACCTGCTGCTTAGGGCTCAGCTTCAGAAAAACTGGAATAAAAACCTGTCCCTTGCATCCAATACAATGGCAAAGGCCCTGTCCCTCTATCCTGACGACAAGGATACCCTCCTGCTTTCCGCACAGATTGCATCGGAGTCCAATTCTTCCATTGCGGGAAAAACAGCGCTAGATCTTGCATCTAGGGTTCTGGCGATGGACGGACAGAATATGGAGGCAAAGGAAGTTTATGTAAAGGAGCTGAACAAGGCCCGCCGGTACAACGAGGCATATTCGATGAGCTCAGAAATGATTAAGGCAGAGGATGTTCCGCTTTCCGTTCTGTACAATCATGTTGACATCTGCCTTTCGCTTGGAAAAAACAATGAGGCATGGAACATTGCCGATGAACTTTATAAGAACGATAGCACTCTGGAAGAAAACATTCAGGTGTATATAAAAGTCCTTGTTGGTACGGGGCGGACAAGTCAGGCACTTTCCCTTATCAATTCACTGTTGCCGAATGCAAGCACACAGATGAAAAGTTTCCTCTATTACCAGAAGAGTCTTACCGAGGGAGCAAGTGATGCAGCACTGGAAGATCTCCGCTCAAGCTTGACCGCAAACCCAAGAAACCAGGATTCGCTCTATCGCCTTTACAGGATCTACTATGGCAGGAAGGACTGGAGGCGCGCGCAGTATTACCTCAAGCAGGTCATTGCATTAAATCCAAATGACTCCACATACCAGGCACAAAACGCAGAACTGGAAAACCTCCTGAGATAAACAGGCCTTTTTTTACAGGCCCCGGACCAGCATGCATGTCCCTTCTACAATCGCATCGTGTTCAACAGGTGCAATGCGTTCATAAAGGGTGTCGGGAGTGTCGCCTTCAAGCACAGGCACTTTTTTCTGTACAAGAATTTTTCCCGTATCGCAGCCTGAATCCGCAATGTGGACCGTACATCCGCTTTCCTTTTCTCCTGCTGCAATGACGGCCTCGTGAACCGCGTGACCCCACATTCCCACACCACCGAATTTTGGAAGCAGGGCAGGGTGAAGGTTTATGATGCGTCCCGAATATTCGTCGATTATTTTCCCACCAAGAACAGTAAGGAATCCGGCCTCTACAATCGCACAGATTTTGTATTCACGGCAAAGCTCAAGTATGGCATCGGAAACTGCAATCCTTTTTGTGTCACGGTCAGCAGTCTTTGCAATTTCCGCGCCAAGAACAGAATATGGACTCCGTATAAAAGCCGGAATGTCTGCCTGTTTTGCCCTCTCCAATGCGTATGCGTTTTTTGTGTTTGAGATGACGATTGCAACGTGATACGGACAGTCATCGTTTTCCTTTTCCCAGTCGATCAGGGCCTGAAGGTTTGTTCCGCCACCGCTTACTAAAACTGCAATATCCTTTTTCATTTTACGCTCCGATTATGCTGCAAGATTAATTTTGGTTAGAGATCGAAAGTGGTACGATGCCTGCTGGTGTAAATTCGCCATGCAATGCACCCCACAAGGCCGCAAACGAGAATGATGAGTATGAATAGCCGAACAGGATTGTGTCTGCCCATTCAAATCCATCCAGAACATAAACCGGTGACAGTATTGAAAAGATGATTACCCTTTTGTTCAGATACTGAAGTCTCCGTGCTATGTTTGCCGTATGCCAGTCGTATACCGTAACTATGATGGTGTCGTATCGTCGTGCAACGCTTTCGATTCCCTCTGCATTCCAGTCTGAATAATTGCTCTGGTCATCCGCAAGCTCGTAACTGTAGTGGAATGTGTCGGCGTTCGGGAAACGTTTTCTTCCCTCTTCATAAAGCGAAAGGAATGGGCCTGCTATAAGAACCCTGTCTTCGTCTGATGGTTTTAGGGGATAAGCACTTCCCTGCTTGTAAAGGGTAATTGAACGGCATGCCTGGTCCATGAAGAATTGCTGGCCTTCCTTGTCCGGTATGCTTTCGTAGATTGTGGCGGCATCTGGATAAAGCGGTGCTGCGTTTCCACCCTTGAAATAATTCAGCTTTGAAAGGATTACTCGATATGCCGCATCCTTTACCCTTGCCTTGAATTCGGGGACAGACTGCATGCGGTTAAGGTTTTCTGTCCACATTGCACTGCTGAGTCCTGCTGTTGAGGAACTGATTATGATGTCGTTGCCTGCCTCCAATGCCATGGTCACGGAGCGGGAGAAAGATCCTGCAAAATTTGTTGCACCGTTCATCTGCATGTCATCTGTTATGATGAGCCCCTCGTATCCAAGTTCATCACGAAGAACATCAGTAAGCATGTAGCGTGAAAGGGAAGCTGGTGTACCGTCTGTTTCAATCTGGGGGAAAGAAAGATGACCGCTCATTATTGCCGGAATACCCGACTGAATCAGATATTTAAATGGAACAAGCTCCCTGTTCATGAGGGTGTCCTTTGATATGTTTATCTGAGGGAGCCTGCCATGACTGTCCAGACTTGTGTCTCCGTGTCCGGGAAAATGTTTTGCCGTGGGGATTACTCCTGCTGCGATGGAACCCCTTGAAAATGCTTCTCCAAGTATTCCAGCATTCTTTGGATTTGATCCGAACGAACGTGGGCCGATTACGGTTGAGTCAAGATCCGTGTACAAGTCTACGGTTGGTGCAAAGTTCATGTTGATGCCAAGGGCCTTTATCTCACGGTTCAGGTAATAGCCTGAATAATATGCGTCGATCGGATAACCAGATGCACCGATTGCCATGTTGCCAGGAGTTTCTGTTGTTTCTCCCTTTACGTGCCTTATCCATCCGCCTTCCTGGTCTGTGGCTACAAACAGTGGAATCTTGAACCTGCATGTCTGTGCTTCTTCCTGAAGCAGCTTTATTGATTTTGCAACCTGCTGTATGTTGTTTGTGTTCCAGCCGAAAACCTTGACGCTGCCAAGACTCCTTTGTGTTACCCATGCATTAAGAAGAGGACTCGGTTCAGCTCCAGCCCATCCGAACATCAGTGTCTGTGCCAAAAGCTCGCTGTCGTCCATGCGGTCAACTATAGCCTGTGCAAGAACGTCATTTTCGTAATTGCTCCAGAATGTTATGTTTGCCGGAAGTGCATCTGCCGCAGCCTGTCTTGATACTGACAAAGAACTGCCCTGACAGAAGAGCCCGGCACTTATTGCAAGCGGAATTGAAATGTAAGCAAGTAATCTTTTTATTTTCATTTATTTGTATTCCTCGTTTCGTAATAGCCGAATGTAGTTTAGGGCAGAGTTAGCCGCAATGGCTCCATCGGAACATGCCGTGACAATCTGCCTGAATGTTTTAGAACGGACATCACCAGCCGCATATAATCCTGGAATGGATGTTTCCATGTCTTCTCCAGTTATGATGTATCCCGCTTCATCTGTCTTGAGGTTTGAGAAAAGTGAGACCTGCGGAATCATGCCTACAAAAATAAAAACAGCCGAGGTTTGCAATGTGGATTTTTCCCCGGTGACAGTATCCGTCAATTCAACTGAGGAAACCTTTGTGTCTCCCATAATCTGAGTTACTGAAGAATTGAATTTTACGGAAATCTTTGGGTTGGAAAGAACCCTCTGGGCAACAGCCTTTTGGGCCCTGAACTGACTTTTCCTGTGGACCACGGTTACATGACTGCACAGGGTTGAAAGATAAGATGCCTCATCACATGCAGAATCTCCGCCGCCTACGACAACAACTTCCTTGTTCCTGAAAAAAGGACCGTCGCAAGTGGCACAGTAGGATACACCGCGTCCGCTGAATTCTTTTTCACCTGCGACACCAAGACTCCTGTGTTCCGCACCTGTGGCAACTATCAATGCAAGGGAAGTGTATTCCGTGCTGTTTGTCTTAACCGCAAAATGACCGTCAATTTTATCTATTGAGCTGACAATGGCCTGCTTGATTATCGCGCCAAAAGATTCAGCCTGATTTTTCATTGTGGAAATCCACTGGTGGCCCTGAACTGGGGGGAACACACCGGGGTAATTTTCAAGATTGAATATGTTTGCAACCTGACCGCCTCCAAGACCTTGGTCCAGGATAAGTGTCCTTAAATTTGCCCTTGCTGAATACTGGGCAGCTGCCAGACCCGCAGGACCAGCACCGATTACAATCAATTCGTATTCATTTGTTTCTGAATTTTCCATAACGAGATTATAAACTATATGCCTAAAAGTTTAAAGATGTAACAAAGGAAACCCTGTACGGTTTGCTTGATTTGTCCCTGGGGTAATAAATGAACCTTACGCCAATATCCTGGACCATGGATGCAGAGGCAAAAATACCGGTGTTTATCGCTCCCGATATTGTAGCTGTAAAACTCAGGTAATCCTTGTAGCTTAACTGGGCGCCATTGATTGAATCATATAAGTTGAACAGGGATACATTTGAATTTCTGTCATCAAGATGAAATGCATATTCTCCCCTCAAGGTAATGCGGTTAAAATATAGCGGAAAAAAAGTAAGGCCCTTTTGAATTTCCGCAGAGAATAAAACGGAATTAAAGGATGCTGCAAGTAAAGTTGAATTTGAAGGGGCAAAAAATGCTGTCGCTTTTAACGGAAGGTTGTAACTCAGAGTGTTTGAGCATTCAAGTGGAAGAAGCCTTGGAATTGAGACGCTAAGTACCGGGTAAAGGCTCTGTTCAAAATTTCCCTTGACAAAGCCTTCTTTTTCGTCTATGTAATTGCTTGAGTATATGTTGTAGTTCAGCTGGGCACTGAATCCACCCGTGTTGTAGATGCCTGTTCCCATTTGTTTTACGTTGGACAGCATGAGTACGAAATTGTTTTTGAACGAAAGGTAAAATGCAGGATCAATGTTGTCTGATGAATGATCAATGTTTCCAAATGCATTTATGAATAGTCCGTTTTTGTTTGTTTCCTGATGCCCAAGAAAAAGCAGGGATTTGTCCTGTGCCAAGATGTAAAATTGATTGCCAAGATAAAATTTTGCGTTGACTGTGGTGCTTGCCGTAGCCTGCATGAATCCGTCTTTATTGAATAATACTGAAGGAATAATCTGGTAGTTGAATGCCGTGCTGTTTCCGCCTCCTCTGATCAGGGTCATGAATCCGCCTTTTTTGTTGCCCCATGGAGTAATGCCGCCACCAAAAGCAAAATGGTTTCCATCCCATGGGTTTGAGCTTATCCAAGTAAGTCCGAGAAATACTATCTCGTCTGTGTCTCCTGTCTGCTTGTATTCCTGAATGAGCGTGAAGGGTGCTGTTATGCCTTTTCCATAAAGAATTGTATTCCATTTTTTCGCATCAGAAAGAATCTCGTCCGCATTGGAAAGGCTTTGTTCCCTGTCTGCTTCCTGTCCCATGTGCCGGCTGACTTTAACGGAAGTTTGCATGAAGTCCGCTTTGTCCTGATCCTGCATGAACAGTCTTGTTCTGTCAACGAAATTTCCGGAATAAAAATACTTGCCGTTGAATGAAACAGGATTATAGATGCCGCCGGAGATATCAGTTCCGCTGAGCTCAAGAATTGCACTGTCCCCAGCAACGGTAAGACGGCCAAGACGTGGAAGGGTATCCATCCTTGCCCATGAGAACACCAGGGTGGAATCATCATTTGCAGACAATCCCTGCACAAAAAGATTGTTTCCCGACAAATCGATTTCCTGATAGTTCATGTCGGAATCAAAAATCCTTATTTGAGATTTGCCGTCTTTCTTGAATATGCAGGCCATGCGTCCATGTCCAAAATCCACCGGAGAATAAATGTAGTCGCCTCTGGGAAAATCATAGATGGAATATTCCTCCAAGCCTTTTATCTTCGTTGACTTTGTGTTTCCCTTTTCAATGATCCTGTATTTTACAAGGCTTTCACTTTGTCCGTGGTTTTTTATTGCACAGAGGAATGAGCCTTCCTCCGTCTGCATGATAAATGGATTCTTTAAAGACCTGTCTTTTACTGTGGCATGACTTTTGTTCTCCGTGTCATAAACCATTATGTGATAGTCAGCCTCTGCCGCGTTTGGGGTGTAATATGATACTGCCAGATAACGTCCGTCCGTGGAAAGTGATATTGATTCAATGTAAAACATGCTAAGGAATTTTTTTGCCTTTTTCATGTTTCCATTTTCATCTTTTTCGCTCATCCATACAGTTGATGTCTTTTGTTCAAGCCATGCAATTTTATTTTTACCCGCAGTGATTGAAGAGTAAAGGAAACCGTTGGCGCTTGTTCCCGGTACAGCCTGAACATAATCTGCACCTTCAAGTTGAAGGATATTTTCCGGAACAAAAAGTGATTCCTGGAATTCCTTCCATGCAGTGCTGATGCTTTGTCCGTATATCTTCCTGAATACCAGCTGATATGTCACTGCCTCGTTATTGATTCCTGCATGCCAGAATTCGGCGTATTTTTCCATGCCGTATTTATCCTGCAGCCATTTGGTAAACGGGCCTCCAAAGGTATACGACATGTTGCCGTTCGGATAAATGTCCCTGGAACCCATAATGTCTGCATGAGACGGAAATGTTCCCTGGATTTTTGCCTGCCTTACAGTGTGCATGTAATAGGGATTGTTTAAGCGGCCGTATCCACCCTTGCTTTCCGCTGCAACCGATGCACCTTCCTTTATCGCTGTGGTCATGTTCAGATAGTCACCGACTATGGCAACATCCCCGAATACTTTTGCCATGAAAGTCCAGAACGGATTCTTCATGTTTATGGTTAGTGCGTGTGTCATCTCGTGCTTGAACGTGTCACAAATTGTTGACTCAAAGACATTCAGGCTCTCTTGTGGGGTGGTGTCGTAAAGGATGATGTGGTTGTATGTGAATGTTGAAAAATAAGCGTTGTACGTTTCCGGAGCCCCTGTAATGGTTACAGGCATTCTGAGGGTTGGAGTCATTCCGTAGTCGGCACATAACTCACGGTAGATGTCGTCGGCATGCAGGTAGAGCTCGGCGGCACTTTCCTTTGAGCTTTCAGGATAGATTATGTCAAAAAATTCAGTCTTGATGCACTTAAGGTCTTTTTCCCCTGTCATGAGGCCGTCATGGGACTGTGCGTTTGTGATTGCAAGAAAGCATGTCAGTAAAAGGGTAATGCATCTCTTAATCATGTTTTTCCAAGCCATCTTTTCTCCCGCCGTGTACAAAAAAAGCCGACCACAAAATGTAGCCGGCAAATATATGTGCAAAACCGTCACCGGTAATGCTTCAGGTTGCTGCTTGGCAATACAACCTGTTAAGGAGCAGCGGCCCGTTAAAAAGCTGCATGCCCCTGATTTAAAAAACAAAAAGGGCTGCCAAGTATTCCTAAAACAGCCCCTCTAAGGCGTCTGGCGGAATCGAACCGCCGCATGAAGGTTTTGCAGACCTGTCCCTTACCGCTTGGGTAAGACGCCAAATAATGTAAAAATAATATCAAAAACCCACGCCTGTGTCAAGTATGATGTCTTTTACTGCTGTGTGGTCTGTGCCGCCTGTTTTTCTGCCCTGATTCTTGCAGCTTCCTCTTCCGGTATTTTTGCCAGATCAATGGCCGCAAGCTTCTTGAATTTGCCTGGGAGAACACCAGGTGCCACACTGTCATATATCAGAAGAATCTGATCCAAACGTGGAACAGCGTCATCGTAATTCTTATTCTTGATGTCAAGATGGGCAAGCTCGAAATTTGCCTCGATGTAAATGTCCGCTTCGTTTCCGTGCTTTTCCAAAAGCTGCTCATAGTAATAGCGTGCAAGCTTTGTGTTTCCCTGGTCAGTTGCGTTTTGTGCAAGCTGAATTAGCTGGTGTGCGTCATCAGGAACTGTTTCCGGAATTGAAGTACATGATACTGCCATGAAAGCTGACAGGACAAATACGGATACGAATGTGAGTTTAACTAATCTTTTTCCAATAAATCTTGAATCTTTCATTTTTCTAGTGTACCATTTTTTCATAAATTGATACATACCCTTCCTTAAAATTTTTGCTCTTATAGCTAAAACAATCAGATTGAACTCAGGTTACGCGTGAATCAGTTTTTCTGGTAAACCCTTACGTAATCTATGTCCATCTCCGCCTTTTCCAGGTCTTTTGCAACACCTTCCTGACCGCCCCAGCTTCCGCCTATAGCTACGTTCAGAATCATGTAGAAATTGTGGTCAAACGGCCATTCCTCGGAATCATCGCTCAATTTGTCGAACTTGAAGAAAGGCTTTCCGTCAACAAACCACTGTATGTATTCTTCGGTCCATTCAATTGCGTAGACATGATATTTTGTCGTGGTATTTTTGATTATGTCGTTGTTGTTCTTCTGGGTGTTTTTCTTGTGGTTGTAGGCTCCAGTGTGCGCAGTTGTGTGAATCCTGTCCGGATCAAAGCCCACAGATTCCATGATGTCTATTTCTCCTGAGCGTGGCCATCCGCCATGCTTGTCAAATTCCGGCATCATCCAAATTGCAGGCCATGTTCCCACTCCTGTTGGCAGCTTTGCCTTTATCTCGAAATATCCGTATGTCCATGAATGCTTGTACTGGGTCTTAAGCCTTGCGCTTGTCCATTTGCTTCCTTCCTTGAGGGCCACAATGGCAAGATGACCGTCCTTTATGTAAGAATTATCCCTTGAGTCAGTGTATTTCTGCAGCTCTCCATTTCCCCAGCCACCGCCGCCAAGTGAATAATCCCAGTCTTCCTTGTTGGGGGCTCCGTCCACATCAAATTCATCTGACCACACAAGTGAATATCCTTCGGGGACAAATGCGCCATCCTTTTCCTTGCATGAACAGACCAAAAGCATGACGAGAGAAAGACATGCAAATGCGGAAATTTTCAAAATCTTCATAATACCACCTCAAAAAAAATATCCCATAAAAATGAATTGATGTCAATCTGTCATTATTCTTGAAGTAATCTTTAATTTTATGGTATAATGAAATTATGAACATTGTAATTGTTGGTGCCGGCTTTACGGGTGTACAGCTGGCAAAAAGGCTTATAGAAGAAAAGAATATCGTAACCATTCTGGAGAACGATGAGGATACCGTGCGCCATGCAAGGAACATGCTGGACTGTACTGTAATTCAGGCAGACGGTAACAACCTGAACAATCTTGAGGATGCGGGAATTCAAAATGCGGATGCATTGGTTGCCGTAACTGAAAACGATGAGATAAACATGATTACCTGTTCCCTTGTGGATGCGGTTTATCCCAATGTGCTCAAGATTGCGCGCGTGCGGAATTATGCCTATTACGTGAATACAAATGAGGCCGCCAAACATCATGCCGAAACTTTTGCAAACAACCACAGGCCTCTGTATGGAATAGACTACATGATCCATCCGGACGTAGAGGCTGCAGAAGCAATAGTTACCGCAGTTGAACATGGAGTTTCCGATGTAGTTCCACTTGGTGACGGAGAATATGAGCTTTCAACCGTTCAGATAGCACCAGGCAGCCAGATGGACGGAATTGTAATCAAGAACATCCGTACCCTGACCGAATGCAAGCTTATTGTTGTTTTTGTTGATAAAGACAAGGGTGGGGCATCGCTTCCTGCTGGTGACACCGTACTTCACGCGGGGGATTCAATCGGAGTTCTTGCACACCGCGACAATATGAATACACTCCTTGAACTTTGTGGTTCCGGTAAAAAGAACATCAAGAAAGTCGTAATGGTTGGCGCAGGCAAAATCGGAACGCTTGTTGCAGAGCGTCTTGTTCAGCACAGGCAGACAACAGTTTTGAGGAAGCTTTTTGGTGGAAAAAAGAACCAGAAGAGTGTAACCCAGGATTTTGTTATTGTAGACAAGGACAACGAGCTTTGTGATGCTGCCATCGAAAAATTCCCTGATGCAAAGGTTTTCTGTGCGGACATTACCGACGAAAGCTTCATTGAGGAAGAAGGCCTTGACAAATTCAACCTTGCAATCTGCGTAACCCACAACCACGAGATGAATATGGTTGTTGCCGCATACTTTGAGTCAATTGGCGTAAAGAATACAATCGCCCTCATAACGAATTCTACATTCACGGATATTGCCCAGAGGCTTGGTGTTGATGTTACCGTTCCAATACGTGATACCGTTGTAGACAGCATCATGAGCCATCTGCGCGGAAAGAACGTAACCGATGTTCATACCCTGTCTTCCGGTGAGTTTGAGATTGTTGAATGTGACATTCCTTCTAAAAGCAAGTATCTTGGAAAATCCCTAAAGGAAGTTGCACGTCCGGGAGAATTCCTCATGCTCCTGATAAAAAAGCCGGGTAGCACAGGATATCAGCTTCCAAACGGTGATACTGTCTTTAATGTCGGTGACCATCTTGTCTTGATAGAAAAAATCGGTGACAAAAAAATAGTGGAGAACTTCAGTGGAAAAGAATAAGGCGTCCGTCGTTTTTACGGTGTTTCGTATTACATTTTTGATTCTTGCGATTGTAGGTCTTGCATTTTTGTTTCCGATAGTTTCAGCTGTGGTCCATGGAGAGACAAAGGTATTGCCCGCGTTTGTGATTCCAATGATTGTAAGTTTTGTCCTTGGCGGAATCTTCTTTTTTGCAGGAAAGGGTAAGAGGTCCGTTCTTTCCACACGTGCCTCATTTGTTGTCGTTGCCCTTGCATGGGTTTCCGTGAGTTTGTTTGGTGCCCTTCCGATGTGGTTCAGCCGTGCGATTCCAAGCTTTACCGACGCATTTTTTGAAAGTGCATCAGGATTTTCCACAACGGGTGCGACCATCCTTAGTGAAATTGAACAGATACCATATACCTACAGCATAAACCTGTGGAGATGTACTACCCACTGGCTTGGCGGTATGGGAATTGTGGCCTTGACTGTGGCTCTCCTTCCGATTCTTGGGGTCGGTGGATTCCAGCTGATCAAGGCGGAAACTACAGGACCTGAAAAGGGAAAGCTTACTGCAAAGATTACGGATACCGCAAAATGGCTTTGGTTCATGTACCTGGGATTTACCGTGCTTGAATTCGTTTTGCTTAAGGTTGCGGGAATGTCCCTGTATGATGCATTGTGTCATGCCCTTGCAACTTTGGGAACTGGAGGTTTTTCCACCAGGAACGCAAGCATCGGTGGATACAATTCCGTTGCTATTGATGTGATCATCACCGTGTTCATGTTCCTTGCGGGAATAAACTTTTCGCTCTATTATTCACTTATAAAAAGAAACTTTACGGACATAAAGGACAATTCGGAATTAAAGGCCTACATCGGAATCTGCTTTACTGCCATGATTTTGATAACACTGTTTGAGATGGGCAAATACGGCGGGTTCTTCCAGTCGCTAAGGTATTCTTCATTCCAGACAATGTCGATTACTTCTACAACAGGTTTTGCAACTGATGACTTTACCACATGGTCAACTGCAAGCCAGGTCATAATACTTATGCTGTTCTTTATCGGTGGTAGTGCAGGATCAACTTCCGGAGGCGTAAAGGTCATACGCTGGGTTGTTTTGTATAAGATTGCCAAAAACGAAATCCTCCGCATGCTCCATCCTCATGGGGTATTCACTTTGCGGCTCAACAAACAGCCTGTCAAAAAGGATTTGGGTTATACCGTCGTTTCGTTCTTCTTTGTCTATCTGTGCCTGATTTTCATCACAACCTTTGTCGGTTGCCTTGGAAAAATGGATGTATTCACTTCGTTTACGGGTGCACTCAGCATGATTGGAAACATCGGTCCTGGATTTGGAATGCTTGGTCCTGCATGCAATTACGGATGGCTACCTGCAGGGGTAAAATGGTGGTACAGCTTCATCATGCTGACAGGCCGTCTTGAATTCTATACGATGATAATCTTCTTTACTCCGTCGTTCTGGAAAAAGTAGTGGAATCTTCAAGATTTGCCGTCAAGAATTGAATGCAAGCCGTAGATGTCCTCAACCCCATCCACAAGTATGCCTCCCATTCCCATAGTGAGGGGCATGTCCAAATCAATGTCATATCTGTCTCCGATGGAAAGACATTCTTCTGCACTGCACTGTCCGTGTTCAACAGCAAGTTCAAGAATCGCCTTGTCGGGTTTTGACTTCCAGCATGAATCAAGGCCGATTATGTCTGTAAGCAGGTCTTCAACTCCAATTGTCTTTAGTGTTTTTTGTGCGGCAAAAATTGAATTGTTCGTTACGCAGATCAGATGATATTTTTCTTTAAGGGCTTCAAGCTCAACCCTAAGTTTTGGATCGGGAGAAAGATAGCGTGACGGCTCAAGAAGCATGCTCCTCCATTCAACACTGGTTTTAACCGGAATGCCCAGATGGACAAAGGTGTTTCCAAGGCTGATTTTTTTCCCGTCATGTTCTGCCGCCCATTTCTTCCTGAAATTCCTGATTTTTTCTCGGGCTGCATCCTCGCTTATTCCGCTGATGTGGGCATAATGCCTTACCTGAATGTCCACCTGCTCCAGAACCCATGCATTGTTCGTGTAAAGGGTTCCGTCAATGTCAAAGAGGATTGTTTTAAGGTTTTGAGGAATGCGGTAGATTTTCATTCAATTTACCCGGATCTTTACAGGCATGCGGCTATTTTGTTAACGATGGAAGCCCGCACCTGGTCGGCAATCTGCTGTGTGTTCAAATCCTTGTAATCGTCATAATTCAACGGTTCCAGAAAATGAATCTGGGTTTCCACTGTCCTTAGCGAATTCAATGTGAACGGTTTCCATGAGTCTATGAGTGCAACAGGAACAATGGGGCTTTTTGCCTTGATTGCACACTTGAATGCACCCGGCTTGAATTCCTGAACATTGTTGCGGTTGTTCTTGTATCCGCCCTCAGGGAAGATGATGTAGCGCCTTCCGTTCTTTACTTCACGCCAGATTTTGTTCATGCCTTCAATCTGGTTCCTCATTGAACTTCCGTCAAGCCTTACGCCGTCCAGAACCCTGACCGTCTGATCAACAAGCAGCAGCTTAGACCTTTTTGCGTCAACGACAATGGACAGAGGTTTTTCGTGGGCATCCATGATTCCGATTGCGTCGTATTTTCCCTGATGGTTTGGGAACATGATGTATCCGCCTTCTTTTGGAAGGTTTTCAAGCCCGAATACGTGGGTTTTGATGTGTGCGTTTTTCTTTAGCTTTGCGGCGAAATATCTGATGAAGTCATACCTGTCCTGTTCGCTGTACTCATCCTGATGCGCCATTATATAATTTGTCTTCCATACCAGCGTGAGGATGGAAGGTATAGAAATAAGAAATGTAACTATGAACCTTAACATAAATTATCCTACCTCTATATTTTAAACAAATTTCAATAAAAAATCAATCTTAAAGGCTTGAAAGCTTTTTGTTTACAAGCTCTGAAGCCATCTTTGGGTTAGCCTTGCCCTTGGATTCCTTCATTACCTGACCCGTAAGCCAGCCGATAACGTTTGTCTTTCCGCTCTTGAAGTCCTCGATTGCCTTGGGGTTGGCTTCTATAACCTTGTCCACTATCGCTTCGATGGCACTGTTGTCGCTTACAACTTCCAGACCCTTTTCCTTTATGATTTCGGACGGCATCTTGTTTGTCTCAAGCATTTCGGCAAAAACTGTCTTTCCCTGTGCGCCGGAGATTTTACCTTCCGCGATGATGTTTACAAGTTCGGTGATGTGTGCGGGAGTTATCTTTACGTCGTCAATCGTTTCGTTCTTTTCGTTCAAAACGGCAAGGAGTTCTGCAAGAATCCAGTTGGCAACCTTCTTAACGTCCTTGGCACCCTTTGCGGCATCCTCAAACCAAAGTGAAAGCTCGCGTGTGGAAGTAAGGGTTTCCACGTCAAAGTCAGATAGTCCGTATTCCTTCTTGAACCTGTTCCTCTTTGCCTCTGGAAGTTCACCAACCCTTGAGCCTGCACGGTTAACAAGTTCATCGCTGACTGAGAACGGCTTGATGTCCGGCTCAACTACAAAGCGGTAGTCAACAAATGAGTTTTTGGTACGCTGAACAACTGTCTGCTGCTTGGCTTCGTCCCAACCCATGGTTACCTTGAATCCCGGATTGAATTCCTGCCTGTCGTTGATGAATTCTTCAAGCTGCCTTTTGGCCTCGTATGTACATGCGTCACGGATGACACGGAATGAGTTCAGGTTTTTGATTTCGCTGATAGGAGTGTGGTAGAGCTTTCCGTCTTCCCACACATTCAGGTTGATGTTGGCGTCACACCTCATGTTTCCTTCTTCCAGGTTGCCATTGGTCACCTTTACGTAGCGGAGGATTTCCTGTACGGTTTCCATAAAGAGGGCGGCTTCCTCCGGGCTTGTCATGTCCGGCTTGGTTACGATTTCTATAAGCGGTGTTCCCGAGCGGTTGTAGTCGATGTAAGAGTGCTGTCCGGGAAGGTGGAGAGATTTTCCTACGTCCTCTTCAAGATGGATGCGTTCAACCCTGACGCGGCGGTATTTTCCGTTGTCGATGATGCAGTCGTCTCCGATAAAGTTCTTTGTCCTGCATTTTTCACCGCCAACCTGCTGATCCTTGGGAAGCTTTGACATGGGAAGGTCCACATGGCCGTCCGTACACAAAGGGATGTCGTACTGGGTAATCTGATAGCCCTTGGTCAAGTCCGGATAAAAGTAGTGCTTGCGGTCGAATTTGGTAAAGCGTGCGATGTTGCAGTTGAGTGCCTGTCCGGCAACCGCTCCCAGCTCAACATATCCCTTGCTTATGCGGGGCATTGCACCTGGCAGTCCAAGGCATACAGGACATACGCGGGTGTTGGGCATTCCACCATAACGATTTTCGCATGCACAGAATGCCTTTGTCTTTGTCAGAAGCTGAGTGTGAATCTCACATCCGATTACGATTTCCCATTTATCAATTGCCATTTAAGGAGACCTCCATGGAGTCCATTTGTAAACAATAATGGAAGATTATAGCAAAAATCCAAACATTTTACAATTGGTCAAAGACAATTAAGAATTAAGAATTATGAATTATGAATTATGAATTATGAATTAAAAAATTACATTCCCTTGAAACATAGGTCAACTTCAAATGAGCCGAATTTTGTGTAGAAGGGGACGGCTATTATCTTTGTTGAGCGGGGCCATGGTATTTCGTGGTCTTCTCCATAGCGGATGTCTGGGGAAGAAACGAATATGTTCTTTTTGATTGAGGAAACCGCATTTCCTGTGATGATGTTGGTAAACTCGGTAACAAGATCCTTCATCATCGCTTCCTGTTCACTTGGGGATTCCAGCGTTATTCCTGAAAGCTCCAGCATCTTGTTGGCAAGAATCTTGTGCAGTCGGAAAGCCACTATGCCCGTTTCCTCTCCGTTTACAGCCACCAATCCCGAAATCTCCCATGAATTGTTTCCTATGGGATTTAGCAGGTAGGGCTGCTTGTGCTGAGACTCCAGGTTAAACATAGTTACAAAGGCTTCCTGACATGAAGAAAGGAAGGGATTGAGAAACGAAGCTTCCATAATTACAGTATACGACAGTTTTGGAGAGAAATCAAAGAAAATATTCAAAAAAACTCCAAAACCTTTAATTTTTTGGAGATGCCCATTCTTTTGTCCTATTTTTCCGCTACTGGACTGCCGCAACCAGGGTGGTCATTTTCCCAGGCCTGTGCTATGGAAAGGATTTTTGCCTCGCTGAACATTGGACCGGCAAACTGAACGCCAACAGGCATGCTGTCGCTGTCTCCACGTGCCGCCGCAGCCGCAAATTCTCCGTCAAATCCCTTGGTAATGCCTGCCTCAACGCCTTTTCCCGCAGTGTGTCCGCATGGAACTGAAATTGAAGGAATACGTGCCAGGTTCACGAATACGGTAAAGAGGTCGCTCAGGTACATTTCAAGAGGATCGTCCACCTTTTCTCCCAGCTTGAACGATGGGGTGGGGCATGTGGGGCAGAGTATCAGGTCGTAGCTTTCAAAGAGCTTTGCAACGTCCCTCTGGATTCTTGCGCGTACTGACATTCCCTTTTTGTATGTGTCGCCGGAGAACTGCTCGCTTAAGACATAGTTTCCGATGATGATTCTTCGCTTTACCTCAGGACCAAATCCCGCTGAACGTGTGTCCACATAAAGCTGGTCGTATCCTTCTCCGTTGTCAATCCTCTGGCCGTAGCGAATTCCGTCAAAACGGCTCAGGTTGGATGCGGCCTCGGAAAGGGCGATTACATAATATGATGCGATGGATGCCTCAAGAACCGGTAAGTCCACCACGTCAATTTTTGCTCCCTTGGCTTCAAACCATGCTCGTGTATCGGCAAATACCTTTCCCACGTCAGGATCAAGACCCTTGCTTTCAAGGAACTGCTTTGGAATTGCGACCTTGAGTTTTGCAAAATCAGAGTCACTCATGGCCTCAAGTTTCTTTAGTTTCTGTGATTCAGGAAGGTCTGCCGAAGTGTCGTCGTACATGTCCACACCGCTCATCAGGGAAAGCGGAAGTGCGATATCCTCTGGAGTGTGGCCCAAAATGCCAACCTGATCCAGGGATGAACCGTAGGCTACAACTCCCCAGCGGCTCAATACACCGTATGTCGGTTTAAGTCCGTAGATGCCGCAGTAGGATGCCGGAAGCCTTACAGAACCACCTGTTTCTGTTCCAAGGCCAAAGAGTGCCTGGTTTGCCGCAACCGCAGCCGTAGAACCACCGGAAGAACCTCCTGAAACGTATACACGGTTGATCGGGTTTCTTGTAGGTCCGTAGCTTGAATATTCAGTTGAAGAGCCCATTGCAAATTCATCCTGGTTGCAGCGTCCGAGTGGAATTGCACCAGCATTCATGAGCCTGTTGATTACAGTTGCGTTGTACGGGGCCACATATCCTGCAAGTATCTTGGAAGAGCATGTAAGCCTTTTTCCGCGTACTGAAATATTGTCCTTGTTTGCAAAAGGAAGTCCAAGCAGTGGTTTTTCTGCAAAAAGTTCGTCGAGTTTTCCTGCGTTTCTTGCTTCCTGAATTTCCTTGTCGGCGGCCTTTGCAAGTTCCAGCGCGTCGTCATACATTTCTATGAATGCGTTGAGTGGAAGTGATGATTTTTTATCTGATTCAAATGTATTGATTGAATCCTGAACAAGCTTTTCGCTCGTAACAGTACCTGCCTTTAAGGCTGCAACAGCTTCTTTTATGGTCTGCATCACGCACCCTCCCCAAGTACTTTGGGAACCTGGAAATATCCGTCAAGGAAGTGTCCCTCATTTATTTTCTTTACGTCGTGCATTTCAAGGCCTGGAACAACCTCGTCCTCGCGAAGTGCGTCTGCCTTTGTGGTGGGGTAGGCGTCATAAGGATTTTCGCTGTCATCGTATTTTGAAAGGATGTCGAAATAGCCTACAATGTCATCAACCTGCTTTTTCAGGGTTGCCATGTCAGTGCTTTCAGGGGAAAGCCTTGAAAGATACAGGAGTTTTTCAAGAGTATCTTCGTTTACTTCAGTTTTTTTAGAGTCACTCATGCCGGCTATTATATAGAAAAAATCGCATTTAGTGAAGTAGGGGGATTTTGAAGCGTTCAACTGGAAAAGCTTTTGAATTTATGATACTTTTATATGATGAATATTCAAGATGGAGCAAATATGAGTGAAGAAAATGTACAGGATGAAATTCCACCCGTCGGACCAAAGACTGCCCTTGTTTCAATTATTGGGCGTCCTTCTGCGGGAAAATCAACTTTTCTGAATACGGCAAGCGGAGAAAAAATCAGCATAGTTTCTTCAATTCCACAGACCACAAGGAATACAATTCGCGGCATAGTGAACACTTCCCTGGGACAGCTCGTTTTCGTGGACACGCCCGGACTTCACCTTAGCGACAAAAAGATGAACCTTAGGCTTACAAAAATTGCCTCCGACCAGATAGCCGACAGTGACGCAATCCTATATATGATTGATTCAACCCGCGACCATGGCGAGGAAGAGGAACTCATTGCAAATCTGGCTCTCCCACATGCGGACAAGACCGTAATCGCAATAAACAAGACCGAGGCTCCCGGTGCAAAAGTCGATGCGGCACGTTCATTCATAAAAAAACTGTTTCCGGATTTCCCGGAAGAACGCATAATAGAAATCAGTGCTCTTGAAGACAGGAACATAAACCAGGTGCTCAAGGCCCTCTATGATCTTGCGGAAGAAGGCCCCCACCTCTATCCCGAGGAGTTTTACACGGACCAGGAAGTCGAATTCCGCATTGCAGAGATAATCCGCGGTCAGGCAATCAACAGGCTCAAGCAGGAAATACCCCACGCCCTCTACGTAAGCATAGAGGACATAAGGATGACAGGCCCCAACCACATGGCAGTCTGCGCTTACCTCTGTGTGGAACGTGAAAGCCAGAAGGGAATCGTCATAGGCAAAAAGGCCTCGATGATAAAGGAAATCCGTGTTGAAAGCATAAAGGAATGCCGGAAGATTTTCCCCTACCGTGTGGACATAGACCTTAGGGTAAAGGTGGACAAAAACTGGCGGCAAAAGGACAAGGTTCTGGATAAGCTCTTAAAGTAGCCTGAACGCCTCCGCCTTTCAAGTTGACATATTTTCCCAGACGTGGCATAATGACTGACGCTACTATTGAAAGAAACTTCTTTCACAAACTTTATCAACGTAGCAGAAGGATTTAATTATGGCAATCAAGATTTCATTGCTGGTTATTTTCTTTGCTGTGTTCATCGCAGTAGGAATCATCTGCCGCAGACAGAGCAAGGATGTCAACGGATTCGTTTTGGGGGGACGCACTGTAGGTCCCTGGTTAACGGCTTTCGCATACGGAACGTCTTATTTTTCCGCCGTCATTTTTGTCGGTTACGCAGGACAGTTCGGCTGGAGCTTTGGTATGGCCTCCACTTGGATTGGTCTTGGCAACGCATTCATCGGCTCCCTTTTACCATGGGTCATCCTTGGCCGCCGCACCCGCATCATGACCCAGCACCTGGGTTCAAAAACCATGCCTGAATATTTCGGAAACCGCTATGAGTCAAAGTCACTCAAGATAGCCGCATCTGCAATTACATTCCTGTTTTTGATTCCATATACTGCATCCCTTTTCAACGGTCTTTCACGTCTTTTCCGCATGGCATTCAACGTGGACTATTCCGTCTGTGTAATCGTCATGGCTGTCCTTACCGCAATCTACGTCATCGTGGGTGGATACATGGCAACGGCAATCAACGACTTTATCCAGGGCATCATCATGCTGATTGGCATTGTCGCCGTAATCCTTGCCGTTCTTTCAAAACACGGTGGACTTATGGGCTCCATCATCGAAATGTCAAAGGTTGATGCAGGAAACGGACTTCAGGGTGGCTTCGTTTCATTCCTGGGACCACAGCCATTCTACCTTTTGATAGTCGTCCTCCTTACATCTCTTGGTACATGGGGACTTCCTCAGATGGTTGGAAAATTTTATGCCATCAAAAATGAAGAGTCAATCAAAATCGGTACCGTCATTTCAACATTCTTTGCAATCGTTGTTGCAGGCGGATGTTACTTCCTTGGTGGATTCGGCCGCCTCTTTACGACTCAGGATGTCGTAAGCGCTCAGGGATTTGACTCCGTGGTTCCGACAATGCTTTCCGGTTTGGGAGATTTCCTTATTGCAATCGTTTTGATTCTGGTTTTGTCCGCGTCTATGTCAACGCTTTCTTCACTGGTGCTTACGTCAAGCTCAACCCTTACACTTGACTTCATCGGTGGCTACAAGAAAAAGAAGATGAGCGAAAAGGGCAACATGTTTGTCCTCCGCATTTTCGTAGCCGTATTCATCGTCATTTCTGCTGTGATTGCAATCGTTCAGGCAAAATCAAAGGTTACGTTCATCGCACAGCTCATGGGAATCTCTTGGGGTGCCCTTTCCGGTGCATTCCTTGCTCCATTCCTTTATGGCCTCTACTGGAAGAAAACCACAAAGGCCTCTGTCGTCGTAAGCTTTATCTTCGGTGTGGGCATGATGATTGTTCAGCTCTGCATTTCACTCGGACTCTTTAAGGTGTCAGGTGCATTCCTTTCACTGGTCTTCAAGAATTCTCTCTATTCAGGAGTTTTCACAATGCTTGCCTCAATAGTGATTGTTCCGCTTGTAAGCATCTTGACCCAAAAGACAAGACCTTCAAAGGTTGACGAAATGTTCCAGTGCTATGACCGCAAGGTAACGGTTCAGGTACGCAATGTCCTTACGGATGAGGAAAAATAAACCGTCACTACCCAAATGGAATGATAACCGTCATTGCCCGAGTGGAATAAAAACCGTCATTGCCGGACTTGATCCGGCAATCTATCACTTTTCCTCTACCTTATAGCAAACACAGCTTTTTATATTTCCGTTATCCCAGAAAGCATAATCATACCAATAAACATCTCCATCGCTGCTTGATTTATAAATCAGATTATCTCCTTCAAATTGATACCAACACTCCACGCCATCTTTTCTTTGCTCATAAATCATATTTCCGTTACCATCGTATTTTCCAAATCTTTTCCGGCCATATTTGTCTTTCTCATAAATCAAATTTCCTCTGCTGTCATATTCTTCCCACCATTCATCTCCCTGCTTGTAATTTTTTGTATGACTCATTTTATTTCCATTGCTTTCATATTCATACCATATTTCAAAACCCAAAGTATCCTTATAATGAATCCGATTTCCTTTGTCATCATACTCAATCCACCACTCATCGCCATTATTGGCCTTGGAATGAACTAGATTTCCATTGATGTCGTATTCATGCCATTCTTCATACCACTTTTCATGACCATATCTGTTGTTTTTGCTATAAATTATCTTCCCATCGCTGTCATATTCATTCCATTCTCTATCACCAAGGTTATTCTTAAAATATATCTCATTTCCTTTGCTGTCGTACTTATGCCATTCTCTAATATCATAACTGTCTTCGTAATAAACCATATTACCTTTGTCATCATATCCATACCAAAATTCAGGACCATAGGAAGAATCAACTAAACATTTACGATGAATCATATTTCCCTTGTCATCGTATTCAGTCCACATTTCATCAACCAACGTGCCGCCTTGAATATAAATAGTATTTCCATTGCTGTCGTATAGATTAATAGATTCTACAGTCATCCATTTTGAGGTTTTCTCGTCGTTTAATGATATTTCTTTGAATACTCTGTTGCCGACTTTGACATCAAGGCGTTCCTTTATCTGTGCATAAAAACTTTCATCGAAATCTTTTTTTATCAAAGTCGATTTATTACACGACATCAAGGTCATAGAAACAAGAGAAACAATAACTAGCAGAAAAACCAATGGGGCATGTACAACGAAGTATCTGTGCCCAACCTTTTTTACATTATTCATACAGTCTCCTTTGATGCATTTATTACATCTTATTCATGCTTGACCAATTCTGTCCAATTTAGCAAGCATGTTTTTTTCAAGTTAAGATCCTTGGTATAATGTTTTAGCACAAAAGAATATAAAGCAGGGACTAAACTTAAATATTATTTTAACACACTTTCAGCATAATTACTATGGATTGAAGACCGACTTTTTCCTTTTAAATGACCGGAATAGTTACTTTTTTTCATTGAATTTGTTATAGTGATATAAAAGGGAAAAGAATTTCTAGAGGTTGAAAAATGAAAAGGCTGAAAAACTGTTTTTTGATTGTTTTTGCATTTGCATGTCAAGTCTCCACATTCGCCGCAAAATCCATGTCATCGTATACAATGCAGAAATACCAGGACTTTACGGAATGCAGGGTTCAGGCCTCAAAATCGAGTGACTACAAGGCGATATTAAAGAAATACAGTGACTTTGAGGAAGAAGTACAGGCTCAGCTTCCGTCACGTGCAATTGACCTTGAACAGGAAAAGCTTTTTTGGGAAAGCTGTGTTCACCTTGCAAAGTTTGAATATGTATTTAACGTAAGCTCCGACATAAAGCAGGAACGTCTTTTGATGAAAGACCAGATGAACCGCAACGAAAAATACATAAGCGCGCACAAGAAAAAGGATGGGGTTGCACCTCTGTTCTACATGATTACGGCAGATACGACATCATGCTACATGAGTTTTTCCGTAGCCTCATCTATGTTCCATGGAATGCGTGTAAAGAAGCTGTACCAAACCGCGGTGGAAGAGGGTACAAACATGTGGGCCGCAAATCTTGGTCTTGCACAGTGGATGTACTATGCCCCTGGAATATTTGGCGGTGGAGTTAAAAAGGCGGAGAAATATTTTCTTGACGCAATTAAGGCATCACAAACCGATTATGAAAAATTCTACACCTATTCCTACTACGCCCAATTCCTCTTTGAAAGCGGAAAAAAAGAAGAATGCTCAGGCTACATGAAAATGGCGGAGGCAATCTGTCCTGGAAGCAACTACATTGCAAGGCTTAAAAAACTGAATGCGGCCGGCATCGGACTTTTTAAATATAACCGCGACCATTCCGGCGTAGACAATAACACAGACCCCGACGCAAAGGATTTATAGCTTGTGTGTTGAAAGTCAAAAAGAAAACGATGGGGGGTATCATAGCTTTATAACCGTCAAATTTGGAATTGAATCGAAATGTTTATCCTGAGTAATGACTGTCAAGTTATTTGCCAGCGCTGTAGCAGCTATCCACATGTCGTTTTCGGGTAGGGTAAGTCCATGTGACTGCAAATCTTTCTTTAAGTCTCCATATGCATAAGATACAGATTCTGTTAGATGAATAAATGGGTAATGAGAGCAGAAATCTCTAGCTTTTCTTTTATTCTCTTCTTTGTGAATTGATTTTGCCGCTCCAAATAAAAGCTCTCCAAGGACAATAGTACATGTACAAAAACCCTGCATTTCTGAAAGAGTTTTGATCAGGGGTTTGTCACCATTAAGAATTCTAACAACAACATTTGTGTCAAGAAGATTACCATTCATCAGGTTCTATTCTCCTGCATTCTTCAACTGCATCCATCATAATTTGGGCATCCTCGTTGCTTATAACACCACAAAAATCCTCAAGAGGATTCTTCTTCTCTTTTCGTTGAGAGATAATGAACAATGCAAAATCATATAATTCTTTCTGTTCTATTGCAGTCATTGTGTCAAACATTTTAATCAATGCTTCTGCCATAAAATCCTCCTTCATTGCATATTATATCATAAGTTTAGAAAAAAAAACACCTGTTTTTCTATTAGGAAAGAATTATAACGAAAAAAGACCCTCTAACCGTATGATTGAAACAATCGTTGATTAAAGGGCCGTTATCTGAATCGTTTTGATATTACAGTTTATGCAATTACGTTCTGTACAAGATCAAGCACTTTGTCTGGACAAGCCTTTATGCATTCGCCGCAGCTCGTACATTTTTCGTAGTCAACCACAGGAATGCCGTTTACAAGTTCAAGACATTTTTCCGGACACTTCTTTACGCAGATTCCGCATTTGATGCATCCGAAGGAACAGTTCTTTTTTATGACTGTCTTGTTGTCGCTTCTGTTTGAACACAATGCAACAGAACCTTTTTTATCGCCGTCAACAATGACAAAAAGCTTCTTTGGACAGGTCCTTGAACATTTTCCGCAGCCGACACATTTTTCATAGTCGATTACAGGAAGTCCGTCCTTTCCCATGAACAGGGCACCGAACTGACATGCCTCAACACAGTCACCGTAACCGATGCATCCGAATGAACAGAGTTTTGTTCCGTTGATGCTCTGACTTGCCGCCGCACAGGTCTTGATGCCGTTGTATGTTCCACGGGGAGCCGCACAGTCATTGTTACCCTTACATGCAAGAATCGCAACCTTTTTTGTGGCACTTACGGAAACACCCATAATCTCGCCGACTTTGGCCGCAACGCTTGGACCACCGGCAATACATCCGTTGGCAGGAGCAGTACCGTCAACAACAGCCTGGGCAAATGCCGCACATCCCGCAAAACCACAGCCACCGCAGTTACCGCCGCTAAGAACGTCTGCAATTGCCTGAACCTTCGGGTCAACTTCTACTGCAAATATTTTCTTAAAGAGTCCCAGAAGCAAACCTAAAACAAACGCAACACAGAGGGAAACGATTACCGTAAAAAGAATGATTTTCATATCTGCTTCCTCCCGCCTATTTAATCAATCCCTTGAATCCAAGGAATGCCAGGGACAAAAGGCCTGCCGCAACATAAAGCATTGGAGTTCCCTTGAATGCCTTTGGTACGTCTGCCGTCTGAAGCCTGCTTCTTACGCTGGACATTACTACCATGCTCAAGAGGAATCCCAAGGCGCTTCCAAGTGCATAGACAATGCTTTCGCCGTAGTTGTATCCCTTGCTGATGCAGTTGATTGTAACGCCAAGAACCGCACAGTTTGTTGTAATCAAAGAAAGGTAAATGCCCATGCTGCTGTAAAGTCCCGGTGAAGATTTCTTAAGGTAGAATTCAACGAGCTGAACCAGAGATGCGATTACAAGGATGAAAATCAGGGTCTGGAGGAATTCAAGTCCAAGAGGAATCATTACGAACTGATACAATGGCCATGTTACCGCGGTTGCAAGAAGGATTACAAAAGAAGTTGCAATTCCCATGCCTGTTGCCTTTCCGGTTTCGCTAGTCATTCCGATAAAGGGACAGATTGCAAGATACTGGATGAAAACAACATTGTCCACCAGCATCGATTTTATCAATATGCTAAGTATTCCGCTCATTTTGTTTCCTCCGCATTTGCCTCATTTGCCTTTGCTTTTTCAGCTTTTTCAAGTGCCGCCTTTTTTGCCTCTGCAATGCGCTTCTTTTCTTCTGCTTCTTTTTCAAGGGCTATGCGCTTTTTCTCTTCAATTGAATTTTCAATTTCGGTTTTTCTGGCTTCTGCCTTTTTTGCCGCTGAGTGCTGTTTGATTGCCTGCATCAGTGCGCCCAAAATACCGAATACCATGAATCCGCCCGGAGCAGAGTTCAAGACTCCAATCCTGTATGCTTCAGGTATTAATTCGATTTTAAGTGCTGTTCCTGCAAAAAGGGTTCCACCGCCAAAGAGTTCCCTGATGAGTGAAATTGAAAGCAAAACGAGTGTGTAACCGATTCCCATACCCACGGCATCAAGCACGGCATCAAGAGGTTTGTTCTTGGATGCAAATGCCTCAACACGTCCCATGATGATGCAGTTTACAACGATAAGTGGAATGAATACACCAAGCGCGTTGTAAAGCGATGTTACATAAGCCTGCAATACCAGCTGTACAATTGTTGTGAAGGATGCGATGATGATGATGAATACTGGAAGGCGGATTGCCTTGGGAATGAATTTCCTGAATATGGAGATGACAAGTTCGCTCATCACAAGAACGAAAGTCATACCCATGCCCATGCCCAAACCGTTGAATACGGAAGTGGTGATTCCAAGCGCAGAACACAAGCCGATGTTAAGAATCAAAAGCGGATTTTCACGAATGATTCCGTTTGAAAATATAGAAAGTTTTCTGTTCATTTTATGCCTCCGATGTTCAGGCATTCCTTCATGAATTCACAGGCGTCGTCCATCATTGTTGCAACTCCTACAGAAGTAATTGTCGCTCCTGAAATTGCATCAAATGTTTCGCCCGCTACAAATCCCCTGAATGAATCTGCATTGGTAAACTGTCCGTAGAATGTATGACCGCTCTTTACCTTGAACGTAGGATCGCTTGCCTTTTGTCCAAAGCCCGGAGTGTCAGTGTTTTCAAGAAACTGCATTCCAGTAACTGTTCCCTTCATGTCGAGTCCTACCATGATTGTTGAACGGTCGTAGGTGGGGCCTGAAATCTGCACGACTGCACCAACTGTTTCACCGCCTTTTTTTGCAAGGTGGATTGAATCAATCGTAGTCTTTCCGCTCTTTGTCGTTCCGCAAACTGCATCGGGAATGTCAAAGTTTTCTGCCTCTGGGAAAACAGCCTTCATCGCTTCGTTGGCCTTTCTTATGTTGTTCTCTTTAATTACAGGTGAAGTAACGTTGTTTACAAGTGCAAGAACCGTACATGATGCAACCGCAAAGATTGCAAGCGTAAGTCCAAGCTTTATCATGCTTCCGATTCCGTCTTTTTTTTCTGTCATTTAGCAGCCTCCTTTGATTCAAGTCCATATTCGGAGTTGATTTTAGCTGTATCCGCATGACTTAAAGCCTTCTTGCCGTAGCCATATTTCTTTGAGGTAAGGTTGTTCAGGAATGGAGCCACAGAGTTCATAATCAAAATACTGAACATGACGCCTTCCGGATATCCACCGAAACGCCTAATCAGGAACGTAATCAAACCACATCCAAATCCAAATGCAAGACGACCTGGTTTTGTAACAGGGGTAGTGGCATAGTCAGTGACCATGAAAGTCGCACCAAACAAAAGACCACCGGTAACCATGGCAACAAGAACGTCGTAGCCCGCACCAGCAACGCCCGCTCCACCTGCCAGAGATGAAATGAATGTTCCTGCCGCAACAGTTACAACCATTGCAACGGGAGCACGCCAGTCGATTATGTGGCAAACAAGCAGGAAGAGGAATGAAACCAAAATCAATGCGATGGAAGTTTCACCGATACAGCCTGCGCGATTACCAAGGAAGTACTGCCACAAGGTTGAGCTGTCCATCACCGCTGCACCAGACTTGATTTGGGAAAGAAGTGTAGCGGAAGAAATTGCATCCACGTTTCCCGCACCAGTAAGCGCATAACTCCATTTGTTTACAAGAGAGTTTGGATCGAACCATGACGCACCCATGACCGAAGTAAAGGACATGACCATAAAGGCCCTTCCCGTAAGAGCAGGGTTGAACACGTTGCTGCCTATTCCACCAAAGAGACCCTTTGCAATCACGATGGCAACAAAGTCACCGATTATGACCATCCATACTGGAATTGTGGAAGGAAGTACAAGGGCAAGAAGAACGCCTGTAACCGCCGCAGAAAGGTTTGAAACCACCACCTGCTTTTTTGTAATCTTCTGAAACAAAAACTCAAACAGAACGCAGCTTGCAACAGAAACAAGAATCGTTACAAGAGCACGGATTCCAAAAATCACTACGCCGTAAATGCATTCTGGGAGCATGGCAAACAAAACCATAGCCATGATTTTTTGTGTGGAAAGTCCCTTTGTGAAATGCGGACTTGATGATAAGAATATTTCATTTACATTTGTTTTTTCAGTGCTCATTTTGCACCTCCCGCCGCTTTGGCTTTTTCCAGTGCCATAAGGGCTCTGACCTGCATTTTTCCAAGACGGAAGTGCTGCACAAGACGCACGTTGGCAGGACACATGTAGGAACAGCATCCGCACTCAATGCAATCCATAAGGCCGAATTTCTTTGCCTTTTCCAGATGTTCTGCCTTTATTTCGCGAACCATCAGGACCGGGCTAAGATTCATCGGACATGCGTTGATACATTTTCCGCAGCTTATACACTGGCTTTCGTCAACAAGATATGTTTCATTTTTCGTAAGGAAAGTTACACCGCTTGTTCCCTTTGCAATTGGAAACTGGGCGTTTGTCATGGCAAAACCCATCATCGGACCGCCGGACACAATCTTTGCAGTCTGGCCTTCCTTGAGCTTGAACACGTCAGGAATCAAGTCTCCCACAAGGGTGCCAACCGGAACACGAATGTTGCATGGTTTTTCAACTGCACCACCGCTAATGGTCAATGCCCTGTCGATTAAAGGCATGCCAAGCCTGAATGCATCGCTTATGGCACAGACAGTTCCCACGTTGCAGATTACCGCACCAGCATCAGCCGGAAGTTTTCCTGCGGGTACATGGACCTTTAATACCGCATCCACGATGTTTTTTTCACATCCCTGGGGATACTTTGTCTTTACAAGGGAAACCGCAATCTGTTTTTGTGCGCCTGCATTTTGAATCGCCTTGTTCAATTCTGGAACTATGTATTCCTTGTTGTTTTCAAGAACGATGATGGCCGGACATCCACCAAGAATGTGGCATACGATTTTAAGGCCGTCAATTATTTTGTCAGGGTTTTCCTGCAGGGTCCTTTCGTCAACAGTAAGATATGGTTCACATTCAGCTGCATTAAGAAGCACATAGTCAATCTTTTTGTCTGCCGGGGGGATTCAGTTTTACGTGAGCCGGGAAAGATGCTCCACCCATACCGACAATTCCTGCATCTTTTATACGCTTGAGTGCGTCTTCCTTTGAGCATGCAAAAGGATCCAGAGGAGGCATAAAGTCTGTCTCATTTGAATCATCTGCCTCGATTGTGATGCATGGTACTTCAAGGTTTCCGGTTACAAGACATGACTGGATTTTCTTTACCTTGCCAGAAATTGAAGAATGAACTGGAGCGGACATGAAGGCATCATTTTTTGCAATCAACTGCCCGCGCTTGACACTGTCTCCGACCTGTACGACAGGGGTATTGGGAGCACCGCCCATTGTAACCGGTATAGTCACTGTCTTTGTAGAAGGAAAGACATCGGTTATTGGGCATTTGTTGCTCATTTCCTTGAATTCATCAGGGTGAATTCCGCCCTTAAATGTGTGCGTTTTCATGCGGAATATTCTATAATATTATGCTATATTTGTCTATGTTTTTTTTGGAACAGACCAAGGAAATCTATATTAACCTGAATATTCTGTTCAGCGTCCGTAACTCAATTGCCTTTCCATCCTGTTCAACTTGAAGCCTGTGGAGTTTTCCGTCAAAATCTATGTCCATAACAAAGGGGGCTTTTTCTTCATCGGAGATTACCATGTCACCGGTGAACTCAAGGCAATGGACAGTTTTTTCTTCGGTTTGAAGGCTGATGATTTTTCCCTCTGAGACTTCATATTTTCGGCCGTTCAGGAAAAGGGAGAAACCGCCCTGAATGTAAATGCTTTCATAGTCTTCTTCGCCGTTGTCGTAGTTGAACCTTACGTTCTTGAGCTGTATGTCGGAATCTGTAGAAAAATAGGTCAGGGACACCAAAAGCCTTGAGTCATCAAGATAAAGCCAGCATTTAGGTCCGTTTTCCGTCTGTTCTAGTTCCAGGTGATTTCCCTTTGCCGACAAAACATAAAACGCGTTTCCAGGAAGATAGAATGAATTCTTCTGGTCGCTCTTGGAGACGAGTTCCTTGATGGTTCCGTCATATCCGACATAAAGTTTATCGATGTTCAATTTTGAAAAGGCGATAAATCTTGTCAGGTTTTCTGAAGGGTAATGTGTTCCTGACATGATTATGCCGTCGTCTGCAAATTCAAAATGGTCAATAATTATAGGACGGTCAAAGAAAGTTGTTGATCTTGGAAGGTAAGTGCTTTCAGTTATCTCAAAGTTTCCGTCCATGTCCATGTAAAGGTTCTTAAAGTTGAATCCCACTGGGCCAAGCTTGCTGCTTTCTGGGAAATAAAAAGTCGGATAAGCGATATAGATGTTATTTTTGTCGCTGTTCCAGGTAATATATTCAGCCTTAAGGCATGTAAGCCCAATGCCGAAATTTTTTTCTGAACCACTCCACAGATATTCCATTCTGCCGTCCGGTTTTAAGAGGAAGAAGTATTTGTCCATGTATCCACCACCTTTTGGAAACCTTGACTTGAACGTAACCTTAAGCCCGTCATTATCCATAAGGTATTCAAGGACAAGATCGTCTTCACATAGATAGTGGTCAAATTCCTCGACTTCTTTTTTTGTGGGATTTTCCAAAAACCATTCGTCATCTGAGCTTGTGCATTTAAAAGTAAGCGGAAGGGTAATTGTCTTGTCGTTTATGTGAATGTCTGTAAGGTCTGTAGTAAGTTTCCATGGATTAAGGATAAAGGTTTCTGTGGACATGGGATATCCGATGTAGTTGAAATTTATTGTCCGCGAGTCTGTCATGGTAAGTGTTTTGTTCGTTATCTCAATCTCGTAATTGTTGAATTCTTCCTGAATGCCCAATGATGGAATTTCAATCTTTCCCTTTGCGAGGAATGAATTGGTTTCGCTGTTCCAGATGACGGAAGTAAACCATGCTCCGAAAGTCCATTCAGATTCGTCAAAGCCCTGGAGTTCATTGTATGGTTCGCAGGAAACAATGTTGCCGTTTGAATCAAAAACTGTTTTTCCTAAGCGTACCTGCAGTTCATCATTTTCCAAATCGTAGAAGGCCTCGGTGTCAAGGGTGGGGAAGAGTGTGACAATATTATAATCATCACCTGCCTTTTCAAGATATGATTTGAATAGATTGATGAAAAAGCCTTTGCCACCCGTATAGCAGTTCTCGTAAAAACCATCTTCCTCATAAGAAAACCCGCTTTCAAAAGATCCGTCATTATGAATGCGAAAATCAGTAAAATACAGGTCGATGAAGGCATCATTGTCCGGGTCAACATCTACTGTCGCCCTACCGTGCAAGCCTGATTCATCCCTGGAAAAATTAAAGAGGTTGATGTTGAATGTGCCTTTCTGTATTTCAAGGGCGTATAGAAAAATGATGTTGCCTTCATCATCATAAGAGAACAACAAAATTGGCTTTACGTCATAATCCTCTGGTATGGATTTGAAAAAATCTCTTGCCACAGGATGATTTGCATTAAAATCCTTTCCCAATACCGGTTCAAATTCTGCTATGTCTTCATCATCCCACCAGAAGCCTGCTTCTTTTTTTACATAATCCTTTGCGTCCTGATTGTAGAATTCCTCAAAGGACATGTCTTTGAATGTTGCACCAAAAAATAAAGATGGAACAAAAAATGCAAGAAGTGAAATCAAAAATGTCCTTTTCATGGAAGCCTCCAACTTGTGTCATTCCGGACTTGATCCGGAATCCAATCTCTATTTAGATATCCCTAAAATTTTTCTCAGTCAAATTCAATCTGAGTCCTAAGGTCATTGTCCTTACCGTAGATGCAGCAGATGTGGCGGCCTTCAATTTGGGCATACTTGCATACAATTTCTTCTCCTGCCTTTACAGCAAGCTTGTAACTGATGCGGAGTTTCTTAAAGTCGCGCTTGTTGAATACCTCTTCCGGCAGGCCTTCAAGTGCATAATCAAGGTATGTAAGGTTGTGGACGTGATCGTTAAAGTCAATGTCAAGGCGGCGGATTGCAATTGGTGTTTCGCGTGAAAAATTTTCCGGTGCGACAAGGCGGGGAAGCTTGTTGTCTTCGTAGGTGTGCCTGTCTTCGGGCTGATATTTGTCAATGATTTCGGGAGTTAGCTTGCACGGGCGGTTTGTGGCAAGGTCAAGCAGAATCCATTTTGTGGTTCCCTTTACCGAAAGTTCTCCGTTGCAGTACATCTCAAAGTCTCGTGTGCAGATGAGCGGATGGTTTACGGTTTCTGACCATGTGCGGGCAAGAATCTTGTCTCCGTATTTGGGATAGGTGATAATGTCTATCATCCAGTCCGTAAGAACCCATGCCTTTCCGTTGTTAGAGCCTTCCAGAATCGCATCTCCGGCCGTATCCGAATGCTTGTTGCCGGAATTCTCCAGGATTTTAAGGATGGAGCCGAGCAGCATGTCGCCGTTTTTCTTGTAGTCTTCCAGAACCGGTTGATATTCAAAGTCAATAATCATTTTATAACTCCTGCACAGGGAAAGTTGACCCTCTTGAAATTTTCATGAGTTTAAAATGACAAATTTCCATCTTTTTGTCAATCGACGATTTTAACATTTCCATCGGTGAAGAAAAGCCGTTAATGTAACTAAATGAGTTGTCAAGGTTCTCTTTTCATACTTCATTTAAAGTTCGTCATATTGTTTAAGGTTGTATTTTTCTTTCGCCAATTCCCACCATTTTTTCCAATAGTCATCACTCAAGGATTCGTCAAAGTCTTCGATCCAGGCTCCATATATCCAGGCGTTAAACGAGCTTTCAAAACCGTCGCTGTAGACAATATAATACCAGTAGGCTTCGTCATCTCCGATTTTATCTTTTTTTAATGTGTGCCCAAGGGTGTGAAAATCAGAATATTTTAGAAGGGGTGCCGGCCTTTCAATGTTAGAATTAGGATACCCCTCGGCGATTAAGTTAATAGTTAAATAACAGTCAAGCTGTTTGTAGTTAGTGCCAGGTCCTGAACGGAGTTTAACGTTGTCCGTTACAATGGCCTTTTTCGATTCAACAACAAGTGGAATATCCTGAACCAAGGCAGATTCTCCGTCTTCTTTATAGCAGTTGCCGGGGAAAAAGCGGTAGCCGTTTATTACAAGTTCATGTGAAAAGATTACGCTGTCCGAATATGGATGAAAGTCGCCGTAATATTCTTCTTCGGATGCCGGGAAATATTGTTCAATACCGATATCGCCCTGCTGTGTGGTTTTCATAAAGACTTTGCCGTCTCGAACCTCATAAGTGCCGATGCAGTTTACGCCGGCCTGCCGAGTTCCAGCCTTGAAGACATCATCTGTATAAAAACATAATTTATAATACTGGTTGACCTCACTGTCCATTGACCAGGAAGTTGAAAGGAGTTTTTCTTTTGTCAGAACCTTATCATTTTTGTCGTAAGTACAGTCTCTGTAGCGCCAGGAATATCCGTCAGAATCAGATTCCTTATAGTCAGAACGCATGGGGTCTAAAGTTTGAAATGAATCCTTCTTTTTACTTTCATTATTATTTTCTAATTCTTCTTTAGCCGCTTTTGATTCGTCAATTTTTATTTCTTCAGCTTTTACTTCATTTGTTTGCTCAACGACAGAATTACCAGTTTTATTGCATGCTGAAAGACAGAAGATAAAGCTTGTAATAACAAATAATAATCTTTTCATGTTGCCCCCATCTTTTCTCATCTAATTATAATTTTATGGGATAAAGCCTTTAAGTGTCAATATAATTAGAAATATTTCAAGGTGGTTATGCCCTGTACAATTCACTCATGAAATATTGCTCTTGAAATGAAACGGCTTGTAGGATTTCTTCGTTTGAATGATCCTTTCCGTCAATGGCAACAATCCACTTGTCTTCCACATCATTAAGGCGGTGCAGGACGGCTATCACTTTTCCTTGATATGTTTCAAGGGTTTCGTTTGTTCCAAAAACGTAGACATCCTGTTCGGCTCCATCTCCGGCAAAAACATTGTCAACATAACCATAATTGATTGGGTAAACCATTTCCCTGTGGCGTGGATGATGACTTCCCAATGGGCGGTCAATTTTTCCCTTTACGGTACGGCCGATTATGCTGCTGTAATCTTTTGTTTCAATGTCAATTTTATAGACCAGAGACATTTCGTTGCGGCGGTCTTTCATTTCCTTGAAAAACTTAAAGCCAAAGTTTTCGTACAATCCCTTTTGGTCTGTTGAAATAAAGATGGATTTATGTCCTTGTTCTTTTGCAATATGATAAATGTATTCAATCAGTTTTCCAATGCACCTTTTGCCACGGAAAGCAGGGTAGGTATAGACAAATCCAATCCATGGTGTTAATTCTGTATCCGGTATGTCATCTGTTTCCGAGAAAGTACAAAATGAAATCAAATCTTCACCTTGAGTAAGAAGAAAAACTTTTGATTTTGTTCCATAAATATTATAAAAAGAGCCGTCATTCAATAGAACATAAAGATATTTTCCGGCCGACCAGTCAGCTTCTGCTATCTTGTTGAGCCAAAAGTCCCTGTTGCCTGTCTGTGAAATCTCCCTTATTTCCATACAAATCCTTTTCCGTGTAAATTATAAGAATATTTTACTATATCTCGGCAATCAAGGCTAGGGTAATTTCACTTGCGGTTTGGGATGCCTTCTTGCAGTTCATCTCAAAATATTCTGCGCCGCTGTGATCCGCCGTGTCGGTAATGCATCTTATGGCGATGAATGGAATCCTGTTTACATAACATACATGGGCAATGCCCGCTGTTTCCATGTCAACGGAGAGGGGAGAGTATTTATCAAGAATTTCCTTGCGTCCGTCATCGGTGATAAAAGCTTCTCCTGTTACCATTCTTCCCCAGAAAATATTTCTATCTGCTTTAATGTTTTTGACGGCTGTCCTTGATTTTTCAAGCAAAGTTTTGTCCGCATCAAAGAAAATTGATTTCATCCATGGGTGGAATTCCGTGAGGATGTTTTCTGAAACATCGTGATAGGCAACTTCCGTGGAAATTACTGTGTCAAATATTTTGAGCTTGGGATCCATTCCTCCCGCCACTCCTGAATTGATGACGGCATCCACCTTAAATTCATCGATTAAAATCTGAGTAGCAATAGCGGCATTCACCTTGCAGACACCACTGTAAAGAAAGGTTATTTCATGTCCGGCAAAAGTTGATTTATGAAATTTGAGCATGGCTTTGTCAACAGGAGATTCGTCGGTAAGCTTTTCCAAAAAAGGCTCAAGCTCTGTATCTCCTGCACAAATAATTCCTATTTTCAATTTTCCCCTCCAAAACGCATTGGTATGAATGTCAACATGATAATTGATATATTTATATGAAACTTAAATTTCATTAAAAAATCACCAATAACAGATTTCATTTTTAACCTTGTCGAAATAATCTTTAAGGTTTTCAATGTCTCCATCAGAAGATATAATTATATAAAACGAACCGTAAATATCATGTGCGGACTCATAGGTTTTTGAGATTCTGTCTAAAAAGATATATCCTGTCTTTTTGTCTTCATTCAGAGAAGATTTGATTTTTACTTCTTTTGAATTGGTCTCAAAGTTTCGGTTTTTTAATGCATCGATTGCATCTCCGTATTCGTAATAACCTTTTGTTGCTTCGATATGGGTGTCAAAAGAGAATAGAAAGTGTTTTACAGATGTATTAAGATATTCACAAATAATTTCAACGGTAATTTCATCATCATTATACTTAAATTTGAATGTGTTCTTATCTGTTAGCGCTCCGTCGAATTCATGAGAAATATGTTTGTGATCTATTTTATCGGCTGACTGAACTTTCGGATATTGTAAGATATTATTAATCACATAATAATCAGGTTTTTCCGTATAAAAATATTCTGCCAGTTCTTTTTCAACATCAACTTTTGGAAGTTTTAATTCATCAGGGATATCCGTTAACTCAGTGTTATTGGTTTCTTGTGGTACAACATCATTAATTTCTAAATCTGACTTGGGTGTGTTTTTATAACAACCAGTGATTATAATACAGAACAATAAAAATATGGTGTTTTTCTTCATGATAAATAACCTCCGGGCGGTTAGTTTGGTTTATTATTCAATTGTTATCCTGTGAATACATTTTTCTCCACCGACAAGGATTGATTCAATGCGTTCGATTTTAAATTCTTTTTCAGGAGCAAGAGATTCAAAAACACAAATCATGCTTTGGGTGGAACATTCGCATAGACGTTCGGAGTCAACATTCATCTGAGAATGTAATGGACAACCACATTTTGTAAAAGTCAATTCGTAAACTTTCCCTGGTTCAATTACTTTGCCATCAAGGTCTTTCTTTTCCGATAGTCTGGGGAAAAACTTGTCAAAATTCTTTCCGCATTCATTAAACAAGGACAAATATAAATACTTAAGGGCATCATGGGAGCAGAAGTTTGCACATTCAGAAAAAAGTCGGCTGCATTCTTCTCCGCTCATTTTTTCAAGTCCATCATTCAAGCAAGTGAACCAATTTTCAAAAAATCCTTTATCCATTGTTTTCCTTCATAAAAATTTTCATCATAACAGAATATTGCAATAAGTTCTATGTGGTTTTATTCACTATATATCAGTCTCTGCATTATCTCTGTTATAACTTGATAATTTATTGAATCAAGATTTCCATTTTCCCTGCATTCCTTGATGTAGTCATTGTCAATCAAATAGACGTCCTCGTTGTTCTTGGCCCAGAGGTTTGTATAGACAAACTGAATTGCCTCAAAATCATTTAAAAACTCTTTTTCCCTTAAGAAAGCAAATATATCGTAAGAAACTCCTGAACCCCAATCGTCGCAAAAGTAAAGAATATTGTCAGAAGTTAATGTTTGAAATTTTTCGGATTTTATTACTCTCTTGTATGAATCTCCCATGCCGAAATTTGGGTTGGAATTTTTGAATTCCAAATTATATTTCTGGATGAGAGAGTCTGTATTTTCCATGTCTTTAGGTTTTAAATATATTTTCAAATTTATATAATGATCTTGTAGAGTTGTAATTAAGTAATCTAATCTAACGACACATTCTCCAGAATCTTCGAATAAATAGTTTTTTGTATTATCAACAATCCAATTTTCTGGAAATATTTTAGAAAAATCGTCAAACTTATTAATATAATTTTTCCCATTCAAGATCAAACCATAACCAGAAAAAATGAATCCTTCTTTCTTTTCTTTTTTTATTTTAAGCCAGTTTCCTTTTATCGATGAAATAGTATCCTCTTTTTCAATTTCTAAGATTTCAACAACTTCAAAAGTCTGTAATTGTGTAAGAATATCAGACGTAGTAGATGATTCTTTTCTTACGTTTAATGGTCCATCTGTTACAAGAAAGATTTTGTCGGAAGTAATGGATAAATAATTTTTGTATTCTTTCTTTACAGGTTGAATTTCAGTTTCTGTTTCTTTAGTTGGGCTTGATATAGTATTTTGTGGTTCAGTTTTAATAGTGTTCAGTTCAACTTCTTCTTTATTTTTGGGTGTGCAGGAGCAGAATAAAAGAATTAATAAAACTGTTGAAATGAAAAAAGTTTTTCTCATATTTCCTCCAATATTCAAGTAAGTGTTGTTCTATAACAAACCCTATTCCCATTCAATATCATTGCTGATTATAAGGTCAGTAAGAGATGTAATTTCGCCTGTTTTAGAATTTTTGCTTATACTTTTGGCGACACCAGTATAAAATCCCATTTTTTGTAAATCTAGATTCTTGCAATCTGAAACGGAATTTAGTGAATTGTAAATTAGTTCAAGGTCTTCAATTTGACCATGAATGAGTGTAACTTGAATGCACTTTATAACCACACGTTCTTTCTTTGCATTCAATTTTTTTATGGATCTTTTCTTTGATTCAGATGATTGTTCGTCAGAAGATTCTTTTTTTTCTAAATACTCCTTAGGAACACTGGTTGTCCCGTCAGAGTCAATTATTTGAAGAGTTTTTTCCTTTTCATTTAAAGTAACCGTCCAGTTATCAAATGTTTTTTGCTTTTGGACTGTTTCTGTCCAGACAAAGAAGGGAATAAAAAGTATAAAAATGGTAAGCAATTTCTTTTTCATAAAACACACCTGCAAAATAGGTTATTTCACTTTTCATCATAACAAAAAGGAGCTAAAAGTTCCATATTCAATTTAACCCGCTGCATTTTACCTTCTAAACACGGAATATTCATTTAGTCCAACGAGGATTATCTTGTCATTTTCTACCTTAAAAAATAAATCAATCGCTTCATAATCATTGAAAATATATTCAACAAGATAATTTGCAGAAGGGTAGTTGGCTTTGAATTTTTCTGTTGTTATTCTTAAAAATTCATTTACCTTAGGCTGTAATGTGTCAATGTTGTTTGTGTGAGATGATAAATCTGATTTCATAAAGTCGAAGGCTTTTTTAACATCTTCAGATTCGTCAGTTAATTCTTTATATGTGAAAAGAGACTTTTCCCTATAATCACCTATTTTTAAATTTACAAACAAATCTTTGCTTACGTATTTTGAATATTCTTTTATATTTCCATCAGCAAGTGCCTTCAGGATTTCATATGAGATGGTTTCAATTTTTTTCGTTGTTTCATTATTGTTCTGTATAAATGGTTTAACGGATTCGTTGTATTTTCGCACAAATTCTTTTAAAAATCTTTTATAGCAATCAGGTCCAGTGATTTTGTAATATTTTGTATTATTGATATATAAATACTCACCGTCAATTTTCCATACTTGTGAATAATATTCATTTTTCATGGTAAAAGACTTTCCGTCCTTAGAAATGCTTACCAATTCAAAGATCTCCGCATCTCCGTCGCCACCAAGATTCCATATACCATTTTCATATGAAATTGAACTACAGCCTAAGCTGAATCCACCGTAATCCTTGCCCCATGGAGTGTCTATTTCAATTGGGTCCGGAATTGTCTGGTGTGGGCCACCCAAAAAATAATATCCTGCTAATTTATTCCAGGCAGATGCATCTATGTCGTTTTTGAAGTCTATTTTTTTAATCTTAAAATTATTATTGCTTAAATCAAGATAATCATACCTTCCTACATAATCGGCCAAATAACCGCCAAAACACCAGCCTGTAGTTCCCTTTGCTATGGTTTCTCCTTTGTTGGTTTTTCCATCAAGGACTTCGATTTTTACCCAATTGCTTTTGATTGAATCAATTGTTTCTTCTTTCCCCAATTTTACAATCTTTACTTTGGAGCCGGTCCTCATCACTGCAACAATAGAACTAGAAGTAGATTCTTTGGAGCGCAATCTAAGGTTCTCTTTAACATACATTTCCTTATTCAAACTAACATTTGGTGCACTAAAAGCCATAAATAAAGAAATAAATAATAACTGAATCATCAATAATCTTTTTCTCATTTTTAATAATCTCCAACGTTTTTGTCTTCATTTTTACATGAGAAAAGTAAAAATATACATTTCTCATGTAATTGGATTCCGGATCAAGTCCGGAATGACCATCGCAAAAAATAATTACAAATCCTCGGCATTCTGGAAATCTTCCAGATAGACTTGAAGCTGTATCTCTTTTCCACCTGATGGCTTTACAAAAATATCATATACCTGAAGGTTTCTGAGTGTTGAAAAAGTATCCGTATCAGGCTCTTCTTCTGTTCCTGCTGTTTCTGAATCTAAATCCTTGTCACCAATTGCTTCAATAAGGGTGGAGAACTTTACTTGATTTTTCTTAATCAACTTGTTCAATTTTTTTAATGAAGATTTCTTTAGGGTATAAAATGTGACCATGTAAGCCACTTCATTATTATCATTATCCAAAGCCTGTACCATGGAAGTGCATTTAAGTCCTGTTATCTCAAACTTTTTTCCAGTAGCGGATGCAATTGTGATATCAGACTTTCCTTGGGGAAAGACATTGCTCTGTAAGGCTGTTACTCCTATTCCCTTTGAAACCATTCCTCCAAAGTACATGGCAACATCATCATTTAATTCAGTAACTTTCTTTTCCGGTTCGTAATCATTTGCAAAAACAAAAGTTCCAGCCATTACCAATGCCAATAATAAAAAGAATTTTTTCATTTTTTTCTCCTCGACCCCTCAGTTTGGGTGTCTTAATAATGATTTTTCCAATATCAGGTATAAAACCTTATGCAGTCAGTTAAGGTAAGTAAAGGCAGAAGTACCAGATATCTTGTTGTCTATATTATAAAACACATTTTTACAATTCTTCAATATCTTTTTCTATCATGAAAAGATTTTTATTGCTGTTTATTATTCCAACTTTTTTTTTCATAAAACACCTCTAGTTAAAGTTTAACAATATATGCAAGGACATACAAGAGCAACGGCTAGACAGTCAAGCATTTGATTCGGCCTCCTAAATCTTTTTCTGCTGCCAGACAAGGTCATACCATCGGTCGAACTTTTTACCGACTTCCTTAAATTGGGCAACACGCATATATCCCATTTTTTCATGAAACTTAGGGCTGTCATGAGTAAGATATTCATCCTCTGTTTCAGTAAAGGCCGCTCCAGCAAGAATGTTTTTTATCCCCATATGCTTAAGCTTTTCTTCAAGGTTGGCATAAAGGAAAGAACCTATTCCTTGCCGCCGGTTATCCTTATCGACATAGATTGATGTTGAAACTGTCCAGCTGTATGCTTCCCGTTCGCTATAGGCACTGGCATAAACATAACCTACAATAGTGCCGTTTTTTTCGCATACAAGGTACGGAAATTTTTTCTTAACTTTTATGATTCTATCCTTGAACTCTTCAACAGACGGCACTTTATATTCAAAAGAAACTGCCGTATTCAAGACATAATAAGAGTATATTTCAACAAGACGTTCTGCATCTTCAATTTGTGCATCACGTATTTTTAATTTTCCATCCATTATTTTATTTTATCAAAAATGAACTAAAAGTTCTATACTCAGTTTAATTTGAAACTCTTTTTGATTGAAGTAGCAGGATGGCCTCGTCGACGGTGATGATTTTTGCGTAACGTTTTCCCCACATGAATTCGTTGTAATATTTGTAGGCGGTTTCCTTGTCAAAATATGGATTGTCAAAGGTTGAATTTGTGTATGCAGGAACCAATATGTTGAATCCATTTTCAAATCCACTTTTGATTGTGGCATCCATGCAATAGTCTGTTGACACTCCGATTGTTATGATGTCTTTTTCTCCTTTTGAACGCAGGTATTCTGTCAGTCCTGTCATAGGGTGGAATGCGCTGTTTACATTCTTTTCAAAACGCCGTTCACCGTCTCTTGGGGCAAAGTCCTCGTATATTTCATAGTTGTCCGCAGATTTGTCCAGATCAGTGCCAGGACCGTCATCATGCTGGACATATACGACCTCTACACCGTTTTCTCTTGCTGTTTTAATTAACAGTTTTATGTTTTTCCTCACAGTTTCAAATGCATAAAGATTTTCATTAAAGCATCCTTTTTGTGTGTCTACAACCAGCAGTATCATTTAATCCTCCAAAAAAAAATATGACATATTCTACATGGGTAGTTTCACGATGAGCCAGTTTCCATTTTCGTCCATTATCATGCTGACTTGATCGTCTCCTGCGCCAAGATTTCCGTCATATGAAAAACCAAAGCTCACCGTGTATAATGCAGTCCCATTGCCGTAGTTTTTAAAATACAGAGGGTTGATTGTAATGCTTAAACTGTCAACTCGTCCATAGAATTCTTCATAAGGCCTGTTTCTTTCGGCTATCAATTCTTCCTTGCTGTCAAAATCGCCAAAGTCGGCAATCAAATCTTTCCATTCATCGGTCTGAGACAAATAGCTTATGAAAAAAGCAGCAAGAGTTGCAGAAGGGTCTTTAAAGTCTTTCCATTCGTTGCCTGTAAGTTCTTTACTGTTTTTGCTTGCTGTAATTTTCGTGCCATTTCGCTCGATGTTGTAATAACTGTCCGAGTTCGTTTTATTACGCTTCTTCATTATTACCCAGCCTTCAACATCATCTTTCGTGCGAATCTTGATCCAAAAAAAATACTCGGATCCGTTAACAATTGCATTTTCACCAATTTCTAATACTTCTGAAGCTTCCAATTCATTTTGGTAACCGATTTGTTTTGCTGATAGAGAAGGGGATTTGTAGATTATGTTTGTGTCTATTTTATTTGCCTTTTCAGCACTAGCACATGAAGCGAACAAAAGAACTGCTGATATAATTAAAATAATGGTTTTCTTTAATTTCATACTATCTCCTTATGTTTTATTATGGCTCCATTGTTCATTTACCCAACAAGCCGGATTGCAGCTTTAAAAATTCTTAACGAAATATTCTCCCTTTTTGTTTATTACAAGATCGATGTATCGAATAAATGTATTTTCTTGATTTTCAAGTTTAAAAGGAATATAGACATCGATATAATCTTTGTTGCGGAAAAAGAAAGAAGATGGCTTTTTTGCAGGTTTTAACACCTCTTCAACATAAACATCATATTGATTTATGGATGAAAAATTATTTTTTCTATTATTTTCCATATTTTTAATGAATCTATTGTCTTCTGTGCTAAGGTTCGGATAAGAGTAAACATAGTTTTTCCACTGGGGATCATTTTGCTTGTAGTAATACAGGAAGGCTTCCATAACCTGTATGGGGTCTTTTTTATCTACAGTTTGATTGCTGTCAGGCGTGAAAGATGATTTTACAAATTTAAATCCATCATAATTTATATTTGTATTATCGATGCAGTCAAAATTTTCTTTTATCTTCATTAAAAGCGTGATGTTAGTAAATCCTGAAACTGAAACAGAGCCTGAAGTAATTTTATCTCTGATTATGGCATTAAAAAGATAGGAGTTGTCAATCTGGGCAAGTAGGGATCTTCCAATATTATGTTCGGTAATGTCGGAAAATATTTTTGTCCCTTCCACGTCAAGGGTTAGGATTATTTCATATACTCCTGAAAAAAATTGGTCACTTTGTAATTCTATCTGTTTAATGTGGCTTCCGTCAAAAACTATTTCTTTTTCTACAACATAATCAATTTTATCAAGATCATTATAGACTGATATTTTCTCGCAGTTTTCTGGGATAGGTTCGCCTGGGGCAACGTTTCCATTAACAAACCTAAATTTTAACGAAGCTTTGTCGCCACAAAATGCTGAGCCTATCATTAAAAATGTTAAAAGTAATGTAAAATATTTCTTCATTCTTACTCCCTATTCTCTTTTCATTGTTTTACCAAAATGCCTTTCTCAACAGAACTCTGTATTAACTGTTTTTCATATTCAGGATTTTTTGGGTCATCGATTTCAGATAAATATCCGCCAAAAACCCAATATCTTTGAGGCCATGCACCTTCTTCCCTGTTGTCTTCAAGCACGATTCTATACCATGGTGCCGTTATTCCGTCGATTGTTTGTTGATCCACTGTTACGGCTTCATATTTAACGGTCATGCCCTTTAACAATAATGGATAGTCGGTAAAGGAGTTCACTTTATATCCTTTATATGTGTATTTTCCCGTTAATAATGATTCTGCAGTTCCGAAATATGATTGATAATTGAATGTTCCTGTTGCAGCCTTTAAATCCGGTTTTTCACGTAATCGTAAATTTTCATTTGCCAAAACAAATTCTCTTCCATTGTGCTTGATAACTTTTGTTCCATCTAAAGAGCATTTTGAACCGACTTCTGTATTATTCTTGAAATTTCTTAAACAGATATTCTCATTTCTAAAAAGTTCCTTGCACCAAAAGTCATCTGAATTCTCTTCGTAAATAAGAACAGTTTTATTCCCCTTTGGAAAAAGAAGCTTGTTCATTTTATCATCATCAAAAGGTTTTCCATTTTCACTGATTAATGTGAGCTTGTTGTTTTTTAACGTATAATGAAGGTTTTTACCATTGTAACCTCCATAGGGGTAATAAAAAGTAAACTCTGATTCATTTATGAATTCAATAAAATAGAAGGTTTCATTTATTTCAAATCGATTGTTCTTTCCAATCATATCATCTCTGATTATTTCTTTGCAGAATATGTTCGCACATAAAAAGATTAGTGATACAAAAACAATTACTCTTTTCATATTTTCCCTCACTAAAGGTCCTGTAAAGGTGGCTACATAACAATTTCTCACTATCCAGCATCAGCATTATGTCAATATAAGAAAAAACTGGATATCCTACATTCCAATGATAACACAATCCACAGATTATTCAAGAGTTTTATGCGTAAAGGTACTTCGTTTTGCCAAATTTGAATAAATCCTTTAATAATCGCTAATTGATGTAATGTTAAAAATAAAATCTTTAATTTTAAATATTCCATCTTTCTTAACTAAGTGGAATACATGATTTTCTTCCGAATTTATGGTGGTTCCCCAAGGTTTCCCTTCACCAATTTCTTCATATTCTTCTAAAGCTTTTTGATCATATCTTTCTAAATCTTTTTCATTTATACAAATATCATCGTAGTATTTAAAATAATTATATTTTACCGACTCTAAGCCCCAATCAGCATAAAACCAATGGCTCGCTTCTGCTCGTACCAGGCATGTGCATTCTTTGTCATCAATCGATGTTACTGAAATATCTTTTATCTTAATCGTTTTAATCGTATCAAGAAACCTGTCTGGTTGCTGGGATGCTTTAGTATGTAAATTTGAAATGATATTCTGCCAAATTTCATCTTCAGAAAAGATTTTATGAAATATTTCTGTTAATTCATCACTTGGTGTATAATCAAAATCAAAAATATTAAAATAATATTCCTCATCCAAAACTTTTATTGTTTCATAAAACAATTTAATCTGATCTTCAGGAGTTGGTTTTTCCAAATCCATTTTTTTTAATTTGTCATAAAATGGTTTAAAATATTCTTTTACTTCTTGATTGTTAAAATTTAATCTTTCATTTATTTCTTCAACAGTTATCATTTCATTTTTTTTGCTCATAATTGAGCTAGATTCGCTTTGAAGTGTATTGTCAATCCAAAATTGAATTTCTTCATTGCTATTTATCGTGATTTTAAACTCATGGAATTCCCAATTGTTTGGCTTAAAAAAATAATATTCTTTTGAAACATTATCTAGTGTTATTAAAAAATAATTATCTCCATATATATATCTTGAATAACTTATATTCTTTTTATTAAATGTCTCGTTTTCATAAATGGTTTCGCCATTCCAGGATATATTAAGAGATTCTTTCTTATCTTCAGGAATTTCAATAACATATTTGTTCATATCAAATATAAATGATGCAAGATGTCCCTTTTCTTCTTTTTCAAAAAATAAATATCCAAAATTATAGAAAAATAAAATTACAAAAAGAAAAACAACACAACATATTATGCTTAGTGTAAGAATTTTTGATTTCTTCATTCTTTTTCTTCTCCTGTCATTTACTTTGTCACATCAAATTAAAATGTTCTGGCTGTTGTATGTTTTTATTCCAAAACCTTCATTAATTCATCAGGAAGTTTTATCAGTCCTTTTGAAGGGTCGTGGATAACCTTGAAAAAGTTATTTCCATCAAACCAGTATATTGTATTTGTAATGCTTGTCGGTCCTTGCTGATACATATAATTTACAAGTCCCATCATTTGCACAATATCATTGTTTATTGTTTCTTTATTTACATTTTTTAATACTATTCCATATCGGTTTGGAATAGCGACAAAAGCACCATGTTTTGAAATTGAATTACATTTTTTATTTAAATCATAAATTGAAGAAGTAACAAAAATGTTTGTATCAGAAAGCATTACTGAAACAGAAAATGTATCCGTAATTTTATATTCTTCAAATTCTTCCTTATTGTTTTTTAGTGTGTTTTCTTTTGCAACTTCAAAAATTTCTTTTTCACTTAAATTCCATTTTTCCGTATATTCTTTTGTTAAATTTCTTATGGCACTCGGGAAATCTAAAACAACAACGCTGATGTAATCACCAGTGTCAGATTCGAATATTGATGATTTTGAAATCTGTTCCTTATAATCAATTGGGTATATTCGTAGTTTAAGATATTCTTTTGCTGTTTCAAATTTTTCTAATTTAGGAAGTATGCTCTTTTCTTCATCCCTGCTTACTTTTACTTGAGAAAAATAATCCTTAATTATCTTTTTCCATTGTGACTTATCATTTTGAGTGCAGATATTATATAAATTTGTCAATCCAACTTCTGTTCCTACATCAAAATAATCATTCTCTTCTTTGATAATGAAATACTGTTCTTTAAAATGTTCCTCATAATTTTGTATGTGAATTTCTTTTAATTCTTTTTTTACAATATTTATAAAATTATTATAATTCTTATCAGTTTGTGCTGCTGTTGAAAATACAATGAACAAACTCATTACCAATGATATTATTCCTTTTTTCATAGTTTTTCTCCTCATGATTAAAACAACTCATCCAGCAAAATGTAAAACTTGTGTTTTTCCTTATTTGGCTCAATGCCCAGTTCTTCAAAAAGCATGTCGGGATTTACGTCTGGGTAAACCTTGCCGCCAAAGGTTCCGTCAACATTATGCTTTAAACTCCGGTAACATAAGGCTATGTCGCGCCATTTGTCGCCAATTCCAGTGTCACCCAAATCTATAAAGCCGCTGATTTTTCCATTCTGAGCAAAAATGTTCGGGAGGCAAAAATCTCCATGCGAGAGGACAGGCTCATAGACAGGACGGTTTTCTTCCAGCCACTTGAGCAGGGCCTCTGGATTTTCAAAGCCGCCTTCGCCAAAAGTTTCGGGTTCTGCATCTTCCAAGTCTACAAGATTATTTTCCACACGGTATTTTGCTTGTTCAAGTTCGGTATCCATTCTCCTTTCGTATGGGCAGCCTGAGACATCAACACTCCATAGTATTTTAAAAGCGTCAGCCAGCAGCCTGCACAATTCACGCGGATGCTCAAGATAATATTCATCACACAGCATTTTTCCCTGTATGCGGCTCATAAGAAGATATTGTTTTTTATCGTCACTCTCATAGGCAAGAACTTCCGGCACAGGGATTTTTCCTTTTAGCCAGCGCATAACCTGTACGTTCAAATCATTTTTCTTGCGTACTGCCTCGTCTTCTGCCACCAGAATTTTCAAGACACAATCATCAAACAGAAAAACCGTGGAGTCAGACTTTCCTATGTCATCACTTGTGTATTGTTTTCCTGTTATCAGTTTCTGTATGTTTTCCGGTATGGAATCAAGCATTTTTAACCTCTCGACTTATAAACCCAATAACCGTTGAATGCTACACCATCTTTAGCAACAAGAAGGGCATCCGTCTTTTCAAAACCAAACTTCTTTGCGGCTTCCATACGTTCAATTGCATAAATCGGAACTTTGGTTACAACTTGCCTGCATTCAAACATTTCAAAAATGTGGGGGACAATGAGCGACATGATTTCTTCCAGGACATCAGACCTTTCATAACTGCTTCCCACATCAAGCCGAAGGACGCCGCTTTCATTAAACGCATCTTCCGAAAGCCTCTTGAAAGATTCAATTGTGCCAATTGCTTTGTTGTTCATCTTATCAATAATTGCCCAGCGTACAAACCATTTTTCTTTATATGAAGAAAGCCAAAAATCCATGGCCTTATCCATCTGCTCTTTTGTATGATAATAAAAATTGTCACCATCACAATTATCGCTGTTAAAAAACGGAAGAGCATTTTTATCACCATAAACCTCAATTAAATCTTCTGCATCAGACTTTTCCACAAAGCGCAAAAGCCATCTGTCGTTTTCAAAAACCGGTACTAAATCATAAATGTTTGACATCTTTTTCTCCTTTCTGAATTATATCAATTATCTTGTAATCCATGTCATTTTATTTTGCTGACACAATTTATAGAAAAATGATAGCAAAATTTCATGCCATTGTCCACGTGTACTATTGAATTTGTTTTTTCAAATATTCAACAGATTTTTCCAGGGCCGCTACAGTTTTTGTTTCAAGCACACATCTTGCATTGCATGATTCTGCCAGCTTAAGTCTGTCATCAAGGTCGATTTCTCCGTCTCCCAAGGCCAGATGATTTTTTGGTGGATTTTCTGAACCGTCATGAATGTGAAAATGAATGAGCCGATCTACATGTGATTTTATAAACGGCACGTCTTTTTCACCGATTGCCTTTGAATGTCCAATGTCCCAGGTCAGCGCAAAGAAAGGGCTTTCCAGAAGGAATTCAATTGATTTCTTTTCGTAATCCCTAAAGCCATCTGTATTTTCTACTACAATCTTTATGTCTGATTCTCCAATCCACTTTTCACAGCATTTCCTGAATCGCTCAAATGATTTCATATACGTATCAAAATCACGTTCATACATCTGGACCTTTTTATCCGGCAGGGTGATGTAGATTCCATGATGCATGTGCATGTTGAGTGTAAGGGGTTGAGTCGGATTGCCATATTTATCTCGCAAGGGAAGAAGTTTTTTTGCAATTTCGATTGTACGCCGGACTGTCTCAAGATACGCATCCGTTACAAGGGAATTGAAGTCTGCGATATTCAGGTTTTCATCAAGATGAATTGTATAGTAAATCTTGGCCTGTTCTGCGGCTTTGATAAATGTTTCCGTCTGTTCAAGTTGTTCAAGCTGGTATTCCGGAAAGTTCATGTTCAACTCGATGAATTTGAGGCCTAACCTTTTGCACAAAGCGATGTTGTCATCAAGTGTTTTATTTTCTATCAAAGTAGGCATTCCAAACTGCATGTCATTTATCATTTTTCATGGCTCCGTAAAATTTTGCAAGCTTTTACCGCATCAAAGAAATCGTCTTCACCAATGCCAAGGGAAAGGATATCCGGCCATACCGCTGCCTTATAATATTCAACTGCCTCTTTTGCAAACTCATCAAAAATCACATAAGTCCGGGCATAATCGAAAACTGGTGGGGCAAGTCGGGCGTTCATCCAGTCGATGATTGTGTATTTAATTTTATCTGCAATGAGTTCGGCATCATTTGGAATCATGATGTTAAGAAAATGCATGTCCAGATGGCAGATGCAGCTCTTGTATTTTTGAGAAAGACGATCGATAATTGGAAGCACTTGTGGTTTTTCTTCATCTGTAAGCACAAGTCCTGCCGTTGCGCTAAGCGGCGGAATTGTTGTGCCTGTGGAATCTGCCTCATGTACAAAACGGAATGCACGGGAAAGAAGCATAAAGCCCTGTTCAGGATTCTTTGGAACGGATTTTTCAAGTTGGTCTCCTTCTACCAAATCCATCTTGATTATGTGGGGGTCATCAGTGTCGTAGTATTTTACATCGCATAGGCATGCCTTGTTTACTGCCTGCTGCTGTTGTTTTTCAAAATCGATCCATTCTGCTGGATATGATTCCTTATAAACCTTGTATGCAAAACCGTGATACAAAAGCACTTCTGCCTGTGCCCCCTTTCCGATAACTTTTTGAGTTCCGTCGAATGTCATATTTCAATCCTCACTTTGACAATTCAAATTCAATTTCATCAAGATTTTCTGTTATGGCTTGACGGCGACCCGTTTCTGTAAAACCGAATCTTTTGTAAAGTCGTGCGGCATTCACATTGTTTTCCAAAATCCACAGAGTAGGTTTTCCAATGCATTTTTGGCATGCATATTTCAAAAGTTCTGTCCCGTAACCCTTGTTCTGCATCTGTGGAAGTACGTAAAGGTCTTCAATCAGATTATCCTTTACAGACACAATCCCAACAGGCTCTCCATCCAAAAGCATGAAAATCTCGTATGCGTCATTTAGTTTGTCCAAAAGATATTTTCTCTGATGCTCAATACTATGCAGCTCTACAAATTCCTTTTCGCAAAACGAACGGTGCGAGTCCTGCCAGGAAATTGAATGTATTCTTGCGGCTTCATTAATGTTGTTTTCGTCAACTTGGATTATCATTTCTTACCCCCCTTTTTATTGGCAATTAGGCTGAGTTTGTTTGCAATCTTCCGCATCGCTTCCACATGCATGATCCAATGTCTTGAAAAAGGCATCTTGATCAGACCAAGGACATCCTTGGAACACCAGTAGTCAATGAGCCAGGCCGATTTTTCATCTTCACTTATGTATTTTGTCTTCTTCAGCTTTAAAACCATATCATCACCGAATTTCCGCTTCAAGTCGGAATACTCAAGCTTCTTCAGCATTTGGTTTGAAGATTCCATCACGGCTTCGGCGTAACGGTAAAGTTCCTTGATATCCAGCTTTTTGGAGAACTCTTCCATTTTGTCATCTGGAATTTCATTTGCCGTCGTTATGATTGGAGAATGAATGGCTTTGGAAAAATCTTCTTTGAAAAAAATCTGAGAATCACCCGCGATCATTTCGTGTGCGACTATGTCCTCGATTCTGAATGTGTGCCAGATGGAAAAGGCAAGCGTGGCATTGTGGTTTCCGTCTCCACCACCAAAGGGCATCTGAGAAAATGCTTCCTCTGGATAATCCTTGACAATATGAGTAATCTGAGCGAAAATGTCCTTCCTCAGTTCAATAAGGACCTTAATTCCTTTTTTGAAAGTCGCTTCCTTTGAGATCAGTTTTTGCATCTCTTTGTTTTTGTCTGACCAGTCTTTATTCATTTGTGTCCTACCTTAGCGTTTTTCTTTATGGTTTGATTTAATTGTGTGGCTCTAAATATACAAACTC
>JAEEIU010000020.1 GCA_016281495.1 Treponema sp. | reverse complement strand
GTACTGACCTTACTAGGTTTGGTCTAGTTCTGCACTACAACCAAACTTAATTGTCTTCTTTCCTTCCCTTTACTGTCAAACAGCTTGCCGCCGTTTTAGGCGACGAGGTTTAATATACTACATACTTCTTTTTGTGTCAACTGGAATTTTATCTTTTTTTAATTTTTTTTCAAAAAAAGCATAAAAAATTCCGTTTCAAGACTTCTTTTTGCTGTCTTTCTGCTCTTTTTCTGTTTTTACAAGAGCTTTTTCGTGCTTCTGGATGTCCTTCTGAATCTTTTTGATCCCTTCAATCATGGAGGAAAGCTCCTCATCCTGTGCGGGAGAAAGATTCTCGACCTTTTTGTTTACAAAATTCTCGTAGGCATAGGAACCCAGTTTTGCATAACTTTTTGTAAGCTTTGACTTTAACTGACTTAACTCAATCCGCATGACAGACTTATCGCCAAAATCTGAGATGGCTGAGCTTGCGGACTTAAAACCACGTTTTCCAGCTTCTACCCCACGGTCTATATACCCCAGAACAGTCTTTCCGAATGTTTCGTCATTTCCTTTATTCTCTGCCATAAGCACCTCGCTTTCTACAATATAACACAATTCCCGGATATCGGCAAATTTTTTTTCCTGTTGCAACCGGGGCTTGGGGCTTCGCCCCAGGAGAATGGGGTGCGGTGAAGGCAGTTCACTGACTGAACCCAGGGGAAAGGCTTTTCCCCTCAAATGGATTTTATGGATTGAGCTTTACCTCTCCATATTCATCAACAATCTCAGTTTTAATTCCGCTCATAGGCTTCCACACTATGGAAACCGTCACGTAAGGATCAAAATTGTACTCCCTTCTTCCACCGGTATTGATAAGGCGTGGTGTAACAGCAAGGCTTGCAGAAAAATCCCAGTCATGCAGATCATGTTTTACGGTAACCTTCAGATTCTTAAGCTTAAAGCCGGACGACTTTCGCAGGGTTTGATCGGAATCGTAAAATGCTCCGTCCCCCCAGAAGGCAAAGGAATTGAACAGGTCAACAAAAATATTGGTTTCACCAGGAAGCTCTATGTCAGAATCAAACATGTCCTGGAAATAACGATAAATTGATGAATTACGTGTCTCTGAGCTGAATGTAAGATCAATGAATTTATTTATCTTGAACGTCAGGGAAGGTGTAAAGCGGAAATAACTGTTTGTAGGCCTGATCAAATCAAATACAAGGGAAGTAGAAAAATCTGGCGTAAAGCTTATTCGGTTTTTCCACCAGGTAAATGTTTTTGCAGGATAGTTATAGGAAAGCGACAGGGTTTCGGGCAAGAATTCTTTTTCTGAATGAGCCACCCATCCGTCTGTGGAATTAAAATCATAGCCGTAAGTCCGGGACATCGAAAATGCCACAGAAAGATTTCTGTAATCAAGGGACAGCCTGAAAGCTGAAGGTTCCCATTTATCCCAGTCATAGGAGAAAGACTCCGTCATGGAAAGCTTGTTGTCCGTGGATGCAAAGAGGGAGAGCGTTGCATTTTGCTTGAAGAGGTTCCGGTTCCATTTTGCAGACCCATCGGCGTTCTTGCTTTCGTAAATGCCGGTGGAGAATGAAGTTGTAACATAGGGGAACTTAAGGGTCAATGCCGCATCATAGGAATCAAGCTGTGGAGGAAGCTTTGTTGTCAGGGTCAGGGTCTGAGAGAACGATGAGGACTGTTGCGCCGAAAAACTCATGGATAAGCTGTGCTGTGTAATCGACTTTTCATCAGTCAAATCAAGGAAATGATATTCCCACTCCGGATCGTCCGACGTGCCGGTAAACTCTTTTCGAATTATTTTTGCGGTGGTATTCCAGGAGAAACTGGTATCCTTGAACATATCTGTATAAATGAACGGTTTAAGCACGACACTGTTTGTTCCCGTAAGATCCATTGTTGAGGCAGCGTAATCCGAGCTTTTTATTGATGCCGCTGAGCTGTCTGTATATCCGCTGAGCCTTGGGTGGGTTTGATACGACGGATTGAATGTTAGGTCATTATTCATTGAAAAGAATGAACCTCGATATGACATCTTGCTGGAAAGAGCAATCGGAGACTTTATCTGATAGAACGAAGACTGGACATCCTGCCATGAAAAATCTGATGGAGATTCAAGTGATGTTGTAAGATAATTTATCTGCGAAGAAAACTGCGGGGTAATAGAGTAAGTAAGCGAATAACCAAACTGAGGCAAAGCGGCAACGTTCAAAGATAACTTTGAGTCAAGAAGTGGAAGTGCAGATTCCGGCAATACAGTTTTTTGATCCTTTTTGTTTGCATCCTTTTCTTCAACTGATTTTTTTTCTGCTTCCTTGAAGTCGTCTGGTAATTCAAGTGCAATGGGGAACTCAACCTTTTGTTTTGATGGTGTAGCCGGATTTGATGATGAATACTTGAATATTGTTCCAGCAATCTGGGCACTAACCTTTACCGGTGTAAGCTGTGACGGGAAATAGAACATCCGTTCCGGGCTGTATGTCGAAAGCATGTCAGTTGACGGGAGCGTGGCATTCTTTGAGTTGAATGTAAGTGATGATGAAACTGTTGAAAGGTTAAGCGTGCTTATATACGGTTTTACTGCTTCCGGGAGGGGAACTGAATAAGATGCATTGGCGTTCCATGAGAAAGTAGACACAGTAGAGACAGTATTTGATTTATTTGAATCTTTATCCGAGCTCATCAGGAAACTTATCCAGTCCATTGATTCCGTGCGGTTTCCAAAATCATCCTGAAAAAACGGATCTGAATAAAATGGCATCGATATTCTTAGTGAAAACGGTTTGCTTATTGCCAGCTCAAGGTTTCCGCCATATCTGAATGGAAGCTCAAGTCCCATGAAATTTGATTTATCCTGATATATAGTTCCAGACATAGCGTAAGGCATGTATGTTCCGGATATTGAATCATAGAAAACCGTATTGCTGAAACCGACTTTCAAAGAACCTTCCAGAGTGGATATAATTCCCTTTGGAGCCATTGCCCCCTGAAGCCCTACCATGCCACCAAGATTCGTGTAATAATCCGCCATTATCTTAAGGTATGCGGCAGTGCTTCCCGTATAGTCTTCATCAAGATTGTGCAGTACGAGCCCTTCCCTTTTCTGTTCCTTAAGTTTTCCCGGCTTGATGAAATTGAACAAAGCGGCAGAGACATCGGAATCATCACCAGATTTTTTATTTGCATCAAGGGGTTTCCTTCCAAAAAGATATGTTGTTGAATTTACATAATATCCTTTGCGTACATCTGAACCGAACGTTGGGTTAAAAATCAATTCATCCTTTGGATAATAAAATGCAGGAAGATACATTACAGGAACATTGCCGACATAGAGGACTGAATTCAAGAAAGCGAATTCTCCTCCGGGCAAAAGCCACAGTCTTGATGACTTTATTTTCCAGTGAGGCTCATCCTCATCATCACAAAAAGTTAAGGTTGCGTTCTTGAAGGTTATAGTATTCGTGGAAGTTTTTCCAAACAGTTCTGAACTTACTATTAAAGAAGATCCAGACGGAACATTGATTGCATCGCTTGAAAGCTGGACTATTTTTCCACCGTCAAAAACACCCTCAAGTGTTTCGGTATTAAGCAAAAGTGATTCTGCACTGATATTCTGGCTTCCGTCCGCACCACCCGTCTGTTTGAGTGACACGGATCCTGAGGCATAAAGCATCTGGCTTTTTCGGTTATATCTGATTTTTGAGGCTGCAACAGTTGTCTCGGTTTTATCCTGTTTTACAGATAGGGAAACAGAACCTGTCAGCACAATTTCCTCTTCTCCAGTCTCCGAGTTTTTTACGTACTCGGTTTTGTCGGCGTTTACTATGTTGATTACGGATTTTGTTGACTGCGCGAAAGAACATGGAATGAATGCAAAAAGCATTAGGATGACGGCAAAGAAGCTTTTGAGGAATCTTGCATTGTTCAATCCCAGCGCCTTCATTATTCTATTCATTTCGTTCCAGCATTTCCTTTACGAAATTTCCCGTATAGCTTTTTTTATTTTTGGCGACCTGTTCCGGGGTACCTGTTGCAACTACAGTTCCACCGTTGTATCCGCCTTCCGGGCCCAAATCGATTATGTAATCGGCCTGGCAGATGACGTCAAGGTTGTGTTCAATCATCACTACAGTGTTTCCCTTGTCCACCAGCTTTTGAATCACGCCCATGAGCTGCTTTATGTCCACAAAATGAAGTCCCGTTGTAGGTTCATCCAGAATGTAGAGGGTTTTTCCGGTAGAAGGACGCGACAGTTCGGATGCAAGCTTTACACGCTGGGCCTCTCCTCCACTTAAGGTAAGCGCATTCTGTCCAAGCTGAATGTACCCCAGGCCCACATCCTTTAAGGTCTGGAGTTTCCGCGCTATGTGTGGAATTGAAACGAAAAAGTCAGCGGCATCTTCTATTGTCATGTCAAGCACATCGCTGATTGTCTTTCCCTTGTAGAGGACGTCAAGGGTTTCCTGATTGAACCTTTTTCCATGGCATACGTCGCACTGAATGAAAACGTCGGGAAGGAAGTTCATTTCGATTGTGATTGTACCGGCACCCTGACAGTTTTCGCAGCGTCCGCCCTTTACGTTGAAGCTGAACCGTCCGTTCTTGTATCCCCTTGCCTTTGATTCAGGAAGGGATGCATAAAGCTCGCGGATCTTGTCGAACACTCCGATGTATGTGACCGGATTTGAACGAGGAGTACGACCGATGGGGCTCTGGTCTATGTTGATTACCTTGTCTATGTTTTCAAGTCCCGTAATCTTCTTGTACCCGCCAGACGGATATTCCGTGCGCATGACCGCATTGCTTGCCGCCGGGAAGAACACGTCATTGAGCAGTGTTGATTTCCCGCTGCCAGACACACCTGTAATGCATGTGAATGTTCCAAGCGGAATCGTTACGTCTATATCCTTGAGGTTGTGCTCCTTTGCACCAAGAATCTGAATGACATTACCGTTTCCCTTTCTGCGGGTCTTTGGCACAGGCATGGTGATTTTTCCCGCAAGATACTGGCCGGTAACGCTCTGCTTTACGGTCATGACCTGTTCGGGGGTTCCGCATGCCATAACCTGTCCGCCATGAACGCCAGCCCCAGGACCAATGTCTATGAGGTAGTCTGCCGTGCGCAAAGTCTGCTCGTCATGTTCAACTACGATTACGGTGTTGCCCAGGTCACGGAGGTATGTAAGGCTGTTTATGAGCCTCTGGTTGTCACGCTGATGAAGTCCTATTGAAGGTTCGTCAAGAACATACATGACTCCGGTAAGGCCGCTTCCGATTTGAGTTGAAAGCCTGATCCTCTGGGCCTCTCCACCGCTTAGGGTTGCGGCTGAACGTTCCAGCGTAAGGTATTCAAGTCCCACGTTCTTAAGGAAGCTAAGGCGTGCCTTTATTTCCTTTAGGATTTGGGATGCGATTTTTGATTCAGTTTCAGTAAGTTCAAGCTTTTCAAAAAATTCAATTGTCTCAAGGACGGAAAAGCCTGTAAGGTCCCAGATGTTTTTTCCTCCGACGGTGACACACAATGCCTCGGGCCTGAGCCTCTTTCCATGGCATGAAGAACACTCGCTGTGGGACATGTATTTTTCAAGAGACTCCCTGCCGGAATCCCCCCATGCCTCGTTGTAGCGCCTCCTTAAATCCGCCATTACGCCAATCCAGGGACGGTTGTACGTGCTTTGGCCTTCCCCGCTCTGCTTGTGGTAAACCCAATGAAGGATTTTTGAATCATCACCCTTCCAGATAAAGTCACGCTGCTTTTTGTTCAGTTCATCCATGGGAGTGTCAAGGGTAAAACCTAAGGCATCCGCTATGGCAGAAAACTGGGCGTGGTTCCAGGCGCTTTCAGGATTGTATGGGACAAGGGCGCCTTCGTTAAACGACAGGCTTGAATCCGGCATGATGAGGTCCATGTCAAAGTCCATTTTTTCTCCAAGGCCCGTACAGTCAGGGCAGGCGCCGAATGGATTGTTGAAGCTGAAAAGACGGGGCTGAAGTTCAGGAATGGAAATGCCACAGTCAGGGCAGGCGTTCTTCTGGCTGAAGAAAACCTCCTCTTCTATGTAGGGCGCGTCACGGTCGTAGCTTCTTCCCTTTGAGTCAAGTTCAGCAGTTACAGTCGCATAGGATTCGTCCTCTTTGTTTACACGTCGCAAAACCGTAATGATTCCGTTGGATGCCTTGAGTGCGGTTTCAACTGAATCTGCAAGCCTCTTACGGATGTCGTCCTTTATCACGATGCGGTCAACCACGATTTCTATTGTATGCTTTTTCTGCTTGTCCAGCTTGATTGAATCTTCCAGTTCCACCATGAGGCCGTCTATGCGTGCGCGTACAAAGCCCGCTTTTTTTGCGTCTTCGATTATCTTCTGGTGCTCGCCCTTTTTACCGCGGATGACAGGAGAAATAACGGTGAGCTTGGTTCCGGGTGTCCATCCAAGGATCGTGTCGATTATCTGGTCGATTGACTGCTCCTTGATTTCCCTTCCGCAGTTGGGACAATGAGCGTGGCCTATCCTTGCGAATAAAAGGCGGTAGTAGTCGTAAATCTCTGTGACCGTACCCACAGTTGAGCGGGGGTTTTTGTGAGTCGTCTTCTGTTCAATTGAAATGGCGGGTGAAAGGCCTGAAATCATATCAACGTCGGGCTTGTCCATGCGTCCCAGGAACTGTCTTGCATAGGAGGAAAGGCTTTCCATGTATCGCCTCTGACCTTCCGCAAAAAGAGTGTCGAATGCCAGCGAAGATTTGCCGGAACCGGATATTCCGCTTATGACGACAAGCTTGTTTCGGGGAAGCTCCACATTTATGTTCTTGAGGTTGTGCTCCCTGGCACCCTGTATGACAATCTTTTCCTCGGCATCAACCGGGAAAACGGCCTTTTCTTTCTTTGAACCCATAGAAAGCCATTTTAGTCCAAAACGGCGTTTTATACAAGAAGTTGAAGCATTTCCGTGGGTGGGACAGAAATTGAGGCATTTACTTGCCTGTGGCATGGCTCATACCCGACAGCCGAAAATCTGGCCAAATCCTTCCGAAAAACGACCATGACATACGCACGATTCAGGAACTTCTTGGCCACAGCGACATAAAAACCACTCAAATCTACACCCACGTCCTGAACAAGGGCCCCAACGGAGTAGTAAGTCCGCTTGACAGATTGTAGTGGAATGGAAAACATGGAAAAAATGGCAGGTCAGAGTTTACGTATTATGTTGATCGAGATCTTATACGGATACGCCCAAGACCCTTGAATTATTTGCAAATTATGGTAATATAGAGATATAGGTTATTCAGCGGATTTTTTATTACGGATAAAAATTCAAGATAAGAATATTATGCTGGATATGGAGAAGAATTGTTAAGCGGACGCACCAGTGGTGCGCTTCTGGAGGTTATTAATTTTGAAATTCAATAAAAAAGTGATTTTCACATTACTTATAATATTTTTTATACAAGGGCAGGCATTTATGGGAAGTTTTTATACAGC
>JAEEIU010000019.1 GCA_016281495.1 Treponema sp. | reverse complement strand
CCGGCTCGAACCTGAAGAATATCCCCAAGCTTTACCTGATCAGCTTCAATGATTTTTATCTGCCCATCCACAAAGAGATTTGCCTTTTTAGGGCTGAGCTTAATAAGCTTTGAGATTCCTTTTTTTGCCCGGTCCGAAGTACAATCTTCCAGGATGGAACCAATCTGCATGATAAAGGCAACTTCACCGGCTGCAAAAAATTCCTTGAGAATTAAAGAACCAATTAAGGCCAGGGCAACGAGCACGTCCGCAGTAATGTCGTGGTCTTTTACCACTCCAACAATTGCCCCAAGAACAATCGGCACGCCGCACAAAACTATTGCAATCCAGGCCGGATCAAAGCCTGCAATCTTGTCTACATTTCCGGTCCAGCTGAAAGTTAAAGAAGTAGCAAGCGCCACTCCCGAAATTATTACAAAAATAAGCCTGAGCCTGTCGCTCTGTTTTTCGTACCATTCTACAATATTTGACATTGTTCAATCTCCTGCAAAATATAACACAAGGTGTCTGATATCGAACACATTGTTCGTTATCACTATATTGCGGGAAATCAGGATTTTTAAGAACAAAAAATCTACTTTGTAAGAAAATGAACAAAAATTAAAATTTGTTCAGTAAGTCTATAACTTAAAAGAGACTGTGATTTCAGATTGAAATTGGGCTTTATAGTTTTAGAGCTTCCCAACTTATATATCTCAACCGATTTACCAGATGATTGCCACAAACGCACTGGATTTGGATGGAAGCCTGATTTTATTCGAGCGGAGGGTTTAATACCCCGTTGCTCTGCGGCGGGGTTGGTGATTTTACCATAGCCTCAATCATCTTCCAGTCAAAGCATCTTGTGTAATTTTGATTTGGGAACTCACATTCCTGATTCCAGGGGCGGTCAAAAACCATGACCTTCAAATCAGGCAGGTGGTCAAAGAATTTGAATGCATGCGGTGAATCTTCAACGGCAAAATCAAAATGCATTTTGTAGTAGTCATCAAGTTCCAGATTAAATGACGAGCCTTTTATAAAGTTGTCGCGTCCGTATTTGTTAAGGCACAAGCAATCAACCCGCTCAAGTCCATGCATGTCAAGCCATTTTCTGGAAGCATCGTAGGCGCTGAATGGGCGGCCCGTTATTATCTTAACGTCATGCCCGCTGTCAATCCAACCGTTGATTGTCCTTACTGCCCCGGGAGTTTCTTCGTATGTCAAAAGCACTTCCGGCCTATGCGCGTAAATCATCATCTTGTCGTATTCTTGGTCTGTCAGGGAAAATGATTTTTGCAGGTTGAAATACCGGATTTTCTCATAAGGAATGTCCAGTCCGAACATGCCTTTTATCAGCTCTGAAAAATATCGCGCGGTCTCACAGATGCAGTCATCGAAATCAACGTAGATATTCATAGCGCCCTCAATTGGCTCCGGTTTCATCAGGATAGTCCCAGAATTTGCCCCTGTGAAAATTCGGATTTCCCAAGGGTCTTGCCGTCAGCTTGAATATTACGCAGCCATCGGGACAAACGATTGTCTTGGAATACTTTCCGTCTCCGCCAAGGTTCTGTAGGTCGCCGCCGCTCCTCACCGCTTCCATCAGGGGATAAAGCATCATCATGGTCTTGGAGCATATTCCATATCCGTCTTTATTTACCGGGCAGCCGTATGTGCACGTGTATTTGTCTCCCGGTTCCTCTCCGTTACGGCAATATCGCTCGGTGTGGTCTCCGTGTAAAAATCCAGTCACCTCGACATTGAATTCGTATTCTTCGTCATACCATTTCTTCATATCGCTCTCCCCACATGTCGTTGGAATTTGAGATAGTTTAACACATTTTTCCGCCGCTTGCAATAAGCGACTTTTTGTCACTAAAAAAACTTTTAGTATTGACAAATTAATCCTTTTCCCCTACAATTTACTTAAGTGACGTTATGTTACTAAACAAGGAGGCAGGTGCAGATGAAAAAACCAATCTTATTCCTACTCACATTTCTATTCGTCTCACTCTCATGTTCAGCGGCGGGTGAAAAGCATTCCACACAAAAAGGAGAAGCCATGAAAATCCAAATACAAATTCAAAGGGGAAGTGAAAGCCACAAGCTCACCGCAACCCTCGAAGACAATTCATCAGCCAAGGCATTTTACGCTCTAGTGCAAAAGGGTCCGCTCACCGTCAATCTGAATGAATACGGAGGATTTGAAAAGGTAGGCTCCCTCGGCGCTTCCCTCCCCCGAAGCGACAGACAGACTGCAACAAAAGCAGGAGACATCATGCTCTATCAGGGAAACCAGATTACGATATTTTACAGCAACAACAGCTGGAGCTATTCACCTCTGGGTAAAATCGACGGAATGACACAGGCAGAGTTAAAGTCAGTTTTGGGAAAGGGTGACGTGACGGCTGTGTTTGAAGTGATGTGACACTTGCTGGATTTAATTGGCAGGGGGATTTATTTGTGAACACATTGTAAAGGCCGGAAACTGTCATGCCGGTGTAACCGCAGAATTCTAAGATGCCTTTTTCATCTCATCCCAAAGCATCTTCCAGAGATCCAGGTTTTCCCTTTTGCAGACTGTGTAGAAAGTCACGTTCACCTCATCATCAGAAAGTGGAACGGCCACTCTGTTCTTGGGCAGGGTAAAGGCGGTGGTACGGTCAGAGATAAAGCTCGGCAAGTCGCTGACCTTGGTGATGGCTGTGATTGGCTCCGAATCCTCATGCGGGACGAGTTTAACGAACTTTACGTCGGGTATTTTTTCTCGCTTGACCCTTTCCCAAAAACCAACCTCGCTGTAAACGGCAAATGTCTCTCCGGCAAGTTCTTTTAGGGCGATGGATTTTCTTTTCGCCAGGGGATGCTTTTTAGGCAGCATGACAGAAAGTCTCTCCGAAAAATATTTCTGACTTGCAAAAAGGCTATCGTCAAAAGGATGGAGCAGAATTATCATCTGATAGACATCATCGGTAAGACCCCTGATAAGGTGAGACTCGTTGTCGTTGATTTCGTATCGCGTCTGGATTCCGCCGTAGATTTTTTTAGCTGAATCTACCGCACACACCGCAGGCATAATCGCAACAGATCCAACTGCAAAAGTTTTCAGCAGACCTGCCTTTTCCCTGGTTTTTGCAATCATCTCGTCCTGCATCGCCATGATTTTCTTTGCATAGTCGGCGGCAAAAAGTCCGTTTTCGTTAAGGGTGATTCGGTTTTTAGTGCGGTCAAAGAGAGTCACCCCCAGTTCCCCTTCCAATTTCTGCATGGCACGGCTGATGGTAGGCTGAGTGATTCCAAGCTCCTCCCCAACCCTGGTGAGAGTTCCATAATCTGCAAAGGCCGCCAGCTGTCTGATGATGTAGGT
>JAEEIU010000018.1 GCA_016281495.1 Treponema sp. | reverse complement strand
TATACTTTGCACCTTCTTTTGCAATTCGTGGCCAAGTATCAGTCAATTCCATGCCTTTACCAATTAAGTTATGAGCCTCCTCAATATAAATCATAATATTTGGAGGAGTAATATTTTGGGTAAACAAATTCATAGATGTATTAAAAATATACTGAGCTAAATCTTTACTAATTTTTTCTCTCAATTTAGCCTTTCCTACAGACATATCTAAGATAACAATCTTACCTTCTTTTAATGATTCGTATATTTCATTTTTCATATCTGTTTTTCTATCTGACGTATGATAATCCTTAGAAGTAATTAAAGCCTTATAACCAAACATTGGAACGCCTGATGAATTTTTCTTTGCAATCATATTCATCATAGAAACATCAACATCATCAAGCCACAATTTATCCTTAGAAGATGATGGCAAAATTTCATACCATAACTTTTTACTTCCAGATTCCTTCTTATCAGCATTTAATCCGTTGACTATTTCTTGAGCATTCTCCCGAAGTTGTATAAACCAATATAATGCTCCTTTTATTGTATTTGGTTCTTTCAGTTTTTTTAAGGATTCTTCAATTTCTGTTTGAGTCTTTCCTTGTTCTGCCGCATAATCTTTGATAGTCTTTCCATATATCTGTATACATTTAATTTTAGGATTAGCAGAAAAAGTAACATTAGTATCATCAGGTGTTTCAAAGCCTGCAATTTTTAAGAGACACATATATATTGCAACTTTGACATCGTAACGATTTTGTCCACTCCTATCACCTGCCTCTGGTTTTTCGAACGACATTCCGTTAGCAAAAGTTTTTATATCTTGGGCAGAACTAATTTTTTCTTCATTGATATTATCAGATATAATTTGGAATCCTTCTTCCAATTGTTCATAAAAATTTATAAGTAAAGATTTGAACCCTTCTGTTTTCATCATACGATATCTAATACAATCATCTCTAAAAATGTCAGAAATAGAGCCTTTATCCTGCCCATTTGCATTTGCATATTCTCCATTTATATCAAATATCAATTGTCCAATTGGGAGCTTTGATTTATTGGAAATATCTTTTACAACAGAAACTGTTTGTTTGACCATATTGGATTTACCAGTTCTTGTCATTCCAAGAACTGCAGTTCTTCTCGCTAAGAAATCTGAAGGTTGTATCTCAACAGGAACTTTTATTTCATCAGCACTTCTTTGTAACCTATCTGAAGATGTGTAGCGTACAGTTCCGATTTTAAATGGTTCAACATTCTCTTTTATTCCCAGAGCCTTGAAATCTTCTTTTGATTTATTCTTTCGAATCGGATCAACATAATTTACTATTGTCTTTAACGAATCTCCTTTAGGTAAATAAACTCTTTGTGTCATTGAAGCAGAAAAATTCTCAATATCAGAACCAAGTTGTAATTCTTGGTTTTTCATATAAAAAGTTCCTAGAACACGACATTGCAAACCACTAAATTGAAGTACATTTCTTGTCAATTTATCAAATTCTTCAATATCATAAAACGATCTTGAATCTTGAATTGAATCCAATTTAGTTCTAATGTTGTCATCATCTTGTGGTAATTTATAAGAACCAATAACCCTAAGTAAAATTACTTCCTTATCAAATTCATCTTGATTTGCATAATCTTCTGGATAAATATTTGTGGCTATCAAAAAAGAATTTTGAGGAACACCATTAACATTTCTTCTCCACCTATCATTTGTTAATACAAGAGCGTTTTCATAGTCAATAGAGTATATCTTTCCAACCTCATTTCCTTTTTGTACGAGTTTGATTAATGAATCCTCATTTGTTACTTGATTTACAATGTTCATATTACTGCCTCTCTTTAAGATTTATTGTATTTAAAATTTCAGTTGGAATATTATTAATGAAATTTGAATTACTCATATACATCAATTCGACAGCCCTACGAGCATTTCTTGAATTTACAGAATAATATAAATTGAACTCAAACGCTTTAAAATCATTATATATATCTGCAATTTCGTTAGCATTGTCATATGTTAATATCCAAGGTTGTTGTACAGATTTTATTGAATTATGGATATTAATATGATCATTATGAGTCAAAAAATTTGTATATAATTTTTTTCCTTTTACGTAATATGGAGGGTCATAGTAAATAAATGCATTTGATAATGATTGTACAATCTGAGTATTAAACTTTAGAATATCTTTATTATATATTTTAATATTTTTTTTATATTTTGCAATCTTTAGTATTTTATCAACTAATAATTCTTTATTATACCGGGCATTTATTTTGTAATTCCCATTTTGCAACAGTCCTCCAATGGGGCCACTATCTAAGATTCCAGAATAATTAGTGCGATTTAGAAAAAATGTTGAAAAACCATATTCCAATGAATACTTTTTTGAGGTTTGATATATTTTTTTTTGATTATAATAATTCTTTAGATCAACAGGGGTTTTATTGAGCAATTCCAAAAAGCCATCAGTATCTGTACAAATTGATTTCCAAAAAGAATATATTCCTTTATTCAAATCATTAATAATTATATTCTCAACTTTTCTATTTAGCAACAATGACAGAGCTATACTTGCTCCACCTGCAAATGGTTCAACATATGTATAGATAGTATTATTTCCAGCAGAGATAATCGACTCTACAAAATTATAAAGTTTAGATTTCCCTCCAGGATACCGTAAAGGTGAATAATTCATTGTTACCTCTATACCTAATATAGTAATAATCAAATATAATATTCTATATACAAATATACAATCTTATATAAAATCGTTCCAGAGGGATATGAGCTTAACATATCTTCCACAGATACGCTTTACAAGTTTTATTATATTATATTTTATAAGGAAAAGCAATTTGAAAAATTATGTTTGCCCCCCCCTACGCATTCTCAAGCTCTACCTCAAATTCTTCCCTGCTGTCATAATGGAAAACAGAGATTCCTTTCTGTCCCAGATACTTTATAAAATCTTCTTCTGTCGTCCCGACCATCTGGGCACATTTCCCGATAGAAACATGATGACTGGTAAATTGCTCAACAGCCATCTTTTTGAGGTCATCATCATTTTCCGGCAGATTTTCCATATAAGAATCAATTAAGCCCGTTTCAGCCATTTGTTCCAGCCTCCTTAATTTTCCCTATTATACCACAAAACCTTGGCCATACAAAATCTCCCCCCTACCCCAAAAATTCTCCGTACGTTTTAGGTAAAAACTCCGTATGTTTTTTGAAATTCTCCGTACGAATTTTTTAAAACATCGTATGTTTTTTCTCCTTTTTATGTGTATGAACTGGATATTGGAAGGCAAGTGCCATTTACATTAAATGGATAATTCAATGTTAACCGAGAAAAGGCTGTAATAGAGGCGGGGTTCGTAGCAAGCATACATTTGTGCGGTGTAAGCGGTTTTGCTGTTTTTCCACAGGGAAAGTGGTGTGGTGTGTGTTATTTCAAATGTCTTTGTGGACAACAGCATCTGGCAAAACAAATTCCCCAAAAACGACTTTACCGATTTTCACGTTTTCTTAAATTTTTTTAAAAATTATCCCCGATTTTTTGTTAAAAACGTTAAGTCCTGCACCATATATATATTAGTGGAATTTATAGATTCCTCAATATCATTACACAGGAGGCACCTATGCCCAAAAAGAAAAAGTCACCGTCGTGGGAGGAATTGACCTTTGCCAACAATTTCCTCTTCTGTAAGATAATGGAAAGCGAGCCGGAACTTCCAATTCATAATTCATAATTCATAATTCATAATTCATAATTCTTAATTCTTAATTCTTAATTAGAAAAAGGTCTTTTTCAATGCGTCGGAATATGCTAATATGAAAGGAGAAGAGGCAAAGAACTTCTTCAAGTACCTGAAGGAACATTGCGTCCAGAGCGAGCTGACCAAATCCATTGAGGAGAAGGTTAGTTTCGCCAAGAAAAACATGAAATGGAGGAAGCAGTACATGACTTGGCAACAGACGATAGATGATGAAAAAGAAGATGCGTACGAAGAAGGCCTTACTGCCGGTCTTGCCCAAGGTGCCTCCCAAAAAGCCATAGAAACCGCCGAAAACTTCTTACGAATGGGTGTTAACACTATTGAGCAGATTTCTCAGGCAATCGGACTTCCTTTGGAAAAAGTGCAGGAAATTGCTGATAGGATTAAGATAAAAGAAAGAAGTTGAGAAGCTCAAAGCGAATAAGAAATTCAGGAGTGATTACTTAGCTATGAATTTACACGACAGGGACATAATGGAACGGGCAAGACAGGAAGGAATTGAACAGGGCATCCAACGAAATGCGTTGGAAAATGCCAGAAAATTTCTGTCCATGAATGTTCTGACCCACGAACAGATTGCACAGGGTGTCGGTTTGTCACTGGAAAAAGTAAAGGAACTGGCGGAACAATTAACAATTAAGAATGCATAATTAAGAATTAAGAATTGAGATTGTCTTACTGATTGGCTTTGTGTCTTGCTGGATAGTAATTGAAAAAAGATTGTTGTCACGCGGCTTCGCATGTTGCTTAAGCAACAACGTCAAATCACATTCTATCTTGACTTTACCACAAGAACTGATATGCTTGGTACGGATGGAGGACAACGATGAAAACCATAACCGTCAGCGGGGCGGTCATCCTGCGCACAAATGCGGAAAGCGGCAAAAGGGAAATCTTTGCAACCCAACGCGGCTACGGCGACTGGAAGGGCTGGTGGGAATTCCCCGGCGGTAAAATCGAAGAAGGCGAAACCCCAGAACAGTGCATCGAGCGCGAAATCAGGGAAGAGCTTTCGGCCCAGGTTCACGCGCAGAAAATCATCGGCACCGTGGACTACGACTACCCAGCATTCCACCTGACCATGCACTGCATCCTCTGCACCCTTGAATCTGGCAGACTTGAGCTCCTGGAGCACGAAAACGCACTCTGGCTCACGCGGGAAACCCTCCATTCAGTAAAATGGCTCCCCGCCGACGAACTCATTCTGGATAAAATCACGGAAATGTTATAGAATCTCCCCCATGGACGTTTTATCTCCGGAATCACGGCACAAGGCGATGTCTCACATTCGGTCAAAGGACACAAGGCCGGAAAAGCAGATCCGCTCCGCTCTGTTCAGGGCAGGGTTCAGGTACCGCATCTGCGACAAACGCTACCCCGGGAAACCCGACCTAATCTTCCCCCGCTACTACGCCGTAGTCTTCATAAACGGCTGCTTCTGGCACGCGCACGGCTGGGACTCCAGCCGACATCCAATAGCTTCCTCTCATGCGAACGGCGCAAATGCGACGTATGCACACGAAGGCTGTCGTTATTTCCGCTTTCCCTCGTCCAACCAGGAGTTCTGGAGCAATAAATTCAGGTGCAACAGGGAGCGTGACGAACAGGTCATAAAGTACTACCAGGACCAATGCTGGCGCGTGTGCCTTGTCTGGGAATGTGCCATCCGAGGCAAAAACTCCCGCCGCAGGATAGAAAACGTCAAGAACCAGATCATGCAATGGCTGGAAGAATCCGGCGACCCCTACCTCGAAATCAGCGGGAACTTACTTTGAAACAATTTCGTTTATTTTGTCTGCCAGGTACAGCGGAACATTTATCATGTCGTCCTGTTCTTTGTATTGGAGCTGGGAAAACCTTATTGCCAGCTCTGGCTTTTGCTCCCTGCGATAACGCTTAAAGCTCGCGGAAGTTACGTTTCCACCGGCTTTACATTCAACAGGTATTATCTGCATTTCGTTTTGCAAAAGAAAATCTACCTCGTAATTCTGAGCAGGAGAATAATAATGTACATCATTTTCAAGATTCGCATGAAACTGCTGCAGAACATAGTTTTCCGTAAGCGCACCTTTGAACTGAAAATCAGAATCCAGTACAATCTGTTTATTTTGAACTTCAGCAGCACATTTTGCCAATCCGACATCAAAAAAGAAGAGTTTAAAACTTGAAAAATCCTCAAAAACTTTTATCGGATGCTCAGGCTTTTTTACATCATAAACACGAAGTACAAGACTCGCACTTACAAGCCATTCTATAGCCACTTCAAATTCGCGGGCACGCGCACCTTGCTTTACACAACCGTAAATAAACTTTTCGTTTTCTTTAGCAAGCTGTGTTACAATACTTCTGAAAACCAGCAGAATTCTGCCTGCATCAATTTTTCCGTTATGCTTTGTTATATCGTTCTCATACAAAGCCAACAATTCTTTTTGAATCTGCATAACTGTCCCAGAATTTTTTTCTTCCGCCCAGCTTGAAACACATTCAGGAAGCCCGCCAACTATCAGATAGTCATGATACTGTTCAATAAGCTTCGTATGCTGCAGGGAAATTATTTCTTCCGGTGGAGTTTCTTCCAAATATTTTAAAAGTGGCTGATTAACAGCTCCCAAGAATTCTTCAAAATCCATAGGATAAACATTCAGCAGATTCACTTTTCCAACCGGATAGCTCATAGGTCTTGAAAGAAAAGTTCCAAGAAGACTTCCTGCGGCTATTACATGATAATCATTGGCATCTTCACAAAAGTATTTTAACGAATTAAGTGCATTTGGGCATTCCTGAATTTCATCAAAAATAATCAGATGTTTTTCTTTTTCGATTTTTGAATTTTTAATTGTTCCCAAAAGCGAAATTATTCTATAGGGGTCTTTATTTGTTGCAAATATTTTTGCAAGTTCGCTGTCATTTTCAAACGAGAAATAAAAAGTCTTTTCGTAATTTAATCGGCCAAATTCTTTCATAAGCCAGGTTTTTCCAACCTGACGTGCCCCACGCAAAACAAGAGGTTTTCTATGGGAGGAGGATTTCCATTGTGCCAGTTTCATCAGCGCCTTTCTGTACATGCTTATATTTTATGTGATTTTTACACAAAAATAAAGGGTTTTAGAACCATTTTTACACATTTTTATTGATTTTTTAGCCTATTTTTACACATTTTTATAGCATTTTTACCCCTGTTTTTACACATTTTTATAGTTTTTCTCCGACTTGCCATTTTTTCCAATCTGAATTATAATAAAATTCCGTATGAAAACGGGATTCGATAACGACAAATATCTTAAGATTCAATCAGAACACATTAAGGAACGCATTGCCAAATTTGGCGACAAGCTGTATCTGGAATTCGGCGGAAAGCTTTTCGACGACTACCATGCCTCACGCGTACTGCCGGGGTTCCAGCCCGACTCAAAGCTCAAAATGCTCATGCAGCTGGCGGACTATGCGGAAATCGTAATAGTCATCTCTGCGGTGGATATCGAAAAGAACAAGGTGCGCGGAGACCTGGGCATCACCTATGACAAGGACGTACTGCGCCTGAGGGATGAATTCCAGAACCGCGGACTCATGGTGGGCAGCGTCGTCATCACGCACTACAAGGGCCAGGAAGCTGCAAAGGCATTCCGTTCACGGCTCAAGAAGATGAACATCAAGACCTACTACCATTATACAATCGAAGGCTATCCCACAAACGTGGCCCTCATCGACAGCGACGAAGGTTACGGCAAGAACGACTACATCGAAACCACAAGGCCTCTGGTTGTCGTCACGGCACCTGGTCCCGGAAGCGGAAAAATGGCAACATGCCTAAGCCAGCTCTACCACGAGAACAAGCGCGGAATCAAGGCTGGATACGCAAAGTTTGAGACATTCCCCATCTGGAACCTTCCGTTAAAGCATCCGGTAAACCTTGCATACGAGGCCGCCACGGCAGACCTTAACGACGTGAACATGATCGACCCGTTCCACCTGGACGCATACGGTCAGACAACTGTAAACTACAACCGCGACATAGAAATCTTCCCTGTGCTCAACGCCATATTCGAGGGAATCTACGGCGAAAACCCGTACAAGTCTCCCACAGACATGGGCGTAAACATGGCCGGCTACTGCATCGTTGACGACGAGGCATGCTGTTTTGCATCAAAGCAGGAAATCATCCGCCGATATTACAACACGCTCAACCTGCTTGCCGAAGGAAAGGCCACCGAAGACGAAGTGAACAAGATTGAACTTTTGATGAAGCAGGCAAAGATTACCACCGAAGACAGGAAGGTAACGGTTGCCGCAAAGGAACGCGGTGCAAAATCAGGCCTCCCCTGCTCTGCAATGGAACTGAACGACGGCACGATCGTAACATCCGAAACCTCTGACCTTCTGGGAACAAGCGCTGCACTCATCATTCACGCAATAAAGCATCTGGCTGGAATCGACCACAGCGTAAAGCTCATTCCCGCCCGCATGATAGAACCAATCCAGAACATGAAGGTGTCATACCTCCGCGGCAAAAACCCAAGGCTCCACACCGACGAAGTTCTGGTCGCACTCGCAATGCTTTCATTAAGCGACGAAAACTGCAAGAAGGCTCTGGAGCATCTTCCCGAATTGTCAGGATGTCAGGTTCATACAACCGTAATGCTTAGTGAAGTTGACCGAAAGATTTTCAAGAAGCTGGGAGTTGACGTAACGAGCGAGCCTGTCACAAAGAAGAACAAGTCACTCATCGGCTAGGACTGCGTTTAACCTTTACCAAAGGCTTACAAGCGGCTTGTATGGAACGTATTTTCCACCCTGCTGCTTGAAGAACGTACAGAACGGAATCTTCCTGCCCTGCGCAAAGAACAGGCGTGCAAAAGTCGGAGGCTCACCCATCCTTGGGAGTGAACAGCTTCCCGGATTTACCGCATACACATCATCAATATAGCTTGCATTCGGGACATGGGTGTGTCCGTACAATGCCAGAGTCGCACCGTTTTCCCTTGCCGCATCACACAGGGCAACAGGACTTCCGTAAACGCCGTAATAGTGGCCGTGAGATACAAAGACATTCGTTCCGCATATATTCATGCACAATGCCGGAGGAACCTTTACCTCGACATAATATGGCTGGCTTTCATCTTCCTTTCTGAGTGGATTTACCGCAACAAAGCTGTCAAAATCATTGTTTCCCATCACAAAGCCGATTACCGGTGGAATGCAAAGCGAAAAGGACCTGTCTTCAACCGCATTTCCCAGTATGGCACACAAGTCCCTGATTCCGTCCCCGCAAAAAATCAATGCATCGGAATCCGTTCCCCACTGTTCGATTATCGACTTGAGTCTTGGAGTGTTTCCGTGAGAATCTGCAACAACAAGGGCGTTGGCTTCTTTCTTTTGGGCAAGGGCAAGCACGTCTTCTTCCGCCCCCAGAATGCCGCACTGGCACTGTTCAAAGCTACCGGGTAACGCCACTATTTCTGCTCCAGCACATAATGGTTCATGGACTGAATTCCTGTGTCATGGTCAACGTAGCGCTTAATCTGCTTGTCTCCCACTATATTCTGAATGTGTTCCCTAAGCTGGTCGTTCATAGGAAGTGGACCGTTCAGCAGAGCCATGTAACGCACTGCCTTGAATGCAATGTCTTCCGCATCCTTGTCTATCTTCTGTTCCACTTCCGTTGAATCAACCTGTTCCTGGGCGTTCCTTTCGTACTCCAGAACAATGTCGCATGTATATTCCTGCCCCAAAACGTCATCCAGCGGAAAAAAAGAAAACACGGGGAAAGTCCTTCCGCCATCCTGATCCATGTATTTTGCAAGCTGATTGTGTGTGCCAGCCGGAGCACCCAGCAGAATCAGGCCACGCATGTCCACGTCATTCAGATGGGAATAAAGGTTGCCTATCTTGCCCTTAAGGTCATCGGGGAAAAGTATCGGATACAAAAGCCCTCCGTTGGAATCCAGGCCGTACACGGAAGAAAGGCGGTTCAGCATTTCCTCATATACTTCTCCGCTGTTAAAGCCTTCGCCAAAGAGGACGCAGATGCACCCCTGCTCGTTAGTCCAGTTGACAATCTCCTCGCCATCGGAAGACACGTTAGTTCCCTGCTGAAAATCAGAATCAGCCGGAGCAGAACGCTTTTCCTTTTTCTTTGAACATGATGTAAAGCCAAAAAGCATGAGTGCCATAAGAGAGCATGCAAGTATTTTTTTCATTTTTCCCACCACCAATTTTATTTTTCTATCAGAACTCAGACAGGGAATTTGCAATACTGTAGGCCCTGTCTCCAAACTTTTCTATCTTTCGTACAATGTCGATGTAAAGCAACTCGGTCTTTACATTTGCACCGGCTTCAAGACGCTTTCGTGCAACACGCTTCAGGTTATGCCTGAACACATCAATCTGGGCTTCAATTTCCTTTGCAATCAAAAGCTTGTCCTTGTCCAGATGCTGGTTGATGTTCGTGCTTACAAAATACATGCTCTGACGTGCCAGGTCAAGATACGGTTCCAGACGGTCCATGTCTTCCTGTGCAAACTCCATCTTGTTGTCAATCGATTTTTTAAGAAGGAGCGCCACGTTGTAGCAGTCGTCGGTCATTTCCTCAAGTTCGTCAACTATCTGCTGCATTATGCTCAGGCTGCGTATCTGATGCGTGCTCAATGGCAAGTGCGAGCAGTTGATGAGGTACTTTGTAATCTGTTCCTTCATCTGGTCGGCAAAATCTTCCTGACGTGTAAGTTCTTCTATATTATTATCGATAAAACTGTCATCGCGGTTTTTAAATCCACTGGATACACCCTCAAACATTTTTGTAACAAGCACCGTCATGTCCTGAATCTCTTTTTCCACACGAACGATGTAGGAGGTCGCATTTTCACGGCCGCCGGTCTCGTTGAATTCAAATACATATTCAGTCGGAACGGCATCCTCGGTTTCGGGAATGAGCTTTTCCGTAAGCCATGCGATTTGTCCGGTAAAGGGAAGGCACAAGAGGGCCGTAATCGTCTTTAGCACCGTATGAAGGGCCGCTATGTGATAGGTGATGTTGGTCTCAGGGGTTCCCGGAACGATAAAGTCTATCAGGTTCAGGAAGGGGTTGAAGAATACGCAGGCCGCAAGAACCACAACGACGTTAAAGAGGACGTGAACAAGGGCCGCACGTTTTGCAGGAGCCGATGACTTTAAGGAGGCAAGGACAGCGTCAATTGTGGAGCCGATGTTGCTTCCGATGACCAGGGCCGCCGCAAATTCCCAGGGGATGAGCCTGTTGTATGCCATGGTGATGACGATCGCACTTTCCGCTGATGAAGAGTGAATCAAGGCAGTTATCAGCATACCCACGACAATTCCGATTAAAATGCTCCAGGCGCCAAAATCAGCAAAATGCCTCAGGAAGTTGAGGGTGCCGTTGTCCGGGTCAATCGTATCGGACAGCCAGCTAAGACCGATGAAGAGCATTCCGAAGCCCATGATTGCCTCACCAAGGGCCTGCTTCTTCCATTTCTTGAAGAGGGTGATTATGTATCCCAGCCCGAAAATCGGTATGGCAAACGACGAAATCTTAAAGTTAAAGCCGAAAAAGACCACAAGCCAGGCGGTTATGGTGGTACCGACGTTAGCGCCCAGGGTTACGCCCACAGACTGCTTTACGGTCATGAGCCCCGCGTTTACGAAGCTTACTTCCATTGCTGTAGTGGCTCCGGAAGACTGAATGATGAACGTAAGCACCAAACCCGTAATGAAGGCCAGCATTCTGTTGCCGGTCATAAATCCAAGGGCGGCCTGCAATCTTGAGCCGGCACTCTTTTGAATACCGTCACTGAGCATTTTCATGCCGAAGAGCAAAAAGGCAAGGCTTCCCACCAGCTGAAGGATTGTTGCAATAATGTTCATATTGAATACATCATACTAAATTTAGGCAAGAATTTCAACTCTCAGTTCTCAACTTTCAACTTTCCTCTTCCCAAATCCTGTGTTATAATATCGTTTACTGGGGCGGCTGTGTCTTGCTTTTTTCTGACCCCGGAACGAAACAGGAGGATTTTTCGGTTATGGTTTATTTCGTCAATGCAAAAACGAAGAAAAACGGAAATGGAACAAAGGAGCTTCCATTCAAGACAATCAATGAGGCGGCTGCCATTGCAAAGGCTGGAGATGAAGTACGTGTGGCTCCGGGAATCTACCGCGAACAGGTGGTCCCGCGCTTTGGAGGCACGGAAGAAAACCGCATCACATACAAGTCGGAAAAACCGCTCGGTGCAGTAATCAGCGGCTCTGAAGTACTCAAGGGATGGAAAAAATACAAGGGCGACGTCTGGACCGCAAAGATAGACAACGGCATTTTTGGCGGCTACAACCCCTACACCACATACGTCTGCGGCGACTGGTACTTTGCCCCCACGGTAAGGCACACAGGCTCCGTAGTATTGAACGGCCTCATGATGTACGAGACAACCACACTAGAAGAATGCCTTGAGGGAAAGCCTGATCCCTACGCATGGAACCAAAAGGAATCTCAGTTCAAGTGGTTCTGCCAGCAGGAAGGAGAGGCCCCGGAACCCAAGGGAGAAAAAACCGAATACGTCGTAAACGCATGGGACAAGGACACAAAGGAAGGCCGCTACACCGTCTTCTACTGCAACTTCAAGGGGCTGGACCCCAACAAGCAGGAAGTTGAAGTTCTTGCAAGGCGCAACTGCTTCATGCCAAAGAAAAACGGACTCAACTATATTACAGTGAGCGGATTCAAGATCTGCAACGGAGCAACCACATGGGCCCCACCCGCCTCATATCAGGACGGACTCATCGGACCGCACTGGAGCAAGGGATGGATTCTGGAGGATTTGGAAGTCTGCAATGCACGCTGTTGTGGAATCTCCCTGGGAAAATACCGTGACAGGGAAAACGACATGTACTTCTACACCAAGAGGCTCAAGAGTCCCACACAGATGGAACGTGACGCCGTTTGCCGCGGACAGTACCACGGATGGACAAAAGAAAACATCGGATCCCACATCGTGCGAAGATGCCATGTACACCACTGCGAGCAGACCGGTATCGTCGGACGCATGGGTGCCGTTTTCTCTACAATAGAAGACTGCCACATCCACCACATCTGCAACTCACAGCAGCTTGGAGGAGCGGAAACAGCAGGAATCAAGCTTCATGCCGCAATCGACGTCCTGATTCAGAGGAACCACATCCACGACACCATCATGGGCGTATGGCTTGACTGGGAGGCACAGGGCGCAAGGATTACCCAAAACCTCATGTACAATAACCAGAGGCCGGACGGATTTGAGCAGGCAAAGGGCGCAATGTTCTCCACCGACGTATTCATCGAAGTAGGACACGGACCAACACTCATCGACAACAACCTCCTGCTTTCAAAAACCTCAATCACAATTCCAAGTGAGGGAATCGGTGTGGTGCACAACCTGATTTTAGGCTCATTCAGCCTGATTAATTCTGGAGTTGACAGCATCGTAAACGACCAGAGGGAACCGCGCTATACTCCATACCACATCCGCCACAGGACAGAGGTTGCGGGATTCATGACGATACTGCACGGCGACGACAGGATCTACAACAATATCTTCGTTCAGCAGAACGCGATAAAGAACAAGGACAAGAAGCCCACAGACGCAGACTACGAGGTTGTTGGAACCGCCCCCTTCGACATTTTCCCCAGCTACGACGAATGGATCTCACTCTTCAACTTTGGAAAGGAACCTGACATGGGAAAACTTGCAACCGCACACTTCGGACATCTTCCTGTATGGGTAAACGGCAACGCATACCTTAACGGAGCCACGGTATCAAAGCATGACGGTGAAAATCTTGTGGCAAAGGGAAAGGCAAAAATCAGCCTGAAGAACGGCCTTCTGACCACAAACCTTTCCAGCCTGATAGGAGACTTTACGACCGGTGTCATAACGACGGAAAAACTCGGATGTGCATTTGAGCCTGAGCAGAGGTTTGAAAGCCGCGACGGAAGCGACATCATCTTCAACAGGGACTTCTTCGGAAACCACCGCGGAAGCCATGTCGTGCCGGGACCATTTGCGGAACTTTCAGACGAAATCAATGTTCTATAAACATAGGACTTTTCAAGGGTGGAGCAAGTTTTTCAATACATTTGAGAAATCTTCCTCCACTCTTTTTTTCAGGAGATTACGTTAGTAATCTCGAATCCGCGTGACAAAAATATTTTTTGATATGGAAGAAAACATGGAATCTGAAATCAATATAAAGCCACTTGAAGAAAGAAACCAAAAGATAATTGATGCTGTCCTTCAAAGGGAAAAGAAAATCTGCCCCGGCTCAATTGCACTAATTGGAATATACGGCTCTTTTGCCACGGGAGACGTTCATGCGAAATCCGACCTGGACCTGCTCATACTCATAAATGATGACAGGGGATGGCAACTTTCAAGCTGTTTCATTCAGGACGATCTGAACGTAGGACATGACATCTATTGCACGAACTGGGACTCGCTCAAAAACGACGCGGAATACAATCACCCCAACATCGGGAAACTCATGGACTGCCGCATAGTATATTGCGCTGACGAAAAGTACCGCACAGAGCTTGAATCGCTCCGTAACAGCGTAAGGGAAAAACTCAACCAACCCTTCTCCAATGATGATTTTGAAAAAGCTGAATCATCGCTAAAGGAGGCGCAGTCATTTTTCGCTCGGGCAGTTACATCCACGGCACTTCCGGAATGCAGGAAATACAGCGGTGCCACGGTGATTGTCCTTGAAAACAGCCTAGCCATGCTGAACAAGACCTATTTCAAAAAAAGCTCAAAGCGGATTTATGAAGAACTTTCGGAAATGAAAAAAAGGCCATCGGATTTAACAAATCTGATTGAAGCTGTAATCTCTGCCAACGAAATAGAAGACATCAAATCCTCACTGTGCAATCTCATGGGAAAATGCACCGCAACATTTGATGAGGCTAAGAAATCACTTGAATGCGAAAAGCAAAAGGCAGCCGACGTTCTTCCCGGAGCCTATGAGGAAATGTTTTCCAACTGGAGGAACAAAATGCACCTTGCCGCCTCCACAGGGAACAGGCATCTTGCATACACGAGCCTTGTCAATTTCACCGGCATGGCAGAAGAGCTTTACGGCATGACGGACATCGCACAGTACGACGGATTGGAAACCTACAACCCCGATGACCTGAATGAAACCGCACAAAAATTCGACTTGCTTTTAGATTCATTCCTGGAGGAATACAAAAAGGCCGGCATAAAACCAAAGCGATATCCCGACATCGATGCCTTTACTGCGGATTATTTGGGATAATTTGCGTAAAAACATCAAAATGCTACGATAAGTAGCGGGAAAATTTGCTTTTGTAAACAGTACTTTCTGGTAAAATCAGGCAGGCCACCTTATGATGTTGGTGAAAAGACCGGGGGACCAGCTTCCGGAAACAAAACATCATAAGAGAGGTGTAATATGAATTTTGCAGAAAAACTTAAGACGCTAAGAAAGCAGAAGAACATTTCACAGGAACAGCTCGCTGAAAAAATTCACGTGAGCCGTCAGGCCATCACAAAATGGGAGAATGGCAACGGGATTCCGGACATCGAAAATCTCCTTGCCATTTCTTCAATCTTTAATGAATCAATCGATTCACTTTTAAGCGAAGAAAAAAGCCTCATTTCAAAAAATGAATTTCTTTACGACAGCCGTACAGAATACGATCTGGACAGCCCCAAGAAAATCGACCTCAAGATTGGAACGGCACATGAGCTCATCATCGAAAAGACCAGCGATGAGAAAATCCAGGTCATTGCCGCATCCAACAAGCTTTCATTTATCAAGCAGCAGGTCAAAGTTAAGATTGAGGAAGACAAGAGGAACATGGATGTTGTCGTAAAGCATACCTCGGACTTGTCTGATCTTGCCTCGCTCGAAAACCTCTTTATCCTTGTGCGCATTCCGGTAAAGTTTGTGGCAGACATTGAGCTTAACGCCGAACTTGAAAACCTTAAAGTCCGCGACATAGTGTTTGATTCAATTGAATTTGACGGCAAGGCAAAAAATGTTTTTGTCACAAATGCCTCTGGTCATGTCGAACTGAACACTAACTCAAACATCAGGCTGGAAGTAAACGGTGTAAAGGGAAAAATCGACCTGAACCATTTCCATGCTGTTTCAAAAATCTGTTTTGCAGAAGGACAGAACTATTACCTCAAGAATGCGGGACGTTCCACACGCTTTGTGGATTCAAACGCAAAGGTCATTTCAGGAAAACGTGAGAAGGATGATCCGCAGGTCAAGACAGACCTTATCGTGGAACTCAATGGCTGGAAGAGCGAAGCACAGATTGTCTGACGGTCATTCCGGACTTGCTCCGGAATCCCAACATTTCACGACAAGATGCTGTGCGAAGCCGCCGAAGGCCATCAAGTTCAGCATGACAATTCATTAGGAGAAATAATATGTACGTTTACAAACCAAAGAGATTTTATATTACAGTATTCGCAACAACATGGGCCTTTTGGCTTTTCGCAATCCTGTTCAACGACGGACTCACCAACACACTGGGAATGGTACTTGGAGGATTGTGTCCCGCAACGGTTGCAATAATCACGGTGTTCACGTCAAAGAGTGACGCACTCAAAAAAGACTTCAAGCGAAAGATTTTCAACTTCTGGAAACTTAAGCCGCTTTACATCATCGCTGCGGTACTTCTTTTCTCTGCAATCGTGGCATGTTCAATTTTACTTTCCACCGCTTTTGGAGAATCGCTCGACCAGTTCTCTTTCACCAAGGACTTTTCGTTTACGGGCGTAGGTGTCCTGTCGGCATTTGCAACAATCTTCCTTGCGGCAGTCCTTGAGGAAGTGGGATGGCGCGGTTATGGAGAAGATTCAATCGCACAGTATCATTCATGGTTCAAGGAATCAATCATCTTTGGATTTATCTGGGCGCTGTGGCATCTTCCGCTCTTCTGGATTCCCGGAACCTACCACTATGAGATAAGGCAGATGAATGTACTCTACATGCTCAACTTCCTGATTTCAGTTGCACCGATGGGATTCATCACGACATGGGTTTATGTCAAGAACGGGCGCAGCATGCTTGCAAGCATTATCTTCCACCTGTTCATAAACTTCATGCAGGAAAAAATCGCCATGACGCAAAACACCAAATGCGTTGAAACCATAGTCGTCGTTGTCGCAGCCACACTCATAGTCCTGACCAACCGCGACATGTTCTTTGAAAAGAGGCACATCGGCCACATCCTTGAGTAGCCGCCACCTCAATAAAAAAAAGCCCGGCACAGTGTTCATGCAACCGACCGGGCTTTACCTGTTTTAAACGGCAGGTTCTATCTCTGTATTCTTCCGGAACCGTTTCCCTTGCAGAGTTTTTCCACTTCGTCCACGCTCACCATGTTAAAGTCGCCTTCGATGGTATGCTTAAGGCAGCTCGCAGCTACGGCAAATTCCACGGCATCCTGTGTTGACTTTCCGTTCAAGAGGGAATAGATCAAACCGCCACCGAAACTGTCTCCTCCACCAACGCGGTCCACGATGTACATTTCATATTCCTTAGAGAAACAGTAATCCTTTCCGTCGTACAAAAGGGCAGCCCAATTGTTCCTGTTTGCATTGATTGAAGTGCGAAGTGTAATCGCAACTTTCTTGAATCCGAATTTGTCAGCAAGCTGTTTTGCTACTGACTTGTAGCCTTCCTTGTTCAGTTTGCCGCCGTTAATGTCCGTGTTTTCCGCTTCAATTCCGAATACGTCCTTTGCATCCTCTTCGTTCGAAATGCACACGTCAACATACTTGCAGATTTCCGTCATCGCTTCACGGGCCTGTTCACGAGTCCAGAGCTTGCCGCGGTAATTCAAGTCACAGCTTACGGTTGCACCTGCTTCCTTTGCGGCCTTGCATGCCTCAATGCAAATCTTTACCATGTTGCCACCCAATGCCGGAGTAATGCCCGTCAGATGGAACCACTTGCAGTCAGTAAAGATTTCCTTCCAGTTAAAATCCTCGGGAACAGCTTCCGCAATCGAAGAATGTGCCCTGTCGTAAATGCACTTTGACCCACGCTGACTTGCACCACGCTCATTGTAGTATATTCCAACACGGTCGCCGCCACGCACTATGTATTCTGTATGGACACCGTAACGCCTAAGACTGTTCACCGCCGCCTGACCGATTTCATGCTTTGGCAGTTTGGTAACGTAATATGCATCAAGCCCGTAATTTGCAAGCGACACCGCCACGTTAGCCTCTCCCCCACCAAATGTCGAAGTCATCTTGTCCACCTGAACAAAACGGAAATATCCCTCAGGCTCAAGCCTTAACATAATCTCACCAAAAGTTACAACCTTCATATTCTATCCTCCATATTATTCGTCATTCCTAACTTGACACCGTCATTCCGAACTCGATACCGTCATTCCGAACTTGATACCGTCATTCCGAACTCGATTCGGAATCCTACTATTGCATGTTAAGATGCTGAATCAAGTTCAGCATGACACTTTCCACTTACCCACGGATTTCCTTTACGATAGCCGCCGCTTCTTTTGTAAGTTCCTGAATCTTTGCAAAATCTCCGGCATTTATCAGGTCGCCCTTTACCATCCAGCTTCCTCCGCATGCAAGAATCTTGTCACAGGCAAGATAGTCTCGCACGTTTGTCGTATTGATTCCACCGGTCGGCATGAACTTCATCATCGTGTATGGAGCGCTAATGGCCTTTATCATCTTAAGTCCCCCCGCATTTTCTGCAGGGAAGAACTTTACAACGTCAAGTCCAAAGCCCAATGCAATTTCCAATTCAGACGGCGTCATGATTCCAGGTGTAATGGGATAATTTTTCTTAAGGCAGTGTTCAACAACCTTTGGATTCAAGCCGGGACTGACTATGAATTTTGCACCCGCATCAACCGCCCTGTCCGCCTGTTCCACCGTAAGCACAGTTCCTGCACCCACGAACATTTCCGGAAACTTTTTCGCAATGGCACGAATGCTTTCCTCTGCCGCATCAGTCCTGAAGGTAACCTCCGCGCACGGAAGCCCGCCCTTGATCAAGCTTTCTGCCAAAGGTTCCGCATCTGCCACCCTATTCAAAACAACAACCGGAATGATTCCAGTTTCTCCGATTTTCTTCAATGTCTCGTTCATATTCCATTTACCTCTTTTTTATCACTTAATGTCCCAAAATGCATTTTTATTAGAAGTTTCATGCCCCTTGTCATACATGGCCGAACAGTCATATCCCGGTGGAATCAAGGCTGAATAAAGATCCTGAGAAGGCCGGTTTGTTCCTTCAAGATTAAACCCGTAAGTTGTGTGTGCCGCAAACCAATACAGATTTTTTGCCCAATATGCCTGCATGTATTTGATGCCGCTTTCCTGTGCCACCCATGAATCCTCAAAACCAGGAAGAACCCTTACATTAAGTTCCCTGCCCGCAATAATTTCATCCCGCATCTCGGAAAGAGAAAGTGGGACTTCATTTTCATCAACAACATATTCAACCATGTCTGAATCAATCATGGCCCACTTGTTCAATTCCGTAAGCCATACAACATTCACGACATGACAGTCGCCATCATCCTTGTCCTCAGGAAGACATGTGATGAACCTGTTTTTTATTCCTGCAGAAAGCATCAGTTCGCTCAAGATAATGCTGTGCCACCTGCAGTTAAATCCTGTCGTAACCCTGCGCGAATATTCCCAAAGGGGTATTGCACAGCGGTCGTCCAGCCATTCCTTTTGATTGTCGTGCGGAATGTTTTTTGCAACAAAGACAGCGAGCTCAACAGCCTTTTCCCAAGTTGTTTTATTTGAAGAAGCCAATGCATCAAGATCCAATCCAGCATTCTCCTTAAAATACTTCCTGATTATTGCAGACTGTTTTTCATCCACCAGATGTTTTATTTCAAAGTTTACTGGTTCTGAATTGTAATCAGCACAAGTTTGCAGTTTTGCAATATTCTGTGTCTTGTCTTTTACTACGTAATCCAAACTTGAACAAGCAGCACAAAGCATTACTGAAATGCAGATTACAAATTGAACAATCCTCTTCATTTCTTCCTCAGCTTTCTTTTAATATTTCACAGGTGAATTCACCCGATGTAATTCCTGTTTTTGGATATGTGCGAGTTCCCTTGTCGTTGATGAGCTTCATTCCGATTTTTTTCATCACGCCAAACGAAGCCGCATTATTACAGTCGCATTGTGCAAGGATTCTGTTTATGCCAAGATTTTCAAATGCAAATTTTACAACCGCACTGGCCGCCTCTGACGCAAAACCCTGTTTCCTGTATTCTTTGTTCAGTATCCATCCGAGCGTTCCGTATGAATGATCCTCACTATGTCCCAAATCACAGTCACATCCGCCGATTATTTTTCCCTCATATAAAATTACAAACTCAAAATTGGTCTGATCAGGAGATTCCCATGCCGCAGCATTCTTTTTTACAAAGTCAACGGTTTCCTCAAAGGTATCGTTGGGAAGCCAGAACATCATCGTGATTTCAGGGTCACCCGCATATTCATGAACAGCCTTTTCATCTCCAACACGCATCGGCCTGAGAGTAAGACGTTCGGTTTTCAATTCCAGGCTTGAATCAAAATTCCATTTTCTTTTTGCCGCGACATTTTCATCCATTTTATTTTTTCCTTAAATTCAAAATCGTAACGTAATGAATTATGTCAAACTGTTCCGGAAGAGTTGCCATGTATGCAAGATGTTCTTTTTCCCATTCCGCAATTTTTTCCGCACTTAAAGAAGACGCTCCAATACCACGGCATGTCTTTATCCTGCCATGCCATGACTCACGCGTAAAGGTAACAGGCACGTCAAAGCCGATTCCATCTTCCATAGTAAAATACGGTTCCGCCCAGTCAGGAAATTCAACGGGATTTCTTTTCCATCTACCGCCATTCCAGTCCGGGTTATATTTTAAAACAAGCTCTTCGGTTTTTGTGGCAATCTCACTTTCTGCGGGAATCCATGCCATAAACAAAACGGCAAAATGCCCTCCATCCTTGAGCCAGTCATGAATCTTTGGAAGTATCACATCCTTGTTAAAATATCCGAAACACTGGCACGCCGTAACGACATCAAACGAACCATTCGGGAAATCAAGTTTTTCTGAAGGTGAGACAAGATAGTCGATTTTGTATCCTGCTTTTTCCGAAAGCTCACGTGCAAATTTAATCTGGTTTTCCGCAATGTCGGTTCCTGTCCAATCCGCTCCGTACTTGTACATGTTTCGTGGAATGACACCGGTACCTGTTCCCAAATCCAATGCTTTTTGTCCCTTTACACCAAGCTTAAGTTCCGCAAGTTTCTGATAGAAGGCATCAGGATAAATGTCACGGAATTTCGCATAGTCCCCGGAAGTCTTTCCAAAATCAAATGCCTTTCCATTATCAAAATCCTTCAGTTTGATTTCCATAATTCAACACTCCTTCACCCTTATGCCCTAAAGAACTCCTCCGCATTTTTGCAGCAAATGTTCCTTACCATTTCGCCCAAAGATTCTTCCTGCCACGGGAACTCACCTGATTCAACAAGATTGCCGATAAAGTTACACAATATCCTGCGGAAATATTCATGTCTTGGATAAGAAAGGAAACTGCGGCTGTCCGTAAGCATTCCGACATAACGTGACAAAACTGAAGTTCTGGCATACACGCGGATCTGTTCCTCAATTCCGTCCTTGTGATCATTGAACCACCATGCAGGTCCAAACTGACAGTTTCGGAAATTGGCGGCCATAGTTGCAAGAGCCTCATTGTCTTTTGGATTCAGGTTGTAGAGTATCGTCCGTGCATTTGGGGAAGCAGAATATATTGCGTTCAACACTGCTCCAATCTGTGGTGCAAAGTTAAAGTCATGCAGGCTGTCTTCACCGATGTTTTTTCCCGCCACATCAAACATAGCGGCATTTTGATCGCGAAGCGCCCCTATGTGAATCTGCATTACAAAACCCTTTTGCGCATATAGTTTTCCAAGTTCAATCAAAACCCATCCCTTGTATTTTGCAAGTTCGTCATGTGAAAGTTTTTTTCCAATCCATGCCTTTTGAAAAATATAACCTGCTTCCTGATAGCTTGCCGGAAGATAAAAATCATTTTCAAGAGAATGGTCGCTCACAAGGGAACCATTTTCCTTAAAGAAATCCATGCGACGTGAAACTGCTTCCATCATATCCGACAGCTCCATGATACGCTTTCCATCCATTTCCTGTAAGCGCAAAATATACGACGGATAATCAGGGCTTTCCGCATTGACGATTACATCCGGCCTGAACGACGGGAGGACCTTTACATCCTTCCATTCCTCTGCAAGTTTCTTATGCCATTCAAGATTATCCAGTGGATCGTCGGTAGTGCAAAGTTCACGGACACCCATTTTTTTAAGGAGACCACGAGGACCAAAATCAGGCTGGGAAAGAAGCGCATTGCATTTATCCCAAACTTCACGAGCATTTTTTTCCGTAACAGGTTCGGTAATTCCAAAATAACGTGCAAGTTCCAGATGACTCCAGTGGTAAAGGGGATTTCCAACACATCCCTGAAGTGTCTTTACGAAAGCAAGGTAACGCTCATAGTCTGCCTTTTGAACCGCATCAGGACCGCCACGTTCTTCATCAGATTTAACGCTGCCATCTTTGTTGATGTGGCCTGTGATCAATTCTTCACTTACACCAAAGGCCCTCATCGCGCGCCATTTGTAGTGGTCGTGATCAAGCCATGCATTTGCAAGGTTTCCCAAACTCTTGTTTTCATAGATTTCCTTGGGTGAGAGATGGTTGTGAAAGTCAAAAATAGCTTCACCTTTGGCATATTTGTGGTACAAAATCTGAGCATACTCGTTTTCTAAAACAAAATTTTCATCAAGAAAAGCTTTCATAAATAACCTCGTATACTAGTATACCACAAACCCAAAACAACATTCAAGAGTAAATTGCCTATACAGTCAAATCTTTAAAACGCCTTTCGAAAACATCAAAATTTGTTGTATCCTTATAACAGAAAACCGCAAACTCCACGGTTTCAAAATCATAGTTCCGTATCAGATTTGCAAAAATGTCAGCCACAATTTCCGGTGGATTATTAAAGGCACCGCAGCCAAATGCCCCAAGAATCAATGCCTGAACCTTTTCATGTGAAGCGACATCAAGGATTCTTTTAATGCGGCTTTCCATTACCGTCCTGTATTTTTTCTCGTCATAATTCCATCCCAACTGAGGGGCAGCAGACACAATTACATCCGTCTTGAACCATTCCGATTCATCCTTCAGCTTGGGAGCAAAATCATCCGTCTTGAACACGACGACATCGGGAACGTAAATCAAATCATCATTACCCATTTCGTCCATCAGTCCGACTTCGAAACTCTTTTTGTGCCTGTCATAATATTCTTCCTTTTTTGCAAAAATGCAGGGATACAAGGTTGAAATCCTGCACATCGATTCTTCCTGAGCACCTGCAGACCAGGGTGAGCCACCTACATTGTGGTTGTTGGCAAAATCCAGGCAGCAGATTTTTTTACCCTTGTATTGTTCCGCCGCCTCATAAGTCCGTCTGCCGGAAACCATGATTTTCATGTTCTTGTTCGCCACGATAGAACCCGATTCAACTTTATCATCCTGAAAGACAATGCGCTCCCTGTCTATTGAATCCTTAATCGATTTTTTAAGATAGTCCAGCTTGGTGCACAAGTCAATCGTATCGTTCATGACATCGTAATTGATTTTTCTAAAGTCCATGGTTTTATTCTATCACAAGCCAATCATTCACTCAAGGTGATTGCAGCTGCCTAAGGGGTTTTACATAAAAAGTATTTGACCTGTGATTCATGTAATTGAGAAAAATATAACATTCAATTTTCAGATGTTAGTCCCTTATGCGGCGACGGGTTTCAATACGACTCTATCGCAAGTCCGACTCCCACAGATGCAGAAAATCCAATTACATTGTTATATGAGACTCCAAGCTTTGAAAAAAAGTTATAGAAGTTTAATACAAGGCCCGTCTCCACCTCCCAGGCAAACCATGAATGACCTACAAGCCCTTCTTGCTCTCGAGGAAGCCATGTATCATTTGAAAAATCAAAACGCAAACCTACTCCACCACCGAGGTACCATGCAATATTGCCTGTGAATCTTCTTGTAAAATCAATATCCAGAATCAAAGAATGCATGTTATTTTCATTTTGACGGTTTATGAGATATTCAAGACCAGTTATGACTGCCCCATTTTCTACAAAATAAAACAGATCAAGACCATATCCCATTTTATTCGGTTTTATGCCCCCATCCGAAATAGCAGAAAACGGAAAATCCGTAGAAAAAATCAATCCCCAATATGAATCCATAAGACTGTAATCAACATTGATAAACGTATCTCTTAAGCCCTTATCGACAGGTTCAAGTATGGCTTTTACAATCAAATCTGTGGCAGCATCGTTGATTGTTTCTGATCTATTTGTTGAATTGGCTGTCTTACTAGGTGCTTTTTTTGGACCCATCGCAGGAGGAAGAGGAAGACTGTCTAATGAACTTGGATAAACCTGGCAATACCATTTATCAGGACGACATTGGATTTCCACACCATTATTAACATAACCATAAACAACATAACCAAGATTATCAGTCCAAGTAGGATCAACCCAAAACCAAACGCCATCTTCACGCTCAATCCAAATCCATGCATGATAAGTTGCTCCTCCATGAGTTTTTACATCCCTTAAACTTGTTGAATATGTCTTCACGGGAACCCCATTCTGCATGCGGCTATAATTGTTTTTATCTCCAAGGCTCATAAGTTCAAGTTGATTAGGATTCTGTTGTACACCAGCAATCCAAAACTGACGCTCATACATTCCCTTAGATTGATACCATGTTACATATCTATTTACATATTCAAATGCTGCTTCTGCATAGTTAAAACAAATTCCATAAAACGTATTGGTTTTTGTCTTATCTCCTGATTCATTAGCAAGTCTGGCTGCCACATCTTGAGGCCTATAATAATCATGAGGATCATCATACCATCCTCCACCAGCTTCACTTGCAGAATAAGTTCCAACACAAGCCGCATATACTCCCAAATCTTGTACAGCATCAGTAAATGCATCCGCAAAAGCCAATGAACAGCATATTGCCATAAACGCCACAATAATGATTTTCTTTATTGTTTTCATATTATCATTCATATTTGCTTGCATCTCCTTTCCATAACTCAATCAAGCCTTTCTATAAACAAACAATTTTCTCATATTAATATACTCTCACTTGTCCTGTTTTCCTATTAACAACAAATGTAAAGTAAAAATACCCATCACCATCATCGTACTTTTCTAAGTCACTACATAAAACATCATATTGGAGCATTAATTTTTGTATTGAAGAATTATAACTTTCAATAAATTCTTCTTCTGGATCAAATGGATACCATTCCACCCCTCGATAAATCGTCACTTTTGGAGAAGAATTCCAAAGTTTATCAAAATCTTGTTTCGAAAGCTTATAGCAATTCCATGTCTTAATTTCACCACTATTCTCGCGTATCTTTCGTTGATCGCTTTTCAGAATATCCAAATTAATTTTATCATTTGAAACCCATATACTCTTCTGAGAAAAAGTAATACAACTTACCAGAAGAACAGACAATACCGCCATCACAACCAAACAAATCTTTTTCATTTCCATTACCTCCATCCTTTTCATCCAACATGAATAAATCATTGATATATTGTTTTCACAAAGAAATACTTTGTTCATTTATATCAATAATTCTTATTCCATGATGTTATTTCAGAATAATAATAATTGAATCCGCCATCACTTTTTACCGAATTAATCCTTACATAAACCCTATACGCTTGTGTATAATTATTCAGAAATATCACTACCAGATACACATCACCAGAAGACAAATCATACTGGCACAAAGCCCTTTCAAATATCTCTTTTTCTGCTTTAGATAGTTTTCCAACCTTACCATTATAGGTCCATCCTGGCATACCACTTTTAACCTCTTTCGCAACCGCCTCATCCATCTGTTCATTACTTACATTTTTACCCACATATTTTGCTTCTGCATGTAAATTGTAGAGATAAGCGTGAACCTCTGCCATCGCACCACTGTGAACCAACAACAAAAGTAAAGCACAAACCGAAATTACCTTATTTCTCATTTTCATAACAATCCTCCTTTGATTGTATTATTTTATAAGTTTACATAAATAATACATCTATTATAAAAACAATTGGTCGCTTAACAGGCGACTTTTTATCTTTCCGTTTACCTCAAGGCGACTGCAAGGCTACCCTTCTTGTCATTCATCAACTTCTCTCCCATCATCCTTTTCCCAGAATCTGAAGACTGTCCGTCCAGTTTCCTTAAAGAGGATGTCGTTGATTTTTCCCAGGTCATATTTTTTTTCTTCTATGGATTTGCGGACAATCATGTCGAAGCGGCTGTTTTCGTCCAGGCTGTATCCGGCGCTCAAAAGCAAGTCTTCAGTTTGCTCAAGATTAAGCCTCATTCCAAAGGCCAGAAGCAGTATTGTATTTTTCTTGGGATGGTAATTTTGTTTTTTATTGCTGTTGATGTTCCTGTTGATTTTTGAAAAGGTCTGTTTGGTAAGTGCATAACTCTTTTCAGAAATCTCGGTATTCTTGTAGATGCTTGAAATGTCCTGTCTGGTTTGTTCAGTGTATTCCCTCATGTAAAAGCTAAGGGCCTCAGGAAATGTTTTAATTGAATTGTCATGCCTGAATCGGGGAGTACTCAAGTCTGCCCCTGCATCGACCAGCATTTTCACACATTCACTGTCGGAAAAGAAACTGGCATATACAAGAGCCGTGTGTCCGTCTTTAGTCTTTGCGTTTACATCAGCACCGCAATCAAGTAAAAGCTTAATGATTTCCTTTCTTGAAAAAATTGCAGCGGCCATCAGGGGAGTAAATCCGTCATCATCACATTCATTTGGATCTGCCCCTGCTTCAAGATGCACACTTACCATCTTTGGATCATCCTTTACAATCGCAATCACAAGTGGTGAGCATTGGGAAAGGAAATCAAATTTTTGTATATTACTGAACATGCCTTTTTTGGTTACAAGTTCACCAATGACAGACAGCTCAAAAAACTTCTCTAGTCCTGACATACTAGAGAAAATTGTAATCCATTTATTCAGGTTTTTAGTCGCATACCAGGCGACTTTTAATTATATTTGCAGAAAGTTTCTCCGACTTCATTGTAGAGGGTTTCTTCGAGTTTTCCCATGTTGAAGTTGCGTTCTTCGACAAAACGTTTTACCACCATGTCGAATTTGCTTGAGGAATCAAAGGCATACCCGGCACTGGAAAGAAGGTCTTCGGTCTGCAAAAGCGTAAGGTGCATTCCTATTGCGAGGAGGAAGACATTTTTCTTTTCCGGATGATAGTTTTCTCCCCTTTCATTCCGTATTTTAGAAAAGGTCTGCTTGCTCATGGCAAAATGTCCATTGTAGATTTCCGTGGCCTTGTAGATTGCAGACGGCTTTCCCCTACCCTGCAGCGTAAACTGTGAAATATATTCATTGAGTTTTTGATTGAATGTGATTTTCTCTCCGTTGACTTTTGTTGCAATCGGGATATTCAGATTTGCACCGGCCTTGGTGAGAATATCCGTTACTTCATCCCTTTTCATGACGATTGCATAGCTGAGGGGAGAAAAACCGTTGTCATTGGTCATGTTGACATTTGCGCCATGTTTCAAAAGGAGCCGCACCATATCCGCATCACCCTTTACGCTGGCAACATGAAGAGCTGTAATTCCGTTTGACATTTTTTCGCTTACATCGGCACCGGATGCAATGAGTTTTTCTACCACATCCACAGCCCCTATACCCACAGCAGTCATCAACGGTGAGAATTTTAGTTTGGCTTTTGGATTTTCCTTACAGAGCATTTCCTCAAGATTTTTTAATGCTTCATATACTTGAGTAATTTTTTCCTCAGCCATTTACAAGTCGCCTAAAGATTCTTTATTGCTGAACGGACGGCACCCTTTGAGGCAATCAACAATGCAAAGTATTCCTTTACTTTTTGCTCAAGGCCACATTCACCGAGGTCCACACCGAATATTTCCGCACGATGAAGCAGGGGTTCAACCGCCTTACATGCAGACTCTGCCTCTCCTCCAAGCTTTACATCGGCTACATATTTTCGCACATCATCCAAAAGCGGATCGGGACTGAGCTCAAAGGCATTTCCATTATCATCAACTGCCATAAGATAACGGAGCCACAGTGCAAACACCATTGGAATCACCTTCAAGTTTTCAAGGGACAAGTCTGAACGCTCCATATACCTCTTGATTGTCTCGCCAAAACGGATGCTAAGTTTTTGAGAAGTGTCACAGGCAATCCTCTGTGGAGTATCCGGCATGAACGGATTGGGGATTCGCACATTCACTACCTCGTCAATAAAATCACGCGGCTTGATGATTCCTGGATCCACGACAACAGGAAGCCCCTCGTCATAGCCAAGGCGTTTTACAAGACGGAGCAAATCAGCATCCTTCATTTCATCGGCAATCAGGGTGTAGCCCAAAAGACATCCGCTAACAGCAAGGAATGTATGAAGTGGATTAAGGCATGTGCATACCTTCATCTTTTCCACCTTGTCCACGGTTTCACGATTGGTAAAATATAGTCCGGCTTTTTCTAGTTCAGGACGGCCGTTGGGAAATGCGTCTTCTATAACAAGATACTGGCATTCCTCTGCATTTACAAATGGAGCAACATAAGTTTTCTTGCTTGTGATTACTGGTTCAAGCTGCTCTATGCCATCGTCAGAAAGAATCTTTTCTATTTTTGAATCAGGACGTGGAGTAATCTTATCTATCATCGTCCATGGGAATGTCACCTTGCTGCGGTCGTTCACATAGTCAAGGAATCCAACCTTGCACACGCCACGTTTTTCCCATTCAGATGCAAACTCTGTCACCGCGGCCTTGAGCTTGTCTCCGTTGTGGGAACAATTGTCCATGCTTACCATTGCGATTGGAAGCGTACTATTTGAATAACGTTCATGAAGCAGGCTCACAACCTTGCCGATGTAACTCTTTGGCGAAACAGGACCCGAAGCAAAATCATCTTCCACACCCGGCATGAACACTCCGCTTGCATTCTTTAAGAGATAGCCTTTCTCGGTGATTGTGAACGTAACCATCTGAAGTGAAGGAGAACGGAATATCTCACACAACCTGTTCCAGTCATTTTTGTTTGCACTGTCGGCAGCCAACGATTCCATAATCGAAGCGACCACAGTTTTTTCAACCGATCCGTTTGATTTCAAGGTAACAAGAGCACCGATGTTGTCGTGGGGACGGTACATCTTTTCGATTATCTCGTAGTCATATCCTTCTGCAACCACAAGACCACGGTCAAGCACACCTTTGTTCAAAAGTTCCTGAACAACATTCGCCTGGAACGCACGGAAAATGTTTCCCGCACCAAAGTGAATCCAGAACGGGTTGGCCTTGGTAGCCTCCATGACCTTTTCCCTGTCAAACTCAGGAAGCGAATATCCCTTGGCCTTCCAATCAGATGTGTCCTTTATTCCTTCAACTGTAAGTTTCATAATCAACCTCTAATAACAGAAATTCTCCTACTAGTATTCTAGCATACTAGTATAAAAAAATCCACTATTTTTTCAGTTTTCCAGCACTTTTTCTATATCAGATTACACCCTTCAAGTTCCCATTCTATCATGTTTATCGGAGTGTCAATTATAGGACCACCCCTATCTACGCTCAATGAATCTGCGGGAACCCATCCTGTCCACTCGTCTATAGTAATTTTTACCCACTTGTAGTCAGCAGTGATTGCAGAAGTTTTATGATAACGGCCCCCTTCTTCATGTGTAATTTCATGCAGGTTTTCTGATTTTTCCGAGGGCAGTGATTTTATGAATATACCATCAGACACTTCAAAAGATCCATCCAGCGTCAGAACTTCAACATCTTTTCCATCCACAGAAAGTGTTTCAACATGTTCAAACTGACCATCTTTATATGGATTTCCCATCTCTATAAAACCGTATTGACCGGAAGTTGTCTCCATTTCAACACTCGTCTTTCCGCTTGCAATAACCGTGACATAGCGCGTAAAGTTTACTTCATCACATTTTTGGAGAGTATATATTTCATTTTTCAACTCAGGCGAATCATACACTTTAGTGTTAAATCCATCGTAAGAAAAAAACATGAACAGGCCTATGTCATGTACTTTATACTTTGAGGAATCAGACAAATCCAATTTGCGTTTGTTTGCAAATGGATCATAACCTTCTTTTAGCGATGAATTGAATTCGGCATTCAAAATCTCTTTATATTCAACCTGCCTTGCCGCATCGTAATCTACAAAATAAGCGCCGAAAATCCAGCCGTACTGCTCACCATCATTTTTGGGTACGGAAACATAATACCATCGACCTTGTACTCCATCTATCATTTCAGAGACGTGCATTAATCCATAAGTGGTGATGACTGTTCCACGTTTAAGCATATCTGTTTTAGCCTCAGGTTTTTCGGGGAACATTTCCGAATACATTTCTACGTTTTGTGTTTTTGAATCAGCAGATGGCTTGGTATGAAACTTTACATTCCCGCTCATCACTTTCATGGATTTTATTACGTCAACCGTATATCCTTCAAGATCAGCATACACACCGTTTTCCTTTTGAGCTTGAGAACCTTCAGGGAAAAATTTCACACCATTTAAAAGAAGCTCATTACCATAATAATAATCCCTGGTCGTATAGTTAAGCCGGCAGATTACTTCATCCTTGGCAAAGATTTTATTGTAAAAGCCTATGCTCGGATCATAACTGCAAGATTTAAGAGTCAGGACACCACCATCCGTATCATATTTACCGAATGCAGAAGGTCCAGACGTTTCGTCACCGATTGCAAAAAAGTCATCTGAATAAAAAACAAGAACAACAGAATCAGCTACATCTTTGTTCAATGTCCAGACAGTAGACATAAGTTTTTCCTTTGAAACTTTTTTGTCGTTCATGTCATATTTGACTTCCCTTTCACGCCATGATACGAGGTCATCAGATTCCTTTCGGTAATTGAACTTTAGCATGTCCATTACCTGATAACCTAGGGATTCAATTTTTTGATATACAGTCAGGTTGGGGTCGTTCAATATCTGATCAACTTTTTGCGCGTCTTTTTCTTCCTGTGTCAATTCAGCACTTGCCTGAACAGGCTCCACAATCTGAGCGGGAGATTCATCCACCTGCTTTTCCGCAACCTCATTCTTCTTACAAGAAACAAACAGACACAAAATGAGTGCCGGCACAAACAAAACTTTTTTCATAAACACCTCCAAGGTTTATATTTTAAAATTATAACACAGACACTTCAAAAGGTCTATTTGTTTTACCATAAGAGGATTTACCCCACAATCTCCCAGCGTCCTGTTTTGTTGGAACCATTGCGGAGTATTTTGCCTTCTTCACGGAGTTTTTGAAGGGCACGGGTTATGGTTGCACGCGAGAGGCCCAGACGTTCGGAAAGGATTTCCTTTGTTTGGGTGGGGTCCTGTACAAGAGATGCGTAGACTATTTCCGCGGACTTTGGTTTTGACTTGCGTACTGTTTTTTGATCTGACCCCAGTTCATATCCTCCGACATATAACGGCCCGTCATGTTTAAGTGAATATTGTTTTTCCTTTTGCTTTTGAGCCAGCAGAATCTTTGCCTCATTTATGCGCTCTTCAAGTGCGTTTACCAGGGCGGCTTTTTTTGCATCGGACAAACGGCGTAACGGAGCAAGAAAACTTTTGTACCATTTTGCAATGTCCTTTAGCAAAGAAAAATCAACAAGATGTGCAATCTTTTCCATGGGGAGATTTTTAAACTGTTCGGCCTGAGTTTCTTCAAACGGTTTGGCTCCAATTCTGAACGAGGATGTCGCCTCTATCTCAAAGTCCAGCTTGTTGATGAACATTGATTTTCCTGAGTCATAAACCGGGGCAACGCCAATCCACTCCAGAGTGTCTGAATTGCGCAGGAAGCTGATGTTATAGGAATGTCTGTCCACGTTTGCGATTATATAATCCAGCAGGAATATTTTTAGCAGGTCCTGTTCTGCGTTTGGGATTCCAAGGGCATCGCATCGCTCCACAAGTTTTGCAAACTCATATTTTACTCCATCTTTTAGATGAATGTCCTGATAGATTGAATCAAGGGGAACCATTTCCGTATTCTGATCCACGATGTCAGGGCAAATGCAATAATAGTTTTCGTCACGGATTTCCAGCTCATACGGAACATGCGCTATTTTGAGGCGGCGGCATATTTCACTTGCGAGTACTTCGTTTAAAGGTTCCTGCTGTTCGGTTCCTGTACCGGCCTTTTCAAGATAGTTCATGCCATCCCTGCGTATCCAGCGTTTGGGAAGTTCTCCTCCTGTCGTGGTGTCCGGAGAATATGAAGAGGAATTTTTGTTGAGCGCACCAGATGCCGTCATGAGCCTGAGTCCGATTGCACTGTCATATTCGTTGGCAAAGAAGTTAATGTCCTCCCACCAGATTTTTCCAAACTGATCAAGCGGGCACACCCAATACTGATCCGAAAGACTCAGGTAAAAGCTTTTTTTTGCAAGCTCCTCCCCTGAATGAATTTCAAGTTCCTCAAGCATTTCCCTAAAGCCCCTGCGGTAATAGGGAATTATCCGGTAGTTGAAGAAATCTTCAAGTTTTTGACAGAGGCCATATTCGTTTTCGGCAGAAGCTTTGCCGTCGGTAAAAAGATGGGGCGGAAGATGAAGCACATTGAACACCTTTTTTATGGCGGTGATGTAATGCGCATCGTCTTCTTCAAACTGGAGGATGGGAATGTTTTTCTTGTAAAGCAAATATTCCATATTTTGAGCCTCTATTTACAGATTATAGGCTCATTTGCAATTAAATGCAAGCATTTTTCGCAATTTTTCGGCTCATTTTACCATTTTATAGGCTCTTTTTCATATTTCTTGAATGATTCAGCCAATTTTATCGGCTCTTTATTTCACAATATGCCTGACCACATCATCCAAGACTGATTCATATGCTTCATCAATTACGGTCACTTTTTCACCGGCTTCCGTAAACCTTTTGATGAATGCGGCATTTTCTTTTTTAACAAAGTCCTGGGTAAAGCCGCTGTCATCCATACGATCTTCTATGTCACAGGCATGGGAGCACATCGTGTCAAAGTTTTGAGATATGAATGATTCACTTAAAGCAAGGCACACAAAGCGGATTTCATTCAGATACTGTGTGTCAAAATCACAACGCCAATTTGCTGGAATATAGCAGCCTTCCACAACAAGGTTCTGTTTGTTTTCGATTGCAGTCTTAATCATCTCACGGACTATAGGCCAAAGGTAATCCGTAAGCTCGTCGTCATCTTCTGGAGTAAGTTTTGTACAGCCGCTTCGGATAAGCCCCATCTTCAAATGGTCAATGCAAAGATAAGGAAAGCTGCATTTTTCCAGAATCCTTTGTGCAAGCAGAGTTTTTCCTGTATGGGATGCCCCGGTTACAAGCACTATCATTTTTCTTCTCCAGCTGAATAATCCAACAGCCCCAACACCTACTTATAAAGTGCAACTCCGCTACGGTCAATCATTTTTTCACATGCTTCCCAGAGACCCTGTAAATATGTTGCACCCAAAGCACGGTCATACAAACCGTAACCAGGCATTGCCTTTTCGTCCCAAATCATGCGTCCGTGGTCTGGTCGGATAACTCCGTCAAAGCCAGTTTCGTAAAGGGTGCGTACAATCTTGAACATGTCGAAAGTGCCGCAGGAAGAAAGATGTGCCGACTCCTGGAAATCCTGAACGGGATCATCAATCGCTGTGTTGAAGCGGAGGTTCCTGATGTGTGCAAAGTGAATGCGACCTTTTGCAGCCTTGATCATCTCGCAGAGGTCGTTCTTGCGGTTGGTTCCGTAAGAGCCTGTACAGAATGTAAGTCCGTTATGCGGATTGTCCACTGTCTTTAGCATGCGGACAACATTTTCCTGACATGTAATGATTCGTGGAAGTCCAAACACAGGCCATGCGGGATCATCCGGGTGAATCGCCATGTCAATGTTGTATTTGTCACACACAGACATGATTGCCTTGAGGAAGTAAACCAGATTTTCAAAAAGCTTTTCATTGTCGATGTCCTTGTACATTGCAAAGAGTTCCTTTACGCGTGCCATGCGTTCAGGTTCCCATCCTGGCAGAATGAAACCGTTGGAATCCTTGTCGATTGAATTGAACATCTCTTCCGGCTTGATTGCCTCCACAGCCTTTGAGTTGTATGCAAGAACAGTTGAACCGTCCTCAGTCACACGTGCAAGCTCGCTTCTTGTCCAGTCGAACACGGGCATGAAGTTGTAGCACACCATGTGGATGTCTTCCTGTCCCAAGTGCTCCAGTGTCTTGATGTAATTTTCTATATATTTGTCACGGTCGCCGCCGCCAATCTTTATGTCATCGTGAATGTTTACGCTTTCAATTCCGGCAATCTTTAATCCGGCATCTTCAACTTCTTTTTTTATCTTTTGGATTGCAGAAAGTTCCCATGCATCTCCTGGAACAGAATCATATAAAGTCGTGATAACACCGTGTACACCCGGAATCTGGCGTATCTGTTTCAACGTAACAGAATCAAAACCGGTTCCGTACCACCGCAATGTCATTTCCATAATAAAAACCTCACTTGTTCACGCTCATTCGAAAAAATGTCATCATCAGACTTGAATCATAAGAAACGCACTCTATTCTACACGGAACAGGAATCAGATTCAAGTCAGAAAATGGCACTTCCATTTTCCGTAAATAATCCCACGGACATTCACTTTTGATGAACATCCGCAGGATATTTAATTTCTATTACTGTGCCTTGTAGATCTTGTTTGTCATTTCAACAATGCTGTCGATGTTCAAGTTCTTGCAAGATGCAACATATTCATCCCAATCCTTGTTAACATCTTTCTTTCCAGTTACAAAGTTGAGTGTCCAAGTATTGATGTTGTCAATAAGTGGAGTTGCCCACAGGTTGAGCTGTTCGCGCTCATCTTCTGACGGCTTTGCAACAGGGTCAACAGTAGCAACAGTCTTGTATTTTCCATAGCGTGCATAGAGATCCTGTACGTCTGGAGTAAAGTTGTCTGTTGATTCTGCAGTTGAGTGACCATAGTAGTAGTTACCGCCGGCATATCCCCACTGGAGACGGATGTCAACATCATCATCTCCACCGCTGATACCAAGACCACCACACTTGTATCCAGGAAGAAGCTGCTTTACTTTCTTTCCGCCAACATCTGCCCACTGCCATGTCTCACCTTCAGGTCCCCACTTGATAAGGCTGTAAGCATCTGAAGAATAGAAGAGCCAGTCAACAAAGCGCATCATCTTGATGAATCCTTCTTCGCCAAGTTCCTCGCGTGCCTTCTGTGAAATCATTACACCACATTCAAGACGTGAAGTTTCTGCAAGGTCCTTTGTTGTTCCGCTTGGATAAGCTGTAACATAGCACTTTGGTCCGTCGCCAAGAATCTTCTGTACACCGATGATGTCGTTTGCAAGCTGTGAGCGGTTTGTAGACATGATTACTGTCTTTCCGTTGTAGAACTTGTTGTGTGCAACTTCATCGCTCTGAGTAAATGTTTCCGGATCAAGGATTCCGTCCTTTACGAAGCTGTTTGCAACTGTGATGAATTTCTTGAAGTCATCGCTGATTGAAGAAGAATAGAATTCCTTCTTTGATGCATCCCACTTGATACCGCCGTTTGAGCCTTCGATAGCCCATCCAGAGAGAACCTTGTAAGATGAACCCATCAGCTTGAGCAGGTTACCGCCCTGTCCCTTTCCAGATTCACCGCACCAGAGGTCAGACCAAATGTAGTCGCTCTGCTTGCAAAGGCCCTGAGAAACCATGTACTTCTTTACTTCAACAAGAACGTCATGGAGTTTTTCCCATGTCCAGTCCTTTTCAAGTTCACGTACGTCAAATCCTGCTGCTGTAAAGATGTCATCGCGAACCATGATTGTATAGTCCTGCAAAGCTGCCTGATGCATACCTGGAAGGCGATAGAATTTTCCGTCGCTCTGCTTGATTGTGTCCAAATCTGGCTGCATGTTGTACTTTTCTACAAATGCAGTAAAGTTCGGCATGTACTGTGTGTAATCAGAAACTGCTACAACACCGCCACCTGCAACATACTGATCTTCGCTGTAAACTTTTGGAATGATGTAAGTTGCTGAACCAGAGTTGATTGCAAGGTTAATCTTCTGGTTATAGTCACCGCTGTCATAAGAAGTGATGTCAAGATCAACGTTTGTCAAATCCTTAATCTTCTTGAAAACACCCTCTGTCTTCCATGTGTCAACCATCGGATACCATGATGCATCGCTGAAAGAAATTGAATAAGTTACAGGTGTGTCAGAATGGAATGCCTGATTTACTCCAAACTGATAGTCAAGTGCAACCGGCTCTGCTGCAGTCTCAGCTTTCTTGTCGTTACCTTTTCCACCGCAGCTTGCAAGCAACAGTGCACCGGCAACCAGCAATGAAATTCCTAAACTCCTTTTCATTATAAACCTCCTGAGTTTTTATACTCATTAAACCTATATATATTTCCGGGACAAGCCCCGGACAATAACCGCTACTCTTTTACGCCACCGAGCATCATGCCCTGAACGTAATACTTTTGAATTATCGGATAAATACAGATGATTGGAAGCGTCATCAATACCATGGAACATGACTTGATGTTTGCCGCAATCTGCATTTTCTCCGCACTTACTTCTCCAGGATCCGCACTTGTAGATGCACCGTTGATGATTGTCCTCAGGTAATATGCCACAGGCCACATGTCCTTTTTGTCCAGATAAAGGAATGCGTTGTACCAGTTGTTCCAGTAGTTTACGGCATTGAACAAAATCATCGTCGCAATAATCGGCATGGAAAGAGGCAGGACAACATGAATTAAGTTTCCCATAGGCGTAAGGCCGTCTATTTCTCCCGCTTCTTCCAGATCCTTTGGAACATTCCTGAAGAAAGACCTCATCAAGATGATGTAATATGTGCTCAACAGAGAAGGAATGATAAAGCCCGCAACCTTGTTAACAAGACCGAGACGCTGCATCAAAATATAGTTCGGAATCAAACCACCGCCAAAGTACATGGTAAAGATGATCAGCTTCATGATGAACTTGTTTCCCCACAGCTTTTGTTTAGAAAGGGGATATGCCAAAAGACAGCTAAAGACCATGGAGGCAGTCGTTCCAATCAATGTGTAGACAAGCGTGTTCTTGTAACTGTGCATGAACTCGCCCTTCTTTAAGACGGACACATAGGTAGCCACGTTAAAATGAACGGGAAAAATCGTTACCTTACCCTGCATGATGGCAGTCTCAGAAGAAAAGGACTGAGCCACAAGATAAAGGAAAGGATAAAGAGTTACCGCACATACAAACAGCATGACGATTGCATTAAAGAAACGGAACACCTTATATGAAGCAGAATCACGAACACGTACAGATCTTAAAGTTTGTGTTTTCATCATAACCTCCTTATCACCACAATCCAGTTCCAGTGACCCTGCGGGAAACCCTGTTTGCAGTTGTAAGCAGAATCAAATTCAGGACACCTTCAAAAAGGCTTACTGCGGTTGCATAGCTATAGTTGCCGGAACCAAGACCAAGCCTGAACACAAAGGTCGAGATGATGTCCGACGTCTCGTATGTCATTGGATTGTACAAAAGGAATACTTTTTCAAAAGCGGCACCTGAACCTATAAGGCTACCGATGTCAAGGATGAGCAAAGTCGCGATGGTAGGCATGATGCTCGGAATCGTTATATGAAGGACACGCTGGAAATGATTTGCACCGTCTACCTCTGCTGCCTCATACAAAGAAGGATCAATGCTGGAGATGGCGGCCAGATAAAGGATAGTACCCCATCCAAGGCTCTGCCATATTCCGGAAATTACAAATATGGGAACAAACCACTGCGGACTTGAGATAAACGAAATCGGTTCCTGTCCAAGCCACTTGAGCAATGCATTAATTGGACCTGTAGTGGAAACAAGCTCACGGATCATACCCGTTACGATAATCATTGAGATAAAGTGAGGCAGATATGAAATGGTCTGAACCATCTTTTTTGCCATGCGGCTCCTGATCTCATTAAGAAGCAAAGCGAACAAAAGCGTAAGTGGGAACCTGAACAAAAGATAAGATATGTTAAGGACAAGAGTATTCTTGAATGCCCTCCAGAAAGTCTTGTCTCCGATGAACTGCTTGAAGTATTTAAGGCCGCTCCATTCATCACCAAAGATACTGTGACCTGCACGATAACGCCTGAATGCAATGATGTTTCCCAGCATCGGTATGTATCGGATTACCAGGTAATAGACTATTGGAACCAGCATCATGACATAATACTGCCAATACTTTTTCATGTACTTATTCATATAAGCCTGTCTCCTGCTTTTTATTTACATTGTAGAACACTTGTATACTAGTATCCTAATATTCAATTATTATTGTGTCATCAAAAAACTCTCTTGTCAAGGAAAATATTGCGAATTTTCAAAAATTTTCACTTTTTTTATAACTAGCAGGATATAAACTAGTACACTAGTTGACAACGAAAAAAATCAAGGTTATTCTACTTGTATGAAAATTGCAGAAAAAAACGGAAAAGAATCAAATCATGACTATGCGCTCAGGATCATAAAGGAAAACATAGAGAATCTTGAGCTTAAGCCCGGAAGCATGATCAGCGAGCAGGAAATAGCCACCAACCTTTCAATATCCAGAACTCCAGTACATGAGGCTTTGCAGGAACTTGCCAAGACAAAGATAGTGGAAATCCTGCCTCAAAGGGGAAGCCTTGTTAGCCTTATAGACATGCAGCTTGTTGATGAGGCATGCTTTATCCGCGCAAACATAGAATCAGCAGTTACAGAGCTGGCATGCGAAAAGGCAACGGCAAAAGACATCGACGCACTGGAAGAAAACATAGTCCTACAGGAATTCTATTATAAAAAAGAAAACTTCGAAAAGTTCATGGAATTTGACAACGCATTCCACAGGTCCATGTATCAGATTACGGACAGAATGCTGTGCTATTATACGGTCCAGCTTATGAACATCCACCACAACCGTTTCCGCACGCTGGGACTCCACAGCTCAAATGCCTCCAGAATCATAAGCGAACACCATGCAATCCTTGATGCAATAAAGAAAAAGAACGCAAAGAAAACAAGGGAGGAATTCCTTCATCATATAAACAGGGTTCACATTGATGCATCGGAGATTCAGCAGAAATATCCTGAGTATTTTAAGAAATAGGTAATACTGAACAATTAAAAATTCTCGCTTATCTTAAAACCGTAGTATTCATGTCCGGGATAAACAAGAGTATCGGGCGGAAGTTTCCTGTAGAGTTTTGAAAGGCTGTCCTGAATCTGACTTTCACTTCCACCAGGGAAATCTGTCCTTCCCCATGACTGGTAGAATACAGTGTCACCTGATATCAAAAGCTTTTCGTCGGCATTGTAAAGGCACACGCTTCCGGGAGTATGTCCTGGAGTTGATATGACCTTCCACTTGTTCAATGCGGCCAAAGTTTTTGGTGAAAGACTCTTGAATTTTAACGTGCCCAATGTCTGGTTGTCTTTGAGGAAATCATCGGCTGGCGGCAAGTCTGTGCATGCGGGTATGAATGAGCTTAGTCCAATATAGCGCAGTGCTTTTCCCTGTTCCACCTCGCTGTCAGGTCCTATGCTTTTTGAATCTGCCTCATGAATGAAGACGGGAACATCCGGCCAACGTTTCCTTATTGGTTTAAGCCCCGAAACGTGGTCAAAATGTCCGTGTGTAAGAAACAGCGCCACAGGCTCCAGATTCCTTTCTTCAAGGAAACCCGTCAGGGCATCCTCATCCCTGGACTCCGGGCATGCGGCGGGATCTGTTATGAATACAAAAGAACCGTCAAGATGAACCACACAAGAGTTCACCTGTAACGGTCCTGTACGAACAACATCAATCACTTAGTTTGAATTTCCAAAACGTGACTTAACCTGTCCGTCATCAGTTGTCTCAAAGAACGGCTGGATGTTCTCATCGTTAGCGGTTCCTGATGAAACAGCTGTCTGGCGTGCGGCAAATTCACTCTGCTCTGCGGCAAGCCTGTCCATCTCGTTGTTTGCAGATGTATCGGCATGTGCTGTATTTGTTACGTTTGAAGGGATTGCTTCCTCGTTCAAACCTGAAGATTCACTTTCATAAGACTTTGATTCTGATGAGCTTTCTTCTGATGCTTCATCTGATTTTCTTGAATAGCTTACGGAAAGCTTTCTTCCGCGATAGTCATATCCGTTGAGGGCAGCAATTGTCTTTTCGCAGTCTTCGGTATAAAGCTGAACAAATGAGTAGCTTGTAAATACACGGATTTCTCCAACACGCTCGCGGTCAAGGCCTGCAACACTAACCAAAAGGCCAAGAAGGTCACGAGGGAATACACGGCGGTTTCTTCCAATGCCTACGAAAATTGTAGTTGCCATTGAAGGATCTATCTGAACACGTGGTGTATGCGGGTGATCATCACGTTCAATTCTTTCACTTCTCTCTCTGCGCTCTGGACGCTCATTCCTGTCACGGTTAAAACGATCGTTCCTGTCATTGCGGTCACGGCTAAAGCGACGTCCACCTGTTGCCAGCTTAAGTAAATAAGCGCCTACATACTTTCTTTTTGAGAATGGAACATTTTTCTTGAACATTTTTGCAATTTCGTTGAGTGACTCAATTTCTGCAACAGAAGAGCCCTCTACATTTTTCACTGCATCCACCAAAAAAGATGCAATCTGATTTTCGTTTACGGCATGATTATTGTAAGCCATTTCATAACTCCTTAAAATGAAGATAAATCTGCAACATAGCCCGGACCAATTTTTTCGAAACCATTTTCATCCAGCAAAGGCTTCATCGTCTCGGACACAGAAGTGGTTGCAATCACAATCCGGCTGACTCCCTGCTCTTTAAGAAAGGCCATGCTTTTTAAAAGCAAACTTTTACCTATACCCAGCCCTCGGGAATCGCGGTTGACAAAGAAATACAAAATCTCTGCGGTTTTCTTTGTCTGGGACGGACAAAAGTCGGTAAGCAGACAGCCTGCAAAATCATCGGAAAGCGTTCTGCACACAAATCCTGATTTCTCACAGTTTTCTGACGCACGGACATTACGCTTGAATAAAGAAGACAATGCATTGCCCAGATCATCATCATACTGAACTGCCAACTCCTTGACAAATTCTTCTGTCATTTGATTAAACCCGCGCTCAATATCATTCCTGTCCCTGGAAGAATCATATTCACTAAACACAAAGTCATTTTGAACTATCTCGTCCGTATCTGGCTCACTGAATTCAGCTTCCTCAAGACGCTCTAGGTTCCATGACTCACGCAGGTCATTGTACCATATTCGAACTTTTTCCTTCATTTTTTCATCTTTGAACAAATGCCATTTCCGTTCGACTTCCGGATACGTTTTTAATACGTTTTTAAAATTCCTGAATACCCCCCTTCCGCCTGAGATTGCCTGCCTTAAATCTTTGCGGGCATCCGGCGCATGCAAATCTTTGGTAAACTCCTCCATCAACCCGTAACCGTCGTCACTAGTCCACAACGGCAGCGGGTAAAAATCCTCTTTCCTTTCATTGCCTTCCTCCAGAACTACCTCACGCATCATGTCCTCGGAAGCAATCTGGCCATCGGCTGAATCAACATACCAGCTTCCGCCCTGATCTTCCATAGAGAAAATGATGTCGCCTAATAATTCGTCTGAAAGGTCAAAAGTCATAAAGAATCAAAAAGCCTATTTAAGCTCAGACCGTTTAGCAATGACCTTGCTGACAAGACCGTAGTTCACAGCCTCCTCTGCATTGAGCCAGTAGTCACGATCTGTATCCGCAGAAACCTTTTCCAAATCTGTTCCGGTTTCCTCAGAGATAATCTCGTTGAGCTTAGCCTTTGTCTTGGCAATTTCGGCAGCATGAATCTCGATATCGGTTGCCACACCCTTCATTCCGGATGACGGTTGATGAATAAGATAGTGGCTGTGTGGTAAACTTAAGCGCCTTTCTTTAGGTGAAGCAAGCAGAATCAAGGCCGCCGCACTGGCAACAAGTCCCCATCCAATGGTATAGACCGGTGCATTCACAAAGCGGATTGTGTCAAAAATGGCAAAACCTGCATCAACATCACCACCAGGGCTGTCAATGTAGATATAAATCGGCTCATCGCTTTCGGCCTCAAGAATCAAAAGCTGACGTACGGTTTTTTCGGCATTTTCCTCGTTAATTTCACCACTGAGCAATATCTGTCTTGTCTTTATGAATTTTTCCATCAGCGGATCAGGTGCCTGTTCTTTTTTACCCTTTTCTTCGTCTTCTTCGTCACAGCGAATGTTAGAAATCGAATATTTCATGAAATCTCCAGGGAAGGAGACAAAAAAGAAGCCTCATTCCCGAAAAAAATAATAGTTATCCTATAATATACTAAAATTTTTCAAATTAGTAAAGAAGAGCAAAGCGAAATGATTGTCACACGGATTCGGTTTTGCTACGCAAAATCTTTAAAGAAGTTTGTTAGTTGGCTCTTTGGCTGCAGAATTCTCAAGAGAATCACTCTAATTCTCCACCCCAAAAGGGAGATTCCGTAGGAATCTCGAATCCGCGTGACAAAAAAAAATCAAAAAATTCTCCCCAAAATTGTTAAAAACCACAGTTTGTGTGCTAATTAGATAGTACGGAGGATTCCAAATGAAAACATTAAAACCATTTGAAGCACTTACCTATCATGATGACTTCATGTTTGGTATTGTGATGCAGGACAAAGAGATTTGCAGGGAGGTCCTGGAATGCCTTCTGGGAGTAAAAATCAAATGGATAAAGTATCCTGAGCCCCAGAAGAGATTTGATCCGCTGTATACATCGCATGGAATAAGGCTCGACGTCTACGTGGAGGATGGGAATAGGATCTACGATGTGGAAATCCAGAACAGGGATGAACATGACATCGGAAAAAGGTCCCGCTATTACCAGAGCATGATGGACATGGATTCACTTTTAAAGGGCCAGAACTACGAGGACCTGAAGGAAAGTATTGTCATATTTTTGTGTCGTTTTGACCCTTTCAAAAAACAAATTCCATGCTATAATGTAAGGAGGATATGCCAGGAGGATTCCGGTGTGAACCTTAATGATGCAGCTACACTCAAAGTGTTTAACTGTACTGCATATGAAAAGGTGGAGAACGAGGGGTTAAGGGCATTCCTCAAGTTCATTCAAACGGATAAGGCGGAATCAAACTTTACAAGGAGGCTGGATGCTATGGTGGAAAGAAAGAAGAAAATTGAAGAACTCAGGCAGACCTACCTTTCCTGGGGTCTGCATGACCATGACGTACGCCGTGAGGGAATTAGGGAAGGAATGGAAAAGGGAGCTGAAAAAACCAAGATTGAAAATGCCAAAAACCTCCTGGCAATGAACCTCGGTACCCACGAACAGATAGCACAAGCTGTCGATCTGCCTCTTGAAAAAGTAAAGAAACTGGCACAAACTAATTCGGAATAAGTTTGTCACACGGGCCCTCGAAAGAGCCCGTGTAACTACTCAAATTACTTTGATGTCATGGTATAGACACCGTCCCAGCGTGGGGGGAGGCCGTTTTGGACGAAGAACATGCACCTCTGCATGAATACCTCGGATGAGCGGTCGTTGGGGTAACATTCCAGTGCCTGCTTGAAGAACTGATATGCCTTCTTCAAATCTTCTGGATCCTTGGGCATGTCCGGGGTTTCATTTCCCTTAAGGTACCATTCTATACCCTTGTTGAAGATTTCGGCGGCCTCTACCTGCTCGGATGGCAGCTCGCTCTTTAAGCCAAGGATATTGTAGATGGGAACCGGCTGAACCACGTTGACAACCTGTACGCAGTCAAAGCGGCGTCCGATAAGCTCGTCGTCATGCTTTGTGGCAGTGGCTTCCTTCCATGTGCTTTCCGAACACATGATCCATGACTGATATGCCTTGTTGGTTCCTTCCAGGCGGGATGCAAGGTTTACGTTGTTTCCCATGACGGTATAGTTGAGCTTTCGTGAAGTACCCATGTTACCGACAACCATGTCTCCGGTATTGATTCCAACGCGGGAGTTCAGGAAGAATGGCTTTCCGGTCTTTACGTTGATCGGAAGCTCTGACTCATGTTCCTTGTTGTACTGGGCTTCGGCCTGCAGCATGCGTATACCCGCAACACAGGCGTTCCATGCATGATTCGGGTCATCAATAGGGGCTCCAAAGAAGGACACAATCTCATCACCGACGTATTTATCTATAGTTCCATGCTCCTTCATGATGGCATCGCTCAGGGCACCCAGGTAATCGTTTAGATAGGCAACAAGTTTTTCAGCTCCCTTGGCAGCACCACGCATTGCAACCTCATCGTCAGTAAGCACGTCTTCCATGGGGAATTTTCCGTCGCGGATATCCTGATTGTGCTCCATGACGGCTTTTGTGGCCACATTGTTGACGGTCTCGGTAAATCCAGAGAATGTCTTTACGTCACTGAACAGGGCCGTAATGTGCTTGCTGTCTCCACCAACCGTTGCGGTCTCCGGATGTTTTACAAGCTCATCAACAATCTCCGGGGCAACATAGGCGCCGAATTTATCCTGAATGAATTTCTTTTCCTTGTTTGTGCTGATCAAACTGATTGCGGTCATTGCAACAAAGGTGATTCCCATGGAAACCATTGGAACAATTACGCCAAGATATTTCTTTGTCATGATGAATGCCAGAAGGAGTCCACCCACGGCAAGAATCAAAACTGCCAGACCAAGAAGAAGCTTGCGTCCCGGTGTCTTAATCTTAAAGCAGATGAAGACATAGAAGTAGCAGACAATCAGGGCAATTACGAGTGACACCCACCACGGTGCATCATCAACAAATTCCCTGTTCAAAAGCTGGTTTGCCATTGATGCGTGAACACCGACGTTTGGATACTGCTCCTGATATGTGATGAGTCCGTAATCCGTTGTACTTGAGGCTGTTGTACCCACGATACAGAGGGCATCCTTCAAGACTTCCGTCATGTCCTTGCGGGAAACCTTAAGGTCTGCAAGAAGATTCCGTGAACTGTTGAAATAGCTCCTGATGTTATCCGCCCATTCTGAGTCAACCTCCGGCATATCCAAAAGAAGCTGCTCGTAGGGGCCGTTCAAATATTCGTCTGCGACCACAAGGAACTGTTCCATGTAATCGTTGTACATTTCATGTGTAAAATCCTCTGACTCACCGGAATAGAGCTCCTCACGAATGTATTCAACATTGCTGTAGGCATCCGTTGGGGTTTCTTCTCCATCCCACACAGTAAAATATCCGTCCCTGTCCATGTTACGCAGATTACGCACAAGGGTCTTTTCCAAAAGCTGGAGCCTGTAAATGTTCCATCCGGAAACCTGATTGTAGTCTATGTATTTTTTCTTGGGGAATTTTACGAGTACGGTACCATCCTCACTGCGGGGAATCACGATGTCGCGGGTCTCCGTGTCAGAAATCTTTGCATCCTTTAGGGTAATTGAAGAATTGCTTACGATAACCTGCGGATCTCCATAGTGGTGAAGGATCGGTACGAATACCAGCTGTCCGTAATAGCGTCCCCTGAATTTTGCAACAAGGTTCAGGCGGCGCAAATATCCGTCAGAGTCAGGGTCTGCGTTTACAAAACCGGTTGAAGCGGAATTCTTTACGAGCAAATCTATTGCAGGCTGAATTGAATAGTATTCCGGGGTAAGCGTGTCATCGTCGGAAACCACATTGTTCAGGGCAAGCTGGTCGTTCAGATACACCATGTCAACATCGCTCATGTCGTAACCTACCTGCATCCAGAGGGTGAGGTATGAATTGCCGAAGAATTTGAGCGCATTGGCAAGGTCTATGTCGTAGTTTTTTGTTGCCGAAAGAATTGAAATCTTAAGGCGGTCCTTGATTGAATCGTTGCTTTCGATAACCTGATCAAGAAGGTCTCCTGCATCGGCCATCTCCACGGAACCGTCCACAAGAGAACTTACGGCATAGTCCACGTTACCGTTTATTTCGTTAAAGTCATCGTCCACATAGCGGGGAAGGTCATCGTTCAGGTATTCCTGATTGACCTGCATAGGACTGTTGTCTACAAAGCTCAAGTCGGAAATGAATGCTTCCGCACCAAGCTCCTTCATCTTGATTATCATGTCTCCGTAGATGTTACGGGTCAAAGGCCACACACCGGTTTCGTCAATCAAAATGTCATCTATGTTGACAAGAAGCACCTTTTCGCTTTCGGTCAAAGACGGAAGGGCACGCATAAAAATGTCATTGATTTTGCTGTCTGTCTTGGTAAACACAAACAGGGAACTTGCCGCTACAACCAGAATCGGAAGAAGCAGGTAAAAGAAATTTCCCAGTCGCTTTTTATTGTCTTTCATTCTCCTAACCTTTTAAAAAACAAAAATCAGGCCCCGAATCACTTAAAAACCGGGAATCCTGTAAAAAAAAATCCTGCGGAACAGAAGAGACCCCCTGTCACACAGGATTTCGAATAAAGATTTTGAATCAGCCCCTAAACAGAGGGTTCAAAAAATATCCGGACAAATCAGAGGGTATCATCTGCCTCTTCTTCGGCCGCATCCTCACCCCAATCCAATTCCTCAGACTTGATGTCTGCACGCTGAGATGCTGTATTTACACCAGACTTGCTTCCTGATTTGGCGCTTGCTACATTTGCACCGGCACCAGATCCGCTGTTCTTAAGGGAATTGCTTGGCAAAAGCTTGTCCAATGTATCCTTCTTCATGCCGTTGATTGTAACATCCTTTCCGTCAATAGTCAAAACTACATTGGCATTTGGACCTACGTTAAGATATGTTGACAAAGAAAGAGTTTGTCCTACCTTTACGTTTTGCAGTTTTCCAGAGCTTACCTCATAGCGAACAGAACCCTTCACTGATTTTACTACATAAGAACCCTCAGCGAACGCAAAACAAACTGAAAGAAGTGCGACAAATGCAAAAGCCAATCCTCTTTTCATAAAAACCTCCGTGGATGTCTTGTAAACCATCCTTTACTATATCAGTATAATACTTTTTTCAAAAAAAACCACCTATTTCAGCAATTTTTTTAAAAAAATCTCCATTTTTTCCACTTTTTTTACTAAAATTCAGCCAAAACCCGTCATTATCGGGCCGCCTTGTCATTATCGGGCGTGACCCGATAATCTTTACGTTGCCTAGCAAGTACATCGGCAGATTGCCGGATCAAGTCCGGCAATGACATTCAGCAAGTCCGGCAATGACACACTACCTGACTGGTCTTTTTCTTACACACAGGGCGACAAGGCCCAGTGCAAGCATTGCCAGCAGGGAAACAACCAGAGCGGGATTCCAGCCGTGGCTTTCTTCCTGTGGATTTCCTGCATCGCTTGCACTCAAGACCTGGTTGGAAGAATTGAATTCAGGGCTAAGGTTCAAGGCAAGGGCCTCTTCTTCCTGTCCTGCATCCTCAAGTATCGGGCCATCCGGGGCATGCCATGAAAGGTTCTGCAAGGGCAGATTTTCCGCATCAGAGGCCACATTATTATAACCAAATTCTTCCTGAACAGTTACAGTTTCCTTCTGCTTTTTGCCTTCCACAACGGCATCCATGTTCTTTCCGACGCTGAATGCCACCCTATTATCTGATTCCGCATATGCAGGGCTGTCCATGGCCGCAAAGAAGTCTCCCACAGATATGTTCCTCGTCAACCTGACCGGTGCTTCCTGTGTTTTCTCTGCCTTAGGCTCTGTCCTGTCCATTCCTCCGAACTTGAACCTGTTGTAACCTGCAAAGAATGACAGAGTGCCTATTGTCGTAATCTCCACGCTGCCATTCAGCTTGATTGAAGTCGGAACTGCAAGTCCTTCACCACCGGTAAGAGTGAACTTGATTGATCCATCATAGCTCAGATATTTACCACCAGAAATAGTTATTGTACCGCCATTGTAAGAACAGTCTATTTCCTTATAGCTGCCGTCAGTATCCTTGAATTTTACTTTACCGCCGCTTATTCCTGTCACTCCTGTTGCAGTTACCGCTATTTTTGATACAGCGAAATCAACACCGTTCAATTCAACCTCAAGATTGTTGCCATCAATTTTGCTGCCTGCCGAGAAAGACTTTGTTGCAGGTTCACTACACCACCATCCGTTAGAACCGTTTTTCACAGCTGCAGCTGAATAAGCACTTGTACCTGTACCATCAGGTTTGGTAACATTACCCAATTTATCCTTTAAGAGAAGCATGTAATTTGTGTTGTAATGAGAGGTATCAGGCAATGTCAGCGTAATTGAAGTACCTGTTGTATTTATCCAGTCCAGGGATCCAGTGTAACCTGAATAGTCATTACCATCTCCTTCGTTGTGAACAAGGGCATAGGCCGCAAGTCCAGAAACATCCGAAATTGTAAAGCTAAGCTGTGTTGTGCCTGAAGTATAGGTGTTTACGGTAAATCCGTTTGGGGCCTTGGCTGAGGTTACAGAAGATCCGGGAGTCGCCATTTCAAACGTAGGAGCATCAGCATCCTTTATAAATGTAAGGGTAAGCGGCGTACTGCTGTTTCCTGCATAATCAAAGGCGTAGATTGATATTTCAGTTGAATCTCCGCTTAAGGTCGGTGTCAAAGTCGTGCTTATGGCATCAGCATTGCTTCCGGTAAGATTATAGCCCTTTATGTTTGTATTCGGAACAGTCATGGAGATTGTTACGGCACTTGCAGCTCCATTGTAGTAAGCGCTGTTTCCGTCCCTATGGATATAATTTGAACTTGTGCTTGCGCCAACTGTAGCAGTTATTCCTGTAACATCGCCTATTACCGGAGGAGTTACTGTTCCGCCCGGGTTCTTGAGCCAGGGGTCCGCATAGTTGGTATTAATTGTACTGAGCTTTTTAACACGATAGTTTCCAAGCTTGTCCTCAACATAGATGTAAAGCACTGAAACTGATGTTAAGTTTGGAAGTGCCAGGAATTCATTTTCTGCCGTACCTGAAACATAATTGTCGGCTCCCTTGTTAGAAGAAGTTCCGATCTGCCAGTATGCAAGACCACAACCGCTAGTCTCGCTGTTTTTGATGCAAACCTTGAAATCGCCCTTGTACCAGGATACCTGTGTAGAAGTATTTACATTTATCATTCCAACATAAGGGGTCGTACCCTGAACTTCGAAGTTGGCTGGCTGAATGTCCGGAGCAGAATCATCCCTGTATATTTTATCACTCAGGACATATTCGCTGGAATTTCCGAGCTTATCATAAATCGTATTGATTGGAATCTTGAGGGTATGGTTATCTGAATCATAATATGTATCAGTGATAGTTATTGTCTTTCCGTTACCCCATGAATTTCCGTCCAGGCCACATCCATCGTCACTTATACTAAGCGTTATGGTTGGAGAGCCCTTGAAGTATATCTTATCGCCCACTACAACAACACCCTCAGTCGGATATGTGACATCATCTATCTCCGGGGCCTCCTCATCCTTTATGAGTGTAACTGTCAATCCAGAGTCACTGACATTTCCTACACCATCCTTTGAATAAATTATGATAGATGTAGATGAAGGGAAGTCTTCTCCTGTCGGTTCAATTGTTACCGAGCCGGAATCGGTTTCAGTTACTTCGACTCCATTACCGGAAATTGAATATCCTACAAGGCCGCTTCCACCACTATCACTAGCACCAGAAAGATTCAGTGTAATGGAATTAGTTGAATCATTGAAATAAACCGTATTTCCGTCCCGATACGAATTTCCACCGGAATTGGTAGAGACAGATTGTATAGAAGCAGGTTTTACTGGCAAACTTGCATCCTGAATAATATCGTTGACAAGTGTATATACGTCAGTATTTCCAACATTATCCTTTACAACTCCACTCGATAGAACAATCTTATTGTCTGAGGTCTTGTAGGTAGACATTGAAATCTCAGCATTATTCTTCAAGGAATCATTATGAAGTCCAGAACCTGTCTCAACGATATTAAGTCTGAGTTTTGCACTGCTGCCCTTAAAGTAGAGTGTTGTACCGATTCTGATACAGTCTGTCATGGAGCCTTCTTGTACACTAACAATTGGAGCCGCATTATCCAATGCCCAGCTGGAGCTTCCGTTGTATGATATTGAAGCTGTATTTGCGTTACCCAAGGCATCAGCTTGATAGGTTGTTTTAAGTTTAAGTGTATTGGCAGTAGTATCTACTGTCAAATAATCAAGCAATTTGGCACTGTTATAGGTTAAAGTCTTTTCGCCTGATCCGAAACCGACAAGTTCATCAGTGATTGTAATCGTAGCTGTGGAAGCTGTGGCTTCATTTATACTGGCAATGTAGTTCTTGTGATCAGTTGGATTTGTATAGATGTTTGTCGCATTCGTCAAGCTTACTGTCGGACCTTGGTTATCAACATACACCCTGAAATAAAGATTCGTGACATTAGAACCCCTATCTATGGCATAGAATCTGATTTTTTGTTCTTCACCCGGTGTACCAGGAATAGTTATTGAAGAAATGTACTCATGATCCGAAGTATATGGCACCGTTGTAGCAGTTCCATCATTAATTGAGTACTTATATTCCAAGATATCCGTAGTTGTTGTATACAGCATTACTTTTAGGGCATTAGAAGTTGAATATAGCACAATAGGATTCGCAGCTGAGAAGCCCTTGGTTAAAGTATCTCTGCTAAACAATGTATTTCCACCCTGTACAGCAAAAACATCACCGGTGTCATTACCTGAATTTGCAAATCCAAAGCGCCAGCTTTCATAGTTCGTAGTGGCAGATGACAATTCAACAATAGAAGATTCTTCCGCCCACTTCAGTTTTCCTGCCCCAGCAGGAGATACATTAACCTGCATGAGAGGTGGGGTGTTGTCCACAACAACATTGACTACACAAGTAAGGTCATTGCCGACGGCATCATAGACGTAGAAATAAATCTCCTTATTGTTGTCAGAGATATAGAAGCTATCCGGGAGCTCAAGATAGGGGCCAGTTCCATCAACTTTGGCACAATCGATATCTGCATGTCCGTCGCCTAATCGAGTATGAGTTCCCAAGGCATATCCGTAAATTGGGGCACCGTTGGTACAAACCTTGTCGAACCAGCTTGCAGGAATGTAAATCTTCTTTGTTCCAGTTGTTCCGGCAGGGAAAGTAACAGTAAATTTAGGATCATTTTTACCCCCATACGTATACCAACCGCTGGCTTCAAGATAGTAAACACCGGGCTCCATCTTCGTTCCGCCATCTCCGGTTGTATTTCTCTTTGGCCATGCACTGGGCACAGTCTCGTTTATCCATTTGAATGTGCTCATCTGCTTGGTGGTTACGTTTCCGGCATAGTCCGCCACATGAAGATAAAGGTCATGTTCCGCTGGAGTACCTGAAATATCGCCCGAGGTCGGGAAGGTGACATTCACCCTGTAAGATGAGTCAGTGGAGTTCCATTCTGATGATTCTGATGCAGGTATGTCCGCACTGTCATAAGTCCAGGCATATGCCTTTGGCTTTGCCACATCGCTTGATGTAATCTTAAGGTTAAAATAAGGACAATTTTCTTTACTTATATATACACCGCTTCCCGAAGGAGTCGTATTTGTACCGTTTCTGTTGTTCTGAGTGTCATGTGAATATACCCAAGCCTTATTGCTTGTCGCATCCGCATAAACCTGAAGTCCGTTGTTTTTGGGCACAAGAGTCTGAATGTTGGCAGCCGTTATTGCCTCAGGGTCAGTGCCAGAAGCATCGTTTACTTTGATTGTCGGCGCGGTGGCACAGTATGTTATTTTCATGGTCGTTTGATTTGAAGCGGTTGTCTCAAGCTGTCTTGCAGTATCAAAGAAACTGATTTTAACCGTCTTTTCACCATCCGAGGCTGTATCATCGAGTTTGACATACCTGATGCTAAACGGATAGTCAGCTGTGATGTTAAGAGGAATCCTTAGCACGGCGGTATGGTCGTCTACAATATAGAAACCTCCTCCGCTAGTAGTATCGCCAGTTGGAATTGAATAGGCAAACGGGCACTCCTCAACTGAGTCCTTTGTTCCAAGAGAGTGTATATATCGCCAAGAATTTACAGGGTAATTGTTATAGCTTACACTGATATTTTGACATACCTCAATTTCGGTATTTGAAGTAAAGCTTGCTCCTTCAAGAACTATCTTTCTTAAACCAGAGCATGTTGTCACGGCGGAATCAGTTGCATATTCGTTAAGGCGGGCCACAATATTGACAATCGGAGTATCAGTATAACCTGATTGTGCACTTATGCCAGTATCGTTTACTAGTGCATTACTGCCGTTAAGGTGTTTTCCGGAGTCACCAATTGAAACTGATGATACTTCTGGAGCTGAATAATCTTCCGCAACAGCTGCATATTTGACGGCAGAATTTGCATGTCCGGCATAATCCCTCAAGACTGCACCAACAAGAGCCTCAACAGTACCAGGAGTACCAGAGAGTGTAATATTGGTTATCTTAAGCAGTACATCTGTTCCCCTGATTGCATTGTCCTGTGCTATGGTCAGACATTTTGAAGCTGTGTCTACAGAGCATGGAACCTCGGTATAAGAGGTACCACCATTAGTAGATACAAAAAGTTTGGTACTTGTTGTTGGAATTATACCACGTGGTGTCTGAGATGCTGAACTAGAAGGAGCATATGGATTTGTTGCAAATCCATATGGAATATCAATTTTTTGAATACCGGATCCTGTTTCAGTCATCTTTATGAATAGAGTATTGCCGGTGCTGCTTGTAGTATATGTAGTTTCAGGATTGAGCAAGATACTACCAGCATAATAGTTATTAATAGAGTCATTCTTTACTCCATCAAAATACATCTCAGTTATTTCAGGGTTCGTTCTGTCCACATAAAGCTGGATTTCCTTTTCTGCCGTTTCATTAAGAGCCGCATCAAAGAGCTTGACTTTTACGGTATAGTTTCCTTCAGCAAGAGTTGAACTCTCTGAGATCTTAAGGTTATCTATATAAAGAGAGGTAAAGGTTGTTGATACAGGAGTGTTAACAATATAAGAAGTACCATCGGTAGCATCTGCGCTTCCTGGAAGTAACTCACCGGATGGAGATGTTCTTATTGCAAAATTCGTGTTACGGAAAGGTGTTTCATACTCATCGCCAACTGGATCCACCACAGTTACCTTTATTTTCTTGATTCCGGAAAGATTCTCAGTAAACGGAACAACAAGCTGTTGATTTCCAAGAACATTGGAATCTGCAATTCCCGGGGCAGAAGAATTCTTAGAAGTCCAGCTCAAGTCTCCCAGTACAGGTGCAGTTCCATCAAACTTAATTACATTTTCAAGCTCCGTCAAATCTGATATGTTTCCTACATCATCCCTGAACTTGACATAAAGAGGTACGTTACCTTCGGTTATTGAACTAGAATTAAGTGTTGAGCCTATCAACTCAGACAAAGAGTTGCCGTCATCTGTAACCTCGTGCCATGCTCCCCATCCGCCTGTACCTGTATTGTCCTCCATCTTTACTAAAGTGTCCCAAGCCTCAGCACCAGTTTCACTTCCCATATAGAAAATCCACCATACCTTGTCTGACCTATACCTGTTATTGACATTTGGCGAATCCTTGATTGGACTAGTGCTGCTAGGCTTTATGGTGATATTGGAAATGGTAGTGGAATTGAACCATCCGTAAGGAGCGGAATCACCTGTTGAAGTAGCAACAACCTGGGATGCGCTGATATTCGGAGCTTGAGTATCTTTAATAAAGTAAATGTATTTTGATTCAGCCGCAGTAGTATTTGTACTATGCACAGGGGCAATGGTACTGTGATTTCCAGTATTTCCTGCATTATCCTGTCCATAAACAAGAAGCTTAAAAAGACCATCATAGCCAGGCAAGTGATCTTTGTCGATTGAGAATACAAGACCAGAACTCCTCTGTGAGGAAGTAAGGTTAGCCTTAGGATTATCACTAAAGTCAGCACCAGATGAATAACTATGAGTACCATCTGTCTTAAAAGATCCTACTCCATCCGGAGCTTCAAGAGAGCTAGAAGGTGCGGCCATATAATATAATAACCAATAAACCGTACTTACAGATGCCTCAGTTTCATTAATATCAGTGCTCTTTGTCTTGTCAAGAATATATGCCCTAACATTCAAGTTCGATGAAACACGTTCATAATTTGTACCTGTTGCAGGATTTCGCTTAAGTTCCTTAAACCCAACTTCCAGTTCTCCAACTGTTGGATTTGCATCATCCATTCCCGTACCAACATTAAAGATGAACTCTTCGTCATCAGCCATTTCATATTCTCTATCACCAACCTCACAGTTAACATCTCGACTTACCCTTACACTTATGGTAGCTCCAGAAGGCCAATACAAACCATCTGGAGTTCTTATCAAAAGAGTTTTATGAGAGGGATGGAGTGTAGCCTTCAGTTTCAAGCCTGCATTTGTGTTGACAGCACCGGTTGAGTCACAAAGTCTTGTTATAAGATCATCATAATAGCTTACATTCTCTGTACCATAACCTTGTACATAAGAAACATGTATCTTAGGTTCATCATCATCTTCATTTACTTTATAATCTCTTAGATTACCTTCCAACGGCGCATTCTCAGGATCGTTCACATTAATCAAGTCTCCTATTTTCATAGGCTGGGAGAAGACTAGAGAAATTGCCTGATTCTTTACAACGTTCTGCTGTCCATTAGAGGGATTGGAACTGACAAGATAAGGACGGCGGACACATATAGGCATTATAAATACGTCATTTCTTTCGTGAAGAACCCTTACTGTTGTTATTGCTTCCCTTGGGTCTTCAAAAACAACCTCATCCGTGCCCAGTTCCTTATCTTTATATTGTTCATAGGCAGTTTCATTTGTGTAAAGTATGTTATGCTGTTGGGTTGTAGGAAAATCTTGGGTTTTAAAAGCGGCCCATTTATAAAATGCGTAGTTGCTTGAGTCTACGGCTGTAACGGTAAAGGGTATGTCCACCTTTTGGTTTGAGCTTCCGTTGGGGCTTGTTTCACCCATGTTGCGGTTGGGGTAGCGGATAAAAACCTTTATCTTTTCTGCGTTGGCGTATTTTACTTCATCTGCAATCTGGTCAAAAAAATTGTCTCCAGTCATCCAGGAATCACAGCTTATAAGTCCAAGACTCAAAATCAAAATAAATAAAAATGAAATCCTGCCTATTATTCGCTTCATACATTTACCCCCTGCTTCTCCAGCGAGTCCTTTTTATCATCATCTTCGTCATCATCTTTTTTCTTCCAGAATACAATCAGGAAGATAACAAATAATCCTAACAGTCCTGCTCCACCGGCAACATATGGCCATTTTCCAGGACCCTTCTTTTTTTCATCTTCATTATTCACATCACTTGCCTGAATTATGCCGCCCGTGGCATCCGGGTTTTCTTCTTCAGTAAGTTGGGCAATGGTTTCGTTTTCTTCTTCAACATCCGTGTCTTCAACTGGGCTTGCCTTGGACTTCCTGTCGTTTTCAAGCACTTCCTCCATCTTGGCAAGAAGGCTTGACTGTCTTTCCTTGGCGAGCTTTTCTGCCGGAGACATATTACCCTGCTCACGGATTTTGTCCACAATGCTTGTATTTTGAATCTCTTCCAGGACATTATCCGCAAGATAGGAGAACAGAGGATCAGTACCGTCTACTGTATTATTATATGCCAATTTCTCCCAATTTTCTATTGCGTATTCATTTTTTTTACGTTCTTCTTCATCCAAAAGCGCCTGTGCCTTTTCCAGTGCAATGGCCTCCGCGGTGTCCTCAGAAAGCAGGCCGTTGTTGTCCTCGTAAAGGTAGCTTTTATCCTCGGAGTAGGTACTCATCTCTTCCTCGTAGGTTTTCATGCCGGGAATGATTTTTGCGGTGTAAACTTCCTCTGGTGCCCATTTTGAAGATGCAGTCGCCGTATATCTTGGAGCGGCCCTTTCCACTGTGGGGAGAACCTCTGTATATGCCATTTTTTCGCCCGGTTGAATGGTTTCTTCCGGCTGAACTGTCTCTGTCTTTGGAGTTGAATCCTCCTGCACGTTTTTAAAGACGGGTCCAATGACCACAGGCTTTTCTGTTGCCTTTTCCTCGGCAAGAAGTGCACCTACAGGGCTGTCATCAAATTCATCATCCGTTTCGTCCAAAAGTGAGGCAAAGAAGGCCTCGTCCTCGTCCATCTCATATTCATCCATCAGGTCGTCTTTGTCTATTCCAAGTTCAGCAAGCACGGTGTCTGTGTCCCTGATAACGATTTCCTGCGTCGTAAACTGAGGCGTGGTCGGCTGTGTTACCGCGACTGTTGGTGTTACGGTTACTGGTGTGGCCTCTACGGTCGGCTGTGTCACTGGGGCTGTGGTTGCAACTGTGACTGGGGTTGCCTCTACCGTTGGCTGTGTTACGGCGACTGTTGGTGTGACCGTTACCGGTGTTGCCTGTACTGTAGGCTGTGTAACTGGGGCTGTTGTTGCAACTGTGACCGGTGTGGCCTCTACGGTCGGCTGTGTCACTGGTGTTGTTGTTGCAACGGTGACAGGTGTTGCCTCTACCGTTGGCTGTGTTACTGGAGCCGTTGTTGCAACTGTGACTGGTGTTGCCTGTACTGTCGGCTGTGTCACGGCGACTGTCGGTGTGACGGTGACTGGTGTTGCCTCGACCGTTGGCTGTGTCACGGGTGCTGTTGTTGCAACGGTGACCGGTGTTGCCTCTACGGTCGGCTGTGCCACTGGGGCTGTTGTTGCAACTGTGACTGGGGTTGTATTTACTGTTGGCTGTGTAACTGCTACTGTCGGTGTTACGGTAACTGGTGTGGCCTCTACGGTCGGCTGTGTCACTGGTGTTGTTGTTGCAATGGTGACCGGTGTGGCCTCGACTGTGGGCTGTGTTACTGGGGCTGTTGTTGCAACGGTAACTGGCGTGGCCTGAACTGTCGGCTGTGTCACGGGTGTTGTTGTTGCAACGGTAACCGGTGTTGTCTCTATGGTCGGCTGTGTTACGGCGACTGTCGGTGTTACGGTGACTGGTGTTTCCTGCACTGTTGGCTGTGATACTGCGACTGTCGGTGTTACGGTTACTGGTGTTGCCTCGACGGTCGGCTGTGTTACGGCGACTGTCGGTGTGACCGTTACTGGTGTTGCCTCTACTGTGGGCTGTGTCACGGGTGCGGTTGTTGCAACGGTGACCGGTTTGGCCTCTACGGTTGGCTGTGTCACGGCGACTGTTGGTGTGACGGTTACTGGTGTTGCCTGTACTGTAGGCTGGGTAACCGCTACGGTCGGTGTTACGGTTACTAGTGTTGCCTCGACTGTCGGCTGTGTAACTGGTGCGGTTGTTGCAACGGTTACTGGTGTTGCCTCGACTGTCGGCTGTGTAACTGGGGCTGTTGTTGCAACGGTAACCGGTGTGGCCTCTACGGTCGGCTGTGTTACCGCTACTGTTGGTGTGACGGTGACCGGTGTTGTCTCGACCGTTGGCTGTGTCACGGGTGCTGTTGTTGCAACTGTGACTGGTGTTTCCTGTACTGTTGGCTGTGTAACTGCGACTGTCGGTGTTACGGTGACCAGTGTGGCCTCTACTGTCGGCTCGGTGCTTGGACGTGACTCAAGCGTGGATTTTGTTATAAGGGATGACAGGTCTTTCTTTGGCTCTGTCGGCTTTTCTGGTGTCGTGCGGACTTCTTCAATGCCGTTGTCCACAGGTGTCGGGTTAACGCTTGCAATTCTTGTCTCACTTACCATGACAGGTTTTGTGCCGTCAAGTTTTGTTTCCGGAACCCTTAGCTGTGCAATAAGGCCCGGCAGTTCTTCCACAAGATTTGCGTAGTCATCCATTTCCGCATAAGGATCTTCAAGAACCTCTTTCTTCTTTTTGTCATCCGGTATAATGGCATCAGGCCTGAGCATCCCGTTTGGATCACTCATACCCGCAAGCTGAGAAAGAAGAGAATCTGCATTACCGATAACTACGGTATTGGAATCAGAAGTGTCTGTGTCCGCAATGACAAATCCGTTTGAGTCCTCGCCGACATATCCATCTTCAGACTCAGAATCATCACCCGTATTCAATATGCCGGTAGAAGTTTTTCCGGTATCCCATTTTGTCATGGAAATGCGATCTGCAAGAGAGAAGCTTCGGCCTACAGTCTCTTCAAATGCTCCAAGATATGTATATTCAGCAGCAAGAGCAGGATTCCTGTTTCGCACAATGTCAAACGCGGCATCACATTCATCATAATTTTCAAGCTCATATTGGCAGCGTGCTATACCAAGCATGGCAAGGTCATTGTTTTTGTCCGTCTCCAGAACCTTCCTGTACCATTCCAGGGCTATCTCGTACTGCTTGCGTGCAAAATAAACGTTGGCAGTATTCAAAAGCGCAGGCTTATACCCCTTTCGTCTTGCCCTCTTGAACTGATCATCAGCCTCAACAAAAAGACCGTAGCGTCCGTAAAGAACACCAAGTTCGTTTCTGACCTCCACAGAATCATGAGAAGCAAGAATGGCATTGTACTTGGCAACAACAGGAGAAATCTCCCGGGCAACCCACTGGTCCATGCTGTGCTGGAAAAGCCTTGCGACAACCTCTTTCTCCGGCAGAGTGAATGAAGCGCTTGCACCAGGGACACTTACAGGGTCATAGATTTTCCAGGAGTCTTCCATTGCATAGAAGGCAGCTGTTCCATCCTTGAATGCCTGATTCCATTCCCTTGCACCTGTCCTCCATGCACGGCTGAATCCCTCGTTGGTCAATGTGATTTCCAGCGGTACCCATGCCTCGCCGTCGCGGTCAATCAGATTGTTTGCGTTCATCAATGACTGGGCAGCTTCCGCCATAGTCAAGCCGGAGTCAAACGCCATAAAGATATGCCCCGGAATCGTGATGAATGCAGTCTTTATACCAACAGCCTCAAAAAGCGAACATGTCAAAATTGAAAGGTCATCACAGTCACCGCCACGATATGTCAAAGTCTGATACGGGAACTGCAGGAAGTCGATTGAAGAAGAACCTACATTGTCAGAGTAAGCGGAAGACGGGTCAATGACATAGTTGATTCCGAACTGATCAAGGGTATCAAAAATTCCCATTGCATACTGAATGTTCGGCGCGATACCCATGCGTATGTTGTCACGTACTACAGAAGAAATGTACTTGGAGAACAAAAGTGCAGCAGGGTCCTTGGAAGATACGAATACAGATGCACGGCGGTCATCGTCCCAGCTCATTGAATTGCGTCCGTATACCGGAACCACCATTGATATGGTCTTCTTTTTCTTTTGACCAAGATATGAATATTCAATTATTACGGAAGCCTCTGTGTTGGTCTTTTCCGTAAGGTCAAGCATGCGCTCGTTAAAGAAGGCGGTAAGCTCTGCGTCAAAGGATTCTCCCTTGCCAAGCTTTTCCTTTGTTGCACACAGATTGGGCTGGCTCATGTACTGCGGCTGATAGAAGCTTATGTGAACATTCTCGATGTCCGCGTCTTCCTCGTTTGTGATTCCCACGCTGGCAAAAGAATTGTTCTTGTACCATGAGTAGAGAACCGGGAACACAGGAAGGATTTCCTTTGTCTCCATCTTGACGTTAGTTGCGTCTGACAATGCCTTGGTAAGGTTAATCGTAAGGCCTGCGGAGGCACCAACATCAGTCAAAAGAGGTTCCGGCTTGGCGACATAATGGTTTGCAACGGCACCCGTTTCCACAGATACTGTCGGATTGATTCTATATGTCATGGAAATGTTGATTCCACCGGAAAGGCCAGTCAATACACCGTCTGATTTTGAGGCACGGTATCCACCCACCTGAGCGCTCATGTTCACGCCCCAGCGGTCATTTATGGGAAGATGGTATCCTGCCCCCACACCTCCATTCAGCAATGTGGCAGAAGAGACATTCGGAAGCGCAAGGCTTTTATAATCACCTTCAACAAACAAGTCCAGGTTTCCGTTCCTACGCCATGTGAGCTTTCCACCCACACCAAAATCATATTGAACATCAGCATAAGAACCAACAGATTTAGAGGCAGAAGGGAAAATGGTAAGAAGGACCTCGTCATCACACCAGACCGGAAGACTACCCAGACAGATCATCATTCCAGTGGCAAGCATTTTCTTGGAGCGGTCTTTGCGGGCTTTCTTTTCCGGATTCCTGTATTTCTTAGATGAACGCTTCATACCCTAGTCCTCCAAATATCCCAATGCCTGATTCAAACCACGAAGTGCTGTGCTGTTATTGGGCTCAAGGTTCAATGCCCTCTCATACCAAATCCTTGCCTCTTGATAACGCTTTTGCAGTATTGCTATGTTACCCAGATTGTTCATGGCAGCTACCGAACCCATGGCGGCAGACCTCTCGTACACAGGAACTGCACTTGAATACATTCCCGCACGAACATAAAGAAGGCCCAGCTTGTTCAGCAGTTCCACAGAAATTCCCTTTGAGGCAAGCTGATTTTGCATGGCCGCAATCTGTGGACCGAATTCAGTGGTAACATATCTTGCCATGTCAGTTTCAACAGCAGTAATAAGGGAATCTTCCAGAGGCTTTTCAGTTGAATTGCCACCGCTGGAAACAGAAGCAGGAGGATAATATTCCCATGCATCCAGAATTGAATAATACGTTATTTCCTCTTCGTTATCCGCTGCCTGCTTGATTTCTTCTACGGCATTGTACCAGCTGTTTACAAAACCTTCCCTTAGCGTGGACATTGCCACTGGAACCAGCACTGCCCCGTCCATCACAACCACACGGTCCTTTCCGTCAAAGTAATTTCCTAACTGGGATGCCTTCATGCTCAAATCTATCAATACGATAAAGTCATTCTCCAGAGGAATAAATCCCGCATGGATTCCCGTAGCCTCAAGCATTGTCATAAAGAGGATGCCAATATCATCAACATCACCCGATTTATAGAGAAGCGTCTGGAACGGATACTGGATGTAGTCAAGGACCTCTCCGTCCATATGGCTGGTTGAATATGGAGTAGAATTGTCCGGCTTGCATTCAATTCCAAGAAGCCTGATTCCCTCGTAACAGTACATTGCAAACTGAAGGTTGCGGTTCAATCCTGAGCGCAATTGGTTTCGTCCTACACCCACCAGATATTTGGCTATGTCCAGAACTTCCTGAGACGTAGTTGAACTGTAAGCGGCCAGAACATTCGGGTCATACCATCGCACCTGGTTTCTGTTGTATACCGAGACAACCACGGATTCTACAGAAGTACGCCTTTGTCCAAGAAGATCATATTCAACTACAATCTCACCCGGAATGTTTCCTGACTCACTGAACATCATGATGCGCTCGTTAAAGTCAGCCACAAGCGGAACCTCGGCAGTCTCCCTTTTGTTGATTGAATCAATCTCACCGCACAGAAGATCAGATGCAGTAAAGTTCTCCGTACGGAAATAAACCTTTACATTGCGAATTTCAGCCGACTCGTTGTTTTCTACATAAACAGTGCCAAACGGATTTTCCTTGTAAAGTTTTGACATGAGCGGGAACAGGCTTTCCTCCTGCTCGATGGAGGCATTTACCTTGCCGGAGATTTTCTCTGTATCCAGCTTGAATTTAACGGACAGCCCGATTGAAGGACCACCAATAGAAGGCATGCCGAACAGGGCATGAGACTGATACGCAAAGAAAGAGGCTTCAAGTCCCACAGACCACTGCGGATTAATCCTGAACGCCGCACCACCATAGGCCCTTGCCCAAGGCGCATAATCCGTGAGCCTGCCGTTCATGGCCATACCGACCCCCATTGCAAGACCGGCACTCACTTCCATCCTGGACTTGACGAACCAGTTGCCCTCCAGATGCAAGCCTACGGGAACCATTACTATGTTTTTGGATGCGTCTTCGGGAAGCTCAGAGGAGTTTTGCTTTGGAACTACAAAAAAGCCGAATTCAGTTCCTGCATTAAGGACATTGTTCAAGTTAAGGCCGGTGTCAAAGAAACCGTTAAAGCCAACAGTGTCAAAATTCTGCCCGCCCGAAACAAACGGAAAAAAAGCACCCGGAGTCAGCTTAAAAGTCAACTCATAGGAAAAGAGTAAATTAGAACTGATAGCCGCCAGCACCACAAGGATACAGGCCTTTCTCCGATTAAACATATACCTTTAAAAATATTAAAAACACCAAAATCTCTAAAAGAGCATTATAAACAATTCTAAAGATTATTTCAAGTACACAGGGGGAAAGTACATCGCACCCCCATCATAATTATATCGGCAAATTCCCGATTTTTCAACATTTTATCTATATTATTGAACAATTTTATATTCCCCGCCACCTGAACCAGAACAAAAAAAATCCCCGGCAGAACCAGTCCGTCGGGGGGTTATTGTTAATTATGTTGGCTGTGGGATTATTTATTCTTCGGCCCTAGCATTTACTTCTGCATTAGGATCTGAATAATTGGTAAAATCATTTGCAGTATCATCAAGATTGAACAGTTGAGCATTAGTCTTGGTGATTGAATAAAGCCAATCAGGGTTCTCCGGCGTACTGGTTACCGAAATGCGTCCCATATAGCGTGTGCTTTGACCTGTCCAAGAGTTACCACTATGAACTTTATGTCCTCCGTTATATTGACCTGATAGTCCAGTTCCTGGACCTGAAGCCCATTGGCTGTAAATACCACCGATTATATCGTCTTCATCACCAGTCGTATCCAAGCTAGTTGCCATCAAACGAGTGTAACCTGATGCAGAACCATCCTTCAAGTTAAAACGGAAATACTCTATATCACTGCACTGTTTCTGGCCACCAACTTCCCTAATCTGAACAGTTACATTATTATTAAGATAATATTCCACACCGTTATCAGCGGTATGTCTATGTGAGTCAGTGAATCCATCTGACAGTTTTTCATCGGTCAACCCATTCAATCCAGCATGAGACAGATAATCATTAACTTTCCATGTCTTAAGAGTTTCAAGTGAAACTCCGCTTCCATTAAGAGGCAACTCATAACCACATTCATAATACAGATAAAGCTTGCCCTTACTGTAACCTGAATTACCCTTTATAGCATATTCACCATACCAGAATGTTTCTCTAGCCTTGGTACCAAAAGTATAAGTTCCATCATCGTTAACATGAACCTTTTCCGAAGCACTATAGGGATTATAATGAATCAAATGCTGCCAGAAATTTCCTCCATTACCGTTGAACATATTTTCTGACTTTCCGTCAAACTTCCATGTGATGACATAAGGGTCACCATTTGTAGTATTAATGTAATAATCCTCTCGGTTCCCTGTGGTTGGATTAAATTCCAGCGTCATCCAGGTTCCGTACAAATCGTCCTTTCCAAAACTCTTAAAAAAATCCTGTGCGTGTGGACATCCCGTAAGTCCGATGGCAGCCAGGCAGGCTGCTACTACTGCACATATCTTAGTTATCTTTTTCATGTAAATTCCCCCTTTAAAAACAGCATATTCCACGCCATTTTAAGTGTACATCAGTTTAAATGTACAACAATCAAACGAAATAATCAACAATATGTTACAAAAAATGTTAAAAAAAGGTTAAAGTGTAGAGCCGGAGGACTTTTTTTTAGGTGTACTGTGAAATACCTTCTATCTTCCCTAATCACCCATTTAACTGCATTGTCCCACTTCGGGTACAACACCTCTAGCAAGTTCACGAACTTCTTCCTGAGAAAGATTCGTGATTTGGGCAACCTGCTCCATGGAAAGATTCATTTTCAGCGCATTCCTGGCAGCTTCCATGGCCTTTTGTCTGGTGCCCTGGGAGATACCTTGGGAGATACCTTGAGAGATACCCTGTTGGATGCCCTGGGAGATGCCATTGGAAAATCCTTCGTCGTAGCCTTCCTGGTGGATGTCGCGGATGAATTCTTCCTCGTCAAATTCCGTCAAAGAGTTTGCCAAAATCTCCTCCTTTTGAATCCTGAAGAAACCGTCCAGAAGATCCTCGTTAATCGCCCATTCAATTGCATCATCTACGGCTTCCCTCAGGCTCATTCCCTTCTTCTTGTTTTCCTTTACTCTGGAAACATACCTTACATAATCATACAACGGTTTGCATTTTTTTTGAAGTACCTGGTTGTGGTTCGGGTTGATGTTTAT
>JAEEIU010000017.1 GCA_016281495.1 Treponema sp. | reverse complement strand
CGGTTTTCATCTCCCAAAGCCTTGCAGATAAGAGCGATTTCTGTTTCATTCATAGGTAACCTCATATTGATGTTTATCTATATGTGGTATTATAGCCAATATATAGATGGTTGTCAATATGAGAAAATCCTCTTTCCCAGCTCAAAGACCTTTTTACACTCAGGAAAAGCGGAAGGCATAGGCCAGGTCATAATATTTCTTTTTGAAAACGGCAAGGCGTTCTACCTTTGTTGAAAGCCAGAAATGGGACGGAAAGAAACTTGTTACCTTCTGCACTAGTGGTGGAAGCGGACTTGGACGAAGCGGCACAGATTTGGCAAAATATGCCAAGGATGTATCATTCAAGGGTGGAAAAGACTTTACTCGCGGCAAAGAAAGTGATATAAAGAAATATGTTGAGGAACTTTTGAAATAATGGGAACATCAAGGCAAATACATGCGCAATTTTGGAAGAATGCACAACTCGGCTCTGGCCGAGCATTTCTGATTTTTCGTGAACATAAGAACATTGATTTTACACGCGAAATAATCCTGCTTTGTCTGAAAAATTACGGCTATGACCCGCAATGCGAAGGCGACAGGAGCGAATACGCAATGCAGTTTGTCCGCGAACTTTCGGAGGAACAGAGGGCACTTGTATTTGAAACCTTGAAGCAACATCTTGAAAAAGATGAGATTTCGGATGATTGGGATTTCATCCATTTTTGCCATACTGCAGTAAAAATCGCTCATGAGTTTGAACCTATGTTTGGGGAGATTCTTCGGAAGCGTTTTGACGAATGTGATGAACAAACTTTATATGATGCTTTTCCATCATCGGCAATCATAAAACTTGATGGATTTGACGGTATGGTTCGTGTGGCAAGGAAATTTGGCAGGTCGTTCAATTCTCACGATGACTGGTACGAAGATGATTATTATATGATCTGTGTTCCAAAAATGAAATCTGAAGATGTGCAATCAAAACTTGTTGAACTTTCAAAATCTGATGATGGCATCCGCACGTATTTAGACAGAATTGAAAAATGTAAGAAAGAATTTGAAGAACGAAAAGCAGAACAGAAAAAGAATGAACCAGAAAACAATTTTGAATGTGTAAAAAAATATTTTTATTTCGAGCGTGGTATTGTTCCCCGGAGATATGCTAAAAATCTTACAATCGACGAAGCAAAATATTTTGCTGATGAAATGACAAAGGTAAAAACTCAGAAGGAATTAACAAAATATCTCCGATTGTTTTCTTCAGTTCCATATCCTTATAATGCTGATGATTTGATTCCCCTATTTTCAAAAAACAAAAATTCTTATTTCAACAACTACTTGGTTGATGTGCTTTCTTTTTTTGCCTCTACAGAAATCCGCAGACTTGCAGAAAGAGCTCTTATATCAGACGAATATTCACCTTTTTATCTTGCCCTGCTTAGAAAAAATTATCGCGAAGGTGACGGTGCGAAAATTGTCCGAAAACTAAAATCCATAAAAAATTTTGAAGATGCACACCACGATGTTATTGATGTCACAAAAACCTATGAAGAGAATGTAACGCCAGATTGCATAGAACCACTTACAGTTTTCTACGAGCGCACAAAATGCGGACTCTGCCGTACTAGGGCCGCTAAACTTATGGAAAAAGCCGGTGTGCTTCCGCAAAATATACGAGAGGAATTGCCTTTTGATTCAGCAGCATTAAATGATGATGAGGAGCAACAGGAGTAAAAATATGTCCCAGAAGAATTGGAATACATTTCGTCTGCCATTAGATATTCTTATGACTCTAGTTTCAATCATTTTGATGGGAGGAGCGTATTTGTTTCCTGCCGGCATTGTACATGAGATTCTGGGAGTAGCTCTGTTCATTTTGTGGGCAATACACATGATTTTGAATCATCGTTGGTATGCATCGCTCGCGCAAGAGAGCAAGTTAATAACTTCTACTTAGTATTAAAAAAATTCAATAGGTACGTATGCAATTTTTCTAATTCCATTTTCATCCTGTTGGTATGAAAAATAAATTCGATTACATTTCAATGACACCGTATCACCCTTTTCGCTGATTAAATTAGGATACCATAATGGATTTGCCGAAGACCCAATAACGTAAACGGGAGTGGTCCAATTTATTGCATCATTACTAAAACTGATGTAAATCTCATGTGACCAGGATGCGTAAACCATAACATAACTTTGAAGGTATTCATTCCAGGAAACACTCGGATTTGCGCCAGGAACTTTTGATAAATTTTTTATTGCACATTCTATGCCACCTGACATTGTTTCTGTATTACAAGCTGAAATAGAAAAATTTGTACCATCCCACTTTTTCCATGTGCCAGATTTTCCTTCCGGATCACTTGAGGATGCCATACATAGACGGTTATTTATAGAACCGTTAACATTTGTCTTTCCCTGATAATAGCAAATCCAATGAGAATTTGTTCTGTCTCTTATTACACAGCCATCGCCAATTCCTGTCCAGGCAGGAGTTTGACCTTTTGCTTGTTCTGAAAGGATTACAGGCTGAACATTATTCCAGTTTCTTCCATAATCATCAGAATAGGCTACTCCAATTGATTTATGTGCTGT
>JAEEIU010000016.1 GCA_016281495.1 Treponema sp. | reverse complement strand
GGTAGGCTGAGTGATTCCAAGCTCCTCCCCAACCCTGGTGAGAGTTCCATAATCTGCAAAGGCCGCCAGCTGTCTGATGATGTAGGTCTCTATGAACATAAGAATATTGTAGCAAGAAATATAATTTTTGACTATGCCTCAAACGCATGGTCGCATAAAAAAATAGCATTGTACATTTTTTCATCCAGACGTTATATTTTATTCATAAGAAAGAAACTTTTGCGGAGGAAAACTTATGAAAAGATTTATTCTTACACTTTTAATCGGAGGCTTGGTTATGGCAGGAGCATCAGCAAAAACGGCATTCGTATATTTCAGCGCAACTGGAACAACAGAGCGCATAGCAAAGAATGCGGCACAGGCTATGGGAGCTGACATTTTTGAAATCGAACCGGTCCACAAATATACCGACGCAGACTTGAACTGGCACGACAAAAAATCACTCTCCTCAATCGAATGCAACGACCCCAAAAGCCGTCCTGCAATCAAAAACAAAATCGACATATCAGGCTACGACACCGTGGTTTTGTGCTATCCAATCTGGTGGTCATACGCGCCGAAAATCATGTACACATTCGTCGAGAGCCAGAATTGGTCAGGCAAAAAAATCGTGGCACTCTGCACAAGCGGTGGAAGCGGTCTGGGTCGCAGCGGAACGGATCTTGCAAAATACGCAAAGGGTGCGGCCTACAAGGGCGGAAAAGATTTTACCAGAGGCTCAGGAGCTGATGTTAAAAAATATGTTGAAGGTTTGTTGAAATAGGAATCATCTTCCAGCTGTCACTGCCCGGCTTGACCGGGCGATCTCTTTGAGGAATCAAAATGAAAAAACTAACGGCTATCATCTTTACAATAATAGGAATGCTCACAATGGCAAATGCTGCAAACTATACTTCACCCAACTCAAACTTCGTCCTGATAAAGGGAGGCAGCTTCGTCATGGGAAGCCCGGAATCAGAGGACTGGCGGAGCAACGACGAGACACAGCACAGCGTTTCAGTCGCTTCATTCTACATGGCAAAATACGAGGTCACCCAAAAGGAATGGCGCGAAGTAACCGGAAAAAATCCCAGCAACTTTACCGGAGACAAACTTCCCGTCGAAAGCGTGACATGGCTTGAGGCAATCGAATTCTGCAACTCATTGAGCCGCAGGGAAGGAAGAACTCCCGTTTACACAATCACCGGAGGAGGCCTTTCCGTAAGCTGGAACAGGGCGGCAAACGGCTACCGTCTCCCAACAGAAGCTGAATGGGAATATGCGGCCAGGGCAGGAACAAAAACTCCCTTTTATTCCCGCAGGGTACCTGGTGCAGACGACGTAAACTTTTACGGACATTACCCCTATCAAATAGAACAGAATTATTTCAACGATTCAGTTTTGGAAACGCGTCCGGGAGTCTACCGAGGCAAGACAGTTGATGTCGGAAGCTTTGCGGCAAATCCCAACGGACTCTATGACATCTACGGAAACGTAGGGGAATGGTGTTTCGACTATTACGGCGACTACGGCAGGAGCCCCCAGTCAAACCCCACAGGAGCCAGCGAAGGAACACGAAGAGTTTACCGTGGCGGCGGATGGAATGACTTTGGAAAAAACCTCAGGAGCGCATACAGGGCGGCACTTTCACAGGGCAACGGGGCCTACAATGTCGGACTACGTCTTGTTTGCAATGCCGATGACAGCGTAAAGGGAACCGTAACGACAAGGGAAATTTCAACCGCTACAAAAACAGCCAAGGGGAAAGCCCTCATCATATTTTATTCATGGAGCGGAAACACTCGCGGCGTCGCAAAGGAAATCGCAAGGCAAACCGGCTATGACATTATCGAGCTGGAACTTGTGACCCCATATTCAACAAACTACAACACGGTTCTTGATCAGGCACAGCGCGACCAGCACAAGCAGGCCCGTCCGGCACTCAAGACAAAAATCGATAGCAAAAAATGGGCGGAATATGATACAATAATATTAGGCTATCCAAACTGGTGGGCAAGCATCCCAATGCCGATTGCAACCCTTCTGGAAAGCTACGACTTTTCCGGAAAGACAATCATGCCATTCTGCTCCCACGGCGGTGGAAGATTCGGCCAGAGCATTACCGCAATATCAAAGCTGGCACCAAAGGCAAAGCTTACCGAAGGACTTTCCATCCATTATTCAGGTGGCTCAACACTTTCAAAAGATGTTGAAAAATGGCTCAAGAAAACAGGAGTAAAAAAATGAAGTCAACTAAACCACTGCGGCTCACACTCGACATTGCAATGACAATCCTTTCAATAATTTTGATGGGAGGAAACTACCTTTTTCCGGCGGATATTGTTCACGAAATTCTGGGAGTTGGTCTTTTCGTCCTCTGGGTTATCCACATTGTTTTGAACCGCAGATGGAACGGAGCAATCTTCAAGGGGAAATACAAGCCCTACCGCATAATGCAGACCGTCATCAACTGCGGCATACTGATCTGCACGATTTTTCTCATGGTTAGCGGAATCATACTTTCAAACCATGTCTTTACTTTTCTGGGAATTGAAAGCGGACTCGGTTTTGCCCGTATCGCACATCTTCTGGCAAGCCACTGGTACTACCTCTTTATGTCCCTGCATATAGGCCTTCATGTCGGAATGATTGCAAACAAACTTTGCCATTCCCCTGATTCGACACGGGAACCCCCCAACGGAGAGATTATCGGGTCAAGCCCGATAATGACAGAAAACCAGAGCCCGATAATGACAGAAAACCAAAGCTCGATAATGAAACTTGTTGGAATAATCCTTCTTGCCCTGGTCTGCGCTTACGGTGTCTATGCCTTTATCGCACGCGGGGTCTGGAAGTATCTGATTTTACAGCAGCAGTTTTTCTTCTTTGACTTGGAACGCGGCTACGTCCTCTTTGCTTTGGACTATATTTCTATTATCATATTATTTGCTACAATTTCACATTTAATAGCATCAAGATTAAAAAAGAATCGATAGATCAGGAGGACTAGAATGGCAATTACAGTAAATCTTCGTTACACAGGAAAAAAGGGTGCGGCTCAGGCTTTTGCCCGCGAAATGATTTCCAGCGGAACTGTTGAAAAAATCCGCGCATAAAAAGGAAACCTCCGCTATGAATATTATCTGCCCTGTGGCGAAGAAACAGCCAGT
>JAEEIU010000015.1 GCA_016281495.1 Treponema sp. | reverse complement strand
CATTTCGATACCTGTAACAGTTGAAGAAGCTGTCGGGCGGATACCAACGACTTCAACAGCGTCACCCATGCGAACAACACCGCGCTCGATACGACCTGTAACAACAGTACCACGACCAGTGATTGTGAAGATGTCTTCGATTGGCATAAGGAAGGGCTTGTCTTCGTCACGAACAGGATCATCAAACCATGTATCCATAGCTGTAAGCAATTCTTCGATGCACTTTGTATTGTCTGGATTGTCTGACTCGTTGAGAGCCTTGAATGCAGAACCCTGGATGATTGGTGTATCAGCAGAGAATTCATACTTTGTAAGTGTGTCCTTAACATCCTCTACAACCAATTCAATCATGTCTGGATCATCAACCAGGTCAACCTTGTTAAGGAAGACGATGATCTTCGGAACGCCTACCTGGCGAGCGAGCAGCAAGTGCTCCTTTGTCTGTGGCATAACACCGTCTGTAGCGGCAACAACCAGAACAGCACCATCCATCTGAGCGGCACCGGTGATCATGTTCTTAACATAGTCTGCATGTCCCGGGCAGTCGATATGTGCATAGTGACGCTTGTCTGACTGATACTCCAAGTGGCGGCTATTAATAGTAATACCACGCTCTTTTTCCTCTGGAGCATTGTCGATTTCGTCATACTTCAGAAGCTTGTCACCATACTTCTTTGCGCAGTAAGCGGTGATAGCTGCAGAAAGTGTAGTCTTACCATGGTCAACGTGACCGATGGTACCAACGTTCATGTGAGGTTTAGTTCTTTTGAACTCTTCCTTTGCCATGATCTTCTCCTTGCCGAAAATTTTATCCTACGGCATATATAAAATTAATGTGCTGCACTTTAAGCCAGAAAATGATACCCCTAAAAGGCCAGCACCACTTTCGCATACACACTTTTACCAAAAAAAATATAAAATGATGAATATATAGAAGGAACTTTAATGGCTGCTTTATCAATTCAAAGCAGTTGGCTGGTTACCACCTATCATCATCAATCAACCACCGACGACTGGTCTGGCATCTCGGAGCCTTCCGATTCACTGGCGCAAACCGGAACATCAGAACCCTTCATGCCACTTTACCAAAACTACCGACGGCAGCCTTTAACATTTACGGGTGAAAAAGTCTGAAAATTGGAAAAACCAATTGACTTTACGACTTTTACCGGACGGAAAAATCACCGTCTGTCTGATATCTCAAAGAACCTGCTCTATTCCGAGCACACCCACTAAGGGCGCATAAATGTTCCTAATTTATACACTATTTGAAAATATTATTCAATAGGAAAAACGATATTTTTGCGAAAAAAAGCGCAATATTCATCAAAAAACGTCAGCAAAACGCTTTGAATTTTTAGGGTACATATTTTAGATAGAACAAAAGAATCAACCACACTTCATTCAACTTCCTCGTAGACCAGCTCGGCACTCAAGTTTCCGTTGTCCCACAAGGTATATTCATAGATATAGCGGGTTTCCTTTCCATCATCAATTTCAGTAGCGAGCATGAGGTTTTCGTCAAGATTGTACTTGAAGAACCATTCAATAAGCTTCTTTTTCCTGGGCGGATTTACAGACAAAATCACCAGGGGATCGTCCGAGTCGATATAATCCTGCACATCCACGGTATGAACCAAAAGTCCCTGTTCATCGCTTTCCTTTATACTGCTTGAAGTGTAGCTGGAGAAGATTCCACCATCGGACAGATTCGTGTGCATCTTTTCCGTAAGGTTTTCATCGTCAAATTTATAGATATGCTCCATGTAAGCGTCGTCATCATCAAAACTTAGCCAGAGGTAATAGACGAGCCTGTTTTTTGAATCATAGGCATAAAAATATTCGGATTTTGCCCCTTCGTTCTTGCTCCACCTAAGTCTTCCGGCAGCATCATATTCGTAAACTGTCGTTCCCAGCTGATTTGTGGATTTTATCAGCTTGCCCTTTTCGTCGTACTCATATTCCTCGTCACAGTAGCCTGTATCGGTCTTTTTGACGCAGAGCTTCGTGTCATCGTCATAATAATACCGTATCTCGCAGTAACCGTCGAATTTCTGCTCATCCTGATTTTTGGTAACGTCATATTCTTCCCCGGAAATTCCATTTTTGCTGATAGAACTGTAGGTGTAATAAATCTTTTCGATTCTTCCGTCCTCGTTGTAGAAGTACATGAAGTCGCTGTCATCAGGCGAATAATTCCTGACCATGTTTCCGTTATAGTCGTATTCCTTTTTGTTGATTATGCGCACCTTTTTCTGGACTTTCGCACCGTCAATCACAAAGTCACGCAGGATTACAGCTTCCTCGGCATAGGCAAGAGAGACAAAGACAAGCATGGCGGCCAGAATCAGTTTTTTCATATCAGCACCTCAGGATAAGTATAGCACATTTTCCCCATTCGGCAAGCATTTGGATGTGGAATTGAAGGGACCAGTTCAAAGAGTCCTCAATTTTTAAACATTCCCCTTTTCAAACACGGCTTTGTCCGCTATAATTTATGGTATGGTTGCCGGATGGTGGCCCTGGAGGAATTTATGAAGAAAAAGTACTGTCTTATTGCCATTTCCATTTTTATGATGTTTTCCACATTTGCCAAAGACAAAAACGAAAGGGATCCGTTTGAACTTGTTCTTGCAGTAGACGAGGAGCAATACTTTGCGGCAGAGATTCCGCAGTCACCCTATGTAATAAACGACTCGATAATTCAAATCTATCCCGGCGAAAAGGTCTACATCGAGGCAGACGTCAAGGGCAATGTCCTGACAAATTTGAAGAGGGTTGAATCAATCAAGAAGCCTAAGAAAACATTGACCATAGAATTCATCCAGCAGAGCGAAGGCAAAAACCACCAGTTCATGATGCTGACCATAACAAATCCATTTTCCAAGACATTAAGCTATTCGGCGCACATCTGCCTTGTAAAGTATGCAAGATGGGTTGATACAAACGTAGTTGATGTTATGGCAGGTATTTCCAGTATAGAGACATGGCCTGATTTGATTTCTTCAATCGCTCTGGACGAATTCAAACTGGTGGACTAAATCCAGAATCATACAGAAGAAATGTGCAAGAGCCGACGAACAAAGCCGCCCTCGTAGCCTGTATCTATAAGAATATAACCTTCATCAAAAGCGACAAGATAATTGTTTACCGCACGGTTTCCTAAATTTAATATCATATTCATCTTATCAATTTTATCTTTTATTTCCCTATAACTTTGAAGGCTTTTTTCATATCACTTACCCCCGTCAGTCGGATTTTCCTTTATGGCTTTTAAAGCGTCATTCAGTTTTTTATCTTCTTTTTTGTTTATCAGATTTGAAACCATAATGCTGACAGCTGTGCTCAAAACATAGCATGCTAAAAACATAAGCCAGTATTCCGCTTCATTTGGAATCCATTTAAAACAGAAGGCAAAAGTCAGAATAAAAATTGTAATCAGGCCAAAGCATAAAATATAACGTAAAACGGCGCTCAAAGATTTTATGATTGCGTCCGTCAAAAATATCAGCTTTAAAAGACTGAATGTAAAAGACAACAAAAAGAGCTGGAGCAAAGATTCAACTGCAATACCGGCACTACCAAGTCTGAAAAGGCTTGAAACTGAACCTGCCCCTTCTCCCAGCGCAAGAGTAAGAAGTGTAAATATCAAGACTATAGAGGCTGAGATTTCCAGAAAGTCCTTTAGAAAACTAATCAATCGTTTTTGCATTTGAAACTCCAAGTTTATAGATTTTTGCCTTAAACTCTTCTGCATACGAACGTGAAATTATAAGCTGGTATCCGTTTTCAAGTGTAACACGAATGCGCCTGTCCAGGTCGGATTTTATGCTCTTGATTTTATTCAGGTTAAGGAGGGTTGATTTATTCACACGGATGAAATTACATTCGCCAAGCATGGATTCAAGCTCATAAAGGCGGTAGGTGCTTTCGTATACTTCGCCATCGGTATAGATAAAGGTGTTCCGCTCAAGAGATTCTACATATAAAATGGTTTTCAAATCTATAAGATGAAGCTCACCGTTTTTCTTTGCGGATATTTTTTTATCAGAAAGACGAAAGACGCTTATAAGACGTTCAAGCTCAGGAGTGATTTCCCGACATGTTATATTCAGTGTAGTCTCCTGAACCGAACTGTCTGTCTGAATTACAATCTTCATTCTTCAATTATATCACTTTTTTCAGAATCCTTCAATTTTTTCTCATCCTTCCTTTCGCATATTTTAATGAACAGAAAGTAAATGGCCGTGGGGATAATTGGCGCGACGAAAACATAAAATAAATTCAAGTCATTTATAACCCATCCCTGATAAATCAAAAAGGAAATTGCAGAGAGAATATACAAGACCATCACTTTCACCGCCCAATTAAATCTTTTTATAAGCCACAGCACAAAGGCGAAAATGACAGGCGGGAAGAATTGTGCAAGAACACGAATGTCCGCACTTCCAGATTCAATCGGTACATTCTGTACCAGGGCAAAGACAATCGAAACAAGTGCATACCCCATAAAGACGATGATAGCCGAATAAAATGCACGGAGCAGCTTTATTGATTTTTCAGATTTTTTCCCTGATAAAGTTAATTGACGATGCACAAGCACACTGAATAAAAGTGTCTGACCGCAGATTTCAGGCAGGCCCACAAAATGAAAGGCAAAGGGTAATTTTGAATAAACTACTCCTTCAATTGAACTTGGAGCCGCAGCCGGTGCACCGATAATTCCAATCCCTAAAAACAAAATCCAAAGTTTTAACCAACCCGATTTCTGCCTTATAAAATCAACCAGCGGAATTAGAACAAGCCCGAACAGCAGGCCTCTGATTATCTGGATGAAAGGTCCCGCCGCACTTGCACTGCCGTCGAATGTCCTAAAGTAATCACAGACAACCGGCTGCTTCCACCACTCGCTGTAGCCCATCAACTGAGAAAAAATCATACCGCAGATAAAATAGGTGATACAGTGTGCAAAAGTGACATAAAGCACAAATGATAAAGCCTTTTTTGTTTTTTCCATTGTTTCCTCCGTTAGGCTCCACTTAGTTTTTGTAAGCCTAAAACGAATATAATGCCACTTGCTTTGGAAGAAAACCCTCTTTTGCATAAGTTGCCGGATTTACGTTCTAAGATGCCGCTTTATTTCACCAGCCTTTTAACGTCCTATTTACCTCACCAATATTGTATTTAATCAACCTTTGGGATATACTGTCTTTATGAAACTGGCTGAATTGTTGAAGAAAAGATGGTGGCTCTTTTTGGCGGCAGGGATTGTCCTTGTATTGTGCATCGTGATTATCCTTGCGGTCGTGCTGAATGCCCCGAAAAAGCTCAAGGTGGCGTTCTACGGCATTGAAGAAAAGATTGTAAAGAATCTTAGCGAAGAAATCAAAAAGGCATGGCCCAAGGAAGTTGAATTTACGGTCCTGTCCGAGGAAGATGGATTTTCTGTTGAAAAATCAGGCAATTACGATGCTGTCATCACATGGAGCGGCAGGGAGGCGCGGATTCTGGCACAAAAAGCAGATGAAATACCGGCAAAAATCTACGGTGGCATGCCAACTTCCGTTCAAAAGGCAGGCCTCTCCGATGACAAGAAGATTTTCGTTCCATTATTATACGACTATTACCCCCTGTTTTACAGCAAGTCTTCGTTGAACCGTGGATTTGACGAAATAGCAGACTTTGGTTCATTTGACGAAATGGAACAGAAGGCTGTGGGTGAATACGCATTTTCACTTTATGCATCAGGAAAAAGCATTGACCATTTCTACGGCCTCATCTCATGCATCACGGAATCCATCTGCGGCTCTGCGGGATACAGGAAACTCTGTGGCCTGATAGAAAGCGGCAAGGAACTTGAAGAATATCTGGACGAAGCTCTGGCAGACTTTAATGGGGAAAAGATTACGTTCAGGACGGTGCTGGAACACATCCGCTACCTGCAGGACGCCAAATGCCTTTCAGGACAATGGCATTCATACTCAACCAGCGACGAGATGCTTTTGATGAGCGAGGACGAAATCTATTCAATCTCCATGCCCCTGGACCATTACCGGACCATACCCATGCGCACGGCGGCAAACTACAGGCCCATCCGGTTTCCTATTGCAAACGAATCAGTTGAACACGCACTTGTAGCCCCCACTGTGGTCATGTTCATAAACAAAAAGGCGGACAAAAAACAGGACCTTATAAAGGCACTGGTTTCTTCCACAGTACAGGAAAGGCTTTCAGAAAGCACCATGCTCATCCCCGTTTCCTCCCAGGCCGGATGCTACGACATCTACACCGACGACGGAAGATTCTACGCCGCAAGTTCATTCGGAGGATTAGTCTCCACAATCAACAAGGAATGCTTTACATCAGCCGAAGAAGAAGAGGCCTTCAAGTCCCGTCTTGTCACCTATCTAACTTTTGGGAAATGAAATAACCTTATTTTCCACTTGCCATGTGTGCCGGATACCATTTGGAAAACCATGCGGTAAAGGCACCCATCGCAAGCGGTATCACATTGTTCACGACGACCAGACTTTTCCCCATGCCTGCCCTGTTCAAAAAGAAAGTCCACACCGCAGTAAGGACATACAGGATTCCCCACGCAAAGGCAAGGATGTAATTCGTCTTCATGAACAGGAGGTTCTTATGAGCCGCTTCGCCACCGTAATTATGCTTGATGTATGATGCGCACAGGGGTTCCTTTGTAAGGCACGAAAAAAGCCACAAAAGCCCGAACACAAGATAGCCCGCATTCGTAACAAGTTCTGCATGCCCCCACAACTTTACCGCACCCGCCATAACCGAAACCAGAGCAATCGAAAGCACGTCCCAGATTACAAGCTTGCAAGACCACATCAAAAGCGGCACCAGGGCACAGACTGACATTGTGATTACCGAACCGACACCCGGATTGATAGAAACCGCCACCCAGAACGTAATCCACGGAATGAGCAGGGTTGTCATGGAAGGCTTTTTTTCCCTTGCACCAGAGTTCTGACCGCTTGAATCACCCTGCTTTGTACGGCTTTCCTCCGACTGTCCAAAAAACTTGTTCCAGTTCATCATCAGCGAAAAGTCACCGTTTACCGTATAGAGCTTTTTTCCCAGTGCTTCTGCCCCACCGATTTTACCCTGTGATATTGAAACCCACACGTCAAAGGGAGTTGAAATTGTTGTCGTTGGCTCAAGGCTTCCGTCCGTCACAACTTTGCTTCCGTCCCTGTTCAATAAAATCTGATAGCTTTTTCCCAAGTCAGTGTAGTTCATCTCCAGGACACGGTCTTTTCCGTCCCAGGCATTTTTGTTGTAAAGGGTTGCCATCTGCCGGGTAAAAATCAAATCCTCACTTTCCTTTCCTCCAGTTTCCCTGTCCACTCCCCAGCTTGCATCAGCCATCTTTTCAAACTGCTCGCGTGGATACAGGAGTTCTTCCAGTTGGGCATGAGTTTCACCGCTTATCGTTCCACCGGCAAATTCACGTCCCGCCTTTTTCACAACCTCAAGATACTGGTCCGTGCGTCCTGAAAGTTCCTTTACCCTGAACAGTTCACCCTGACCGCAGAATATCGTTTCAAAATTACCCTTTCCCAAAAAGTGTCCGAACATTTCGGTTACGCTGTCGTAATTTTTGCTGGCAGAATAAAAGCCGCATGTTGAAACCAGGACATATCTTTTTCCGCCCATGTCATAGCGGGTGGGATGGCTGCCGCTTCCAGTTGAATTTGAATCGTCCGACATAAACGGAAGGCTCATCGGAAGCTGACGGTCAATCAGGTTCTTAAGGCTTCCCGGAACATTAAAATAATAAAGAGGGAAACTCCAGACAATTACATCCGCATCCTTTTGCTTTTGCAGTACAGACGGCATGTCATCACGAATCACGCATTTCCCAGGCGTAGACTTCCAGCAGCAGAAACACCCCCGACATGCCCCGATGTTCAGCGAGGAAACATCAAGTACGTCCACAACAACGTCCTCCCCCGCCCCCTGTCTTTCTTCCACAAGTCCTTCAACAAATTTATTAGCCAGCTTAATAGTATTACTGTTCTTCCCTTTCGGGCTGCCATTAATCAAAAGTACCTTCATTCTTCCTTCCTTTATTACCCTAATTATCAACCATCAATCTTTAAATGTCAATTATCCTTCTTATAACTTATCAACCCCTTTTTGAATTGATCTGTGGAAGGCAATATCAAATCTTGACTTGTACAATTCAATTTGCTATTCTTTGTTTACGAGGTAGAATCTTGAAAGTAGTATGTGAATATTGCGACGCCTATATCGAATCAACTGATGAAAAATGTCCCAACTGCGGTGCCCCCAACACTCATTTTGTAAGGACCGCATCCGACTCCCCCAAAACAATTGAACAGCTCAGGGAATTCTGTGCAAGCAAAAATCTTCCATTGGAAAAAATGCATGTCCACATCGGGGAAAACTATCAGGCTCCCAAGGCATTCGGAATTTACAGGGATGACAACACAGGCCGCTTCATCGTCTACAAGAACAAGGCGGACGGAACCAGGGCAGTCAGATACGAGGGTGCAGACGAAGCCTACGCGGTAAACGAAATCTACATGAAGATAAAGGACTTGATCCTTGACGCCAGAGCCAATACCGCTCCAACCCAGCAAAGAACCTCATCCACACCTTATCCGATAATGCCAAAAAAAATCAACTGGAAAAAATGGGGCCTCATCATAGCAGTCCTTGCAGTATTGTGGGTCATCGGAACCTTTATGGAAGGCAAGACCGGATACTACAAGCAGAATGACAACGTATATTACAGGCATGGTTCCCATTGGTATGCCCTGGACAACGGTGTATGGGACAGAACCTCCGAAGAAATAGACGACGACTACTACATAGGTAACTCTTATTACGGTGACGGAGACTCAAGCTTCAAGGAATTCCCAGAGTACAGTTTCAGGGACGACTGGTCTTCCAGCAGTGACTATGATTCAGACAGCGACTGGTCTTCGTACGACGATTGGGATTCTGATGATGACTACAGCTGGTCCGACTCTTACGACAGTTATGATTATGACTCCAGCTATGACTGGGATTCAGATTGGTAAGGAAATAATTTTTTATGAAACAGCAGATGATAATGGGAAACCAGGCGATTGCTCTGGGTGCACTCAAGGCGGGTGTAAATCTTGTGGCTGGATATCCTGGAACTCCTTCAAGTGAAATAATTGAATGCATTGCAAAATACAGGGAAAAGACAGGCACTTATGTTGAATGGTCCGTAAACGAAAAGGCGGCTGTAGAAGTGGCGGCCGGTGCAAGTTATGCGGGAAGCAGAACCATGGTTACGATGAAGCAGGTGGGCCTGAATGTTGCAAGCGACCCGGTGATGTGCCTTTCATACGTTGGAATAAAGGGCGGCATGGTGATTGTAAGCGCCGATGATCCGGGACCAATCTCAAGCCAGACAGAACAGGACACGCGTTCATTCGGTTCATTTTCCAAGATTCCGGTGTTTGATCCGTCCACGCCAAAAGAAGCATACGAAATGGTACAGGAAGCGTTTGAGCTGTCGGAAAAATACGGAACACCCGTAATCCTCCGTCCCACCACAAGGGTTGACCACGCATACGAATCCATGGAAGAACCCGAGTTAAGTGCGGCAAGGCAAAAGGGAGAATTTGAAAAGGACAGCCAGAGATGGGTAATTTTTCCAAAGGCATCCTACAACAACCACAAAAAGATATTTGAACGAAACGAAAAAATCCTTCCACATGAATTTTCAAATTCAAAATGGAATCATATAGAAAACAACAGTGCATCCGATATTGCGTTTGCAGCGGGTGGAATCAGCTGGTGTTACCTAAAGGAAGCGCTTTCCCTGCTTGGAATAAAGGACGCTCCAATCTTAAAGGTAGGAAATCCATATCCGTTCCCGGGCGAGCTTGCACTGGAGTTCATGCAAAAGAATAAAAGGATTGTGGTATTTGAAGAGCTTGACCCCGTAATCGAAGAAAACCTCTTTAACCTTGCCGGAAAAAATCATATTGAATGTTCCATAAGCGGAAAACTTGACGGTCTTGTTCCTGCCGCAGGAGAACTGAGTGTTGAGGCGGTAAGGGACATAGTTGCAAAACTCTATGGCATCACGATTGAATCCGACTCGACATGCACGGCTCAAGTTGAACTTCCCGTCAGGCCACCTGTTTTGTGTGCGGGCTGTCCACATCGTGCGGCATTCTACGCGGTAAAGCAGGCCATGAAGGGAGAGAAAACCGTTTACTGCGGTGACATCGGCTGCTATACCCTGGGCAACGCAAAGCCACTGGACATGTGCGATACATGCCTCTGTATGGGTGCGGACATAACGATGGCACAGGGATTCTACCACAACGAAAACGACCGCAAATGCTTTTCCTTTATCGGCGACTCAACTTTCTTTGCATCAGGAATAACTGGTGTTGTTAATGCGGTTTACAATCAGGCGCACCAGACAATATGCGTGTTGGACAATTCAACTACGGCAATGACAGGACACCAGCCACACCCCGGAACCGGAAGGACGATGATGGGCGAAGTCACGGAAAAAATCAGCATAGAAAAAATCCTGACTTCAATCGGTGTTGAACCTGTGATTACCGTTAACCCATTCAATCAAAAGGAATCGGTAGAGGCAATCAAAAAGGCCGTAAGCTCACAGGGAGTAAGTGCGGTCATCTTCAAGGCACCATGCATTGCGGTTGCTTCAAAACTCGGATGGGAAAAACCCGTACCGCTAAAGGTCGAAGAAGACAAATGCATCGGATGTCAGAAATGCATAAGGGAAATCGGATGTCCTGCCTTGAGCATTAAACAGACTGGATCAAAAAAGGTTCAGATTGATTCGTCATTGTGCACGGGATGCAAGCTATGCTCTGGATTGTGTCCGGTTTCTGCCATCGGTTGAGGATAAGGAATATGGCTAAAAACATTTTAATTTGTGGTGTCGGCGGACAGGGAACTGTTCTTGCGGCAAAAATAATTTCACAGGCGGCGATAAACCAGGGCCAGAAAGTCCTGTCAGCAGAAACAATCGGAATGGCACAACGCGGAGGTTCTGTCGTAAGCCACGTACGAATAGGAAATGACTGTTATTCTCCTCTGATTCCATTGGGTCAGGCAGACCTTTTGATTTCCTTTGAGGCGGCAGAAGCAGTCCGCAACATGAACTATCTTAAAAAGGACGCGGCAGTCATCGTAAACAGGAAAATACTTCAGCCAACGACGGCAAGCATCACGGGCGTTACCTTTTCCGAAGATATCATGATAGAAGAACTAAAGAAACATTCGTCAAACGTAAGCGTCATCGACACGGACAAGGCATGTGCAAACCTAAAGAGCTCAAAGATTGTAAACACCCTTCTTTTGGGCGCCGCATGCAGGACAGGAATCGTTGACCTTAAAAGCGTGGAAGACGCCATCAGGATTCTGGTTAAACCCGACTTTTACGAGCTTAACATCAGGGCCCTGCATTACGAATTTTAAAATCCCGGCAGGCATAAGCAGTTCCCTAGAACTTTCTTCCTCCACCGCTATAGCTACGGCCTCCGGATGACTTGTAGCTTGAACGGTAGGTTGAACGTCCGCTGGAAGAAGAACTGCTGTATGACCTTGAACTTGATTCCCTGTACACCCTGTCCTTGCTCACGTATGAGTCAATCTTCCTGTCTTCTGAACGGGAAAAGACAAGGCTTCCTTCAACATAATAGCTTCGGGCCTCGGTGGCTCTTTTACTGTTGGACATGCATGAATCATCAAAACAGTACTTTGCAAATGCAAAAAACAAGCCGACCAATATTCCAAAACCAATCGCTATTCCCCAGTACACCCAAAGGACATATCCATGCTTATACATTCCGCCGGCAAGCCTCATGACTTTCTTTGCGGCACTAAAGCATTTTCCCTTCTCCATCTTTGAACGTGCGTTAAGATACAGATGATAGAAGTTTTTTTCCGTATAACATTTCCTTTGGTCTTCTGAAACCGTTGATGTTACACCCCAATCTAATTTACCGTCCGGGGATTTTTGTATGACGAAGATGCATGCATCGTTATTGTCGCCTACCCCATAACCGTTGTACTTTGCATAATCACGGCCATAGTCGCTCAATGTTCCTCCGCGTATCGTCTTGTCCATCGTAAGGATGAGAAAATCCGTGTCATACTTTTTAGAAAGCTCATCGGCCCTTTCCGTCAGGGTTTGTATCTCTTTCTTTGTGAACACGCCAACCTGATCGACTACACGGCTTTTGTTTGCCGCCTTGAACGGAACAAATTCTTCGTTGTTTTTTGGATACCAGTCCGGGACCTTGTACAGCTCATATATGTCGTCAATATAATTGAGCACGCCTTCGCCATAATTTCCCGCCACCATGTATGGTTCAAGATTGTCGTCTATGGCATTTATGACTTTCTCGGTATATACTTCCTGAACTTTTCCGGTTGCAGCAGTCCACCAGCCGCGATTCCCCTCCTCCATGCAGATCATCAGGACCGAACCGGTAAAATCATCGCCGAAACCATAACCGCAGAACTGATGGAAGTCCGCCGCATAGATGCCATGATCAAAACCGTAGCTGGATTTGTCCGTAAAAATCACAAGGTCAATTCCATATTCATCCTGAATCTTCTTTATCTTTTGCTTCATTTCGGCAATCTGTTCTTCGCTGAAAATAAAGGCATCGTCTATGACTCGGCTCGCACGGTAATCGTTAAAGTCAACAAAGGCATTTACATCTTCCGGATACCATGAAGGCAAATTCCTCTTTGGTTTTCCTTCAACAACCTGGTCTGCATATTTTGCAAGCAGTTCCCCATTCACACTCAGGGTTTCTGCAACTGAATCAACATAGGAACTAACAATCTCAAGCCAGCCTGAACCGTTTTCCCTCATTGTACGGATAAGGTTTATCAGGGCATTTTTCTGTTCATCCGTAAAAATCTCTTCACCGGAACCAAAGCCCTTTAGGTAAAGCTGTTCGTTTTCAGTTATGACCATCAGCAAAAGGCCGCTTTTATTGGGGCCGTAACCAAACTGGTTGTCAGAGTAGAACCAGTCGGCATAATGTGTAATCGACAGGTCACAGGTCTCCTTGATGCACACCGGCATGTCAAATCCGTACTTGTTGACTAGAATCATGGTACGGTTGTGGAGAGACCTTTCTTCCGCACTGCTAATGCTGTCCGTATAGTCATTGATCCTAAGAACATTTGTCCTGACCGGTTCATCCTGGGAAAAAGCGGGAACCAATGCAAACAAAAGAAATAAAGTCAAAAAGAATGATTTAAGTTTTTTCATCTTACCCTCCCCTTACCAGAACAGCTGCGGCAAAACGCATGAACCCGCAGACAGACAGAATGCAATTATAAAGGCAACCAGACACCTGAGGAGGCCCCTTCTCTTTGACCTTGGAAGCACACCGGCCACTTTTCCCGTCTGACCGTTTATGGCATAGTGATAGTCCACGTTGTTGTACCTGCACGTAAAGAGATACACGGGCAACAGGGCATATTCCATCTTCGGGTTGATGAAGCTGATGTTCTTGCTCTTAGCGTTAACCTTGTCATATTTCCGCTCAGTTGCAGATCCTGTAAATAGTTCCTCAGTGCTTTGTGAAATGCGGTATTCGGCACGGTAGAGTTCGGAATCAGGAGGACTGTCAAAACGTTCGGCAAGGAATCCGTCCAGATAAAGGTTGTTGAATTCAACCAGTTCTGAATAATCGTATGGCTCAATGGAATCCATAAGGTCATCTTCCATCTTTTTGCTTGCATCCATCGGGACCTTTGCAAAATCCAGGGTACCCTCGCGCACGTGGGAATAGACGTTGTATTTTGTGTAATGATAGGAACTGTCGCTCCAACTCTTTTCGATTGAAGATGAAGTGAACGTGTATTTGCCGCCAACCTTTGTGGTAAAAAGCCAGAACGGAAGGTACACCCCCTGAACTTCTCCAATCATGCAGCCTTTAAAGTAATTGACCGGAAGCAGTTTTTTGCCCCTGGTAAAACTCTTGAAATAACTGTGAACCTTATCCTTTGGAAATTTAAATGGAATGACTAGATTGGGCTTTAATCCGCCCGTACTGGTTTCCTTTAAGACGATGTTGTTCGCACAGTAGGGACAGAAAGTTGCTATAGTATTTTTAGGGGCCTCCATGACAGCCCCACACTGCTTGCATTCATAGGTAAGGGTACCTTCAAGTTCCTCACCGGAAAGTGACTTCTTGTATCTGGACCAGTCAAAGTTGATTTTGCTTTCGTCACCAGTCTTTAACTGCGACACCTCGAATTTAGTTCCGCAATATTCACAGATTACACTTCCCGCATTAGGTGAATATTTTAACGGTGCTCCACATCCAGGGCATTTGTGCTGTATTACGCCTTCTCCAACGCCCGACTTGCTCTTCTCATTGTTGCCTGAACTCATAACCTACATTATAACACGAAATCCAGAATTCTCCAAACTTAGATTATGTTTACCTGACAGAGCCTCATTGCACTAAGTGCGGTGGCATGACTTTCGGGCGTTACGCAGGCACAGCATGAAGAGTCAACCGTTATCTTTACCTCAGGAACTTTTGCCTTGAGTATGAACGCATTGCTTATGACACAGATTCCAGTACAAAGGCCCACAAGTTCAATTTCTTCAAGGCCATTCAGAGTCGCAACATAATCGGCTAAATCCAATGAACCAAACGAAGGCTTGTCAAAAATGCGGCTTTTTCCTACATCAAGTTTATCTGAAATCTGCCAGCCCTTGCTTCCCAAAATACAATGCACGACAGGAAGGTTCTTTCCCTCTTGGGTCTGGAGATAATTCTTTTGGTGAGTATCCCTTGTAAAAACAACTTCCCAACCGGCATCACGCGCCCTTTTGATTTTTTCCGCCACATTTGGAACAATTGCTACTGCTTCTTTTGTTCCGAGTGCCCCATCAATAAAATCATTCTGCATGTCCACAACAATTAAAAGCTTCATGTTTTCCCTCTCTTGGCTTTTTCCTTCATTCTATCAAATCTTTTAATCTTGTTCCATAAGATACTTGCGGAGGGGGAATTTTACACAAAATAATATTCTATCATAAATTGATAGACAATATAAAAATCCCATGATACAATTATACATATGAGCATTAAACTTGAAGAACATGACAAACGTCAGCGAAAACTAGAGCGCGAACTGAACAAAACATTAATGGATATTGACCAGAACCTTGACGATAGAGGTTATGAAATTCTTTGCATATTGCGCGACGCTCCAAATCACCCCGAAATCAAATACAACGCAATCTATTTCCAGAAACATTTCAAACTCTCCAATATAACCATTTACCGAGACATTAAAAAGCTCAAGGACATGGATTTAATTGAAGACAAGCAGAAAGGTGGAAGCTACAGGATAAAAAAAGATGTAGAGCAGATTTACACAAAGGAAACACAAAGAAATCTTGACCTTATTGCAAGCATGAGCGGACTCCTCCTGCAATACGAGGGCACTCCCCTTTACGACCGCATTACAAAACTCATTCAGTTCCTTGAACCAAAAGTGTTTAAAGAAGACATTTTGTTTTCCTCTGGACGTGTGATTGTCTCACCGCAAATGAAATATGACATCGACGTCAAAAACTGGGACAAGGTTTACGAAGCAATAAAATTGAACCGCAAGTTAAAATTTGTCTACGTCAAGTCAAACAAAAACAATAAGGCAGTGCGAACGGTATGGCCATATCAGCTGATTCTTGACAATGGTTCCGTCTATCTTTCCGCTTACAGTGAATACGCCGACATGATTCTTTTATATGATTTGAATTTCATGGCAGATATAATCATCACGGCGGAAACTTTCGAGCTGCCCGAAGACTTTGACTTTAAGAATTACAGCGGTGGCGGAAGACTTGGTGCATTCAAGGACGACAACACGCAGACGTTCAAAATCCGCTTTACTGATTACGCAAAGGATTGGATCAAATACCACAAATGGGCAGATGACCAGAAAGTCATAAAGGAAAATGACGAATACACGACAATCGAATTCTCATCTGCGCAGGAAGAAAAGGTTTTTGAACAGATAATGAAATGGGGATCACAAGCCGAACCTCTTGCACCACGCTCTCTTGTCAAACGCTGGAAGCAGGAAATTACCGCATTGTGGGAAAAAATCCAGAAATAGACGAACACAGTTTTATAGGAGCATCAAATGTCCAAGAAAGAATTTACACCCGCAAAGCCCCAAAAACTCACAGTCCCGGAAGTAATTGAATATTGCAAGGACAACCTTGGCATTACATTCAACTTGATGGATGAAGAAAAGGCAAAAAGCTTTCTTGAAAAAAACAATTTCTTTTTCCGCCTAAAGCAATATTGTTCCACATGCACGGAACAGACAAAGAGTGGCAAATTCATCGGGCTTGACTTTGGCCATTTGGTTGAGCTTTCCACAATAGACATGTTCTTAAGGAAAATTCTCCTAAAGATGACTATTGACCTTGAGCACTATCTTAAAGTAAAACTTGTAAACGACTGCCAGAACAATCCCGCAGATGACGGTTATGAGGTCGTACAAAAGTTCCTTGAAGGACATCCCAAGGCAAAAGAAAGCCTGGTTCAGTTTTCCAAGATTTCAGGTTATGGCGGAAATTCATTCCAGAAGTATTTGGATACACCGGCCGTCTGGAATTTTGTGGAGATGATTACATTTGCAGACTTCATTTGCTTTTATGCATATTACTATGACTTCATGCACATGGAATGCGAATACACAAAACATTTTGAATCCGTCCGACGCATCCGCAACGCCTGCGCACACAACGTATGTCTTCTTACATCGTTCAAGTCCCAAGCAAATTTCAAGACTGACCTTGAGACCAATTTCGAACTTATTAATGGCAACCTTGGCATCGGCAACGGAACAATCGCCAACTGCATGAAAGTCCCGCTGTTGAATGATTTTGCCGTAATGCTTTCCGTCTACACCAAGCTCGTTTCCTCCCCACGCGTCAAGGAAATGACCCTAAAGGAAATAAAGGACTTTTTCGATGACCGCATGGTCTACCGCAAGCAATACTTTGAAAACAAGCCCGACATCAAAAACGCCTACCGCTTTGCCCGTAGAATCCTGGATTATTATTCGGAAAAGGAGTAAAAAGAATAGTGAACAATTGTTTTGTCACGCGGATTCGAAATTGCTACGCAATTTCTGGGAAAGTTAATTACCCAAAATACAAAAGGCTAAGTTTTGCGGACTTTACCCCATGTAAATTCTTTTAATTGTGTTACAATCTATTGAATCAGTGCAATTACCTTGCTCTCCACATTTGATAAATATCAAGAATCATTTTTTGATATGCCTGACTTTTTATATGAGCACCAGGATGCCAATAGTTTATTAACAAATTTTTTGAATTTTCAGCATAATCAACTGAATATTTAAATTCAGGTCGTGCATCAAATTGTTTCTTTTGCAAATCATAAATCTTTATTAAATCATCAAACAATCGTCTTACTTTACTACAATTAATTATAATATTAGGTTCAATACCTGCTATCTGTTTTAAAATAACATCTTTATGTTTTGTATAATTCGCTTCTATTATCGTATGGTTTGCCTGTGAATTACCACCATTTTTGTTTATATTTATCAAAGCGATTTTTTCTAAGATATTTTCACCATTTATCGTTGCATCATTATCTAAGGTTGGTAAATCTTTATATGAAAGATTATTAAGTATACCATAAGTTGCTCTAATTAGGTTTTTGTAAGTAGATTTCCACCCATTATAGAAATAAGCAACATTTTTATGAAAATCACGATGATTCCGACAGTTTCCATCTTTTCCCCCACTTTCATTTCCTTCTTTGAGTATCCATAAAACCTTATCAGGTGCATTTTTATATTGGTCAATATCTATAATTCCATCAAGAACTACAAATGAATTATTCTTACCCCACTCAGATTTGATTATGCCATCAAATTCAGATACAGTTTCAAACATGTATAGATTGCCTCCAGATTTAATTATAGATTACAGATTGTGAAAAAGCAAGCCTGAATAAACCCAATAATTTCAAAATACTTTCTTCCTCAGATTTTACGTAGTAAAATCGAATCCGCGTGACATTCAATTACACACATCTTTACATTCCAAATCCGATGTGTCTTCCACATTCTGAATTTTCTATTTTCTCACACTTACACATATGGTGAATATCAGAAAGTGCTGGCCGTTCGCCGGTAATCACTTCGTTCATTGCAATCTTGCGGACGATGTTGTCTATTTGGCCGCCGGAGAAGTCGTAGTCTCTTGCAAACTCTGTGGCTGACTTTTCATCGAGCCAGGAAAGCTTGTTCATCCAGATTGAAGTCATGGCTTCTGTTGACGGGTTTTCAAACTTTATCTTGAAAAGAAAGCGTCGTTCAAAGGCAGAATCCATATTGGAAGCAAGATTGGTTGTTGCAATAAAGATGCCCTTAAGGCTTTCAAGCTCTTCCAGGATGATGTTCTGGATTGCATTTTCTGTCTGTGCACAGTTTCCGGAAGTGTCTTTTTTCCTTTTGGAAATAAGCGCATCCGCTTCATTAAACAAAAGGATCGGCATCTTTTCGTCTTTTTTCTCGCAGATTTCGCAGGCATTTCTGTAGCTGGTAAAAATCTTCTTGATGCGTTTTTCGCTTTCACCAAACCAGGCAGATTTTGCTTCGCTGATATCAACATGAACGATTGAGCGGCCAGTTTCCTTTGCGATTTGCATTACAGATTCAGTCTTACCAGTTCCAGGAGCACCATAAAGAAGAACCGCCACGCCAACAGGAAGCCCGTCATCCTTGAGCCTTTGCTGTATTTCCTTGAGTTTTTCTTCCTGCAGGGCATTCTTAAGACGGTTGATTTCCTTTTGATTATCCTCGCTATAAAACAGCCTTTTTTCTTTAATTGAATCCACCTTGATAAGGTTTTTGTCGTTGATTGAATCTTCAAAAAGAAAAGCTTTATCACCAAGCAGAAGCTTACGTCCTTTATCGGAAAGAGTTATTGTCGCATCAGAGAGATTTCCTTTTCTAGAAAACTCAACAAGTCCATTCTTAAACAATTCATGTTTTTCTTCCATCATCGCTGTGGCAACCCGATATCTTTCTCCCCCATCATACAAATCCGACAGTGTTGTATTCAGGTTTGACTCTCCGCCTTTCAACAAATCATTAGCAATATCGTAAAGGATAAAGCGGTTTTCGAAGTTTACAATCTCTTTTAACACACGCTGGACTACCGGAAGGTTTCTATGTTTCATTTCGTATCCGACAAGCTCCCACTGTATCGCCCTTGCAGACTTATTTTCTTCCCGACGCGATTCATAACGGTCTGCCATATGATTTATGAAATCTATATCATCTTCTTCGTGGACTGGCTGTGGTATATATTCTATATTTTCACAGATTGATTCGTTTAAGTCATTTAATGGCTGGAAAGCACCGTTCCTTCCGTTTTGCTCCAGAAACCTTTTATCAACAAGAGCCTCCATTTCTTTCTTCCAGCTGACAATGTACAACACAGGCATTTCAAGGTCGCTTGCAATATTTTTAAGGGTGATGGTATCTTCAGATTCAAAATATCGCTCACATGCCATGCACAGAATCCATACCTGCGTTTGATTGAGCTTATAGAGCGACATCAAATTTTTCATTGCTGTAGTGTAGGCCTTTAACTTCCTTATCCTTAGTTTTGAACCTAATAAAACATGGTATACACATGACATTGCCTTTGAGACATTCCAGCGGACTTTCTTGCCTTTAACCTGTTCTTCCATACTTTCCTCCTCATTATATAGCTAACAATATACATGTTTATTCTATCATTGCATGATAAAGCAGAAACCTTTTTTCCAAAAAAAACAATCGGATATTCGCTTTGTTCAATATAGCATGAGGCATAAAAGCTTTCATTAAACTTGTCGTTTATGGATGCGTAGAGTTAATCACCCAAACCCCATCATATCATCTTGGACATAGCTTCAATTTCTTTTTTCCAGTCCTGGACAAACCACTTTGGGGAGACGGGGCAGGCGTTTTTGCCTTGAGAAAGGACCCATTCCATGATTTTAAGGCTTTGTGTTGAAGTAAAGCTGATTTGCGTACGGCATTCTTCATCGTAATCCGTTATTTTCTGATCATTTGCCCAAATGCAGTCCTTTGCAACGTTTCGAGATTCATCATAAAAATCTATTACGAATTCTTCCACATCGCCAGTCATAAAGACACCGAATTTTCCTCCGCCACAACGCAGGGCAAAATCAAAATCCTTTGGCAGCTCAAACGTATTCTTTGTGACGACAAGATTTTTAATTCTGTTCAGGGCAAAAATTCGTTCCGCATCCCTTTCTTCGGAATACCCAAATACAAAGCATACTCCCTCATCAAGTAGTATCTGATACGGATGCACACGGCGGTGGGTTGAACCTGGATTCCATCTTCCGTTATAGTCAAACTCAATCACGTGGTTTTCCTGCATGGCGTTGACTATCTTGGACCACAAGTTTTCATCCACAACGATTTTTGGCGAAGGTGCCACGGCTATCCTCTTAAGGAAACTTGAATTTCCAGAGCTTTTTGTATCGGTAAGCAAATCGATTATCTTTTCCGCTTCCTCATAAACAGGAGTTCCCTCGTAGCTTGAAAGGAGCATCTTTGCAGAAAAAAGTGCCTGCATGTCTGCCGGTGAAATGCGGTTTAACGGCATGTCATAGTCTTCAGAATAATAATATCCACGATTTTTTGCATCATATTCAATTGGTGCATAGAACCTGTCTTTTAAAAATTCAACATCACGATTGATGGTTGGAACACTGACTTCCAGACTATAAGCAAGCTGTCTTGCGTTTGGATAGCATCCTGATTTTATTTTCCTGTGAATCTCTGCAAGCCTTTCCAAAATTGCGAAACGTTCCCCATTCCGTCTCTGTGTTTTTTCACTCATGATGTCCTCCTGTAAGCCGACATAATGTCTTTATCTTGGCTATCTATGATATATTAATACCACACTTACTCTATCATTCGTTGATAGACTTTAAAATTTTTTCAAAATATTTTATTCCATTCAGAATCCGTAAGGTCGCAATAGTGCAAATCTTGTGCAAAATCAGTCCTATCTTCCGGCAGATTGAAGAATAAGGCAACTTTATGCAAATCGGGCTTTTTCATGTTGTTACCATGGTATAGCGAGAATTTCCCAGTATCCTTGTGAAAAACAACACGGCCACGAGCTATGGAAAAGTATTCTTCACGCAGACTTTCATCCAAAACATTCAGTTTTCCGTCTTTTCTTAGCTCTTCCCAATATTCAGCATGATCACTTGTTCCAGTTATGGCATCCCCATAAAGAAGGCCATCGTCAACTGAAACGGCATGAGAAAAAATAACCTTGCCCTTATAAAACCAGAATATCCCGACTTTTGGATTTGGCATAATACGCTCCTTCTTGTTGAATAATGCAATTGTTTAATCTGCGTTACTCAAGAGATGAACTTCTGTGATTCCATCTTTCTTTACAAGTCCAATCAGATGTGCGGGTTTAAGCACTGAAATAATTGATTTATCTGTTGTTGCAATCACTGTCTGCCTATTGGCACACTGCTGTTTAATATCCTCTGCATACATATTCGCATTTTCCATAATGATTCCTGCAAAAACCAATGGAATGAGTTTTTTAACTGACGCATATTCATATCTTGAAACAACCTTATCGTCGATTGAATAAGTGACCTTACCTTTTCCCTCTGAGTTTTCATGATCTACGCTTATCCTTTTCTTGCAGACATAATCCTGGGCATCACTTCCGGTTACCCCAAAACATAACTCAATTTCTGCAAAATCCACAAGCGGCTTACCATCACTTCCACATGAAATGACTTCCGAAACCTCCTGCTCTTCTGAATCATTTCTAAATGCCCAGTCGATGGCATATAGCAAATCATAAGTCAATGAAAAGTCCTGACTCAAAACAATATTGAAGTCCCTGCACATTTCCATTTGCGTTGACCCGGCAAAAGTTTTAAAACCATGAATTAAAACTGTTTTGAGATACATGTCTCCAGCAATAGAATCAGAATTTGTCAATATCATATTATCACCTCAAAAATAATTTACACGTTAAAAGAATCATTTAATGATATAATTTAAAATAATACAGGTGGTATTTCAGTGGATGATGGACCAGAAAAAAAAGTTTGCTTTTTTAATTCTTTTCTGCTATTATTTTTTTAATGACTGACGAAGCTGAATTTCAATATATAGCAAACGAAGACCACTACGAAAAAGTTATTGAACGCATAAGGGACTGCAAAAAAACTCTTTGGATTGGAACGGCAGACATAAAGGACCTTTACGTAAAAGACGGAAGAGGAACAAAACCATTTCTTGAAGTCTTGTCTGATCTGGCAAAAGCTGGTGTCGCAATCCGACTGATTCATGCAAAGGAACCAGGTCCGGCATTCCGAGAAGATTTTGACAAATACCCTGCCCTAATCGAAGGAGTAGAAAGAGTCCTCTGCCCCCGCGTTCATTTTAAAATCATCATCTTAGACCTTAAGGCAGCCTACGTAGGCTCAGCAAACCTAACAGGAGCAGGTCTCGGCATGAAGGGAGAAAACACCCGCAATTTTGAAGCCGGTGTCTACAGCAAAAACAAAGACTTCGTTAAGCAGGCCGCCACACAATTTGACAAAGTATGGATGGGCGCCCATTGCAAGGGATGCAGAAGAAAGGAATATTGCGCGGATCCGATTGAATAAAACTGGGATTGTCAAACCACGCTATCATTCAAACAATGACAGTTCTTGGTTATACTGGACATTCAAATCATATAATAATCCAGGCTTGTTTTTTTCTACACTTATTGTAACATCGTGAATTTCATTCCACTCCATACAAGCATCATCTGAGCGTTCATTTTGATTGATGAAAATTACCATATCTGACAAATAAGGAATAATCATATTCTTTTTGAAATCACTTAAAGTCAGTTTCTTTTTTTCATCTTCCGGCAGCATGTCAATCATCAGAATTATTGGAATTTTATAATCCAGGGCCATTTGCCTTAACTGAATCATTATTTCTCCCAGCTTTTTTCTATGCTGCGGAGGATTGTCATTGTCCAGAAGGTCTTCAAAAAGAAAAAAATCATCAATGAAAAGCAGTTCAATCTTTTTCTCCTCTACAAGGCTTTGAATTTTATCACAGCATTCCCCAAACCTACAATTTGGCAGGTTTACGACATATATTGGAGAATCCTTAATTTCCAGAAAAGACTGATTTATCTTTTGAACATCCTCAGACCTAAAAAATCCATCATAGATTTTTCTATACCCAACTTTAGAGTTTAATGAAAACAAGCAGCTTCCAATAAGTTTATTTTTTTCCAGTCCAACCGACAGATAACACGCAGGGATGTGTTTTTCAACAGACAGTTTTTGCAATATATTTATTGCGAAATATGTTTTGTAAGGCAATGGTGATGATGCAAGAGTTATCAGATCCCCTTTATGAAATTCAAGGCACTTGAGCCCAACTTCAAGGAAATCCGAATCACACCCATCCTCCCACCCCTTTATTTTCTGCATAATCCCAGAGAAAATGCTATATGCTGTTTCATAATCCACGATATCTGATGCCATTGGTTTACAAGCCCTCAATACAGTTTTTCATTGTAACAAATGATTTTTTCAAAGCATTGCAGAAATTTATTATTTCTTGATTTGCACCCTCAGTTTTTATCTTCCTTATCCAAGTTTTTACACGCTCTACACTTGTTCCGCTCGACCTGATATTAGCCTTACAATGACACTTTAATACAGTATCTTCATCACAATAATCAGACATCTGTTCTGATATTTCGTATATATCGGAAAAAATAGTTTCTATCTGTTTAATATCAGACTCAACCATTTTAGAATCCTTACTTACCGAACAAAGTCTATGCATAACAAATGCTTTTATAATATCAAGGGAGGTTAAATCTTTACCTCTGTCATTTTGAAAAGCATATATTTGTGTTGCTTGAAGTTTATCATCACCTACAAAAGTTGTAACAACTGTGGTATCCAACGTATCCTTCATCTTAATAAGATTTTCTGTTGTTTGGTTTTTTAATTCCATCGAAAAAAAATCATAGGCATTAAAGACTCTTTTAATTGAAGCTGATTGAGTCATTACTCTTTTATTATCTTCATAAATCATTTTACAAAAATCTGAATTATCATAAGCAACCGATTCAAATTTTACAAGCCCATTTTTCACAAGATAGTTTTCCCGGAGTAAGTTAAGCTTAATTTCTTTACCATTCAAATCGAAAAGGCTTTCTCCGTTTTCTTCCCTTGAATTAAGCTCTGAAATTAAAGCGCTCATAAAAACAACAACGGTTGTCAACCTTTGTTGTCCATCGATTATCCAATATTTATTTGGATTTTGGGAATCCTTTTCAAAAAGGAAATGACCCAGGAAATAAGTTTTTCTAGATATTGTGTCAGCTCCAATCATTGTAAACTTAATTTGGTCAATTAAGTCTTGGTAAAATTGTCTAACCTGCTTTTTATCCAAATCCACTTCCCACGAATATACTCGCTGATAAGCAGGTACAGCGAACTGAATGCCAGATTCATCAAAGAGCCTCTTAATTGTTGTTTTGTCTTGCATATTTTCCTCCAATTAGGTATTTCACCTTTATCATAAATCTTTCTGATACTGTGAGAATAATTCATCAATGCTGCGGTCTGATTTTTCGGCCGCCATTGCAAGGATTTTTCCACAGGTCCTGGCATCATCAAGGGCGTCATGAGCTTTATATATAATGCCAAACTTTTCGGCTAAATAGGTAAGCTTATGGCTATCAAATTCCGCCCATGCTTTACGTGCTATTTGAAGCGTACAGGCATAATCCGCATTTGACAAAGGCATACCAAAGTAGTCGCAGCAAGCGCGGACAACCCCCATGTCAAACTGAGCGTTGTGAGCCACAAAATGTATTTTTTCTTCTCCAGATGATTTAAGAAACGGTTCCACAACAGTCTGCCACACTTCAGGGAATTCAGGACTATGCCGGACATCACCATAACTGATTCCATGAATGTCCGTAAAATCCGGCCGAAAATACATCTTTGCAGGTTTGATGAGTGAATAAACGCTGTCTTTTTCCACGCCGTCTACAAATCGCACCACACCAACAGAACATGCGCTATTCTGATAATTATTCGCTGTTTCAAAATCTATTGCATAATAGGTCATTGTTTTACCTCGTAAGAGCCAACTCCCACACTATTCATTCCAATAATGCAGGAGTGCCAGCTTTAGAAAACCAAATCAAACATGCTTTTCACTTTTCTTAGTAAAGTTCTTGTCGTATGTTACAATATAATTATTCTTTATAAAATTAATGCTTACACCGGCAGCATTTTTGAATGTGCCAAGAGAACTTTCATGCACTTCCTTGATTTTCCGTAGATTTTCATCATAAGTTGCATAATAATGGTTTTTAAGGAAAACAATGAAATCAATCCCTATCCCCTGCAACTCGCCAACCGAAGAATAGTAAACATCTTTGATTTTCTTACCGTTCTCATCAATAACCTGATAATAGTTGTTCTTCAACTGAACATCACTAATAGCCATATTGTGACCCCCTGCATTTTTGTCATCCACTGAATGACGTCTAGAGAAAAACCGCCGGATGACTTAACTTATTAACAACAAGCGGTTCAGCGAACCATCATCCTAACAAGTTTCCCCTATTTCATGCATTTGCTGTCTATGAATATAACATACTCACTCTATCAGAACATGATGGAGCAGTAAAATATTTTTGGAAAAAAAACAACATTTCGAATCTTCTCTAATCATAGAAATCACATCCCCTCATAATTATAAGAGGTTTTGAAAGATTCATCTTTTGAGATTCACTGGGGTTATACAAAATGAAACCATCGTCGTAAAGACCAACAATATCAAGACCAGGAGTAGAGACAAAGTTAGCACTTCCATCTGTTATCTTTGCAGAATTAGATGGTATAATTGTTAACTCACCTGCTGATTTTCCACAAAACTCTTCATTAAAGATATTTACGATAATTAATTCTGCATCATCCGGCAGTTCAGCAGTCTGCTTTCTAAATTCTCCAAGTGTCATAAAGTTCTCCTTGTATTTGTGCGTTGGATAAGGGCATTATAACACTAGAGGTCTATCAGAGCGTGAAGGTGGAGAAAAGATTTTTGAAATATATTTTGAATCTTCTCTAATCTTCAAGATCATCAACCTTGCAATTTTATCGATTTTTACATTGTTCCAGAAATTTTGTCTTTTTTAACAATCCTTCCAATTCGAACATATTTTTTGCCTGAGATGCAAGTTTGATTATATCAGATTCTTCTAAAGTAATATAATTGTCGTGGAAAAATTGCTTGATTTTACTTACCTTGATTTCTTCAGATGGCTGTGGAAGTCTAAGGCTAAGACCTGTTTTTAGAATAGAAGCAAGCCTTTGAAAAAAAACTTTTTGCTTAAGTGAATGAACTGATGCATATACAATGACACTACCTTTTGCAATAAGAGCTTTTAAAGTATAATATAGTTCTTCCTGAGTAGATTCCTTGAATTTTAAATAATCCAAATCATCAATAAATAAAGCATCAAGAGACCTGTATTTCTCTTCAAAATCTATGGTTGTACCGTTTTTTACGCTCGTAATAAATTCTTGAAGATAAGATTCTGCATTAATAGATAGAATTTTTAATTCAGGGTGTTCACTCTGCAACTTGTCTTTAATAGCATTAAGCAAGCAAGTTTTCCCAGTTCCGATATCTCCAAATAAACCTATAGGACTGTATTTACATAGCTCGTTTTTTGACAAAGATTTAAGTTTTTCAAAAAGAGATTTATTCTCATTGTCGTAAATATAATTCCCAAAACTTTGTTCCATCATTTCCATCTTTTTGCCTCCTGTGTTTTTCCATACTGGGCTTTATTTTGCCCGGCAACCGTGTGTTGTATAAGAGCATTATAACACTGGAGGTCTATCAGAACGTGACGGAGTGGAAAAGATTTTTGTAAAAAAAAGATTAAGATGTCATAATATTGACTTTATCAATTTCATGCTGCCTTTAACATTGTCATCATAAACCAGACCTGAAAGCATTTGAACAAACTTACACGGAACATTACAGATGATTTTTGTTGCCTCGTCGAATGAAATCCCTGAAAGCTCCGGATCTTTTATGGCTGTCATAATTCCTTGGTTCTTTAGTGTTATGATGTTGTCTATGTTCTTACACAGCTTTTTGATTCCGTCCTCTGCAAACTCCATTTTTATATCGCCTTCAAATTCAAGCGGCTTACAGACTATTGCGATAACAGATGTCCCACTTTCTTTGGCTATTTCTGCCACTACTGACGCAGCACCAGTTCCTGTGCCACCACCCATGCCTGCAACAATGACGGCAATGCTATCATGTCCCTCTGAGAACAAAGCCTTTATAACTTCGGCATCTTCCTGAGCGGACTTCTCTCCAACATCCGGCTGTCCGCCCGCACCAAGACCATTTGCTGACTTTTCTCCAATCAAAAGTTTTTTCTGGGCCTTTGACTTATCCAGCGCAAGCTTATCCGTGTCCATCACAACACATTCAACGCCATTTATTCCCTTGTCGACAATACTATTGACAATATCGATTCCACAACCACCAATACCTATAACCTTTATAATTGAATCTGCCATATATTCCTCCTTTTGTGGCGTATTTTTTTTGGGTGTTAGGAACTTTCCCCTTTACAATAACTATGATAATATACAATCATTGGTATATCATACCTAGATAGAGAATTTATGAAATTTATGTTTTTAAAATATATTTATTGACTTATTAAACTTCCTAAAGTAGAATATACGAAGCGAGGTGTTATTCTTGGAAGAAATAGTACAACAATACCGAAATTTACTCAAAGAAACGGATGAAATATTAAAGATTCATGAACAAGAATGGAAGAAAAGCGGAAAATATTTCAATGTATTTTCAGCAATTGGTATAGAACGAAAAGAGATTCGGCACAGTGCATTATTAGCTTCATTTCTTGATCCTAACGGTTTCCATGGTATGTCGGACCTTTTTCTTAAAGAGTTTCTAAACAGAATAGGTTTTACTCATTTTCCTGTAAAAGACGCTAGAGTTTTTACAGAAGAAGTTATCTCTAATAACCGTCGGCTCGATATTGACATCTGTTCAAAAGATGGAAAATACAAAGTCGTTATAGAAAACAAAATTTATACTTCAGATCATGACCAACAATTGAACGCCTATCTTGAAGATTTAAAAAAACAAAAACTAACTGATTACAAACTTGTTTACCTGACTCTATATGGCGAAAAACCAATTGAAGATATAAAAGAGGATGAAACACATTTAATTTGTCTATCGTATAAGGATGATATAATCCAAATAATTGATTCTGTTAGTTCGATAAACAACCTGCTTCCTCAACCTGTTTTAGAAATTATGCGACAATACAGTTTGACTTTAAAAAATCTTACAAACCAAGGAGTTGATAAAAACATGAATGAAGAACTGATGCAATTGCTTTTGGAAGGAAATTATTTTCAATTGGCAGAAGAATTATCAAAACAAATTGAACCATTAAAAATACAAATACTAACAAGTTTTTTAACCTTATTGAAGCAAAAATTTGAAAGCAACAAACATAAAGTTGAAATATCCGAAAATAGTCCAGAAAAAGCAGCAAGGAAATATATTACTTCAAAAAACTCCTGGATCAATCTTAACATTTCCTTGGAAAGCGGAAAAACCTTTATACTTCAATTTGCAGATCTCGATGAAATATGGCAAATAATCGAAAATGACCCTGAAAACACAGAAAAGTTAAACAAGATATCAACAGTAACTGATTTTAAACCTTTATTTATCAAGTTTAAATCACCCAATGATGAGTTCAAAACATTTGCAAAGATGAATGACACTGAACGCGAAAAATATGTATCAGATTATGTCGGAGACATTGAAGCAAGGCTCAAAAACCTGAATATATGAGGCATCATTCCAAATGCAGAGTCTAAAAGTCATCTGCAATATTTACACTTGCGTTTTCTGAAACTCTTTTTTGATTTGATGAATAAAGTTCGTATAATATTTCAAAAATTCATCCATATTGGGTTTCCCGGCAAGAGGTTTAATTATCAAGCAAACCCAAGAGTCCTCATAGTCTCTTTCTATTTTAACAGACTTAAATTCTTCTTCAAAAGCATTTTCTAAAATTTTTATATATTCTTGTTTTTCCTCTTCTGTAAAATTTTTGTTAGCCCAAAAACCAATTTGTAATCCACATTGTCCAGTTACATAAAGATTTACAGTACGATCTTTGTTCCAAACTTTATAATATATACCTTCAAGGATAAAATCTATTCCTTTTTTTTCCAGAAACGGTTTTAAGCAATCATTGATATACTGTATTTTAATAGACTCTTCTTTAAATACATCAACCAAGTCACTTGCGGCCTTCAATTTTTCTGGTGATGAATAAATTTCTTTCAACAAATCCTTCTGATATTCCAGCATAGCAGCTTTTCCTCCTAAATGCCCCAAAAGTGTTTTATATTGTTCCAAGTAAATTTTTTTTAATAAAGCTTTATCGTCCGTTCTTGTACCAAAGAGTTTTATACAATTATTTAAGAATGTAACCAAGTCAGGTTTGTCTTTGCAGATGTCAACTGCAGAACGATATTTTAGGATTTTTCCATCCTTACCACTTTTTGCGTCAGACAACATTTCCTTATACTTTGCAAATGAGTCATCATATTCATCAATATTTGGAATTTTCCCAGGTACTAGTGTTAGATAAACAACCCTTATGTCACAATCTTTATCATTCTTAAACAGTTGTTCCTTAACATATTTCATGTATCGAACAAGCTGATTGTCCATATCTGGTGCATCATTGATTTTATTTTCAATGATGATTGCCTTATTATGGGCATTTGTAATCAACAAATCGATATACCCCTGCTTTTCATAATCTCCATTCAAAACTTTATTGGATTCCTCTTTTGAAACTTTCACAGTATTATCAACTTTGAAATCAAATGAGTTATCAACCATTTTTACAAATTCTTCAAGATTTTCTTTATTGTTGATAGGACCGATTTCAGGAGTATTTGAATCTAAAATCGTAAATAGAATGTCGCTGTGAAATTTTTCCCGTTTATACAGATCTGATATGGTTTCGAATATGTTGAATTTTGCTTCTCCGGTTAAGTCGTATTGTTTTATAACATCATCTTTATGGTCTGAATAGATTGTTTTAGTACACAACAACAATTCACAAGCAGCATTTACAGAGTCAGTTTCTATCGTGGTTATTGAATTAAGCAAATTTGATAATTGATTAATTTCATCCATTAGGAATAATTTTACCCTCCATTGAATAATTAGTCAATTTGACAATTCAGGAATTTATTTCCTAAAACAGATTTTTTATATGATTTTAACGAAGCTCCCTAACGCAGAGCATCAGAGATTCAACTTCCCTTATACCATTATACCACACATTCCACATACCGCAAGATTTTTATTACGCACGACACATTCAACCTTCACCCACCATCTACCGTGAACCTTGCCGGCAAGAAACGCTATTGCTGACGGAAAAGCATCCATCAAATTTCCGGTAAAGAACCGCTTTGTCAATCCAAGGGATACGGCAGGTAAAATGAGACAGAACAGCCTTATACATTTTAACAATGCAGCAAACAGATATTTTCCAGGACCAAGACACATGAAACCTGTTGTCACAAACAGCAACATGCCAAGAATTATCTCATATACCATGACTGGAATCGGAGCAAAAAGAGTCACCACGACACTGGCAAACAACAGAATGTAATCAAACATAAAGTCCTCCATCATTTATTTGCTACAACTATAGCACTCCCACTCTATCAGATCATGATGGACCAATGAGGAAAATTTATTTTTTTTTGAGTAATCCCCCTACTTATTAAATCCCGCATTCAGGTTGCAGCCGTAGAAGTTTACGAAGACTTCATCTCCTTCAAAGACGAATTCGGAGGAGGCTACAATCAGGGCGATTCGGTTTTCGTAGGGGCTTTTAAGGTAGCCGGTTGGAAGGGCGTAACTGCATATCTTGTTTTCAACCCTATTCAGGATTTTGTAGTTTTTGTTTTTTCTTGCGATGATTTCGTAGGTCATGTGTATGAGGTTATATTCACCGATTCCTTTTCTGATTACGGTGATGTCAAAGTCATAGCGGTTCTTTTTGCTGTCGACAAATGGGAAGGACATGACTTTTGACGGGCTCAGGATGATTCCGTTTTTCTTTAATTCATTGTTGAACTCTGCGGAATTATTTTTTATGCAATCGCCAAACGACGTCCCCTTTTCAGGAGATTCTCCGTAATCGTCATCATCGTACCATGAGACTTTTTTATTGAACACTGTTTCATCTTCAACCAGGTCCAAAATCGTAAAAAGCAAATCATGGCCGCCACGACCTTCTATGCAACGGTTTTCGATGTATGCCATTTTTCCATCTTTTGACCAGCCCAGCACGTAGATTTCATTGTTCTGCTGATAGATGTTCAGTTTTTCATCTTTTGACTTATCTACCAGTGTCGAGGTAATCTTGGAATCAAGCTTGTACTCTTCAAGCTTTATGCTTTTGATGTCTTGAGCATAGAGACTCGCTGCGAGCAATAAACACAATACCATTAAGACTTGCTTTTTCATATTTTCCTCCAACACAAACGGTGATCAATTGATTCTTCCTTATACAACACAAAAACCAGAATTTTCCAAGCGAATTATTCCAGGAAATAGGTGTTCATTTCACCCTTACCCTTTACGGAAACGGAAACACTTTCGCTGTAGTCAAATTCTTCTTTTGTAAGCTCATAGGTTGATTCACTCACATGGATTTTCATCGGTTCTCCCGTACTTTCCATTCGGCTTGCCACATTTACCGTATCACCCCAAATGTCATAAATGAATTTGCTTTTTCCTATGACACCCGCCACAAGATCTCCGGTATTTATTCCAATGCGGATTTGAATGTCCAGCCCGGTTATTTCGTTGAAATGATTTACATCTTCCAGAAGTCCCTCGGCAAAGTAAATCATCTTTTCAACCCCACCGTATCCTTCTGATTCGTTAAGTCCAATCGCCGCCATGTAGGCATCCCCTATGGTCTTGATTTTTTCAACTCCTTCATCCTTTGCCCTTTCATCGAATTTTGAGAAAAGCTTGTTGAGCATGGTAATGATTTTTTCAGGACTCATGACGCTGCTCATTTTTGTGAACCCGACAATGTCCGTAAAAAGGACAGTTGCTTTTGTGTGTCTGCGGGCAATGACCCTGTCTGGATGTTCTGTAAGTTCTGCAGCGATGTCCTTTGGTAGAATGTTGAGGAGCAGGTTTTCCGCCTTTTCATTGGCAAGCTTGAGTTCCTGAGTACGTTCATCTACCTTTTGTTCCAATTGCTTCTGATAACGGCGCATCTGGAAAAGCTTGTACTGAACGATGAGGAAAACAATCAGAACAACAGCCAGAATCATCACAACCCAGAACCACACCCTCTGCCAGATGTGTGGAAGTTTTGTAATCAGGACAGGATCAGAAGGAAGGCTTTCCAGTCCGTCGTTGTTCAATGCCATGACCGTAAACTTGTAATCACCAGGCTTCATGTTCGTATATGATATGACCCTTGTTGTTCCCCAGTCAGAGTAGCTGGATTCAAATCCTTCCATCATATAGCGGAACTGAACCCTTTCCGGAGAAGTTGAAGTAAGTCCAGTGTATTTGATGCTCAAACGTTTTGCACTTGCAGGAACGATGATTGTCTCTCCGTGATAATCATGACGCTCGTTGTCTATTGTGTATTCCTGAATCTCTGTGCGTGGTATGTGCTGGTTGCTGCCTGACTTTATAGGATCGTAAATGGCAAATCCGTCAACAAGAGTAAACCATATTCTTCCCTGGGAATCCTTGAGTGAATATGATGTTGAGGTAACTCCACCGGTGTTAAGGCCGTCTGACTTTCCATAATTATGAACGGCAAGCGTCCTCCTATGGCCCGCAATCACTTCCTGAATTTCGGTAATCTTGGTGGAAAGAATTCCCTTGTTCGTCGTAATCCAAACCGTTCCCGTGCTGTCCGTGAGCGTCTGGAAAACACTGTCCGTACCAAGTCCGTTGAGCGAGTTGAAGTTGACAAAAGTATCCGTAGACTGATCCAATATTGAAAGTCCTGTTCCAGTGCAGATGAACATCCTGCCATCCTGAGCATATATCTTGAATATGACGTTTCCCGCAAGACCCATATCCGTAGTATAATGCTTTACTATCTTCTCGTCCTTCAATATGTAGACACCGCCGCCGTTTGTTCCAACCCACACCTGTTTGTCGTCATCCTCATACAGCCACATGATGTAGACGTTTTCCATTTCCAGATGTTTTGAAATTGTATCAAGGCTGCCATTCCTGTGGATTACCGTGAGTCCCTGTGCCGTTCCAACGTAATAGTCACCCCAGCTCGTCTTTATGGAAACCCTGTCCCTGTTGCCTACGATTCCATCGTCCACCGACCATGTTTTTATTGTACCGTCAGGCTTCATGCAGATTTGAGGAATCTCTGTTGAAAATGTTGAAACCAGAAGCTCATTGTCACTCGTCAAACCAACATGGCGAATCCTAAGGCCCTTTGTCATGTCCCCAAGCTTGCTGTCGATGAATTTGTTGTTCTTGTAGCAGAGTATGCCGTTGTCAGAACCAAGCCAAATCACATTCCTGTAGGTATCCTCGCAGATTGAGTTGATGCTTCCATCCGTCTGTACAGTAAGGAATTTTCCACGGCTGAGCTTGCTGAGTCCTCCGCGGTTTAATCCCAGCCAGATGTTCCCTTCATCATCTTCTATCGTCACTGTAACGTTGTCATCGGGAAGACCGCTCTGTGTATTATAGAAAGTGTAATAGCCATTATGGATTACCGTAACGCCCGCATCAGTAGAAACCCAATAGTTTCCTGAAGAATCCTGCATGACTATGGAAACCGATGACGGCTTCTTGTGGGGATGACTCACATCGTAGACCGTTTCTTCGCCATTCTTGATGGACACCGCATAGCATGGTCCCACCGAAAACCACAGGGCACCGGCATTATCCTGCCTTACACTGTATACATCCCGGCTATCCAAAGATGAAAATCCTGCAAACCTCTTCAAGATGTTTTCTTCATATACGAACAAGTCCGTTCCTGTGGCAATCCAAATGCGGCCTGCAGTATCACAGAACATGTCTGCTATGGCTATCTTTTCGTTAATGTCCTTGTCCTGTTCGGGAACCAAAACCTTTTCTTCCGGGGTAATGTAGCATGGACCGACTGCAGTTCCAACCCAGATGTTGTGGTTCAAGTCCTCGGTGATTCCGTTTATCTTGTTGTTTACCAGCCCGTCCTCAACCGTAAACTTTTTGATTGAACCGTCCGGAGACATCCGCGTGATTCCCTCGTCATTGTGGCCTATCCAGATGTTTCCGTTTGAATCCTGAAAAATGGCATGGGCTGTGGCAAAGTCATATTTTTCATCCACCGCACGGCTGTAGGTCGTAAATTCAACACCGTCAAACCTTACGATGCCATCATAGGTACCGATATAAATGTAGCCCTTGTCATCCTGAATCATGTCGGTAATCGTCATTCCGGGGAGGCCGTCTTCCGTGGTCCAGTTCTTGCTAACAAAATCGTCCAGAAAAGTCTTGTCCTCTGGAAATTCCTTTATTGAACCCTCTGCAAAAACAGGCATGACTGAACACATCAAGTAAAAACACGCAAGCAAACCGAAGCCCGCAGATTTCTTCCGCAAATCAAATGGCATTTTATCCTCCGCCCCCTAATCGTACCAGTTTTGCATGCCTTTTGTCAATTTTACTTACCCTAAAATAAAACGCCGCATGAGACTCAAGAAGCCCACTAGAATCAAATTGAATAAATAGGAATTTGGAATTCTTTCTTTTTCCCCATACCCATGTTATAATGTATGGAAACAGGATGCATGACATTACACAAGAGATAAAAATGTCGAGCCATCCAAGGAGAACACATGAAAAATACTATACAAAAGTGGGGGGGGTATAGGAAATTTTTGATTTCTGCCCTTCTCGTCTTAATCTCTTCAGTTTCTGTCTTTGCACAGAATGTTAAGCCGTACACGGTTGATTTGAATAGTATCCCGGCAACTAACGGAGAAAGGACCGTTACCTATAACAGAGCAAGCAAAACCATCACCTTCAAAGGAAATGCCCAAGATTGGAAAGGTACAGGCATTTATCCTTCCGGTGGAATTATTATTTCCAACTACAATGTTGCAAGAGTAAAATACAGTGTACCCAACGAAGAAGATTACGGATTCATTTTAGTATTAGATTACAACGATGACACACTGGACTGGGAAAAAGATAAATGTACATATTGCCCATCATATCTTAACGAGATGGTTATACCTCTTAAGAGTGGCCAGAAGAAACTTAACGGAATTGGAATTGGGGCTGCATGGAATGTACCTTCAGGAAAAATTGTCATTGAATCAATTACACTGGAAAAAGACGCTAATCCAAAGCTTACAGATGTCCGTGCAAATGATGAGTCTCCTATTATTGATGCAGCTGCAAACGGAAGCTTTGACGATTCACTCATTGCCTGGGATTTCGTAAAAAAACTTGGAGTCGGCTTGCAGTATGAAGTTTTGTTCAATTCTATTTGTTCTGCTGATTGTGCTCTAGATTTTGGAACAGACTACTTCTGTACACTGGAACGTCCGAAGCCATCAAAAAAAGAAATCCACTTTATAAAGGAAAAGGGGTTCAAAACTCTTCGTGTTCAATTCAATCCTAATCCGCACATGCTGGACAAAAATTACACTATAGATCCTCGGTTTATGAGGGAACTCAAACAAATTGTTGACTGGTGCATAGAAGAAGATATGTATGTTATTGTCTGCGGGCCTGCAAATGATTTTATGTCTGATGAGGCATGGGTTAAAAAAGTAGCGGAAGACATTCACTATGCAGGCTATACAATCAGCCAGGAGAGTAAAAAACAATCCAAAGCATTTATTCAGGCTGTATGGAAACAGATTGTGGCAGCTTTAAATAATTCTTATGATGAACATTTAATTTTCGAAACCCTGAATGAACCGACAGACAGATTCCATGAACATACTTTCCAGGAAAAAACTAATTGTGCAGTTTGCAAGAAAGATTTTGCTCTTTTGAATGAGTTTAATCAGATGATAGTTGATACTATCCGGGCCTCAGGCGGTAATAATGCAAAACGCTTTATAATGGTAGAAGGTCTGGGTGGCGGTTGTGCAAATGTAACAACAAATCTCTTTAAGCTTCCTAAAGATAAAGTAAAAAACAGGCTTATACCTGCAGTTCATAATTACCCTATGAGTCTACCTCCGTGGCACAGAACTTATTATACGGAAACCATTAAGAAATATAATATTACAGATTGTTTTGCAGATTTGGATAAAGCATTTTTTTCAAAGAAGATACCTGTATATTTTTCCGAAACTGGACATGGTAATAAAGCTGTGCCAATTATGGAAGCCATTAACTGCATGAAGGATTTTATGGCAGAAGTTTCAAATCCAAAACGTTCATGCGCAATTTTATTGCATGATTCACACAATAAGGAGACCTTTTATTTTTATGATAAATGGAAATTGCAATGGTTTGATACTGAATACATTAATACCCTTCTTTATGGCATAGAAGGAAAAGAGTTCCCTTTAAGTGCAGATTTCATCAAAAAGAACGAGGTAAATGTTCCAAGCATTGTCGGTAAAAATCTTCTGAAAGCTCCTGTAGAACTTCGTGATGGCGAAGGTGGTGCCGGTCTAAAAGGCGATCTTTTTGTCCGCTCAAGACCAGAAAACTACAAGCTTGAATTTGAAGTTGAAAAGCTCAGTTCAAAAGCAGAAATCTATCTTGCCTACAATGATTACAAAGGAAACTGGACTGAAGTCATGACAAGAAACAAGGTTAAGCTTCTTAAGGGCGGCAGTCTTGACGGTGCAATGATAAAGGTAAAGGACAATACCGTTGTTGTAAGCATAGACAATGCCACAAGCTGCGAGTTTGAAACAGCCGGTGAACTCTATGTTCTTGGCCAGGACGTCCTCATCAAGTCAATAAAGGTGATGGAGTAAACCAATCCTCTGCCAACTAGAAATTAAGCGGCTCCAATCTGGGGCTGCTTTTTTTACCTAAATCAAGCTGTCCCAGTCATGCCAGCTTACGTACTTTATGCCGTTTATGGTGCAGCTCAAGTCCCCCAAATAAAAAACTGCTCCCTGGCATTTTTTGTCAGAACGGAGGGAAACATATTTGCGTGTGTTGGCGGAAAGTTTTTGCTCCGTGTCAGAGTTGCTTTTAATTTCGATGGCATAGGTACGTTTCCAGTCGGCGATTGTGTCAACCTCAAAGCCTTTTGCATCCCTAAAAAATGTCAGTTCCGGTTTCTTTGCAATGTTGTAGCGGGATTTTAAGAGTTCAGCTACCGCAAATGTTTCTATGACGGCTCCTTTGTACGGACTCAACAGCAGTTCTTCCTTTGACTCAAGCCTGAGAAGATGGCATAAAAGTCCTGTATCCGTAAAATACATCTTGGGTGTTTTTACAATGGTGCGTCCAAGATTATTTGTGTCGGCTTCAAGAAAATGTACGATAAAAGAAGACTCCAGAATCGAAAGCCACTGTTTGACCGTAGGCGCGGAAACTCCAAGATTTTTTGATATACTTTCCATTGAAAGAAGCTGTCCGGAATAAAGCGCGCAAATCTGAATAAACTTTCTGAATGTCGAGATGTTTGCGGCTGTTATGTGCTCCTTTACATCAAGATCGAGGTAGGTATCGATATAACTTTCAAACCAATCTTCTGGTATAAAGCGTTTTTCGCTGTCATACAGGGGAGGATAAAACCCCTTGAAAACTAAATCGTAGGGATTTTGTGGAAGAAGATTTGATTCTTTTAACTCTCCAAGAGAAAAGGGCAGAAGCCTCAAAAAGGTAGCGCGGCCTGCAAGGGAATCCGTCATGTTTTCCTTTAACCTGTACTGATTGGATCCTGTCAGGATGTATTTCCCAGGGGCATGTTTTTTACTGTCCACTAAAAGTTTTACCGCTTCAAATATCTCCGGAACTTTCTGCGCCTCATCAATGATTACGCCATCAGGAAAAGCCTCAAGAAAATCCTTTGGATTAGAAGAGACAAAAGCCCTGAGATCCTTGTCATCAAGGGTAACATATTTTTTATCCGGAAAAGTCATTTTTGCAAGGGTTGATTTTCCACTCTGCCTTGGACCTGTTATTCCTATTACAGGAAACTGTCCGGCAAGCCGCAAAAGAGCGTCTTTAGCTTTTCTTGAGACATCCATGTTCAACCTCCATCACGAGAGTGGTAATAATCTAAAGTGTAACATGGTAAAAATCTAAAGTCAAGAGTGGTAAAAATCTAAAGTTAAGACTGGTAGAATTCTAAAGTCATGGGTGGTAAAATTCTAAAGTCATATATCTTCCCTATCACTAGTATGTGTAAATCTTAATCTATGCTTGAAAGTGACTGTGGAAGGCAAGTGCTATAAATGTTTAACAGAATAGAAAACAGATAATTGAGGAAGCACTGTAATGCAGGCGGGGTTCGTGGCGAGCATACATTTGTGCGGTGCGAGCGATAGCGAGTCAGATACCTTATACCGCACATCATGTAGGCTTGACACGGTTCCCGCCGGGAATGAAAGGGCTTCCTCATAAATAACTGCATTTATCGAATTCTTTAAAAAAATTTGCACTTGCCTTCCACACACTATCTCTTGACATATATGATTCTTTCTGTTACTATATAAAGTAACTTTTCAACTTCAGGAGAATGATTATGAAGATGACAGAAACACAGCTTGAACAGGTCAGGGAGCAGATTAGAAGGGTAAAGGCGTTTGGAAATCCTTTTTATACCGAGCGCTTTAAGAACGTAAATCCCGCAGACATCAAAACTCAGGAAGACTTTGAAAACCTTGTTCCATTTGTAACAAAGCAGCAGCTCAGGGATGCATATCCGCTTGGACTTGCAACCGTACCGGAAGACGAAATTGTCCGCATTCACTCTTCCAGCGGAACTACAGGTGCCCCGGTAGTAATTCCATATACAAAGAAAGACGTTGACGACTGGGCAACAATGTTCGCACGCTGCTATGAACTTGCAGGCATCACTAAAAAAGACAGGATTCAGATAACTCCAGGATATGGTCTGTGGACTGCAGGCATCGGTTTCCAGGCTGGATGTGAAAAGCTTGGTGCAATGGCCGTTCCAATGGGTCCAGGAAACACGGAAAAACAGCTCCAGATGATGCAGGACCTTAAGTCCACCGTTATCTGCGCAACTTCATCATACGCACTTCTTTTGGCTGAACAGGTTGAAAAACGCGGCCTCAAGGATAAAATCTGCCTGACAAAGGGTGTCATCGGCTCTGAGCGTTGGGGAGAAAAGATGAGGAACCGCATTCAGGGCATTTTGGGCATCGAGCTCTACGACATCTACGGCCTTACGGAATGCTACGGTCCAGGCATCGGAATCAACTGTGTGGGCGAAGAAGCAATCAACATTTTTGACGACTACGTTTACATCGAGATTCTGGATCCGCTAACAGGTAAGCCGGTAAAGGAAGGAGAAATCGGAGAAATCACGCTCACGACACTCGTAAAGGAAGGAGCTCCTCTGTTCCGTTTCCGTACACACGATCTGGCTGCCTTTGTAACAGAGCCAAGCAAATCCGGTTTGAAGTACCCAAGAATCACGCAGATCCTTGGAAGAAGCGACGACATGGTAAAGGTAAAGGGAAACATCATCTTCCCAAGCACCATCGAGGACGTAATAAAGGGCGTTCCTGGAACATCAAGCGAATACCGTGCAGTAATCGAACATGTTGACGGCAAGGACAAGATGACCCTGTTCGTAGAAGTTGAAGGCGGCACAGACAGAACCGAGGTTGCACTTGCCATGCAATACAACTTCAAGCAGAAATACAACATGACCCCGGAAGTAAAGGTCGTCGGAGAAGGCGAACTCCCCAGAAGCGAAAAGAAAACCAAGAGAATCGAGGACAAGAGGTTTGATTAAGGAAGAAACTTTCTAAACCATTCCGGCACAAATCATGCCAAAGGACACGTCGAAAACCGGCGTGTTCTTTTTTTTGAAAAAATTTAAAAAATTCGTCCTTTTATTGTTAAAAACCTCAGATTACGTACCACTTATATATCAGAGGTATTATTATGAAAAAAATTGTTTATCTTATTCTTTCTTTGGTTTTGGTAGCGGTCATGTCATCTTGCATGGCGTCCGCTGATCACGAAAGCTATTCGGAAAAGGCACAGGAAATAAAGATTGCCTGCTGGAACACCCAGACTTTCTTTGATTCGGTGACCGAAGGAACTGAATACGCCGAGTTCATCAAAAACAAAAGCTGGAACGACGAGGCCTACAGTATCCGGCTTGAACGGCTGGCTTCGGCCATCAAGGATTTTGATGCCGACGTGGTAGTGCTTGAGGAAATTGAAAATGAATCGGTAATGCATGACATCGCAAATTTCCTTGCCGGTGAATGGAATTCCAGAAAGGCCTATACCTACGCGTGTTTTACAAAGGAAAAGGAAGGTTCAATCGGTGTGGGAGTGCTTTCACGGTTCGAGCTGGTATCGCCCACGGTTCATGGCATGGACATCAGGTGTGACACAGAGATGCCGAGCATGAGGCCCCTGCTTCAGGTAACGGTGCTAAAGGCAGGCCATGAGCTTACGCTTTTTGTAAACCATTGGAAAAGCATGAGCGGAGGAAAAGAGGAAACAGAGATGTGGCGGGAATATCAGGAGGGGCTTTTGGCAAGGCGCATGTCAGGAAAAGTTTCCCAAAACATGCCGGTAATTGCATGCGGAGACTTTAACCGTGACCTTATGGATTTTTCAGAAGGCGAAGAACATGACACGGTTTATTTGAATCCAGGCCTTGATGAAGAAGGAGTGTCGGTCAAATCTTTGTGGTATACCCAGTCGGGATCGCTGGTTGAACCGGGGTCATATTATTTTGAGGGTGAATGGTCAAGGATAGATCATTTCTTTGCATCAGGGGCAGTTGAAGTCATAGATTTTAACGTTCAGACTGACGGTCCCTGGTGCAACGAAAGTACTCATGTTCCGGAACGCTACATGATTTATTCAGGCAAAGGATACTCCGACCATCTTCCCATTACATGCCGCGTCCGGTTCTAGAGTTCAATTAAAACTTATAGATTGCGTAAACCGTAGTATAATTGTAAAGTGCCATTGTAAGCAAAGAGTTTATGATGGCATTTGAGCTTGAAAAATCAAGAGTTGCCCCGCTGCCGTCCTTTGCGGTATTGAATGTAAGCGTGCTTTTTCCGTATACATCCTTAAGGGCCTGATTGATTGCCAGACAGTTTGCATAATAAAGCGAAACAGGCTTAATGGCAGAAAGACTTGGAGCTCCCTGATAAGAGAATGTAATCTCGGATTTGTAATCTTTATTTGCGGCCTTTAAAATAAGTTGAGCGGCTCTTGCAGCATCATTGTTCGGGCAGTTATCATTCAGCCTGATTGTAACGGTGCTGGAATTACCGTTTGTCGGTGAAGAAGTTCTGACAGTACCATTAGAAGCTTCTATTGAAAGACATGAGCTTAAAAATATTGAGGCTACCAAAGCCAATACAGCCAGATTAAAAAATTTTCTCATAAGATTCTCCTATAAATCAGAAAATTGAACGGATCAAACCGCCCTGTAATTCAATCTTTATGCCTTAGATTATACCAGTAAAAAAGGATTTTCTCAAGGAAAAAGAAAAAAAGTGACATAGATTATTCAGAACAATTATTGGATTATTGCGACTTTTTTTGTAAATTCTGACTTTTTTCGCTAAATTTTTTGTTGAAATTTGTAAAATGACTATCTATAATTACGGTAGTCTTACATTTTTTATTATTTTGTCAAAATCAAAAAGGGGTAACCATGGTTATTGAACAGACACTGCCAAAGATGCTTCGTAAAATCGCAGAAAAATACCCGGAAGTAAACGCACAGTATTCAAGAACAAAAACCGGAGAATTCATTCCCACAAACTATCACAACATGTACCAGAATGTCCTGGACTTTGCAGGCGGCCTCATGGAGCACGGTGTTACCCGTGGAGAAAGAATCGGCCTCATAAGCGATGACCGCAAGGAATGGCAGCAGGCGGACATGGCCCTTCTTACCCTGGGCTGTGTGGATACCCCGCGTGGATGTGATGCAACAGAATCAGACCTTTCATATATACTTTCGTTTGCAGAATGCCACATCGTAATCACAGAAAACACGACTCAGGTAAAAAAGCTTTTGAACATCAAGGACAAGGTTCCCACAATGGAAGCCATCATTGCCTTTGATCCTGTTGAAGAGCATGAGATAAAGCGCGCCGAAGAGATGGGCATAAAATTCTATCAGTTCCAGGATCTTGTCAAAAACGGACACCAATGGAGGAAAATGCATCCGGATGTAGTCGAGCAGGAACTGGACAAGGGGCAGTGGGACGATCTTGCCACAATCATTTTTACAAGCGGCACGACGGGAACACCAAAGGGTGTAATGCTGACCCACGGAAACTTCATTGCACAGCTTGATGATGTTGATGAAAGAATCTTCCTTAATCCTGGAGAGAAAGGCCTTTGCGTTCTTCCAGTATGGCATGTTTTCCAGCGCGAGGTTGAATACGTCATCATGAGCCAGGGTGCATCAATGGTTTACAGCCGCCCGATAGGTTCCGTTCTTCTTGCAGACATGGAGAAAATGAATCCTCATCTTTTGCCGGCAGTTCCACGTGTATTCGAGGCAATCTACGACGGTATCATGAGGAAAATGCGCAAGGCAGGAGGCATTACTCTCGCAATGTTCAAGTTCTTTGTTGGAGAGTCAATCCTCTGGTGTTCAATAGACGTAAAGCTCCGCAGAAAGACAGCCCGCTTTGGACATGACCATCTTGGTTTCTGGTGGCCGGTTCTTGTTCTGCCGTGGCTCCTCCTCTACCCCATCCGCCTGTTGGGAAAGTTCCTTGTGTTCAGAAAAATCAAGAAACTGGTCGGAAAGAATTTCCGTGCGGGTATTGCCGGTGGTGGAGCATATCCGGGTTATATAGATAAATTCTTCTGGGCAATCGGAATCAAGGTTGTGGAAGGCTACGGTCTTACAGAAACTGCCCCAATCATTTCCGTTCGTCCTATTGCAGATCCAGTCATGCATACGGTTGGTACTCCAATCCGCGGTGTGGAAGTCCGTGTTGTTGATGATGACGGAAAGCCTGTTCCACGCGGACAAAAAGGCTCACTCCAGGTAAGGGGCCCGACAGTCATGAAGGGATACTACAAGAGGGAAGACCTTACTGCCAAGGTAATAGACAAGGACGGATGGTTTGACACGGGAGACCTTGCACGCCTTACAGTGGACAACGAAATCCAGCTGCGTGGACGCAAAAAGGATACCATCGTTCTTATGGGTGGAGAAAACATCGAGCCTATTCCGATTGAACAAAAACTTGCAACCTCTCAGTACATTCAGACTGCAATCGTATTCGGTACAAACGAAAAAGGCGAGGATCAGCGCTATCTTACCGCATTGATTTTGCCGAGTCAGGAAGAGATTGAAACCTACGCAAAAGAAAACAATGTTGAGTATCAGTCTTATGAACAGCTTGTGCAAAGCGAGCCGATAATTAAAATGCTTGAAGCCCAGGTAGCCGAATTAATAAGTGCAAAGAACGGTTTCAAGTCCTTTGAAAAAATCAATAAATTTGATATCATTACTAAACCGTTTGAAGTAGGTGTTGAACTTAGCGCCAAACAGGAAATGATGAGATACAAGATAGCTGAACTGTACAAGGCCAAGCTTGCAAAAATGTACCGCAGCTAATGGAGAACCATGGCAAAAAAGAAAAAGGCCAAACCGGATTTTTCAAAACCGAAGCCGATTGCACAGACTGAAGAAGAAGTAAAAATCGTATCCGCACTCCAGAACCAGGACAAACAGGAAAAGGAGGACGCGGAGGACGATGAGCTTAAAAGCCAGAGAAAGGCGGAAAAGCAAAAATACTACCCCGACCAGATATATTTCAACCTTCCCCTCATTGTAATTGCCGGACGCCCCAATGTCGGGAAATCCACTCTGTTCAACGCGCTGACCCACACAAAAAGGGCCATCACGGACCCAACTCCCGGCGTGACACGAGACCCGGTTGAAGGCACATGTTTTCTTGCAGGGAAACCCGTTCACCTTATGGACACAGGCGGATACAAGCTTACCCGTGACCTTACAAGCCGAGAAAGCGAAATGGACGATCTTGTTGTTGAAAAGACAGTTGAAATGCTTACCCGAGCCGACAGGATACTTCTTCTCCTTGATGCCACAGAAATCACTGCAGAAGACGAGGAGCTTATCCTGCGGTTAAGGCCATACTGGTCAAAGCTGATTGCGGCCGTAAACAAGACCGAGGGTGGAAAAAACGAAGCCCTTGCATACAACTACATGAAGTTCGGATTCAACGACCTGCTTTTCATTTCTGCAAGTCACGGAGACAACCTGCCCCAGCTTGAAGAGGCAATGGTAAAGGGACTTGACTTCAGCAGGGTAACGGAAGGCTCAGAAACAGACCGACCAATCCGAATCGCAATACTCGGAAAACCCAACACAGGAAAATCAACCCTAAGCAACGCGCTTACCCACACCCAGGCCAGCATTGTAAGCGACTATGCCGGAACTACCCGCGACGTCGTGGAGGGAAGTTTCCGCTACAACGGCAGGGACATTCAGATTCTGGATACGGCAGGAATCAGGCGAAAGAGCAAGGTTACGGAAAACGTGGAATACTATTCCGTAAACCGTGCAATAAAGACGCTTGATGAATGTGACATAATGTTTTTGATGATAGACGCACAGGAAGGCCTTACAGAACAGGACAAGAAGATTTGCTCCCTTGCATACGAGAGGGGAAGGGGAATCATCTTCATCCTGAACAAATGGGACACCATGGAAGACCAGAGCACCAAGGCGCAGAAAAAGGCATTCGACTACATACGCACGATGTTCGGCCAGATGCAGTGGGCACCGATTGTCACCCTTAGCGCAAAGAACCACGACGGCCTCAAGAACCTGATGAATACGGCCCTTACCCTGTTTGAACAGCTTACACGCAAAATCGACACTGCCACACTAAACATAGCACTAAACGACTGGCTGGAAAAATATCCGCCGCCTGCAACAAAAGCCATTCACTTTAAAGTCCGATATATTACACAGACAAGCGTTAACCCGGTAAATTTCCTGATTTTTGCAACACGTCCGGAAAACGTTCCAGGAAGCTATGTCACATACTTAAAGAACCGTGTGCGGGAAGATCTTGGCTTTGACCAGATTCCGGTGCAGATAGAGATGAAGGCAAGCCGTCAGAAATGGCAGGACAGGGAGCGCTAAGTTTGGCTCAGTATACGATTGGTGAAGTAGAGACGATTACAGGAATCAAGCCGCATGTGCTGCGTTACTGGGAAGAGAACGTAAGCCTGTTCAACCCACAGAAAGATTCCGGAGGACACCGCGTATACACCCAGAGGGAAATTGACATCATCTGCAGGTTAAAGTACCTTATTTACACAAAGCATTTTACGATTCAGGGGGCACAGGATCAGCTGCTTCATGAAATGTCTGAGGAAAACCCAAAGGAAAAAGCCCTTTTTGCAATACGGAAATGCCGTGCGGAACTGGACAGCCTATTCCTTCAAATCCGGAACATCAACAAAAGGAGCCAGTAAAAGATGAAAAATTCACTTCTTGCTGAATCTTCAATTCCGGCCGATGCAAAAAAGATTCTAGCTGAATTTGACAAAATCATTTCTTCAACACATCCGCTAAACTCAAAGCAAAGGGCACTGCTTCCAAAAAACATACTGGAATTGAGCCATACCCTAACCGACGAAAGGACAGAGCGCCGTCTTGGCTACATGAATCAGCCTGCAACACTTTCCGCCTACACGCATTATTACCTTTGGTGGAATCTTGTACGTCTTACAAGGCTTTTTTCAAACCTCCCGTCCCAACTTTTCAACTTAAAGGAGAATTCAATCTGTCTTGACATGGGTAGCGGTCCACTTACGGTTCCCATTGCAGTCATGCTGGCACGTCCAGAACTCAGGGCAAAGGAGCTTACATGGTACTGCATGGACATTTCATCACAGGCGCTTTCAATTGGAGAAAACCTGCTTTTGACTGTTTCCGCAAGATTGAACGCAAAGCCATGGAAAATCATACGCGTAAAGGGCAACTTTGGCACTGCCATAAAGGAAAAGGCCTCGTTCATAAGCTGTGCAAACGTATTCAACGAGATTCGTGAGGGAGACAAAATGCCCCCTGATTATCTTGCAAAAAAATACGTCCAGGGCATTCTTGATTACGTGAATAAGGAAGAGGAAACAAGAATTCTAGTAATTGAACCAGGAACACCACCCTCCTCCAGACTGCTTTCCCTGATGAGGGATTCTTTCATGAGGACGGACTATTTCCCCATTTCTCCATGCACCCACTGCACTACATGTCCCATGGACGGAAAAAAAGGCGGCAAATGGTGCAATTTTGCATTCACAACCGAGCAGGCCCCACATGCGCTGAAAAAACTGTCCGAAAAGGCAAGATTACCCAAAGAAAGGGCAGTTCTTTCGTTTGTGGCAATGACGAACGACAAAAAGCTTTTGCCTGATATAAAGGAAGGAATGATGCCTGTCAGGATTACAAGCGACTTGATCCGTCTGCCGGACAACAAAAAAGGATATTATGCATGCTCGGAAAAAGGCCTTTTACTTATCCTGAGCGAAAAAAAACTGTATTCTGGAAGCTGTCTTTTTATACCGTCAATCACCGAAAAGGTCCCCAAAGACAAAAAAACAGGCGCACTTGTGGTAAATTTGGACTAAAAAGGGGGAAGTTTTGCCAGGATTCAGCCTAAAATGACGATTTTCGGCAAATTCCTGAAAAAATTTTTTTAAAATTATACCGTTTTTTAAAATAATATGATATAATAAAAGTTGAAGATGGAGCATTTTTTTATAAAAAAAGTCCTTCCGAATCAGCTGTAAATATGCAGCCTTAGGAGCAATTGTGAACAAACGAGATTTTCCAAAGATTCATTTTTATGACCAAGATTTTGTGGACATATATGACAAGACTTGGAACTGGCTTTCAGATTATTGGATCGACCCCGATACCGGAGAAAAGTCACCGGACGGCTTGTTTATTTATCCTATGAACGGCAAGTACATACTGGATCAAGCCGAAGCTATCTTTTCCTCATTTTTCCTGGTCTATTCAAACAGGAATTTTCCAGCCAGCAAGAACATAGATTATTTTTACGCACGCCAGGAAGAAAACGGTGCCATACGATGGAAGTATGATGCCAAGACAAACAAACCCATCACAGACAAAACCAATCCGGAAGGTGTGGGCCTGCCGCTTTTTGCATGGGCTGAATTCAACCTTTACCACAAATCGGCCAACAAAAGGCGAATCAAGGAAGTAATGCCAATCCTCCAAAGCTATATGAGCTGGATTGAACGCACTTTCAAGAAGCCTAACGGACTTTATTCAGTTCCGCACACTTTCTCCACGATGTTCAATTCACCAAGAAAGGGCGCATACTACCCCATAGACTTTAACAGCTGTATGGCAATAAACGCCGCACACATGTCTGCTCTTGGGGACATCTTAAACGACAAGGACATAAGCTTCCAGTACAAGAAAATGTACTTTAGCCTCAAGACAAGAATCAACTCCCTGATGTGGGATTCCGAAACTGGCTTCTACCACGATTTGGACAAGGACGAAAAGCGCCTGCCACGTAAAACAATAGCCGGTTTCTGGCCCATGCTTGCAGAGCTTCCAAACGCCGACAGGGCAGAGATTCTTGTATCACACTTGAGCTCACCCAAGACATTCGGAACCGACCATCCGTTCCCGACCTTGAGTGCAGATGACCAGGACTTTAAGCTCACCGGAGAAGGATTCAAGGGATCCGTATTCCCGCCGTTCAACTTTATGGTGATTAAGGGACTGGAAAAATACCAGCACTACGATTTTGCCCGCGAATGTGCAATCCGCCACATGTACTATATTCTGGAAGGATTGAGCCCGCTGGATTCAAAGCAAAAGGGAGACCTGTTCGAGGCATATCTTCCTACAAAAGAAGGACCAGCACAGTTACGTGGCGACTCAAGCTTCCCGCGCAAGCGTTTCCTGCATTTCATAGGATTATCCACAATCGCAATAATGATAGAAAACATCATCGGACTTAACATAAGCCTGCCAAGAAAAACGGTAGACTGGGTAATTCCGAACCTTGAGATTATGGGAATTGAAAAGCTGTCCCTAAAGCGCAACCTGATTACGATTTTGAGCAACAAGAGTTCACGCGGCTGGGAAATCCAGATGGAAAGCGAAAAGCTCTACTACTTTACGATCAACATTCTGGACCAAAAGAAAAAGACGCTCCCGATTCCATCAGGAAAATGTTCTATGTTGATAGACAAGCTGTAGTTTCAGCACTTGTCGTCTATTTGCCCAGGACCTGATTTACTGTATCCTCATTGATTTCGGAATCAAATATTGTGATGCGCTTATACAGGGTTTTGTATTCCTCGTTCTTTGCCTTAACATTTGATCCATCATCTATGCATTCCATTATTGTTACAAAATAATCTCCGGAAACAAAAGTGAATCCCTTTGTTTCTACAATTTTAGTTCCGTCCTCATACTTACTGTTTGTCTTATAATCCCAAGCGATGTACTGAGTGCCTGCATCTTCAAAACTTTGAAAATGTTCTTGAAGGAAAGACACGCCTGCATTTGTCACCTGATATTCTTTTTCCCATTCATAGTACTTCATAAGCTTTTCCTTATTTGAATCATTCTTGCTTATTCCGGGAACATCTTTTAAACGTGCCAGACTGACTTCATAAACATCTTTTTTATCCAGAACGAAAACCATTGTGTTTCCCATATCACCGATAGATATGTCTTCCGTGTTGACTTTAAAGGTATAGTTTTTTATGCCGTTCTGAACCGCAAGATACAAGTCATCGCCAAACTTAAATCCAAAAACCTCATTCGTAACAGCCTTTTCCACATGAGTCACATTTTGCTTGGGAGCAGAAACACATCCTGCAAACAAAACCAAAACACTAATAATTAATAAAACGTTTTTCTTCACTTTTTGTCTCCTTTTAACTTTTCAATTCATAATTCATAATTCTTAATTAACTTTTCTTACCCGATTACAGAAAGCTGGACCTTCATATTGTCAAAGTCGTAGTATCCGAAGACTTCCGTGAACAGTCTTTTTACCAATTCCAGGATTTCACCGCTGTCATGGCCGACATTTGCATACACGCCGTCGCTCAACTGGACGTATTCTTTGTATGACAGATTGGCAAGGGTTTCTGCGTTTACATCAGTGTCAGTTTTTACCGTGCCGGAATATCCGATTGCGTTCAACACCGGCTTGAGCTTTTCGATATTTGCCTGCTGAACCTTAACATTAGGCCACCACAACATCAGTCCATCCTTTTCCCGCGAAAACTGAACAAACTGATCCTTGCCGCCACCACTGATTGTCAAAAAGTCTATTTTCATATAGTCTGAGTCCAGCACTTTCCTTATTGAATCCGCAACCCCATTAATGTCCGCAGCCACAGCCCTTGACTTGCCACGAGTAATCAAAAACAAAACGGCCACCAAAACCGCAATAGCAATTAAAATCCCAACTTTCATACATTCCTCATCCTAATAGTTTAAAACGGTTAAGCAGTCATCTACACACAACAAAATTACCCATCACATTTAAAGAAATTGCGTTAGCAATTTCGAATCCGCGTGACAACTTCTTTAATTCCGCATTCTTAATTCTTAATTAACTTTCAATCAGCTTAAGGTCACCGTCTTTGATCCAGCCAATTTTTCTGAACAAGAGGCCAAAGAGCCATGTCAGGACTCCGGGAAGGATGAAGCTTACAAGAATAAGGCCAAGCCATTCCATTACGCCTGGGGTAATTGCTGCGGCACCTTTTGCGACTGCCTGTTCAACCGGGGAATACCAGCCGGTAATCATTCCGATCTGGCCTACAAAGCCGCAGGTTCCCATTCCGGAAGAAACGGGAGCACCGTTCATCTCCAGCTTGAATACACAGGTTGAAATTGGACCTGTTATTGCGGAAGACAGAATTACCGGAAGCCATATTCTGGGATTCTTAATGATGTTGGGCATCTGGAGCATGGAAGTTCCAAGGCCCTGACTCAAAAGGCCTCCCCACTTGTTTTCACGGAAGCTCATGATTGCAAAACCTATCATGTTTGCAGAACAGCCGGCAACAGCAGCACCACCCGCAAGACCGACAAGTCCCAGGGCATGACAGATTGCCGCACTGGATATTGGCAGGGTAAGCACAACACCAACGATTACGGACACTATTATTCCCATAACAAACGGATGAAGGTTTGTGGCCCAGATTATCAGGTCACCGACGGAAGATGCCGCAAGACCAATCCACTTTGCACACAAAACCGCAAGCAGGACACCGGAAATCAGGGTTACCAGAGGGGTTACAAGAATGTCCACCTTGGTTTTTCCGCTTACAAGGGTTCCAAGTTCAGAGGCAATTATCGCAATGACAAGAACCGCAAGAGGTCCTCCCGCACCACCGAGCTTGTTACATGCCGCACCGACAGCCGCAAGGGAAAAAAGCACGAGCTTAGGGGCCTTGAGGGCATATCCTATTGCAATTGCCATGGCGGCACCGACAACAGCCGCATCAGAGGCAAAGGTTCCTGCATCAACAAAAAAAGTTCCTACGGGGTTTTCACCCAGTTTCAAAATCAGCTGACCGAGCGTCTTTACGATTGTTCCAACAAGAAGGGATGCAAAAAGACCGTGTGCCATTCCACCAAGGGCGTCAATCAGATAGCGCTTTACATATTTATTCATAATTCCCCCAAAAGGTTATATTAAGACCGAATAGTATCAGATAGAACGGATAAAATCAACATACCCCGCTAAATTGCACAGGCCCCTTTTCTTCCATTTTTCCTCTTTTTTATTTCCTTTTTTTAAAATCATGCTTTATAATGGAGGCATGGGACTTCTTGGCAGAATTAAAAAGTTTATAGGCGCGGACAAACATTCACCCTATATCAACGGGTATTTTGACAAATCAAATATCCGTTCCGCAGTTTATGTTTCCTCAGTAATCATAATACTTGAAGTATTCATGATAATAAACATTTCCATAAGGCAGTTTTTTGAGGAGACAAGGCGCACAGACGAATGGTTCATAGTCCATATCTCATGCTTTAGCGTCCTGCTTCTTACTGCCATTGTACTCTTCATCTATTCAATCCGTCATATAAAAAAGCTGGGTTCCAACCGCCGCGTGTGGGAAGTGCTCAAATACTTCTTTTCCATAGTGGCACTGGTTTTCGGAATATACATCTCCTATCTTGATTACCAGAAGGGTGAGCAGTTCATCACATTGATGACAATGACCATCTTTGTCTTTTCGTTTGTCGTCTGGAGGCCCATTTATTCATTTTTACTCCTTTCGCTGACCTATGCCGTTTTCTTCTGGCTCTGCAACCGCTTTACGCCCGCCACCTTTGCAACAAAGGTAAACCTTTTTATTGTCTTCATCTCCCTTCTAATGAGTGCAATAAACGCCTATCATCAGAAACTAAAGGAAGCAGAAAAAGGCGAAAAGCTTGACCGCGCCCACGGCATACTCCTTAAGCTTTCCATAAGTGATGAGGTTACTGGCATAGCAAACATGCATTATTTCAGGAGTCAGGCCCTGGACCTTCTGCACGATGAGTCAGTTGAAATAGGCGATCTTATTTTCCTTTTCCTTGACATCGAGAACTTTAAGACAATAAACGAAAAATACGGTTTTTGGGAAGGCAACGATTTCCTAAAGGAATTTGCTGACATGCTCAACAAAATTTTCAAGAATTCGATTGTCGCACATTTTTCCAATGACAATTTTGTCGTGCTTACAAAGAACGAAGCCATACCCGAAAAAATCCAAACCCTAAAGCGCAACATGCTGGGAACAAAATATGAAGTGATGCTCGGCCTTAAAGTAGGAGGTTACAGGCCCAAGGACAGGGAATGTCTTCCGGTTATTGCCTGCGACCATGCCCGGTATGCCTGCTATTCAATCAAGAAGAGGTACAACAACGATTACTGCGAGTATGACAACTCCATGGCGGGCAACTTCTATAAAAAGCAGTACATAATCAACAACATTGACAATGCCATTAAAAAAGAACGCATCAAGGTTTACTATCAGCCGGTGGTAAATGCAAACACAGGAAAACTCTGCGGACTTGAGGCCCTTGCACGATGGGATGACTGCGAGTATGGATTCCTCTCTCCTTCCGATTTCATCCAGACCCTGGAGGAATACCACCAGATTTACAAGCTTGACCTGTATGTCCTGGAAAAAGTATGCAGGAATTTTGTTTATGCAAAAGAACACGGGCTTACCCTTATACCCGTATCGCTGAATTTCTCCAAGCTAGATTTTGATTCAACCAATCTTGTGGATGATGTAGAAGGATGCCTGAAAAAATACGGCGTTGACAAAAAGCTGATTCATATAGAAGTAACAGAAAGCACCCTTTCCGAGAATGACGAAAAGCTTAAAGCCATGCTAAAGACCCTGCACAACAGCGGATATGCCCTGTGGCTTGATGACTTTGGCTCGGGATATTCCGGCCTTAACGTACTTAAGGAATATGACTTTGACATGATGAAGATCGACATGAAATTCCTGAGCGGTTTCTCCGGCAACCAGAAGGCACAACTCATTTTAAAGAACATAATAATCATGGCAAAAGAACTTGGCATGAGCACTCTTACAGAAGGAGTTGAAACAGACGAGGCCTATCAGTTCCTGAAGAACAACGGCTGCGAGAAAATACAGGGCTTCCTGTTCGGGAAACCCATACCTGATGAAGAGTTCTATAAAAACCTTGATGCAGGTGCCTATCAGCTTGAACTATAGGGTATAATTCCAGCTTTCGGCATCACTGAAGATGTCTGGAAAATTAGGATAGAAATCCGCAGTTGAGCTAAAGATACATGACATGCAGACTATACAGCTTACGAAAATAAGGGCACCCAAGGCAAGCGCTATGATTGAAAGCACGATACCTGCTGTTGCCATTCCGTTTGGAGTCTTCTTTTTTCCCATAATTCCCAATATGAGTCCGACGACACCCATTACCACAGCAATAAATGAAAACCATCCTGTAAGGAGACATACCATGGCAATGATTCCCAAGACCATGGACGCTACAGAAAGGCCCTTTCCCGGATACGTTGCAGGTCTGGGTGGCACTTGCTGCTGGTTCTGATATGAATACTGGTTCACCGGCTGCTGTTGTACAGGCTGTTGTGTCATCTGCTGTTGTGGCACAGGCGGTTGAGCGGCTGGCTGCTGGTTCTGGTAGCCTGAATTTTCCTGACTTGAGTCATTCTGCTGGCTTGATGATTCATACTGATTTGACTGATCCTGAGGCTGACTTGGCTGATCCCACGGATCATTTTGATTTGCCTGATCCCACGGATCTACCTGATTTGACTGATTGTCCTGAAACTGATCATCCATTTTTTTCCTCCATTTGGATATCCAGATCCTTAGGCTCTTCCACCTTTTTGAATCTAACTACAAATAAGATAATTCCAACGCACACAAAGAGAATGCTGAACCACTGCGCAATCGAAAGCGGCCCGATAAATCCCCTCTCCTCATCGCCCCGGAAAAACTCGCATATGAACCTGACTATTCCGTAACCAATCAGGTAAATTGAAAACTGATAGTGCTTTGCCCTTTTGATGAACACGCTGGCAAGCAGGATAAAAAAGAGAAGGAGATCCAAACCTGATGACAAAAGCTGTACCGGGAAACGTGACGCCCCATTGATATAAACGCAATGTGAGCCAAAGCAAATCTTACCGTAACAGCAGCCCGCCATAAAGCAGCCTATCCTGCCAAATGCCTGTGCAAGCGGAACCCCGACAATCAAAAGTGAATACAGTGGTTTTGAATCCATCTTGAACTGCCATCCGTAAATCGCAACTCCAAGGAAGGCACCCAAAAGTCCGCCGTAAACAACAAAGCCTCCCTTCATTAGCCCCGAAAAACCAACTTCCCTGATCATCTCGGGCAAATGGGGAATATTCACAATGATGAAAAATATCTTTGCACCGGCTATCATCACCAAAATGGCATAAAGGTATGAATAAAGCGCATCATCCCTTTTTACGGAGAACCTTGAAGAAAGCAAGACAATGATGCACCCCGCCACCAGCATTCCCGTCACGATGCAGATTGAGTACATCGGAATTTCTCTTCCAAGAATATGAACGAAAGGATGCATCTAGACTTCCACCCTCTTTATTCTTGCACCAAGAGATTGAAGACGTTCCACAAGATGCTCGTAACCGCGTTCAATCTGGTACACGTTGCTTATGACACTTTCACCATGAGCCGCCATTGCCGCAATAACCATCGCCATTCCGGCACGTACGTCAGGAGACACAAGATGCTCTCCATGCAGGAGGCTGGGTCCCGTAACAACCGCCCTATGAGGATCGCACAGGGTAATTCGCGCACCCATGCTGATCAGCTTGTCCACAAAGAACATCCTGCTTTCAAACATCTTTTCAAAAATCAAAACGGTTCCTTCAACCTGGGTTGCAACCACCGTCATGATGGAAGTCAAATCCGGCGGGAATCCAGGCCACGGACTGTCATCAATTTTAGGGATCATTCCGCCAAGGTCATTGTTTACCCGCATTTCCTGTCCTGCAGAAACTGTAAGCGCATCTCCCTCAATGTCCCAGCGTATGCCCAGCTTGCCGAACGATATGCGCAAAGGCCTCATGTCCTTTGGATTGACACCGGTAATCGTGATTGAGCCACGAGTAGCCGCCGCAAGTCCTATGAACGAACCAATCTCCATGAAGTCAGGTCCTATTGAAAAATCTGTCCCACCCAGCTCTTTCACGCCTTCGATTGTAAGTATGTTTGAACCTATACCGCTTATTTTCGCACCCATTGAATTGAGCATGTTGCACAAATCCTGAACATGTGGCTCAGAAGCGGCATTTGTTATTTCGGTTTTCCCGTCCGCAAGAACAGATGCCATTACTGCGTTTTCTGTTGCGGTAACTGATGTCTCGTCAAGGAATATGTCCGCACCGACCAGCTTGTTTGCACTAAATTCAAATTTGCCGTTTGTAGTTACACGGGCACCAATCTCTGTCAGGGCAAGGAAGTGAGAATCAAGCCTGCGCCGTCCGATTACGTCTCCTCCCGGTGGAAGCATCACAGCCTTACCGCAGCGTGCCACAAGGGGACCTGCAAACAGAATGGATGCCCTGATTTTCTTGCTCAGGTCATGCGGAATCGTACAGTCCTTGAGTTTTGAGGAATTGAATTTCCACACATGATCCTCAAGCTTTTGGGCCTCGACTCCCATAGCCTCAAGAATCTGAATCATCACATGACAGTCTTCTATTTCCGGAATATTGCGGAGGATTACATCTTCCTTTGTAAGCAGAACCGCCGCAATACATGGAAGCGCCGCATTTTTATTTCCGCTGGCATGAACGGTACCCTTGATCGGAATACCGCCTTCTACATGATACTCATACATCTGTTTCCCCTCTATCTGTAACTGTACATCAGTTTTTTGTCCATTGAATGACCAGTTGAATCAATACATTAACGGCACAGATCATCTGGCTCAAGCTTGCCCACTCCGACCTTGAATGGAAATTGTGTCCGCCTGTAAAAATATTTGGTGTGGGTATGCCCATCTCCGTAAGTCTGGAACCGTCAGTACCACCGCGGATTGCAGGGAACACAGGTTCAAGACCGGCATTTCTGTAAGCCTGCACAAGATTCTGCACCACCTCTGGATGCTGGTCCATAATCGTCTTCATGTTTACATACTGCTTTGTATGTGTAACCTTGAATTCCCCGCCATAGGAATGTGCCGTAGCCGCCGCAAGTTCCTCCACCAGGGAAAGCCGCTTCTTCATTCCTTCTTCCTCAAAGTCACGCAAAAAAAGGGTGACGGATGCCTTTTCCATTCCACCGGAGATTTCAAGGGGGGCATAAAAACCCATGCGTCCGTCGGTTGTTTCCGGCATCTGATGATGTGGCAGTGACTGTACGAAAGAAGATACCATGTTGATTGCGTTTATCATGTCGGGTCTGGCATAGCCTGTGTGAATGGCCTTTCCTGTAAAGACAACCTCACTCTTGTATGCGTTAAAGCATTCTGTCTCAAGCTCGGCAATGTGTCCGCCGTCCACTGTATATGCGCATTTGGATTTCAGAAGGTTAAGGGGAACATTATCCATGCCATGGCCCGTCTCCTCATCTGGAGAAAAAATGACTTCAATCTCACCATGCTTTTCATCCGGGTGGCTCACAAAATATTCCAGTGCGGTCATTATCTCGCTTACACCGGCCTTGTCATCCGCACCAAGCAAAGTGTTGCCGTCGCTCGTGATGATTGTGTCTCCCTCTTTTCCGGCTTGGGCAAGGGCCTTGTCTTTTGCAGGATCAAGTATGTTTCCATAGGGCAGAGTTATTGGGGCCCCATTATAATTTTCATGAACGATGGGCTTTACGTCCTTTCCGCTTACTTCCTCAACCGTGTCTATGTGGGCCAAAAGGCAAATGGATTTTTTTCCTTCCATTCCGCTTGATGCAGGCAGACGACCGTAAGTGTAGCATTTGTCCGTGGTTTGAACATCAGAGAGTCCAAGGGCCTTCAACTCCAGGCATAAAAATTTTGCCATGTCCCACTGACATTCCGTGCTCGGTTGGATTCCGGAATCAGCTTTGGCAGAATCGCTTTGTGAACAGACTTTTACATAGCTCAGAAAACGCCCTTTTAGCGGTGCGGCAAGTGGAGAGTTAAGAATTGTTTGAACGCTCATCCAAGCCTCCGCCATCAGTTTTTCTGAACATAATTGCTTACAGGATCACACCAGAGCCTTATAAGCTCATTTTTGGATTTGTGTCTTGATTTCAGGAAAAGTGTCTTGCTGGACTCTGAATATACATAACCAGATGAATTGTATGTCTCGAACCTTGGGTCCGTGCGGAACATCATCTGCTGGATTTCTATTGTTGAATGGAAGTTCGGGACGCCCTTGATTATCATGTAATGAGTATTCTCAAGCGGGAATTCCATGTTCAGGCTTACGACACCGTTTGATGCTATGCGCCATGAGATGTTGTTTGCACAAGTCCATGCCCACACAGGAGTTGAACCGTAATAGCCCAGGACCACAGTATGCGGATAATATGTATTTGTCGGCAAAAGGAGCGGATAAAGCGCTGACAGGGCCTGAAGGTTCATGGAGGATACATAGACAAGCTGCTGGTTAACTAGAAGACGTCCTGCCTCGACATATTCGTTGTGACCCGTCTGGGATCCGATCATTATGAGGGCTGTACCAAGAATCACATTCTGCTCTACAGAAATGAAAAGGTCGTTCTCTGTAATCTGAAGGAGTCCATTCTCCAGAACTGCATTATCCTCAAGAACAGAAATACAATATGGAAGCGCCGGCATGAGTCGGGCTGATATTTCCTTATCTTTTGCAAGCATGTTTCCATAGACGCTCAGGATTCCGATTGCCTGTGTTACCGTAGGCTCGGTTTGTTCCAGAGATCCAAGAAGTCCCAGAATGGAAAGAACTGTGCCTGAGTTTTTCTCACGAAGCATGAAATCAGTGATTCCGTCCACAGTGTAGATGTCCAGGTTTCCGGAAGTTATGGCAGTCTGAACCATGGAATTAAAGCGTTCAAGTTCAAGCGAAAGCGTCTTGTCCATGTTCACCAGGTTGTCAAAATATGGGGCAGAGACATAGGTGCGCCTGTTGCTCCTCTTGAATGAATCGGGGACCATATCAAGGCTTTCGTTATACTGATTGCGGCTTGCCATTTCCGCCACAAAGGCAACGACATCCTTTTCCGTCAGATCTTCAGCCTGATTGCCTCCAGCCACCTGACTGAAACGAGTAACCAAAGTATCCCTGAATTGTTTAACAGATGTATTGTAAGACTGGGCATCGGTCATAGGCATACCCGCAACCGCAACAAATTCAAATTTACGGCTCGGGTCATACAGGCCATAGCTTGCCACAGGATTATCACTGGTAAAGTAGATTCTCTCGGAGTCAACTTCAGGTGCAGTGAGTGCCAGAAGCGCTTCCTTGGAATTGAGTATCACGCGGCCGGCACTGAGTTCTTCTATCGTATGGGTGGCCTCATTGCGGTATGGAACGGATATTGTATCCAAACCTGAACCCACGGAGGCATAGACATACAGGGCACCGCCCTCATCAGAGAGGGAGAACGTAAGCGATGAACCGCCTGCAAAATTCAGTTGCAATGAATTCTTTGTTTCGGTAAAATTGTCCAGAACAAGATTCATCACTGAGTTCGGAGAAGCAGAATTGAACGCCTTTACCGGACTAGATTCTGTCGCACTGATGTTCAAACCACGGTACGAAACCTGGAACTGATTCTTCAGCTTCCTAAGGTTCTGGTCTCCCTGGGTTTGGGCAAGAGAAATCCGCAAGTCACCAAAAACCCTGTTGATGACTGATTCGGTCTTAAATTGCAATACAAATATGCCGACAATGAGAGCGGCGTATAGGACTGTCAGTCCTAAAAACTTTCTAATAGGATGTTTACGCATTTGGTCTATTTTATCTTTTCATGGTAGAAAAAGCAAGAGACTAATGCAAAAAAGAGGAAATATGAAACTACAGTTAAAGAAAATCAGAGTTTTACCAGTTTTGGTGCTTTTTGCCGCCACTACCCCGATCTTTGCTGCAACCACCCCAGATAAAAGCACAGCCCTGCTTCCGGACAGCCCGGCTCCCGCATGGACAAAGAGTTCATTCATGAATGACCTTCTTTCTGCCGTGGAGAACGACGGATACGAGTATGCACTGTCACTTTACGATTCTGTTCCGTCAAAATACCAGTCAGACACAGAACTTCAGATAATCAAGGCATCCCTCCTGCTCAGCACAAACAAGCTGAATGATGCAAAAAAGATATGCACCTCCCTGCTTACAAAGGATTCAAGGAACACGGAAGTACTGGCTTTGGCCGCAACCGTTGCAAAGGCGCAGGGCAACAAGACCGAATGGAACAAGTATATAAAGGAAATAATCGCAATTGACCCGTACAACGCAGAGGCTAACATTTCCCTTGGCGAGAACGAGTTTACACGCAAGCAGTACAAGCAGTCACGCCTGTATTTCCAGAAAGCCCTTGTTCATGACCCAAAGAACCTGGATGCACTTTTTGGCGTGGGACGGACCTCATATTATCTTGAGGATGACGACAAGGCAACCGCCACATTCAAGAAGATTCTTGACATCAACCCGGAATATGCCCCAGCCTATTCATATCTTGGGAAAATAGCCGCCGCCAACGAGGAATACCAGATTGCAAGCAATTATGCAAAGGAAGCAGTTGCACGCGATGACTCAAATTACGACTATGTAATGGATTACGGCATGTTTGAAAGGAATCTTGGCCACTTTGAGACCGCAGAAAAGGCATGGACCACCGCAATCTCAATTGACCCGACATATTTCCTTGCCTATGCATACAGGGCAGGCCTTTATGACGAGTACAACATGTATACCAATGCCCTGAACGATTACCTTATGGTCATCAAGACAAATCCAAGCTATTATTTTGCATACGAAAGCATCGGAATCCTTTACATCCATGAAAAAGAATGGAAAAAGGCACGCGAGGCATTTGAAAAGTGCTATGAATACAACAAGACCAACATCTCCTACCCACTGATGATAACCTACTGCTACTACATGGCAAAGGACAGCCTGAACGCAAAGAAATTCAGTGACTCGGTACTCCGCAAGCTGGACAGAAGCTCCATGGATTATGCGATTTTGCGTGTTTTCCATGACCTTGCGGGAGAAGCCCCACTGATCCAAAAGATAGGTACCTTGACCAACAGCAATCAAAAAGGCAAAATGTACTTCTACATCGGCTTGTTATATGATATGATAGGCGGAAAAGAGGCTGCCAACAAGTATTATATGGAAGTCGTAAATTTAAACAGCCCCATGTTCTTTGAATACAGAATAGCAGAATGGAGCGTTGGAGATTTGAAGTATGTCAAATGACATTCAGGCGGATCAGTCTGAAATTGAGCAAAATCAGGAGCAGGAAGTTGAAACTGTTCCTGCAACCCAGAAATTCATTGAGTTAAACGGCAGAAAATTTATCCTTGTGGGAACCGCCCACGTTTCTGCCAAAAGTGTTGAGGAAGTAAAAAACGTAATCCGTGAGCAAAATCCGGATGCAGTTGCCATAGAACTGGACGAAAAGCGCCGTCAAAGCATGGAAGATCCCGAGGCATGGCGCAAAATGGACATCATCAAGGTCCTTAAGAACAAGCAGGGCTTTTTGATGCTTGCAAACCTTGTCCTTTCCGGCTATCAGAAGCGCATGGGCACCAATTCCGGTGTCAAGCCCGGTGACGAAATGATGGCCGCAATAGAAACCGCAAAAGAACTGAACATCCCGCAGGTAATGGTTGACCGTCCCATTGCAGTAACCTTAAGGCGTGCATGGGCAATCAATTCATTCTGGGGCAAGATGAAGCTCCTGTCTTCTCTGGCAGTAAGCGCATTTTCAAAGGAAGAAGTTAATCCGGAACAGATAGAAAAACTCAAGCAGAACTCCGAGATGGACAGTATGATGGCGGAACTTTCCGATTACATGCCAAAGGTAAAGGAAGTTTTGATTGACGAAAGGGACCGCTACCTTGCAAGCCACATGTGGGAAGCACAGGGAAACAATGTCCTGGCGGTCCTTGGTGCGGGGCATTTACCCGGTGTTGAATCATGGCTCAAAAAACTCGCATCAGGAGAGGCAAAACCAGACTGTACGGACATTTCAAGCGTTCCACCGGCATCCACGGCATCAAAAATACTCGCATGGGTTCTTCCCGCACTGGTCATAGCGCTCATCGTTGTGGGCTTTGTCTTTGGAGGAAGAAAAACCGGATTTGACCTTGTGTGGCGCTGGATCGTCTATAACGGTGTCTTTGCCGGAATAGGTGGAATCATCGCCGCCGCTCACCCGATTACAATTCTTGTCGCTGTCCTTACGGCCCCATTCACATCCCTGTGTCCGTTCATCGGGGTTGGCATGGTCACGGGCATTGTCCAGGCATCAATCAACAAGCCTAAAGTTGAAGACATGGAAAACATACAGAAGGACGTATCTTCAATCAAGGGATTCTACAAGAACAGAATCCTCCGCATACTGTGGATTTTCCTCTGGACAACAATCGGAAGCACCGTGGGAACAATACTTGCGGGAACATCCTTTGTGGTCACAATCAAAAGGCTCTTTGGAAAGATTGTCGCATTCTTTAAGGGCGGAGTTTAAGATTTTCCAAGACAGATGTCGCTTATGATACATTCCCCGCATTTTGGGGAACGTGCAGTACAGACATATCGTCCGTGCAATATAAGCCAGTGATGCGCATGGTCCATGAATTCATCAGGAACACGGCTCAAAAGTGACTGTTCGACTTCAATTGGAGTTTTACCTTCCGCAAGGCCTATCTTGGGGCAAATCCTAAGCAAATGGGTATCCACAGGCATTGTCTTCTCCCCGTAAACCACATTCAGGACAACATTGGCGGTTTTTCTTCCAACACCAGGGAGAGACTCCAGATCCTTTCGGTTGTCCGGAACCTTTGAATCAAAATCATCCACAAGAAGCCGGCTCAATTCCATTACGTGGTCTGCCTTTGTGCGGTAGAGGCCTATGGATTTTATGTATGAGATAAGTTTTTCGCGGCCAAGGGAAAGCATTTGTGACGGGGTTTTTACGATTTTATATAAGCCTGCGGTTGCCTTGTTGACGGCCTTATCCGTGGTCTGTGCGCTGAGAACGACACTCACAAGGAAACAGTAGGCGTTGGGGGCAGTAAGCTCGCTCTTGGGCTCAGGATTCTGTTTCCTGAACCTTTCGAATACTTCCCTTATCTGCCCCTCGTCCAGCAGCTTGGCCTTCAAATCAAATACCGTTGAAGTGTGTGGCCACCTTGTCCAGAACATAATCGCGGAATTCATTCAGCTTGAATGTCTTCTGCGGTATCTGTGAGCTAAAGCGGAAGCGGCATGTGACGGTCTCTTCCTCCTGCTCCTTTGCTCCGACAACAAGAATGTACGGTGTCTTATGTTCCTGGGAAATCGCCTTGATCTTTCCCTTCATGTTTTCATCGCTTGTGTATGCATTGGCACGGATTTTTGCACAGCGCAGGAAATCACACACCTTTTGCGCATAGTCGTTGAAATCAGGACTTACAGGAACTACCGCGGCCTGTTCAAAATGCAGCCATGCGGGGAATGCACCGGCATAGTTTTCCACCAGAATGCCCATAAAGCGCTCAAGTGAACCCAAAACCGCCCTGTGGAGCATTACCGGGTGATGCTTCTGGTTGTCCGAACCGATGTACTGTGCGTCAAGGCGTTCTGCAGACGGAAGCTGATAGTCAAGCTGAATCGTACCGCACTGCCATTCACGGCCAAGGGCATCAATCAGGGTAAACTCAAGCTTTGGACCGTAGAAGGCACCCTCGCCCTCCTGAATCTCAAACTCAAGACCCGCTGACTTACAAGCGGCAGAAAGTGCGGCCTCGGCATGATCCCATGTGGCATCGTCACCGACATGGTCTTCCGGCCTTGTACTGAGCTTTACCAGAAGATTCTTGTCAAATCCAAAATCCTTGTATACGTCCTTGAGCAGGTTGCAGAACTTGGTGACTTCCGCCTCTATCTGTTCCTCGGTACAAAGAATGTGGGCGTCATCCTGAACGAATCCCCTTACACGCATGATACCGTGCAGGGTACCGCTTGGCTCGTTGCGAACACAATGACCGAATTCAGCCATGCGAAGTGGAAGATCCTTGTATGAGCGGACCTTGCTCTTAAAGATTTCAAGTGCACCAGGACAGTTCATTGGCTTTACGGCAAACACGCGCTTTTCACTTTCGGTGATGAACATGTTCCTCTGATAGTGTCCCCAGTGGCCGCTGCGTTCCCACAGAGTACGGGGCATGATTGCGGGAGTGTTTACTTCGACATAACCGTCGCGCTGAACCTTTTCCCTCATGTAATCCTGAAGCGTAACGTACATGCTCCATCCGTTGGGGTGCCAGAATACCTGTCCCGGATCCTCAGGATCAAGGTGGAACAAATCCATCTGGACGCCAATCTTGCGGTGGTCACGTTTGTCGGCTTCTTCAAGCATCGTAAGGTAATCCTTAAGGTCATTGGGCTTGTAGAAGGCAACCGCATAAACACGGCTAAGCATCGGGCGATTTGAATCTCCCCTCCAGTATGCACCGGCGGTCTTCATCAATTTAAAGCTCTGTGCGTTTATTTCCTTTGTATTCTGAACATGAGGTCCGCGACACAAATCTGTGAATGTGTCCTGGGTGTATGTTGTGATCTTTTCTCCTTCCGGCATATCCTTAATCAGCTCAATCTTATAGGGCTGATCCTTGAAGAGTTCCAAAGCTTCTTCGCGTGTCACTTCCTTTTGAACAAAGTCAAAGTTGCCTGCCAGAATCTTGCGCATTTCCTTTTCAACTGCAGGGAAATCGGCTTCTGTCAGCTTGCGGTCGGTCGGGAAGTCAAAGTCATAATAAAATCCATTGTCGATAGCCGGTCCAATCGCAATTTTCGTTTCCGGAATAAGATGAAGGACAGCCTCCGCCATGACATGGGCAAGACTATGCCTTATTTTCTGCAAATTTTCATCAACAGCCATACTAATACCTCACAAAGAGACAAGATACCCTTTTTGCGGTGTTTTTTCAAGAGGAGAGTTGTCACGCGGATTGACAATTTCCATGTACTGTTCAATAATGATTTCATCACACCACGATTTAATCAGGAGCATACGATGGCAAAACAGGAAAAGATGGGGTTCAACAGAAAGGATCCGAGGCGCAATGAGTGCATGCTTACGGGGAAATTCGCGCGCAGGGGATACGACTGGTGGTGGCACTCGTTTACGGCCGTCAATGATTCCACAGGCGAGGAAGTGCCCTTCTTTATAGAATATTTTCTGTGTAATCCATCCCTTTCCAAAGGTGAAGGCAAAGCCATTCTGGGGCAGGACCCGCAAAATAAAAAGGACGGCGGCACCCTGACCCTAATCGACGACATAAAGGCAGGCCACATAGGATGCGAGTACGGCGAGTTTGAAAGTTGAAAGTTGAGAACTGAAAACTGAAAGATGAAAGCTAATACAAGAGCATTTCAGATGATTTTTTCGTAAAATGGTGATATAATATGATTTGAAGGTACTGATATGGTAGCAGGAAATATCTTAAACAGAATAACTGACATACTCAAGAACGAAGGCTGTTCGGAAGTTTTCTTGTTCGGCTCTCATGTTACTGGACGAGCAAATGAAAATTCCGACATTGATGTTGGTGTAAAAGGTCTTGCTCCATCAAAGTTTTTTTCCGTTTATGCAAAGCTCGATTCTGAGATTGATTCAAAAATTGACTTTGTAGATTTTGACGAACAGAGCTCATTCTTTAATTTTTTGAACAGCATAGGGGAGATTAGGAAAATTGGATGAAATTTTAAAGAAAAAGATTGAGTTTGGACTTATGTCTTGCGAATTGATCAGATAAGGAGGAGTTGTCACGTGGATTTGCATGTTGCTTTAGCAACAACGTAAAATCAAATTCCTTACAAAAACGGCCGAAGAGACGTATTCGAAATTGCGACGCAATTTCTTTAAATTTTGGTGTCTGATGTGGTTCTCACGCTGGTATGTGTTGTTTCTTGTGAGTGGGTAAAGTGAAAACAAAAAGTTTCATATACCAATTTGTTTCATTTTATGCTATAGTTTAAATACTGGAGGCGAATCTTTGTATACCATCGAAGATTTCAGAAAAATCAACAAAAGTGAAAACATCATTGTCTCTCTTCATGGTCAGATAAGATTGAATGAACGCAATATTACGATCGATGATATAATGAATGCAATCGATAATGGTGAAATCATTGAACAGTACCCTTCAGATTTTCCATTTCCGAGTTGTCTGATTCTTGGAATTTCGATTCAAGGTATCTATATTCATATAGTTGTCAGTATGGATGAAGATAAAATTTATTTGATAACAGCATACATACCCGACACTGACAAATGGGAAGATGACTTAAAAACACGAAAGGGGGCAAAATGATGAAATGTATGAGATGTGCACATGAAACTTATGCAAGCACTACTACAGAAGCCATTGAACTTGATAACGGCGTACTTGTAATCAGAAACATTCCCTGTTACAAATGTGAAATGTGTGATGAAATTCATTTTACCGGTGACGTAGTAAAACGACTGGAAGAAATTATTGCCGAAGCAAAAAAACGCATGGAACAACTGTCAGTAATAGACTATTCAGTAGCAGCATAAATCCTACCTTTCATTCCCGAATCCGTGTGTTCCTCAACTTTCACCATAGTATTTCATTAGAGCAGACTGCACACTTTTTTAAAGAAAAAACGTAGTTTTTTCGAATCCGCGTGACAACACTCCCTCAGTTTTCCACTTTCATCTTTCTAACTATAGAATAAAATTGAATAATAAACTATACTTAAATCATCCTTTTCATGACTATGGGTTTTTTATGGGTTTTAAGTTCAAGACGGTTTTGTGTGCATTTTTAATAGGAACAAGCTTTTTTGCATCAGCGGCAGGCACTTCAAGCAAGACTACAACAAAGTCAACAGACAAGACTACAACAAAGTCAACAGACAAGACTACAACAAAGTCAACAGACAAGACTACAACAAAGTCAACAGACAAGACGACGGCAAAGAATAAAAAAGACAGCAAGAACACAAAGGAAGAGCTTCCTCCCCCACTTCCATTTGAAGAGGAGGCACTTTCTACAGAAGAAACAGTCATAGAAGAACAGATTCCAGATATTGATGATGACACCCCTTCTGCCACAGTCGCAACAGACGAAACTTCCCCGGATGCGGCTTCCTCCACGGACACATACGCCATGGAACAGGAATTGGCGGCAGGTATTGAAGAAGCGGCCGGAAACATACAGAACGAAGGCATGACAGAAACGGAATTTGTCTCACAGGAAGAAGAATCAGAGAAAAACGGCATAAAACGAAAGGAAATCGGGCTTTCGGGCGTTGACCATGAGCTTACGGAAAAATACCGGAACCAGTACCTTGGCGCACACGGACGAAAACTCCTCATAGAATCGCTAAAAAACTCGGTCCCATACAGGCCTTACATCATACAGCAGCTTACGGAAAAGGGGCTTCCGCTGTACCTCCAGTACCTGCCGATAGTTGAGTCAAACTACGTTCCCACGGCAGTATCCCGTTCTGGGGCAACAGGAATTTGGCAATTTATGGAAAATTCCATGAAACCGCTCCTCAAAAAGAGCACATGGTTTGACGACAGGCGCGACGGCTGGAAATCCACCGACATGGCAATCCTAAAGCTCACGGAAAACTACAAGACATTTGGTGACTGGGCGCTTGCACTTGCGGCATATAACTGCGGCGCGGGTGCAATGTCCAGAATCCTAAGGGAAAATCCGGGAAAAGACTTCTGGTACCTTGCCGAAAACGGAATCCTGAACCAACAGTCATCCCAATACGTCCCAAGGCTCCTTGCCATAGCCGACATCATAGAAAACGCCGAATATTACGGTGCCACGGACATCAAGGAAGCAAATGAGCTCATAAAAGACCTGCCGGTAGAGGAATTCGACTACATCACCACCAGTGCCATGATAAGCTTTGGACAGCTTGCAGAGGCCTCTGGGGTCAAAAAAGACACGATAAAACAGCTGAATCTTGCACTTTTCCGTAACTGTACGCCCGCCGGAGAGGTTTATAAGGTAAGGCTTCCCAAGGGAACGGCCGAGGGAGTTGAAGAAAAACTCAAGAAAATGGGTGTTGCAAAGGACGCGATAATCCATACCGTAGTAAAAGGGGATTCCCTGTGGGGAATTTCACGAAAATACGGGGTTACCGTAAAAGACCTGTGTGACGCCAATTCAATCAGCGAAAATGGGATTTTATCTATAGGAAAGAAGCTGATTGTGCCGATATTCAAATAAGGTATTTTGTCCGATTGTCATGCTGGACTCGTTTCAGCATCTTTTTACAGAGATTCCGAATCAAGTTCGGAATGACTTCCGGCAATATTTTATTAGGGGATTACGTTTTATGGTTAAAAAAATTACAGTTGTTTCCATCCTGATCTTTATGGCAGCAGGATTATCCGTATTTGCAGGTACAGACGCAGATGATATTGAATACTATTCTCAGTATCTTGCTGAAGGATTTACATATAACGAGGTTCAGGAGGCTGAACAGTCGGCATACGCAAGCGCAGACCTGGACCCTGAACGTTCCCTGATGAGTTCCACAAGCCGTGTTGACTGGAGCAAGAATGCCCTGGTTTCCGACGTGACCCTGGACGTGGTAAAAGCAGGAATTCCAATGCCAAGCGGAAAAGCCGTTTCATTGAACAGAATCCAGATGGAACTTCCTGTTTTGGTAAAGGACCCCCTTCTTGCCCTTTATGCAGACGACACAAACACCATCGGTGACCTGGTTTTGGACGGAAAACTCACGCTGGACGCACTCACACGCATCATCGACAACAGCAAGAAAACTCCGCCATATTTCGTAAACGCATCAAACAACCTAAAGACAACCCATACAATCGACCTTAAGCAGATAGGCTCACTTCTGGTAAAGCACAATACCCCATATGTTCAGGAAAAGCCAATCGACCGCATTTCATCCCGCGCATATTCGGGAATCGTAATCGACGCACGCGGCCTGCTTCCTGTACACGGTGAACACGTAAAATCCAAGGTAGCCCCATGCCTTTTCCCAAAAATCTGGAACCAGGACATGACTCTGGTATACGAGCGTAACATGGTATCATCTTCCGTGGCAAAGACAAAGGGAATCGTGGACTATATGAAGGGTCAGGGCAGCAACAAAAAGACCGAAAGGGCCGGAAACGATCCTCTGTGGATTAAGGCAAGGGAAGTCTATGGCGTAAACCGCTGTGATCCAGTCATCTCATACGAGGACTACCTTCGCATCACGACAATCCCCCAGAACCTTGAATTATTGAAGCAGGGAAAGGTTGTTATCCTTTTGGACGACGACCAGCTTTCATACACAGTAAAGACACCCAAAAAGGATATTGGATATTACCTCAGTTACACAAAGCTTGAAAAGACAGTTGATGAATCCAAGATAGATCCTACCGACATCGATGACACACCAAAAGGCGTAAGGTTCACGGTAAATGACCTCCGCTTTATTGCAGACTCATCGGAGCTTTTGCCTGGTGAACGTCCCCGCATCAAGGAGATTGCGGAAAAGATCAAGTCTTTCATTGCTGACGGTGACTACACGATTAGGGTAAACGGACATACTGCAGATGTAAACAAACCAAACGGCCAGCAGAAACTGAGTGAAGAGCGTGCAGAGTCAATTGTCAACGCACTTATTGCAGAAGGTCTTCCAAAGAATCTGTTCAGCTGGTATGGCTATGGTGGAACCAATCCTGTTGGAGACAACAATACAGCAGAAGGACGTGCCCTGAACCGACGCGTAGAAATCTATGTAATGCCTAGCGGAACCGAGGTCCAGTACCGCTAAAGGAAATCGTTCAGACAAAATGGCAGATCTTTTTGATTACTTGACTTGGCGTGGCGACTTGGACTTTTCAGAATCTGCCTTTAATGAAGTTGACTGTCTGCTTTTGTGCCAGATTACATATCTGAATTATTTGTCTCTTGTACCCCATGACTTTACAGATAAGGGGCCATGCCTTAAGGATGTTGCCCTTAACATGCAAAACCTCAAGGATTTCAAGCAGCGTTCAGAACTGGGGCCCGGATTAAACCCGCGTACCATGGAGCTTTTTCTGGAAGCCTCAAAAACCAGAAGATTCGGCTCTCTTTGCCTTTGTGCATTCCGCAACATAATCGATTTGGAACAGGAGGAACAGTTTTGCGCCATAACGTTCTGCTCACCCAAATGGAATGCAGTAATTTACCGTGGAACAGACAGTTCAATAGTAGGCTGGAAGGAAGACTTCAATCTGGGATATCTTCCGCAAGTGCCCTCACAACTGGACGCAACGGAATACCTGAACCAGGCATTTACGGAACTGAAAGGCCAGATTATTCTGGGAGGCCATTCCAAGGGAGGAAACCTTTCCCTCTATGCCGCGACACACTGCAAAAGCGAATGCATGGACCGCATCATTTCCATCTACAACAACGACGGCCCGGGTTTTAACACAGACTTCTTTAAATCCGAACGTTTCCTGAGCATAAAAGACAGGCTCCACACATATGTACCTCAGCTTTCGATAGTGGGAATGCTTTTCTCGCACCCCGACGATTACAAGGTCGTACGCAGCAACGAAAGGGGACTTGGACAGCACGACCCGATGAGCTGGATATTAAACGGCCATGGCTTTGACCTGCTTGAAAAAAGGGACAATGCCTCCATGTTCATAGGTGAAACCGTAAACCAATGGATGGACGACCTTTCTCCGGCAGAAAAGGAAGATTTCATAGAAACGGTTTTCGGCGTATTGGGCAGCGCAGACATAACCGAGGTTGCCCAAATGAAGGACAACCCCATAAAATCCCTGAGCAAGGTAATAGGCGTATCCACCAAGCTTTCTTCAAAAACACGCAATGCAGTCCTGCATACAGCCGGTGCCCTTTTAAAAACCGCAATGGCAAATCTCCGCAATTAAAAAAATTTGGCAATTTTACCCACTTATGATATAATTATTCATGAGGAGGCTCTTACGGGTAAGAAATTCATTTGGGGCGACAAAATTGAAAACGAATCGGATTTCTTTTCTACGAAAAAGGAACTGATCAACGAATCCAATTCCCGTCTTTTCAACACATTTTCACTCATCTCATTCATATTTTTATTTTCGTTTTTCCTCATTTCCATGATTCCTGTCGTTCAGGAATATACAAAATTGGCAGACAAGATTCACCGCATCATTTACTTTTTTTCATCCATAGCTTTTTTCCTCTGCATTTGTGCGTCAATTTTCCTTCACAAGCTGGTAAGAAAGCACCCGCTTCCATTTTTGTACATCATTTCCTTATTTCTATATATTTCCTCAACTTTAGTAAACTTAAACAACCCCTTCCCCATCCCATACATCATGGTACCTATTTTCCGCGTCATTTTTCCGGTCCTTACCATAGACAAGCGATGGAGAAGCAATGCATTCAACAACATCATAATGGTGCTGCTCATTTTCTTCATATCATACAAATTCAAGCCGGCCGACGTTTTCTTTACGGATGCCATCCTGACTGTAATTGTGACCTGTATCGGAACCGTCATAGGCGCACAGCACCTTACAAACCAGATACGCTATATCGAGACAAAGGACGAAAAGCTCAACAAGGATCTGGAAGTGGAAAAAGCCAAGGGAGAGGCCAAAACTTCTTTTGTCGCACACATGTCACACGAGATCCGCACGCCGGTTCATTCAATTCTGGGATTAAACGAAATCATCCTGCGCGAGACAGACAACCCGAAAATCCGCGAATATGCCAGCAACATCCGCACATCCGGTGACACGCTCCTGAAAATCATCAATGACATCCTCGACTTTTCCAAGATTGAATCAGGAAAGCTGGAGATTGTACCCGCAGAATACGAACTGAGCTCAATGATAACCGACCTTGTGAACATGGTCTCCCAGAAAGCAAGGCAAAAGCAGCTTGAGCTTATCATCAATGTTGACGAAACCATGCCTCACCTTCTTTTTGGAGATGAGCTTAGAATCAAGCAGTGCATGCTGAACATTCTGAACAACGCAGTCAAATATACGGAAAAAGGCTCAATTACCCTGTCCATAGGCTACGAGCGCATAGATTCAGGACAGATCTATCTTGAGGCAAGCGTAAAGGACACTGGAATAGGAATAAAACCGGAAGATCTTTCCCGCATGTTCAATGAATTTGAGCGTGTTGACGAGATACGCAACCGTACGATAGAAGGTTCAGGTCTGGGCCTAAGCATTACCCAAATGCTCCTGAACAAGATGGGCTCAAAGCTCAAGGTACAGAGCACCTACGGCGAAGGTTCCACATTCTCGTTTTCGGTAAAGCAGCAGGTTACATGGTGGGAAAAAATCGGAAACTTTACCGAACGGTACAATTCAATCATACATTCAGAGGTGGCCTACAAGGAAAGCTTCCACGCACCAAACGCCCACATTCTTGTTGTAGATGACACAAGGATGAATCTGGTCGTCATGGAAGGCCTCCTTAAGCAGACACAAATCAAGGTGGACAGCATACTCAGCGCACGTGAAATGCTTGAAAAAGTAAAGGAAACCCACTACGACGTCATCTTCATAGACCACAGGATGCCGGGAATGAGCGGAGTTGAAGCCCTGCATGCAATGAAAGAAATGCCGGACAGCAAGTGCAAGGATGTTCCATGCATAGCCCTTACCGCAAATGTTGTATCAGGAGCACGTGAATACTACATCAAGGAAGGTTTCTCTGACTATATCTCCAAGCCCGTGAACAGCGTTCAGCTTGAAAAGATGCTCAAATACTATCTGCCGCCGGACAAGCTTATGGTACCGAATGATGTTCTGGATCAGGAAAAGTCAAAGCAGGCCATCTTAAAGGATTTCCGTAACATGGAGGGCCTGAACATTCCAACCGCCATGCAAAACTGCGGAACTTCAGAGGTCCTGATGGTTGCCCTAAGGGAATATTACGACAACATCAAGATCCGTGCAAACCAGATTGAGCAATACTGGCATGACAATGACTTTAAGAACTATACGATTCAGGTTCATTCGCTCAAAAGTTCATCCCGCCTTATCGGTGCCCTGGAACTGTCGGAAAAAGCCGCTTACCTTGAAAAATGCGGTGACGAGCAGAACATAGAGGAAATCAACAAAAAAACCGGTGAATTGCTTACACTTTACCGTTCGTACATACAAAAACTGTCGGTTTTGGACAAGGGACAGGCAAAAAAGCCTCAAATTGCAAAAGACAGGTACAACGAGGCCATTCAGGCAATAAAAGAATTTACACTTTCATTTGACTTTAACGCAATTGATAGTATAATAGATATGATAGAGTCATATTCAGTTCCACCGGAAGAAGAACAAAGATATAATGAAATAAAACGTTGTGCACGCGGGGGAGACAGAAAAGCGCTGATGGAGCTGTTGAATATATAGGGGGTTATGATGGATAAACGGCTTTTGTTTATAAATGAGGCAGCGGAAAGTTTTTTGATTACCGCCATGGAAAAATCTCTGGAAAGTGCAGGCTATGAGATTATTTTTTCTTTGCCACACCCAAAAGAAATAAAGTCACTGCCTAACCTGCCAAAGATATTCCTGGTTTATCTGGACGGAGACGAAACCCGCTACAATGCAACCCTTACATTCTTTGAAACAATGATAAAGGAAGACCCGACCAAGCATCTTTTCCTTATCGGTAACCCCATAGACATAGAGAACGCCTACCGCATCATAGACAAGGATTTGATTACCAAGGCATTCCAGCGCCCCGTAAACACAAGTGACCTTATTACACAGCTTGACATTGCATGCTCTGGATACAGCATCGATTCAACAAACGGTGGAGTACAGAGGGGATTCACAGGCAGCGAGGACACAAGCAAAAAGACAATCATGATTGTTGATGACGACACTTCTTTCCTCCGCTCAATGCAGACAAGCCTTTCAAAGAAATTCAACGTATACATAACAAACTCCGGTCTTAACGCCGTGGACTTCCTCAAGGAACGCACTGTTGACCTGATCCTTCTTGATTATGAGATGCCGATTCTCTCTGGCCTTGAAACTTTCAGGATCCTGCGCAGCGAGCAGATGACAATTAACATTCCGGTCATCTTCCTTACCTCCAAGGATGACAAAAAGATAGTCATGCGTGTTCTTGAAGGCAAACCGGAGAACTACCTCTTGAAGCCGATTTCTCCATCCATCCTGACACAAACCGTAGAAGACTTCTTTGCAAAACAGGCTTTGGGACTGAACAAAAAAACAGTTGACCCAAGGATTCCGATTGAACTTGAACTGCTGGAAGAAGAGGAAAAGGAAAAATCACAGGAACAGGCGGAAGAAAACGAATGAGTGACACCACCTGCATAGAATTCTCTGACGTAAGCTTTGCATATCCACCGGACGGAAGCAAGGACGAAAATGGTACTGTAATAATTCCACCTCCAGTATTTGATCATTTTACAGGCTCAATTCCCGCAGGCTTTACAAGTCTGATAGGACCAAACGGAAGCGGAAAATCCACATTCATGATGCTTGCAAGCGGACGAATTGCTCCAGATGCAGGCAAAATATTGCTTTTTGGTCAGGACATCGCTGCCCTTGATGAACAGAAAAAGAACCTTCTTGCATCCGTGATTTACCAGAACATGGAATTTGAGTCAGACGACAAGGTTTCATCGCTTTTGGCTTACGTGTATTCAAACGGGGCACTAAAGGGAAATGCAAATGCCATCAACAAAGGTGCATCGCTTTTAGATGAGGTAATCGAAGTATTTGAGCTTGAAAAACTGCTTGACCACGGTTTAAGGCAATTGAGCAAGGGAGAGATTCAGAGGGTGCTTTTGGCATTCAGCATGCTGTACGGAAGCGCTTCGATTTTTATGGACGAACCCCTCTTTGCAATGGAATGGGAGCAGAAAAAAAATGCCCTTGCCTACATCCGCGACTATGCAAAGAAGACAAAGACTGCTGTTTTCATCTCCATGCATGAACTGGATTTGACAAGGGAATATGCGGAAAACGTGCTTTTGTTCTATCCCAACCGCGACATGGATTACGGAACACCTCAGGAAGTGATGACTGATGCCGCCCTGGAAAAAGCATACGGAGTTCCTGTGGCAATGCTCAAAAAATCCGAGGACATGACACGCGAAACCCTGAATCAAATCAGTGAGGTCATTCCAAACTTAAGATGCTGAATCAGGTTCAGCATGACAGAGGCCGTCATTCCGGACTTAACTTATCCGTCATTCCGGGCTTGACCCGGAATCCTTATATTGCATGTTAAGATGCGGTGCGAAGCCGCCGAAGGCCATTAAGTTCAGCATGACAATTACTTCTGCAGAATAAAGTCAAACACAAGGAAGGTGTTTCCGTAGAAGACACCACGGGCCTTTATGTTCTGTCCCTTTAGCTGGGCAAGTATCTCCATCTTGGCTTCCTCTACCTGCACCTGGTATGTCTTTCCGTCACTTGCCTTTAACTTGAACGTTCTCTTTCCTTTTCCACCGCTGACCTTTAATTTTCCGGTTAATACAGTGAGTTCTGCCTTTACCTCTCCGGTCTTGAGCAAGTCCTCTGCCTCAAACCCCTCCGGCACACGGGCAGCTCCACCGCCACCGCCTTCACCAAAATCAGCGGCCTTTTCGCCTACAACATGAAGCACGTTCTTTTGGTTCTGTACGACTATATCCTGTTCATCTGCCATATCTTCTTTGGTTCCTCCTGCAACAACAGGAATTGCAGACACAGCGATTATCAATGCCATTGTCAAAAATGTTACTTTCCTTTTCATATTCCATTCCTAGTCAAGTTTCAGGTTTCCGTTTTCTATAAGGGTATAGCTGTGGCCGTCCCTGTAATTGATTGTGAGGGTTGGTTCACGCACTATGCCGTCAAAATGAATCAATGCGGGTGCATCTCCGTCGTAGTTCTGTCCTATTGCAAAATGACATGTCCTGAACGCCTTCTCATCTTCAAGCATGTTGCCTGTGATGTTTGCAGCAGGGTTCAATCCAATTCCAAGCTCCCCGATGTTTCTTGCGTTACGGCTGTAAATCGTGCCCTGTCCTTTTTCCAGTCTGCCGTTACTTTCCATCAAAAGGGCTTCTTTTTCTGCTGTGGTAATATCCTTAAGAAGTCTTTTGGCTTCCTCTCCACCGCTTATGTCTGTGACAAAACCGTCTACCAACTTTACCTTAATCGGAGTCTTTAACATTGCATCACCAGATGAAAATGTCATGCTGCCGTCAAACACGATGGTTCCGTTTATGCCTTTTGACTCTCCCACACCGGGCAACTGGGGAGATATGAACACTTCACCGCTTGGGACATTTCCTCCACTGCCTGGCTTGGAAAAATCACCGTCATCAACAAGGGCTTCCCTGCCGTTAACAGGAACAAGAACATCAGTTCCACCGGGAGATGTCACATGAACAGTAAGGGCATCCTCATAAAGCGCGCATATTGCATCACATCTTTTCCTGAGCAGCTCGTAGTCAATCTGCACCGTCCTGTTGAACATGTCCTGGGTAAGTCCCGGAGTCCACACCGCACGCATGCATTTTTTGCCGCTCAACAGATAGTCGAAGGTGTTGTCGTAAGTTTCGCCATTTTCCATGACATATGGATTTGCTATTGCATCCGCATCTTTTCCCAGCTTGTTTGCCGAGATGGAAAATATCACGTCCGGTTCTGTCTTTATTGCACCGATAACGGCCTTTTCCGCCATGTCCATAATGGTTTTCTTTGGCTGGTACATGAGGGTTGGTTTTGCCTCAACTTCCTGTGCCGCAAGATATAAATCCTGTGCAATAAGGTTTGTCTCTGGGTTTGCGATTATCAAAACCGTCTCGCCCTTCTTGATTTTACAAACCTCATTAATGACAGTCTGAGCCGGTGTCTTTTGTTTATTAGAAAGCATGCTATTTAACTCCCTTTATTGTGTAACTTCTGCTGTTGTATCCTGAGTGCTGCTGGCCTTGTAATCCTGAACGAAAATGTAAAGCTTTTCGTTGGAATTGGAGCTGGTCGTAAACCTGAGTGTAACAGAATCCTGTGTGGCCTGTCCTACATTACGGAACACAAAACCAGTAGGCTGTACGTCCACAGAACTATTGGGGCTCAAGATGACCGGTCCGTAGGTTGATTTGTTGCGGTAATCGGAACTCCACAAGTTGATTCCCTTGAGGGTACCTTCAAGTGCATTGGATACGTCTCTTGAAGTTAAAAATGCCGTATTATCAAGTTGAGCATAAATTGTTATCTCACTTCCAGCGTCATTAATAATTGAATAGTAATATTTACTACTCGGCACCACATTAAATGTCTCCAAACCATGTCCAGCGGCAAACGCAGTCCTGAAACCACAAGCCTGTATGTATTCCTTCATCAAATCATTCCAAGATCTGTCAACTCCGCTTACGGTCTTAACAGCATTTACAATACTGTCTTTTCCCACGGCATTGTTTGTACTCATTTCCTTTATCAGGGGAACACCACCATAATTGCGCACGAGCCACGCACCAAAGGCATAGGCAGTTCCATAGGAAACCCAGGAATTTGATTCCAGATATTGTGCTGCACCGCTGTAATAATAGTATGCGTTAAAATTCTTGATACGTCCTGTTGCAACCCTGTCGACCTCATCCAGTCCAAGCTGGTCTCCCATGATGTCCTCACACAGCATGGAAAGCATCTCGTTGTACCATGTGCAGCTGGAGGTATCCTTGCTGTGGGTAATGGTCTTTGTGTTAAAGTCTATCATGTGCTGGTATTCATGGAACAGGGTGGACATAACCGTACCGCTGACAGTGCTGCTTCCTGCAGTATAAGTATTATTAGTTGAATTATAGTTGCAGAAAGGAACGTCAACATAGAAATACTTTCCTTCGTTGGTAACGCTTCTTGGATCCGAGCTTGAATTAGTATATCCTGTCTTATAATAATCCTTTGCCCAGAAATAACCGACCACACCGCAGGTTCCAGCCGTACCATCACGGCCGATATCGTAAAGGACAATATTCACCCAATCATTTGTAGGGGCATTTGTCATTGGAGTTGCCCCCAAGTTCGTCAACAGCTTGTCATAGGTACTTCCAAAGACATTTTCCTCAAACTGATAATGCTGCACAAACTTAAACGCAATGTCCTGAATGGCATCAAGAGTGACTTTTCTATTTGAACCAGTTCCTACATCACTTGCCTTTGCCCATACAAGACAGGCAATTTCGTCATCTGTACCAGGCTTGTATCCGATGGCATAAAGGGTCATACGCTCCTGCTGGAATGACGAAAGGTCACTATTTGTATCAACATAAATCGAGCGGGTCTGACCAATTTGTGGTTTTGATTTATTCCAGGTGTCACCGCTTGCTCCAGAACGGGCTGGATTCGGTTTGACATTAACAGAGCTTGGGGCAACAAAGTGCTTTATCACAGATTCATTTTCCCCGGCATCTTGAACGGCTGCAGAATCAACTCCCCTAATGCCAGTGTCAGCAGCCCTTATATTGGAACCAGAGACATAGCGGCGCACCGCAGATGATTTTATGATTCCTGAAGTTCCCGTATTTACGTTTGCATAGGTAATCATCTTGCCATTAACGCCAGTAATCGTAACGGAAGACGTGTTTCCAGGCAGTTCCAAAAAGTAACCTTCAGACGGCACATTCCATGTCTTTTCAGAACCGCTTCCACCACCACCAGATCCGCCGGAACCTCCACCAGCATCTTCACTTGGAGTTGCCCTAGTTGTGGCATAAGAAATCACATTTGAACTTTCATTTTCTTCTTCATAAAGTTTAAGGGTAAAAGTATAGGATGTACCGTTATAAAGCCCATCAACATAGCATCCGGTCGGCAAGAACCCCTGTGCATCAGGTTCCATCCAGCCGCAATTCGCAGATATTATGTTATCTGTATTTGTCTCTTTTGTCTCCAAATACAGATAACCAGAATAATAACCGTTGCTCCAAGAAAGCGAAACATATGAATCTCCGGGAGTTGCCGTAAAATCGCTTATCTGCCCGAACAATACCGGAACCAGAATGTTCAGCAAGTCACCGCAGGAAATAAAGCACAGGGACGAAATTGAAATGACCAGTACGGAAAGTATCTTTGTAAAAAATCTAGATTTAGTACGTCTCATAATTCATCCCCCCTTATTCACTGACCCTGGAAATGGCCCTTAAATGTCCATGCACACGAGTCGGATCACTATCTGCCATATCCATCAATTCTTCAGTAATTGAATTGATTGGTGGAAGATAAAAATCTCCGACCAATGTGCCGCTTCTTTTATCGTAACTCAGTGTTATAGTTTCTTCTGGCATACCAATCTTTTCTCCAGGATTTTTTTCAGATGCAGGAAAAGTTAAAGTTACATTAGTTTTATCTACAGAAAAAGTTCCTTCCGTCGCATCAACTTCATCGTCCCATGTAATAATCGTGCGGACGACGGCATTACCACTTGAGGCAAAATCAAACTTATATGTAAAACAACCGTAGGGATACAAGTACAACATATCCAGCTCAGAATCATCTATCCCACTAAGTACATATCTGTACCCCTTAATATCCATCTCGTCGATTAAATTCTTGCATGACACCAGACTTATCAAAACAAAGAACGGCAACAAAATACGAGCCGCAAACTTGAGTTTTTTCATTCAAACCTCCAGCCTAAAGTAAAACAAAAATCAACTCATCCCGTAACAAAGAGAACTTTTACCATAATTTTAATACAAAAGTACGATTTCTGCAATCAGAGGGCGGTTAAACCCACAATCAATCAAAAGGGAAGCCGGAATTCCTGTCCGTTACCCAAAAACTGTCACCGTCCGATATCTTCAGGTACAGAAAATTGGTTGAATCCTTTTCCTGCCAGATTATCCTGTTTTTCTCTATTTTAAAAGTATTTTTGAAAAGAGGGTTCCCCATATCTCCACCGTCGTGCATGGTCAATATGTTGCCGTTGACTTTCCATGTTCCGGAACCGATATAGCTGCTAAGTGCCCCCTCATAATACAGGAAGGTTCCATCCTCATTAAGCTGAATCCTAAAATCGCTTCCAAAGCCCTCTTTTTCATAAAGAAAAGTTTTTCCCGCAACCGTCAGATTTTTTCCACTTTTACACGCCGCAAAAGATGCCACAACCAACACCATCGCACAAAACAAAGGCAGTTTTTTCATTCAAACCTCCAGCCTAAATTAAAACAAAATTCCCCCGGTTCCGTAACATTCTGGCTATCAAGTGCCCCTCCTAAAACATCTTTCCCATATTTTACAAAAGTTAAAATTCTTCAGTAATAACTGCCAAAAAGGCAAAAAATACTGTATAATGGAGGAATGGCTGACAATAAAAAGGAAACTGAGCGCGCAGAACTTCACCGTACAATCTGGGGAATAGCAAATGACCTTCGCGGCAGCGTTGATGGGTGGGATTTTAAGCAGTATGTACTTGGAATGCTCTTTTACAGGTACATTTCTGAAAACTTGGACAATTATATCTCAAAAGGCGAATGGGAAGCCGGAAACAAGGATTTTCGATATTCCAGACTCTCTGACAAGGAAGCAAAAACCGCAAAAGAAGACATTGTAAAAGAAAAAGGATTTTTTATCCTTCCTTCTCAGCTCTTTTGCAATGTGCTTGAAAATGCAACAAAAGACAACACCGATCTGAACGAAAAGCTAGAAAAAATATTCAAGGAAATTGAAGGCTCTGCCCTCGGAACAGACAGCGAAGACGACTTTAAAGGCCTGTTTGATGACATTGATGTAAATTCAAACAAACTCGGAGCAACTGTTACAAAACGCAATGAAATGCTTGTAAAACTCATGAATGGTATCGCAAGCATGAATCTGGGTAACGGTGACTATTCCGACAACTCAATCGATGCCTTTGGTGATGCTTACGAATACCTTATGGGCATGTATGCTTCAAATGCCGGTAAAAGCGGTGGTGAATATTACACACCACAGGAAGTTTCTGAGCTTCTTACAAAAATCACAATAGTTGGTAAAAAGACTGTAAACAAGGTTTATGACCCTGCCTGTGGTTCAGGTTCTCTTCTTCTTAAGTTTGCAAAAATCCTTGGAGCTGATAATGTTCGTCTTGGTTTTTACGGACAGGAAATAAACATTACAACTTACAACCTCTGCCGAATCAATATGTTCCTGCACGATGTAAGTTATGATAAGTTCAACATAAAGCTAGGCGATACATTGCTTGACCCAAAGCATTGGGATGACGAACCATTTGAAGCAATCGTTTCTAATCCGCCATATTCAATTAAGTGGGAAGGTGATGATAACCCTATTCTTATAAACGACCAGCGCTTTAGTCCTGCTGGAGTTCTTGCGCCAAAAGGAAAAGCAGACCTTGCATTTATCATGCATTCTTTAAGCTGGCTTGCCACAAACGGAACTGCGGCCATTGTTTGTTTCCCAGGTATTATGTACCGAGGAGGAGCTGAACAGAAAATCAGAAAGTATCTTATTGATAATAATTACATAGACTGCATTATCCAGCTGCCGGACAATCTTTTCTTTGGAACAAGCATTGCAACCTGCATTATGGTTCTTAAAAAAGGAAAGGCAGAAAACAAAACACTCTTTATTGATGCATCAAAAGAATGTGTAAAAGTAACCAATTCAAATAAACTCACAGAACAGAATATTGATAACATCCTCAAAGTGTTTACAGAGCGAAAAGATAAAATTGATTATGTGAGCCGCCTTGTAGAAAATTCCGAAATTGCCCAGAACGAATATAATCTGAGTGTTTCTAGTTATGTAGAAGCAGAGGATACAAGAGAAGTAATCGACATAAAAGTTTTGAACAAACAGATTGATGAAATTGTTGCAAAAGAAAATACACTTAGAACAGAGATAGATAAAATCATCAGGGAGATTGAAGGTTAAAAATGTATAACGAAGTTGCAAATCTTGAAAATGAAAAAGTTGTTTTGGTTAGCATAAACTCATCGTATGAAAATTTAATTAATCATACACCTTTTAAAGGAAAAGAAAGGCTTATAGATTGTGTACAGAAGTTCTGGCCAGTTACCCCCGAAAGAGCAAATAAAGCCAAGTTTGTATTTGGAATATACAAAAACGAAATTATGGCTGTTGCCAAAATTATTAAACCTTGGAAAAGAGTTTTTGATTATATGCAGGAAGGTTATTTTACAGAAGACGAAGAACCCAAAAGAGATTTAAGTTTAATTAGCAGATGTGCGTTTATTGGTAAACTGGTAGAGAATTCACCATATCTTGGAAAGAAGCTTTCAGCAAATGATAAATTAAGCGGACCTTCCCGCTACATCAACTGTTAATGGGGTAATGCACAAGATGAGTAAACTAAGGCAATGTACAGTTTATAATTGTCACGCGGATTCGGAATTGCTACGCAATTCCAGGAGTTGACGCATGGGTAAGTTAGATGATTTGATAAAAAAACTCTGCCCGGATGGTGTGGAATATAAAACTCTTGGGGAAGTGATATTTTCTCTTAATACAGGATTAAATCCAAGAAAGTTTTTTCGTTTAAATACTGATGATGCACAAAATTATTACGTTACTATACGTGAAATGGTAAATGGAAAAATAATTTTTACTGATTCAACAGACAGAATAAATGATGAAGCTTTGAGACTTTGTAATAATCGTTCAAATCTCGAAAAAGGTGATGTTTTGTTCTCAGGAACAGGAACCATAGGAAGAACTGTTGTTATAGAAGAAGATCCAGAGAATTGGAATATAAAAGAGGGTGTGTACACTATCAAACCAAATCAATCATTGATTAATTCAAAGTATCTTTCTTATCTTTTACAATCTGATGAAATAAAAAGAAACTATATGAAAAAAGTCGCAGGTGGTACCGTACAAAGTATTCCTATGGGAGATTTAAGGAATCAAACAATTCCAGTCCCTCCTCTAGAAGTACAGAATGAAATTGTCCGTATTCTTGATAAATTTACATCGCTAGAAGCGGAGCTAGAAGCGGAGCTAGAAGCTCGTCGCAAACAGTATGAATACTATCGCGACTCGCTTTTTACTTTTGGTGATGATGTAGAATGGAAAACATTGGGAGAGATTTCAACTATTTTTAGAGGTGAATACATAACACAGAAGAATTCAAAGAAAGGTAATATTCCAGTAATACTCGGTGGATTAGAACCTGCATATTATATAGATAAAGCAAACCATAATGGTGAAGTCATTGTTATTTCTCGAAGTGGAGCTTCGGCAGGATTCGTTTCATATTGGAATGAACCTATATTTATAACAGACGGATTTGGTTTTGAAGCAAATGAAGATCTTGTTACTTCAAAATTTCTTTATTTGTCTTTAAAGAATAAAGAAAAGAAACTTAACGAAATGAAACGTGGTGCGGGAGTCCCACATGTAAGTGGAGAAAAATTAAAGGCTATAAAGTTTCCGGTTCCTCCAATTGAACAACAGAACGAAATTGTTTCCATTCTTGACCGCTTCGAATCCCTCTGTAACGACATCACCTCCGGTCTTCCTGCAGAAATCGAAGCACGTCATAAGCAGTACGAATATTACAGGGATAAACTTTTGACTTTTAAGAAAAAAGTATGAATAAACAAGTTGATTTTACATAAAAAATTATGTAAAATAGTATGCAAAGGAGGCTTTTTATGGTTACTTTTGCGCGCAATGAAATAATTTCAAGTTCTCAGTTCGTCCGTGGTTTTGCAGGCTTTTTGCAAAGAATGACAAAATCTAACGATGAAAAAATCGCAATCGTAAAAAACAACCAAATGCAGGCTGTTATGATTCCTATTGACGAATATGAACGTCTTGCATCTTTGGCAGAAAAAGCCGAGCAAAAGGCAATTTTTGAAACTGTTCAGGAACGTAAAAACACCCCTATTTCAGAATATGTTTCTTACGATGAAGCAATGAAAAAGGCAGGTTTTTAATGGATTATGAAATCAAGTTCCATCCTGCGGCATTAATGGAAGTGTACAAAACGGCGGCAGATCGGAGATGAGTCATGTATAACATAGTCTTGGAATCAAACGAAGCAACTGTAGTTACAGAGTATACTCCCCTTAAAAAACGTCGGGCAGACTACCAGAGCGAGGCTGAGCTTGAAAAGAATTTCATCGGGGACCTCGTTGAACAAGGCTATGAATATCTTACGCTCAAAACCGAAGACGATCTTATAACAAACCTTCGCGTTCAGCTTGAAAAACTAAATCACATTACGTTCAGCGAAACAGAATGGGCCCGCTTCTACGGACTTAACATTGCAAACGACACAGAAGGAATTGTAGAAAAGACCTATACAATCCAGAGCGACTATATAAAAGTTCTTGCCCGTGATGACGGTTCAACTAAAAACATTTACCTTATCGACAAAAACAACATTCACAACAATTATCTTCAGGTAATAAATCAGTTCACCCCGGAAGGTGGCCGCTATTCAAACCGCTATGATGTTACGATTCTTGTAAATGGCCTTCCTCTTGTACATTGTGAATTAAAAAGGCGCGGCGTAAACATTCGTGAAGCGTTCAATCAGATTCGCCGTTACAGCCGTGACAGCTTTTGGGCGGGGGACGGACTTTTTCAATTCATACAGATTTTCATCATTTCAAACGGAACGAACACAAAATATTTTTCCAATACAACACGAGAAGCAAGCATAAAAGAGCAGACGAGTAAAAAAGGAAGCGGAAAGAAAACAAGCAATTCCTTTGAGTTCACTTCTTACTGGGCAGATGCCAATAATAAAATAATCAATGACCTGGAAGACTTTACCCGCACTTTTCTTGCAAGACATACCATCCTGAACATCCTTACAAAGTATTGCGTTTTTGATACGAACAACACACTTCTGGTAATGCGACCGTATCAGATTGCGGCCACAGAGAGAATCCTGAACAAGATTCTGGTATCAACCAATTACCATAAGGAAGGAACAATAGAAGCAGGTGGTTTTGTCTGGCATACGACAGGAAGCGGAAAAACACTGACAAGTTTTAAAACCGCAATTTTGGCAAGCCAGATGGACTGCATAGACAAGGTTTTGTTTGTTGTAGACCGCAAGGACCTGGACTATCAGACCATGAAGGAATACGACCGTTTCCAGAAGGATGCGGCCAACTCAAACAAGTCGGTTGCAATTCTTACAAAACAGCTTGAAGACCCAACAAAGAAAATCATCATCACGACAATCCAGAAACTTGGCATCTTCATCAAAAAGAACAAGGGTCATCCTGTCTTTAACAGTCACATTGTCCTTATTTTTGATGAATGTCACCGTTCCCAGTTCGGAGAGTTGCACAAGGATATTGTGAAATCCTTTAAAAAGTTCCATCTGTTCGGCTTTACCGGAACACCGATTTTCCAGAAAAATGCGGGGGCAAACGGTGCTGGCGGAATTAGGACTACTGACCAGGCTTTTGGAGAAAAGCTCCATACTTATACGATTGTGGATGCCATCAACGACCACAATGTCCTCCCCTTCCGCATTGACTACATCAAGACTATCCGCATGAAGGACGGTGTAAAAGACAAGGATGTTGCAGGAATCGACAAGGAAAAAGCCCTTTCTTCCCCTGAACGAATTTCTGCCGTTGTCTCTTACATAATCGAACACTTTGATCAGAAGACAAAACGAAACACTAACGGCGGTGTATATGAATTCAAGGCCCTGACGAATATTGCAGAAAGCGCGAGGGCAAAAGACAGAACCAGCGTAAAAGAGCAGAAGGAACTAAAGCATATTTCCGGTTTCAATTCCATGTTCTGCGTTCAGTCCATTGATACGGCAATCAAATACTATGCTGAATTCAAAAAGCAGGTTTCAGAAAACCCACAATGCGCCCTGAAAGTCGGCATGATTTATAGTTTTGGTGCAAATGAGGCAGAAGATGAAAACGGGTTTGTTGATGACGAAAATTCCGATGATACAGCAGGCCTTGATGTAGTAAGCCGTGATTATCTTGAAAGTGCCATCAAAGACTACAACACAATGTTCCATACGGACTATGATACTTCTAGCGATAAGTTCCAGAACTATTACAAGGATGTTTCCCTCCGCATGAAAAACAAGGAGCTCGACATTCTTATTGTCGTAAACATGTTCCTTACTGGCTTTGACGCCACAACCCTGAATACTCTCTGGGTAGACAAAAACCTTAAAATGCACGGATTGATTCAGGCATACAGCCGTACAAACCGCATTTTGAATTCAATAAAGACTTTCGGTAACATCGTTTGCTTCCGTGATTTATCCGAAAAAACAGATGAGGCAATAGCACTGTTCGGCGATAAAAATGCAAAAGGAACCATCCTCCTCAGAAGCTTCTACGATTACTACAACGGCTTTACCGATGAAAAGGATAGATATCACAAGGGTTACACAGAGCTTGTCGATGAACTCCTTACAAAGTTCCCGCTGGAAGGATTCAAGAATAATGTCATTACTCAGGAAGCTAAAAAAGAATTCGTCATGCTTTATGGGGCAATTCTTCGCATGCGCAACATTCTTACAACCTTTGACCAGTTCGAAGGTGACTCTCTTCTTGAAATAAACGACTTGCAGGATTACCAGAGCCATTACATCGACATCCACGACGAAATCAGGCCCGGCGACAAGGCCGAAAAAGAAAACATAAATGATGATGTTGTCTTTGAGATGGAACTTATCAAACAGGTGGATATAAACATCGACTATATCTTGATGCTTGTTGCTAAATATCATGATTCCAACTGCAAGGATTCTGAAATCCTCGTAGACATTACAAAGGCCATCGGAGGAAGTATTGAACTCAGAAGCAAAAAGCAGCTTATAGAAGACTTTATAGCCCAAATCAACACTTCAACCGATATACAAAAGGACTGGCAGTCTTATATCACAAAAAAACGGGAAGAAGAGCTTTCTGCAATTACGACAGAATTAAAGCTCAAACCAGAAGAAACTAAAGCCTTTATTGAAAATTCCTTCCGTGACGGTAATTTACGCACAACGGGAACAGACATAGACAAGATTCTTCCGCCTGTTTCACGTTTCGGTAGTGGTAATGGCGGAATAAACCGCAGCGAAGTAAAGAAGACTGTTATTGAACGGCTTAAAGGCTTCTTTGAAAAATACTTCGGGGTGTAATCCATTTACCGTGACAAAGCTGACAGACTTCTACGAATCCATTTTTGGGTGCAAGACTTACAAGATTTCTCTGGATGCAGGATGTACATGCCCTAACCGCGACGGGACAAAGGGAACTGGGGGTTGCATATTCTGCTCGCAATCTGGCAGCGGAGACTTTGCCTCAGACCGGAATCTTTCCATAAGGGAACAGGTAGAGCATGGCATAAAGCTTGTTGAATCCAAAGTCCACGGAAGAAGCGGAGAACGTCACGGTAAGTACATTGCCTACTTCCAGAATTTTTCCTCGACCTATGGAGATGCCCACACCCTTTTGGACAAATACCGCGAATCCCTTTTGTGCGAAGATGTGGAAGGACTTGCCGTTGCCACCCGCCCCGACTGCCTTAATGCCGACATATTGAACGGACTGGCAGAAATCTCAAAAAGCCACTTTGTGCAGATTGAACTTGGCCTCCAGACTTCAAACGAATCCACCGCAGGCATGATAAACCGCTGTTACACAAACCAGGATTACATTGATGCCGTACAAAAAATCAAAAACACCGCCCCGGACATCCACATCGTAAGCCATTTGATTTTCGGTCTACCCGGAGAAAGCGAACAGGACATGATGAATTCGGTCAAGTTTGTAGTTAAACACAATGGCACGGGACAATCCTTTGGCATAAAGATCACCGTCCTCTACGTCCTCAAAGACACACCATTGGCCTGCATGTACCAAAACGGCCAATACCAGCCACTTAGCCAGGAGGAATATTTTTCGCTCCTTAAAAAAGCACTCCCCCTCCTTCCTTCAAACTGCATAGTCCACCGCCTTACAGGAGACCCGCCAAAATCCCAGCTCCTGGCCCCCACATGGCCCACCGACAAAAAACGCATCCTGAACGAGATGAAAAGGATATTTTAAAGACTGACAATTTGAAACCTAAAGCATCTGGAACATGAAAATACATCCGTCATCGTAATCAGGTTTTACATGTTGATGAACAAACTGTTCACCTTCTTCTTCAAGACGTTCAAATCCCAGAGAACTATAGTGTTCTATAAGGCGATCTTCTGGTAAGGCGTAGATATATAAAGCCTGAATACCAACAAATGATTTTATATAACGAACAAGCGGTAGTATGAAATCATAAAACATCGATGTTCCGACCCGCTTTATATCCGGATGGCTTTTTCTATAGTTTTCATTTACAGCAAAATTAGACAATTCAATGCTTGGAACAGTGTAAAAATCTTCTTCAGATATTTTTACTGTAAACAGGCCTGTTCGTAATGCAAAATATCCTGCAAGTTCATGAGTATTTCGATCTTTTACCAGATATGTACAATTTTCTCCTGAAGATTCATTTTCTTCTGCGAGCTCACGCACAAAGTATGCAAGACCCTCGCCTTTATCTTTTTTTACAGTAAAACCCTTTATCAATGATGCATTTTCAGCTGAATCATGAAGATGCTCACAAGTAAAAACTGTATTTTCAAATTGAAGAATCATGATTTTTCTCCATCTGCCTTCAATTCTCTTTTTTGCTGCGATTCACGATACTCATCAAGCAAACGATTTTCAAATTCTCGTACATCATGCCCCATCTTTTCAAAATCTGGTTTTGGAGTATTCATAAGTCGAATGAGAAATCTTTTTCCAGGTGTATCTGGAGCTTCCCTTAGCAGCTGTTGATAGCTTTTATAATACATATTGAACCTCCTGCATACTTATAATATAACATAAAAAAGCAAAAAAAAATAGCATTGAAGCCGCATTACCCGCCAAAGCTCTTATTATTCCTTCGGAAAAACCAGCAAAACTCCGAACCATAATTTCATTCACTATATTGACTTAACCTCCATTTTCCTATAATATATTATCACTTCGGGACATTAGCTCAGTCGGTTAGAGCAGGGGACTCATAATCCCTTGGTCCTAGGTTCAAGTCCTAGATGTCCCATCAATTCTAGAATCCCAAGTCCTAGATGTCCCAAAAACTGTTGCAAAAGGGAGGCGCTTAGCCGATGAGACTGTAATCTTGATTTCCAATTTTTTATGTTTCTCTAAACATTAAGATCTTTATGGAAGTCGGTTACAGTTTTATTCTTTTTGCGTGATCCAGTGATTCTGTAGCTGGCTTCTGATTTCAGGAGGCCAACATGACAATTCAAATCAACAAACTTCACTTTTCATATCCACAATCTCATTCAAACCTGTTTGAGGATTTTTCACTTTCTGTTTACGACGGATGGACTTGTTTTGCGGGAAGCAACGGATGCGGGAAAACCACACTCCTTAAGCTGATTGCAGGCATGCTCATTCCAGACAGCGGTTCAATCCTTGTGGACGGCGAAAAAATCACGGATGCGGGGGAGGCAATCTATTGCGCACAGGAAACCTCAGAGATTCCGGAAAACCTTTATTCAGCATTCTGGTCACCGGACAACGAAGTGCGGCGCTTTTTCTCCATGCTCCACATCAGCGAAGAAATGCTTGAACGCTACGATTCACTTTCCGGGGGAGAGAAAAAACGCATTCAAATTGCATCTGCCCTTGCCGATCAGCCGAGGGTCCTTTTACTGGATGAACCGACAAACCACCTTGACGCAGAAACAGTTCAGATGATTACTCAAGCACTCAAGGCATACAGGGGAATCGGAATCATGGTAAGCCACGACCGCTCTTTTGCAGACTCACTATGCACGCATACAGTCTACCTTTACAATGAGTCATACGCATTTGCAGGTGGAAGGGATTGCATCGCTTACGGCACTTATTCATGCGGACTCAGCAAGGCACTTGAACTAAGGCAGTCAGGAGCGGAACAAAGCCGTGATGAATGGAACAGGCTCGATTCCAAGGCGGCATCGGAAAAACAGAGGAGTGCAAAACTTGAGGCGGAAAACCAAAAGTCCAGGGCAAGGCTTTCTAAAAAAACTCTGGACAGCCACGACCATGACACAAAACTCAAGATGGATGTTGCAAGAATCTCAGGAAAGGACAGGACCACAGGTGATGCAAAGGCACGTCTGGAAACGCAAATCCAAAAGACGGAAGCCGCACGTGACGGAATAAAAAAGGCCCTAAAGCGCAAGGACGGATTCTCGGTTGAAAAAACTGATTTCTCCAAGCCCATCTGCATAGAAGAAGACACTCTTTCGGCTGGAAGCTACTCGCTAAAGATTCCGCACATAGAACTGGGTCATGAAACCAAAATCGCCCTTACCGGACAAAACGGAAGCGGAAAAACCATGTTCATACGCCACACAATCTCTCTTCTGGAAAAGGCCGGCCGACTAAACGAGGTGATGTACCTGCCCCAGGAAGTTGATGAGGAAAAGCGCATGGCAATCCTGAATGAATTTCATTCGCTGGATCAGGATGAAAAGGGAGACGTGCTTTCCACGATGTTCAGGCTGGGAAGTGAACCGGAACGCATAACCGAGCTTCGTTCAACTTCAGGAAAAAATGGAAATGATTCCGACCAGAACCTTTTGAGCCCGGGTGAACTGCGCAAACTGATGATATCGCTTGCCGTTCAAAAACCTCTGTCACTTTTGATTCTGGATGAACCGACAAACCACATGGACATAACCAGCGTCCTTGCATTGGAAGAGGCATTGTCTTCCCTGAATTGTGCGATGATTGTTGTGAGCCATGACAAGGCATTCCTCGGTAAAATCACCAACACCAACCTTAATGCCATACGTCATGGAGACCATGGTGAAATTGTGGAGGGTTCAATGTGAAAAACATCTTTAATTGCGGACCAATTGACTTCACACCAACAAGCATTTAAACTATAATGGTTGTATGAAGAACAAAAAACTTGGCGCCGTCATTTTATCCGTCCTCTCCCTTTGCACCGTGTTTTTTTCATCCTGCTCAAAAAAACAGAATGAAGCGGTTGAAGAAAAACCCGTGGAAGAAAAAAAGCTGATCCTGGGGTTCTCTCAGATTGGCTCGGAAAGTGCATGGAGGACACGCAACACCCAGTCAATTTATGAAGCCGCCGCAGAAAACGACATTCAGATTATTTTTGACGACGCACAGCAAAAGCAGGAAAACCAGCTCAAGGCAATACGCTCGTTCATCGTGTATCAGGTGGATGTCATCGCCTTTGTTCCGATTGTGGAAGACGGCTGGGACAATGTTCTTACCGAGGCCAAGGAAGCAGGCATACCGGTGATTCTTGTGGACCGCCAGATAAATGCAGACCCATCGTTATATGCGGGATTTTTGGGAGAAGACGGACTTGAAGAAGGACGCAGGGCAGCCAGGTTTCTCTTGAACAAATGCCAGAACCGTTCAGGCACGATACGGATTTACGAAATGTCCGGAACCGAAAATTCTTCTGTTGTACGCGACAGGGCAAATGGATTCCGTGAGATAATCGAGGCAGAACCAAAGTTCAAGATAATCCATTCAGAAGACGGAGACTTCCTTAGGTCAAGGGGCAAGGAGATTGCGGAAAGACTCATAAGCCAGACGACAAAAAGGGACGGCCTGTATTTTGAAGGGCAAAAGATTGATGCGGTATATTCACACAACGATTCCATGACCCTAGGCATGCTGGATTCTCTGGAAAACTACGGTGTGTCAACAAAGGACACTATCATAATCAGTGTGGATGCGGAACAGAAATCAATCGACGCACTAACGGAAGGAAAGTTGAATTGTGTGGTAGAATGCAACCCGAACCTGGGTCCCATGCTGATGGAACTTGTAAAGCAGATTGCAGCAGGACAGACTATTCCACGCATTACATACAACAGCGAGACTGTCTTTACCGAAAACGATGACTTTTCACTTTACCAGCCACGCGGTTACTGATGAGGCAAAACGATGAGACGCAACAAGAGCCTTAAACGCACACTACTCGTCACCTATGTTTCACTGCTTTTCATCACGCTCATTCCTTCGATTTATTCTGTCGTCGTGTTTCAGTTTCATACCAAGCAATACAGCCAGATCATCAAGAACGTAAGCTCGGCAAACAACATAAGCTCCATTGCAAAAAATGAGATACCTGCGGAACTGTGGAACATTATCTGCGGCAAAAAGGAAATAGCGGACGGAAGCCAGAACATCATGCTCGATGAAATTTCCAGCGGCCTTTCGCTCATGCTCCTTACAAACAACAACGAAGAAAGCCTGGGCAAGCTTGAAGTTGCAAACAGGGCCTACACTACCCTCAAGCGCAACGTGGACATCCTCATCCAACAGATGAAAGGGGGAAGCCTTGTTACACAAAACGAAGCGACACTCGATGAAATAAGGACAATCACCTCACTTTTTTCCGACATCATGCTGGACTTTATCGAAACGGAAATTGACTTTGCAAATCAGACAAACCAGTCACTGCGAAATACATCAGTAACCCTCACTGCCATTCAGATTCTTATTACCATACTTGCAATCATCATTTCACTGTACAGTTTCAGGAGTGTCTCAAACGCAATTCAAAAACCGATTTCTGACATGGAAAACCTTTCCACAAAAGTTGCAAACGGAAACCTTACCGCACGAATTGACATTCCACATGTAAACGAGCTGGACACGCTTGCCGGAAACCTTAACACCATGACCGAACAGATTGACGTCCTGATTCAAAAGAACATGGAGGAGCAGAAGAATTTCCAGAAGGCGGAGATGAAGGCACTTCAGGCACAGATTACCCCGCACTTCCTTTACAACACGCTTGATACAATCGTATGGCTTGCAGAAGAAGAACAGACAGACGACGTTGTAAAAATCACAAAGGCATTTTCCGACTTTTTGCGCATTTCCCTTAGCCGCGGACATGAATGGATTACGATCGGGCAGGAACTGGATCACATTAGGAATTACCTTACGATTCAGAAAATCCGTTATGCAGACATCTTGAGCTATAAGATTGAAGCGGACGAAACCCTGTGCAATTCAAAAATCATAAAGTTAGTGCTGCAGCCTCTTGTTGAAAATGCCATCTATCACGGAATCAAAAACAAGAGGGGACGTGGAGAACTTTGCGTAAAAGTGCATTACAAAGATGAAGTAAAAAGCCAGATTGAATTTTCAGTTGAAGACAACGGAGCGGGCTTTACAGAAGAAAGGCTCAAGGAAGTTCGGGATGAGCTTGAAAAAGGAGAGCAGGATTCAGAAAAGCTTTCTTCGGTGTACGGACTTTACAACGTGAATAAAAAACTTCGGCTTTACTATGGCGACAAGACAGAGGGACTCAAAATAGAATCTGAGGCAGGCAAGGGAAGCCGCATAAGCTTTATCGTAGCAAGCATGATGGAAGAAACGGAGGGAAGTGATGTATAGTGTATTTTTAGTTGACGACGAACCGATAGTACTTGAAGGCATACGCTCAAAGATTGACTGGGAAAACAACGGCTTTACTTTTGCAGGAGAAGCCACCGACGGAGAAATCGCTCTTTCAATGATACACGAAATCAAGCCGGACATCCTGATTACCGACATCAAGATGCCGTTCATGGACGGACTTGAACTTTCCAAAGCGGTAAAGAACATTCAGCCGTGGATAAAGATAATCATTCTTTCAGGACACGATGAATTTGACTATGCAAAAAAGGCGATATCAATCGGAATCGAAGACTACATACTTAAACCGTTCACACCGGACGAAATTCTTGCAAGCCTGGACAAAACCGCAAAAGAAATAGACAAGGAACGCCGCCAGCTTTCTGACATTTCAAAACTCAAGGAAGAACTAAAATCAAACGAGAGCCTTGTAAAAAAAGAATTCCTCAATGAACTCCTGCACACATCACTTGATGTTCCGCTAATCATGCAGAAAGGCAAGGAACTTAAGCTTGACCTGATAGCCAGATTCTACAAGGTCCTTGTTAGCCGCATAGAAAGCACGGATAAAAACGACGATGAACTTCAGGAAGCAAAATCACTTTTGAATTCATATTCGGATGCATGGAACGGAGCGCTGTCGTTTTTCCATCACTCAAACCTTCTTGTCTGCATCTTCAAGGGGAACACTCAGCAGGAACTTGACGAAAACGCATTCCACACTGCAGAAAACATTTCGCACATAACCGGAAAGGTAAAATCATGCACAGTCACCACAGCGATAGGAAAAACCGTAGAAAGGATTCAGCTACTAAAAGATTCGTATTCCGACGCAAGAAAGATACTTGAAAAAACCGAAGCCGTACACACAGACAAAACCGACGACAAGGGAAGAACCGCCGGCAACAGAATCATCAGTTCGGACGACATCGCAGAAAACCCTGGAGAAGTTTTTATAGATGCAAAGGACAGCGATCCACTTGTAGACCGTCTTAAATACGCCAGCAAAAATGACATCAACGCAATCATAGAAGAATCCATGGCCCTTATACGCAACAACAAGGGACAGTTCAACGTATTTGCATCATATCTTTTGGTTGACCTGATTATGGCAGTGTCAAAGCTCGTGGAAAAACTGGGTGGAGACATAAAAGAATTGAAGCCTGAAATTCTGCAGAGGAATTTCATAGACAACGCTGTTTCGGATGAAGACAGCTTCAAGAACACAATGAATCAGGTTATGGCTTTTGCACTGGACTTCCGAAATTCAAAGATGACGGGAAAATACGGAGACGTGATTCTAAAGGCAAAGAAATACATAGAAGAAAACTATGCGGATCAAAACACAACTCTTACTACCGTGGCACAGGCAGTATGTCTTAGTCCAAACCACTTCAGCACGATTTTTTCACAGGAATGCAAGACAACATTCATCGAATACCTTACAAACGTCCGAATGGAAAACGCAAAACGCCTGATGCGCGAAACCGACATGAAGGGCTACGACATCGCCTACGAATGCGGATTCTCTGACCCGCACTACTTCAGCTACATATTCAAAAAAAACACGGGACTTTCGCCCCGTGAATATAAGCTCAGTGTGGAAAAATAAACTATCCCGCCATGTTGCCCAATTTCTTTTTCCTCTGAGAAAGGATTACGCTCTGCAGCAGGATGAAGAAACACAGCATAAGGCCGGTTGTAATGCTCTGCCAGTATGGTTCACGAAGACCGGATGCCACAACGATGTTGTTGATTGTCTTGAGTGACATTACACCAAACAGAGTACCGATGACACTACCCACACCACCGGAAAGCAAAGTTCCACCGATGATTGAAGAAGCGATTGCCTGCATTTCCGCACCGGTTGCATTGGAAGCGTTACCCGCACCTGTGTGCAGCAGATAGCAGAATCCCGCAATTCCAGCAAGAAGCCCACAAAGAACGTATGCAAAGAACTGAGTCCTCCTTACGTTGATGCCGAGCATGAGCGCGCTTTCGCTGTTTCCACCCACGGCATAAAGGTTGCGTCCAAAGCGTGTCCACTTGAGCATTGCCCACAAAAGGATGACCACAACAATTGCAATGATTACGCCGACTTCTATTGAAGATGGAATCCATGTACCGTTGCGTGAATATGTTCCCAGGAACGGTATGTCGATGTAATGTTCCTTGAGCGCGATGAAAGCTTCGTTGGTTGCAGTACGCGGGACCTTGCTGACGATTGTCGTCATACCACGCGTAAAGAACATTCCCGCAAGAGATACGATGAACGGCTGTATCTTAAGGTATGCAACAAGATAACCCTGCACAAGACCAACTGCAAGTCCGATTCCAAGGGAAATCAAAACTGAACTCAGGATTCCGCCACCATGATCTTCCATGAACACAACGGATGCCATTGTGATGAGCGCAACAGAACCACCGACAGAAATATCGATTCCACCGGTAATCATGACGATGGTAAGGCCACATGCAATTACAATCAGGTAAGCGTTGTTGTTGAACAAATCAAGGAACTGCTGTGGATTAAGGAAGCCACCGCCCCAGATAATCATGGCAAGAACATACATTCCAATGAAAGTACAAATCGTAATCGTAAGAAGCAAAGTCGTATTGGAAAGAGGCTGCCTGTTTTCTTTTTTACCAAATAGGTTTGTAAAAATATTTGCCATAATTATTTAGCCTCCACTGCAGGAGCAGCTGATTTAGCCGCAGATTTTTCAGAGATTCTATTCTTAAGGTGACTTATCCATGATTTTACGACAGGAGATCCGGCAATAACGATGATGATGATAACCACAGCCTTGTATGCCTTGACCGCTGTTGAAGAAACCTTCATTGCATAGAGCGTGATTGTCAGGGCCTGAATGATGTAGGCACCCATAATCGAACCGGACAGCTTGAACTTACCGCCACCAAGAGAGTTGCCACCAATTGCAACCGCAAGAATCGCATCCATTTCTATGTCAAGAAGGATTGTCTCATGGTTGATGAGGCCGATGCGGCACACGTTGATTGAACCGGCCATTGTAACACAGATGCCGAGTATTACAAAAACCGCAAGCTTCCACACAACAGGATTGATTCCGTTGAGTTTTGCGGCACGTTCATTTATACCAACAGACTGGATGTACAAACCGAGTGTCGTTTTCTTGAGCAGAAGGTTTATGAGTACTACGAAAATCACTACGATGATGATTGGCGTTGGAATCGCAATGTGAGGAATGAATCCACCAACATAAGTAAGGAGGTTTCCTTCGACATTTGGAGTGGCACCACCGTTAATCCAGTATGCAATCGGACGACCCGCCGTATACAGAATCAGGGATGCAATCATCGGCTGTATGTTGAACTTTGCAATCAGCACGCCGTTCAAGAGGCAGAAGATAATTGCAACGATACATGCAAACACCAGTGCAACAGCAAGAGAACCGCCGTTTACGCTCCATGCACGCAGAACCTTTACGAAGATGGATCCTGCAATTGCGGCACTTGCACCGATAGAAATGTCCTGACCTTTACAGGCAGACGTTACAAGCGTCATTCCTATTGAAAGAATAACCAGTTCGGAAGCTCCGTTCAGGATACTGATGAGGTTTCCGGAAAGAACCGTATTTCCCAGATTGTTCTTTTTGATTACAATGGAAAAGAAACTTGGGTCACGGATAAGGTTAAAGATTACCAGAACAAGCAGAGCCACAAGGGGAATTGCAAGCTGAGACTGGAAGATTTTCTTTACTGAAGTTTTGATTTTATTAGCCATTTTTTGCTTTTCCTCCCGCAATAGTCTTCATGATAACATCCTGACGCAGCATTTCATCCTTGAGCTCACCGACAATCTTACGGTCGCGCATGACGATAAGGCGTGAACAGACTGCAAGCATTTCCTCAATCTCCGAAGAAATGAACGTAATACTTACGCCTTCTGATGCCAGCTTCAAGACCTGTTTCTGGATTTCAAGCTTTGTACCGACGTCGATACCGCGTGTAGGCTCGTCAAGAATCAGGAACTGTGGATGTGTCAAAAGCCAGCGTGCAAGAATGACCTTCTGCTGGTTTCCACCGGAAAGGGATTTGATTGGAGTTTCCTTGGAAGCAGTCTTTATCTCAAGCAAATCGATGAATTCATCCGCAAGCTTTTCTGACTCTGCACGTGAAATAGGATGCCTGAATCCCTTGAGGACCTGGAGCGCAAGAATGAGGTTTTCGCGCACGGACAGATCCTGGATGATGCCGTCTCCCTTTCTGTCTTCAGGAAGATAACCGATTCCGTTTTTCATTGCATCTATAGGCCTTGTGATTTTTACGTCATTGCCGTTGACCTTTACCTTTCCACCGGTTACACGATCAGCGGCAAATATCGCACGGACACTTTCGCTTCGTCCAGAACCAAGAAGTCCAGTAAATCCGTTGACCTCTCCCTTGTTGATGGCAAAATCAAACGGCCGCACGCCTTCCGCACTGGAAAGACCATTGGCCTCGTAAACAATCTCGCCTTTGCCCTCGTAATTCCTTCTGGAATTCCTGAGGTTGGAAATATCCTCCAGATCTTTTCCGAGCATGGCGGAGATAAGCTGAACCTTTGGAAGTTCGCTTACTGAATATTCGCCCACCAGTTCACCGTTGCGCAAAACGGTAATCTTGTCGCACACTTCGTAAACCTGTTCCAAAAAGTGAGTGATGAATATTATGCCGACTCCTCGCTGCTTAAGGTCACGCATCAGGGAGAACAAAAGTTCAACCTCACATTCGTCCAGAGAAGAAGTCGGTTCGTCAAGAATCAAAACCTTGCACTCCATATCCACTGCACGTGCAATCGCAACCATCTGCTGAACTGCAAGAGAACAGGTTCCAAGCTGCTGACTGGCCTTGGCAGGTATGTTGAGTTTTGAAAGAATTTCACCAGCCTTTTTTTCCTGAGCGCGGCGGTTTACAAAATGATATTTTCCGCGCCCTATGAACATATTCTCTGCAACCGTAAGATTCGGGCAGAGTGTAATTTCCTGATAAACAGTACTTATTCCGCTGTCCTGTGCATCCTGTGGAGAGCGGATATCAGACTCTTTTCCGTCTACTTCAATTATACCCTTGTCTTTTTCATAAACACCGGTGAGAACCTTTACAAGAGTAGATTTTCCGGCACCGTTCTCACCCATCAACGCATGGATTTCACCTTCCCTAAGGAAAAAGCTCACGTCCTGTAAAGCCTTTACCCCGGGGAACTCCTTGTAAATCCCCTTTGCACTTAAAACAATCTTTTCGCCCATTTACTGTACCTTTGTCATCCTGGATTTATTTCAGGATCTTATTAATCGATTCCGAAACAAGTTCGGAATGACACATCACTTTAAAAAAAACGGCGTAAAATATGCACATACACACTTTACGCCGCATAGGATTTCACCTCACGCACTCCGAGATGATTTTAGTCACCAAGACCGTAAGTATCGATGTCTGACTGAGTAAGAGCCTTTGCATCGAATCCCTTTTCTTCGTTGATGATTTTCTTAGAAGGAACGTTTCCTGTCTTAATCATGTTTTCGATGATAGAAGCCTGGAATGGTGAGCACTGTCCGTCGTAGTTCCAGTTGCCTGCAAGGAGTTCACGCAAAGCCCACTTGTTGCAGTCAAATCCCATAACAACTACATCACCGTTTACACCGTGTGTGATACCAGCTTCATCAAGAGCAGCTACAGCACCCTTTGCCATACCGTCGTTTTCTGCATAGATTACGTTGAACTTGTCACCGCTGTTGATTACAGATTCAACAATCTTCTTTGCTTCTGCTTCGTCCCATGTTGCTGTCTGCTGAACAACCTTCTTCATTGTTCCGGCTGCGAATTCCTTGTCCAAAGCACCTGTACGACCAATCTGAGCATCTGAACCCATAGCACCCTGGATGTGGATGACATTGTATTCTGGAAGGTTCTGTGCCTTGAGCCAACTTACAGCTGTATCACCTTCTTTTGCCATGTCAGAAACAACGGCAGCTTCATACAGGTCATCAGCAACATTGATCATGCGGTCAAAAAGGAATACCTTTACACCGGCCTTCTGTGCCTTTTTGAGGGTTGATTCCCAACCGTCAGTTGCAGCGGCAGAAAGAAGAATGTAGTCAACACCGTCAGCAATGAACTGAGTTGCGGCATTCAGCTGTTCGTCATTCTTAAGGCTGTAGAAAGTCTTTACATCATAGCCCTTTGCAGCAGTAAATACTGTTTCAAAATCCTTTACGTTAGCGGCACGATAGCCTGATTCTGAAGGCGGGTTGTTGATAACACCAATCTTAATGGTTCCATCACTCTTTTTAGCTCCACCTTTATTGCAAGAAATGAACAATGAAGCTGCACACATAAGTGCGGCAACAATTACAACGCTCTTTTTCATCTAAATATCCTCCTGATAGATGTTTAATTCTTACGTGATTATAATACGCCTGAACAGCCCCTTTTTGAATGAATATTTTTAGGAATTTATTTTGAAATTTTTAGGTTTCTCCGTTTTTGGATCTGAGAAGAATAAACTGAAGGTGGAAAAATTTACTGAAAAAGGTGGAATTTTTACCAGAGGAATTTATTTTCCTGCCATATATTCCTCAAGCGTAATTCCCCGTCACACATCTAGCATAAAATCGTAAAATATACTATAATATGAGAATTATTATCGGAGATTATGTGAGTTTTGTCGACATTCTAAAAAATCCGCAGATTCCTACCGATAATTTTCTTGGAGATTTCCGTGACTTCTGGACATAAAACTGCATTAAGTTTACTCATAACCGTCCTCATCTTTAGCCTGATGTGCGTGTTTGCCTTTGCGGGCGGATTTGCCTATATCGAGATGCATTATTATGAGCCGCGAATCGTCAAGAACGTCAACCAAACACTGGACTCAATTTCACTTGATTTTGACGAATACATCTCCACACTCAAGCACAATTTCGCCGAATATGCCAATGATCCCAGGGCAAAGACCTTTTTTGAACGCGAAAGTTCCACCAGCGACATGCAGGACCGTCAGCTGCTTACAGAAAGGCTTATGGAGAACAATCCCGGACTTGAAGGCATCCGTGTAGTTGAATCCACTGACCTTCACATACATTACAGCACCTACCCTTCCGACCTGATGATGCAGACCGAGGAATACATATCATATCAGGATTATAACGACGCAATTCCGTTCTCCTCCCTGAGCATATATGATACGGGTGTATTTGCAGGCGACCCAGAAACTTATGCAGAATTAAGCACGCTTTATTTTGACGACGCAAAGGACCGCCTTATTTTCTCTTTCCCCTACTTTGACAGTTACACGGCATACCGTGGCACAATATTATTCTATGTCTATGCCCAGGATTTTACACGGCAGATAATCAACAAAAACCTCATTGCCCTGAACACAAGGTCAAAGGTTATTGCTCCAAAGGATTCATTCGGTGTGCGTCAGACACCCCAGAACTGCGGCATCGTATTCGGATTCCCCTCTGTGGGACGCGAACTGATTGACGGGAAAATACTCAACAACTGGACAAAAGGCCAATACGAGGTTGAACAGCTGGCACAGGACGAGAACGGCCACATAATGATCCTTATAACAGGAACAAACTCCCAGTCTGCAAAAATAGGATGGATCTGCAACGACGAGGAATTCACCTTCTCACAGCTGGAAAAAGCCCTTTTGCTGACATGTCTTTTCATCACCCTGTTCCTGATAATTTTCATGCTGTTCAACCTAAAGCACGATGACAATGTCGTAATCCGCGAAAGAATCCACAAGTTCGAGATGGCCCTTTTCCACGAGTATCTTGAACGCAAGGACACCGAGGACTGGAGCACATTGCAGAAAACAGCCGCATTACGCAAGCAGGACGTAAACGCAGAAATCATAAAGAGTCTTGGAGCAACCGGAAGAAAGCACAGTACGGAAATCAGCCGCGCACTTGACCAAAGCTGGACCGAATTCCTGCACATCATAAGCGGTTCATACAAGGAATCCCTTGAACAGCTTAACACACAGGCAGCAAAAAACAATGCCCCTGTACCAGAGACAAAAGTGGAGATTGTCGAGCCACTGCCAGCCCCAGCCGGACAAATGCAAAACGTCCCGGCAGACGAGGACATTCAAGAACTTGAGGAAGTTGAAGAAGTGGAGGAACTTGAAGAAATCCCCGAAGCAGAAGCAGTTCAGGAGCCTGTGGAAGAAGTTGAGGCTCTCGAGGAGATTCCGGAAGACATCCCCGACCAAGAAGACGTTCAGGAAGCTGAGGAAGACATAGAGGAGCTTGAGGAAGTTCCCGAACCCGACGAAGATCCCGACGAAGACCTTGAGATTCCACAAATAGAATCATTTGTTGACCCTCTGGACGGCACGGAAGATGACGAGGAACCGGAGCCACAGGAGCTGGAAGAGCTTGATCAGGAAGAGGACGACACCCCAAAGGAAGACATCCTTAAGAGAATTGAGGAACAGGATTTTGCTTCCCCCTCATTCAGTGAGCTTGATCAGGAAGACATTAAAAAGTGGCAGGATTAAACCCCTAAGACAAACAGATAAAATTCCGATACTTTATAGGTAGACACGGAGTTTTTTAAATGGCCGACTCATTCAACTTGAACGACAACTCAATTTCCGCAGAAAACAAGCCCCCCCTCAAGGGACTAATGCAGCGTGCGCTTTATGCCTTGGATGAAAACAAAACCAATACTCCTCAGGAAAATAAAGTAGAAAAACGGGCAATAATCCTGGAAAACGGTGTTTTTATGATAAAAGAAGACCTTGAGACCTCTGCAGTAAAACAGGACCCCAAACTCAAGGCCCTGGTCGATTCCGTACTGCGTTAACGTCTTGAAGATGATTTTTCGTTTACACTGACCTGGAAATTCTGCATAAGCTGAACAAAATTGAACAGCTGCTTGTAAACAGCCACTGATTTTTGCTTTAAATTTCCTTCCGCAAACTTATCCAAATCCTTCCAGTTAAGAATAAGCTCACTTCTTGGTGCCTTTGAAAAGTCCTCGATGCAGATTTTAAGCTGACGACCAAAGAGCACGTAGCACTGGGATGCCTCAAGTATTATCTCGCCGGCCTCGTCATTAACGTCTCCCAAAATCATCTTTATGATATTTGCCGCTTCCTTGTCACGGTCAGAACGTGGCAAATGAGTTTTAAGCTTTGTGCCGTATTCACCGCCCTCGGCTATCTTTTGATCAAAATCGTACAGATGGGATGAAATGGTCAGAAGTTTGTGATAGGCATCGCTCATCGGAACGGCTTTCTGCTGATTTGACCATTCACCGCGTACCAAAAGTATGTCTGCCAATTCCTTCATCTCTTTCTTGGTGTAATCATTCAGGAACTGGTTAAGATAACGGAGCGGATCACAGTAAAGGAATCCACGGAAACCTTTTTTCTGGAAAGGCTCGCTGTTTTCATCGTTATAGTTTTCAAGCTCCCCGACAGGACCGGAGAATACCATCGGCAAAAGGGTGTCTATCTTGCCTGTAGTCTGCTGTTCCTTTATGCGTTCAAGATTGCGTTCAACCTGATGCTTTATTTCCCCAAGGAATTCTTCCATTATGTGGTTTTCTTCCACGCGGATATGCTCACGGTAATCGGGTTTTTCGGTTATCAGGCGGACCATCATCTCAAGGATCCTGTGGTCACGTACCGGCTTGAGCCTTGCAAGAATCTTCTTCCATGTATTCAGCGGTACAGGTTCTACGGAATTCATCTTTTTGAGCAGCTTGAACAGATCGTCCCATGAACCGTCAAAAGGAAGCGCCCATGCCACCGCAATGAAATTCTTTATGTCCTCAGAAAGGTATGCCCCGGAAACTGCGTTGAAATGCGGAGTCAAGTCAAAATTCCGTTCCTTCATCAAACCGTCAAATTTCTTGAGCATATAGTAAAAGTCAAATTTACAGAAGCTGTCAAACAGAATGAGCTTGTTAAAAAGATCATCTCCCTGCCGGATTTTTGCAGAATCATACTGGGCCAGGAATCCCTCAAGATCAAGGCGGACTTTTTTCTGGAGTTCCTTTATCGGCATTGTGGAGGCCTGTCTTGCAATTACGTTCTCATCAAGGTTTTCCAACAGTTCGGTGGCTTTTTCGTCCATCATGTAGCGGATTACAACATTCTTGAATGTGTTTGTGTTTGCATTCTGGAACAAAACCTGAGCCGGTGCAATGACCTTGTAAATCTCGTAGATGAACTTTGCAAAAGAGGGGTCAACCTGATTAACACTATATTTATAAAAATGATACTTTGACTTGGAAAGATCCTTGGCAATATTCTTAAGCTGCTTTTTCTTTAGAACCTCAGGATCATTTGAGCCAAAAATTGAGGATATTATATTCTGGAAAAAATTAGAACCATTAGCCATACCTATATAATAGTTTATTATCAAAATATAGTCAAATCCAAAAGGCCAAAAAGCGGTTCATAATTCTTAATTCATGATTTCCATCAGACGGTGTGACATTTTCCAAAACTAATGCTATAATATTCCCAAATGGCAGCACAAGAGACAAAGCCGGACTGCTTTTCAACTTTTGGGGACAAGTTTTACCCTGGACGCGAGATGAAGATTAAATGCAAATTCGGCATGAAGGATTTAGGCATTCCTCAGTTAAACGACCGCTTTAGGATTGCATTCCTCAAAAAGGGACATGCAACCTTTACCAACGGAACCAAAAGCCAGCTGGTTGCAAGTCCTGCTGTTCTGGCACTGAACATTGAGGATGAGGCTGAACTTTCAAAATCAGATGACATTGAGATGGACATCGTGTATTTTTCGCCCTACTGCTATGACCGGTACAGCAGAGAAACGGATTACGACGAATGGAAGAATAACCTGGGGGTTGACTTCTATTACTTCCGACCTTTTTTTGAACGCGATGACAATTTCATAGGGGCAGTTTCCATACCGCAAAACATGGCATCCCACATTCAAAAACTGATAGATTCGACAGACAGCATACTGGTTAATCAGCCTGATGATTACTGGCCGTGCAGGAGCCGTTCATTCCTGCTGGAACTCTTGATTTGCGTGAATACGGTCTATTCGGAACTGGAAAATTTCTCCCAGCCGGTAATGACCAAAGCCACGGAAAAGATTCAGAAAATCGTGGAATGGATAAACGACAACTACAGCAACAAAATCAGCCTGGACGACATAACAAGGGAATTCAACACGAACAAGACCACACTCAACCAGAACTTTAAGGCGGAGATGGGTTCCACCGTCACAACATACATCATTTCCCTAAGAATGCAGATGGCATGCGTACTTTTGAAAAAGACATATCTTCCCGTAAGCGAAATAGTTGAACGAATCGGTTACAACGACGAAGCCCATTTTATCCGCGCGTTCAAAAAGCATACCGGAAGTACACCTGGAGATTTCAGGAAACAGGATGCCGAAAAATATTTCTGAAAATATTTCCAAAAAGCATATTTAAATTTTATTTCCGCAATTCAAATATCCATCAACCCCACTTATAATTGCATTATCAACAAACTTCAGGAGGCAATTATTATGAAGAAAACCATTTTATGTGCATCAATTCTTGCAGGACTTTTCCTTACAGGCTGCGGCTCCAAATCTGAGTGGAACATCCTAAAGCAGATGCCGGCCCCAGACGGAGGAGCTTCTTTTTTCGTAGGATTCCATGACCAGGACTGTGCCATCTCTGTCGGTGAGCATGGCTTGATTTCTGCCACAAGTGACGGAGGCGCAAACTGGATTAAGGCGGAAAACTCTTCCCTGTGCAGATTTTGTCTTGATATTGTGGATTCCCAGATTGCCTGGAGTGGCGGGAATGGAAACGATGTGCGGGTCACAAGGGATGGCGGAAAAACATGGCAGGCTGTTACAGACTGCAAGCTCGGAGCGGTTCACAGAAGCATTGACTTCATAGACGACATGAACGGCTGGATTGCAAACGAATTTTACATTGCATCCACAAATGACGGCGGAAACACATGGAATCAGATGAAACTCCCCAAGCTGAACGGGAAAATCCTTTCCCTATCAATCCTGTCTTCAACGGAAGGTTATGTATTGAACAAGGCCGGAGAACTCCTTTATACATCAGACGGCGGTGTAAACTGGAGCATCTCAAATATTCCGGAGTTGGCTGAAGCAGCAGAAGGCGGAGAAATCATCACCTGCGACTTTAACTTTTATGATCAGTCCAAAGGCGAGCTTGTTGCAAGCATCATAAAAGAAGGCGGAGCAGACATCCTGTTTCTTTCTACGGAAGACGGCGGAACGACATGGAAGCTTAGCTCCATAGAATATCCCAAGGGCAATATCGCTTACGAGGTGTATTTTTCGTCAAACGGCAAGTTCATCACCCTTACAAACGGCAAAAAGGACATGACTGTATTCAGGAGGCGCGCTTAATAATCCCACTTGTCCAAAGTCCCAAATTAAGGTATTCTATCTGCATGGCTTATGAAGTTACGGCGACCAGACGAAGGCCGCAGAGTTTTGAAAATCTTGTTGGGCAGGAATTTGTTGCTTCAACGCTGAAAAATGCCATTGAATCCAAGCAGATTGCCCATGCCTATCTGTTTTCTGGCCCCAGGGGTTGCGGTAAAACTTCCACGGCACGCATTCTGGCAAAGGCACTCAACTGCGAAAAGGGTCCCACCGCCACACCATGCGGGGAATGCTCAATCTGCAAGGAAATAACGGCAGGTTCATCTTCCGACGTAATCGAAATTGACGGTGCATCAAATACAAGCGTAAACGACATACGGCAGATAAAGGACGAGGTCATGTTCCCGCCCAACTCATGCCGTTACAAGATCTACATCATAGACGAAGTCCACATGCTCTCCAATTCGGCGTTCAATGCGCTCCTTAAGACAATTGAAGAGCCGCCGCCATACGTCATCTTCATTTTTGCCACAACAGAGCTGCAGAAGGTTCCCGCCACAATCAAGAGCCGGTGCCAGCAGTTCAACTTCCGCCTTGTCCCGATAGAAAAGGTCAAGGAACAGTTGGCCCAAGCCGCAAAAGAAATAGGCATCCAGGCTGATGACGAGGCACTTTACTGGATTGCACGCGAATCAACCGGAAGCATGAGGGACAGCTATACCCTCTTTGACCAGGTGGCCGCATTCAGCGACGGAAACATCACATACGAGAAAATCCGCGACAAACTGGGACTTGTGGGAATTGACCGCCTGAACGAACTCTTTGGAATATGCGCATCAGGGGCATCCCAGCAGGCACTTGAAAAACTGGACGAATACATTCAAAACGGTGTTTCAATCGAACAGCTTATCACAAACTGCGCCGACTACCTCAGGAACCTCCTCTTAATCAAGAGCGGAGTCACAAAGGAATCCCTTCTTGGACAGGCTCCAGACCGTTTCAGCAGGGAAGTTCTTGAGGCATGGTCATCCGTACAGATTGAACGGGCCATAGACATTTTCCTCAAGCTTTACCGTGACATAAGATATTCACTTAGCCCGCGGTACGAATTTGAACTTGCAGTAAGCAGGCTTTGCTGGCTCAAGGAATATGCATCCCCCGCAGAAGTAAAGAAAGCAATTGATGCAGTAAAACCCCTTATGGCAGCGTCCCAGGGGCATACACAGCAGGCAGGAACAGACAGACCAGGCCCTGCACCGCATAATCCTGCAATACCTCAGTTTTCAGCACTTCAAGGAGGCGCTAACCCTTTTCCTGATGGCGGAGCTGAACCGCCGAAAACAAATTCAGCGGATGACGTAGCAAGTGAATGGGAAAATACCGCCGCCTATGATGACTGGCCGGACGATAACCCCGCAAAAGAAAATACAGCACCTGAAAGTCCCATGCCAGAGGCAAACATAAAGCCGGTTCCCATACAGGATCTTAAGGAGGCCCTTTTCCAAAAGCTGAATGAAACCGAAACCATGCTTGCAAGCTTGATTCAGCACACCCAGAACTGGAGCGACCAGGGAAACGTGATCACATGCACAATCGACAAGCGTTACGAGCAGACACAGATCCAACAGCACTCCGCGGAGATTTCACGGTACATATCACAACTGTATGGAAAACAGGTAGGCTTCTCCATCACCCTGGTTGAAAAGCAGAATCAGCAGGTGGAGAAAAAACTGCCGGTTCAAGTTGAACTTTTGCGCGACACCTTTAGGGGCACCGTAATTTCGGGTGCATGACTATAAATTGGGAGGAAAAACATGAATCCATTTGAGTTGGTAAAGAATCTTGGCAACATGAAGGAACAGCTTGAGGAAGCACAGTCCAAGCTTTCACAGATAACTGCAACAGGCTCTGCGGGCGGCAACATGGTGACTGTAACACTCAACGGACGTTTTGAGATTGTGGACATAAACCTTGACCCCATTTGCGTGGACAACAGGGATGTGGGAATGCTTCAGGACCTGATAAAGGCGGCACACCATGCGGCCATGGAAAACGTTCAGGAGCAGATCAAGGGACAGCTGGGACCAATGATGTCGGGAATGAACCTTCCGGGCATGAACCTATGAACACCCTCGACGAAATAACCGAAAGCTTCAGCAGGCTTCCAGGACTTGGAAAAAAATCAGCGGCTCGAATTGCAAACCATCTCCTGAAGTGCGACCCAAATTTCATGCAGCGTTTTTCAAACCAGATTGCGACCCTCCAGCAGAAGATAAGGCCATGTTCAATCTGCGGTGCATGGACGGAAAACGACCCCTGCCCCATCTGCCAGGACCAGACCCGCGACAAGACCGTAATCTGCGTGGTTGAACAGCCCCAGGACGTAAGCACAATAGAAAACTCACACGAATTCAAGGGACTATTCCATGTTCTGGGAGGAGTCATTTCCCCACTTGACGGAATCGGACCAGACCAGCTGAACATAGCAAGTTTGATTGCCCGCGTAAACGAAAACGGCATAAAGGAAGTGATTCTTGCCACAAACCCCACAGTCGAAGGCGACACGACGGCCCTCTACATCCAGAGGCTGCTGCACGACAGGGAGGTAACAGTCACAAGACTTGCCAGCGGACTACCCGTAGGAGGCGACCTTGAATACGCAGACCGACTGACCTTGGCACGAAGCTTCCAGGGACGAATTAAGATTTAAGGCACTTTCCTGCCACCTTCTGTGAATTTTCTCACAATAACATGCAAATTCCCCATAAATTCAGCAAAATCACGTTCAATTCACATAAAATCCAAAAAATTCACTTTGACACTTTTTCCAATTAACCGTATATTATCAATATGAAAGCTGATATTCTGTGAAATATTTCACAGTAAAAGGAGCGCTTTTTGAAAGACATTCCTGAGCCTGCAAAAAAAAGACTGGTTCTCTTAAAGAGGCTGCTTTCCGGCTATGGGAATGAGCTTGTCACATCCGCAAAAATCGGCGAAATGACAGGCTGGTCGGCGGCGCTGATACGCAGGGACATCTCGCTTCTGGAACTAAAGTGCGGTGCAAGAGGCGGCTACAAGGTTTCGGAACTGAACGAGGCCCTGAACAATGCCCTGAATCTGGAGGACGGAGAAATCCGCTGCTGCATAGTGGGTCTTGGCCGGCTTGGGCAGATGCTTCTGGATTCAAGTGAAATCGAAGGAAGCCCATTCACTCTGGTGGCAGGATTTGATTCAAACGTAAACCGGACGGAAGTCTTGCGCTCCACTTTTCCGCTGCACCCGACTACGATGCTGGAAGATGTTGTCAGGAAGGAAGACATACGATATGCCCTTCTTGCGGTTCCGGTAACAGAGGCGCAGACCCTGGCAGACAGGTTGTGTTCCGCGGGAATAAGGGGGATTGTGAATTACACTCCCTGCATGCTTTCGGTACCCGCTGATGTGGCGGTTGAAAATGTAAGCCTTCTTACGGCGCTGGAAAACCTCAGTGCGCGTGGGATGAAATAAAACATAAAATAAGGGGTTTTGATATGAGCAGAGTGTATAATTTTTCTGCAGGTCCGAGCTGTTTGCCGGAGGAAGTGTTGAAGGAATGTGCGGCAGAAATGCTTGACTACAATGGAAGCGGCCAGTCAGTAATGGAAATGAGCCACCGCTCCAAGGTATACGAGGCCATTATCGAAGACGCAGAGGCAATGGTCCGCAAGCTGATGAAGGTTCCAGAAAACTACAAGGTTCTCTTTGTGCAGGGAGGAGGTTCCACACAGTTTGCAATGGTGGCACAGAACCTCGGAATCCACACAGGAAAGGCAGCCTATATCGAAACCGGTGTATGGGCAAAGAAGGCAGCCGCAGAGGCAAAGCACCTTGGAATCGACGTTGACGTAATCGCATCTTCAAAGGACAAGGGATACTCATACATTCCAAAAGTGGAAAAAATCGAAGGTGACTACGACTACGCATACATCTGCTTCAACAACACAATCATGGGAACCCACTACGAATACATTCCCGACACAGGAAAGATTCCGCTGGTTGCAGACATCTCTTCTTGTGTCCTGAGCGAAGAACTGGACGTTTCAAAATTCGGCCTCCTCTTTGCAGGAGCACAGAAAAACCTCGCACCCGCTGGAGTAACCCTCGTAATCATCCGCGACGACTTGATTACCGAAACACCACGTCAGGGAACACCGACCATGATGATGTACAAGACCCACGCAGACAACGGTTCAATGTACAACACGCCGCCATGCTACACGATTTACGTCCTGGGCAAGGTACTGCACTGGATAGAAAAGAACGGGGGAGCCGCTGGAATCCACAAGCTCAACGTGGAAAAGGCAAACTACCTCTACGACTATCTGGACAAGTCAGACTTCTATCATGCCACCGCAGAAAAGGGAAGCCGCTCACTGATGAACGTTCCGTTCCTGACAAAGTATTCCACAGGAGCCACCGATGAGGCAAGCCTTGCAAAGGAAAAGGAAATCAACGACAAGTTCGTAAAGGAAGCAACAGCCGCCGGACTTGTGAACCTCAAGGGACACCGCCTGGTTGGAGGAATGAGGGCAAGCATCTACAACGCCATGACACTTGACGGAGTAAAGGCCTTGGTCGCCTTCATGGAAAAATTCGCAAAAGAGAACGCATAGGAGAATTACAATGTACAAAATTCAGACTTTGGATAGAATCAGCTCAAAGGGACTGGACAACTTTCCCCGCGACGACTATGAAATTGCAAGTGAAATCGTAAAGCCGGATGCAATTCTGGTACGCAGCCACGACATGCTTTCCATGGAGCTTGACCCGTCAGTAAAGGCAATCGCTCGTGCAGGTGCAGGCGTAAACAACATTCCGTTCCAGGAGCTGGCACAGAAGGGTGTCGTCGTATTCAACACTCCAGGTGCAAACGCAAATGCCGTAAAGGAACTCGTAATCATGTCACTGCATCTTGCAAGCCGTCCGGTAATCGCCGCCAACAAATGGGTGGACACGCTCAAGGGCAAGGGAGCCGAGATTGCAGGTCTGGCAGAAAAGGGAAAGAAGGAATTCATCGGTTCAGAGCTCAAGGGAAAGACTCTGGGTGTAATCGGTCTTGGTGCCATCGGTGCCCAGGTTGCAAACACAGCGGTAGAGCTTGGAATGAAGGTAATCGGCTATGACCCGTTCCTTTCTGTTGACGCCGCATGGAGCCTCAAGTCAGAGGTAAAGCACGCCGAAACCCTGGACAGCCTGTTTACAAAATCCGACTACATCACCGTTCATGTTCCTGAAACACCGGATACAAAGGGACTCATCAATGCATCCACACTCAAGAGCATGAAGGACGGAGTTAAAATCATCAACATCGCCCGCGGAGGCCTTGTAAACAACGAGGACGTACTTGCCGCAATCAACAGCGGAAAGGTTTCATGCATGGTAACAGACTTTGCCGCAGACGAGCTTTTGGGAAACGAAAAGGTAATCTGCATGCCACACCTTGGAGCATCAACCCCAGAGGCAGAGGAAAACTGCGCGGTCATGGCAGTAAAGGAACTCAGGGACTTTTTGGAAAAGGGAAAAATCAACAACAGCGTCAACTTCCCAAAGACCTACCTTGATTCCCCAATTCCAGCCGGAGGAACAAGACTCTGCATCAGCAACAAGAACGTCAGCGGTGTAGTATCAAAGTTCACTTCCGTTTTGGGAGAGGCCAAGATGAATATTGCCAGTATCGTAAACCAGAGCCGCAACGACCTTGCCTACAACCTGATTGACGTGGACCACAAGGTTGACGACGCCACCCTCGAAGCCCTGCGCAATATCGAAGGCGTAATCAACGTGCGTCCAATCTTTGCATAAAAAAAAATTGAAGGGCGGAGCCCTGCTTGAAACTTCGTTGCAAATAGCCCTACGGCCGCACTCCGTTGCGTCCTACCCACCCTGCGGGGGCACTCCCCCGCAACGCCCCCTATCTTTATGCTTTTTGCATCAAGTTTTCCATCTCAGTTTTTCCCCATCCCAAAATCTTAGTCATATCATTCAAGGCTTTTTGAGTCATGGTTTCATCCACAAAAACCTCTTTTGGATATCGAACTTTCACACCGTAGGGGGTTAGATCTGAACAAGCGTTGTAAATTAAATCAGAGATTTCAATTGTCTCAGAAAGAGAATCTGCCAGAAGCGCAAGATCATGAGTTTTCTGAACATCTTCATTTTCAGATATTGCTATTAGTAGTGCCTTTAAAATTTTTTCCGCAGCTTGCTGACAATGGTAGCAGATAAGTTCAAGCGGTTTTGGATGCATGTTTTCAAACGTAAACGAAGCCATATTTGCATCCATATCAGCAAATTCAATCCAATTTCTAACAAGGCTTTCATTTTTCATAAAGGATTACTCCGTCTCGGAAAACTTCACGCTCAAGCGTCGGCTGGGTTTTGAGACGCTCAAAGGCACTTTCATGTCCAACAACAATGTCCACAGGAGTCTTGCGTATTCCACGAAGTGAACGATATGCCTTTTGTCCAAGAAGAATTTCATTTCCTGCATCATCTGGCATGACAATATAAAAATCATAATCACTGTCAGCTCTCTGGGTGTTTTTTGCATAGGAGCCGAAAAGATAGATTCTATTAGGATTCATTACAGTTTTCAAACGTTCATTTATAAGTTTTGCCTCTTCTGTAAGCACGTCCCAACCTCCTGCTTGCTTTATTATAACACACTTTTCTTTTTCTGTGTCAACTTTTCGTAAGTTTCTCATGGGCTTCTCTCTTCCCCTTTAAAACCTGGGGTCGTACAGGGGCACTACCCTGTAAAATCAAATGGTGTTGTTGTAACCATTCATATATGTTATACTTTTTATGTTTAGGATGGTGGACTGATGAAAAAGACCCTTATTGCTTTATTTTCTATCTTTATTTCACTTGCAGCTTTAACCGCACAGGAACAGGAGGAGGACCGTTTAGGCAAACTCTATTCCATTATGGACAACGACAATTTTGTGCTTTTGGTTCATTCAAGAAGCGGATTTGCAATTTCCAAGACCGAAGTGACCCAGGAACTTTATGAATTGATAATGGAAAAGAACCCTTCCAATTTCAAGGGCAAAAACCTTCCTGTAGAAAATGTATCTTACTACGACGCACTTGTCTTCTGCAACCTCTTGAGCATGGAGATGGATGTTGAGCCGGTGTACAGCGTGGACGGAATAACAGACCCCGCACAATGGGACAGTCTTGAAAGTGGTGACTGGTACGGCCTAAAGATGTCTCCTGTCGCAACCGGATTCAGGCTTCCGACAAAGGAAGAATGGCTTTTTGCGGCACGTGGCGGCGTAGAGAAAACCGAAAACAAATATATCGGCGGAGATGATGTTGATGAACTGGCATGGTACAGCGTCAACAGTGACCGTACAACACATGAGTCAGCCCAGAAAGAACCAAACGAAATCGGCGTCTACGACATGAACGGAAACGTATGGGAATGGTGCTGGGACGGAGCATCCAAATTAAGGCCGAACAAATTCATCATGGGCGGCGGATATGACACAAGCAAAAACGGAACCACACTCACAAACTGCGTATCAGAACTAATTCCGACAACAAAGAATCCGAACACAGGCTTCAGGATCATCCGGAGCATGAATGATGACGAAATCAAGGCTGAACAGAAAAAGGCAGAGCGTGAGGCATCCGCAAAATCAGTGCCACCCCTGTTCAAGGCAGGAAGGTCCCAGTATCCTGTAAGCCAGTGGCTGTGGTATTACGTGATGAAGGACTATCCTCTTTTGATTGCCGATGATTATGCCCCGGTCTACAACATCAGCTATTATCAGGCTGTCGTATTCTGCAACAGGCTGAGCAAGATCTGCGGAAGGACTCCGGTTTACGAACTGAACAAGAGCAACAATCCCAGCGACTGGGGAACAATACCGACATCTCCGGACAAAAAATGGGACAAGATTTCCATAAACAAAAAGGCAAACGGCTACATGCTTGAAGTCACAAAAGCAAAGGAATTTGACGGCTCATCGGTAAAGGGCTTTTATATCCGCATAGCAAATTAGGAGAAACCCATGCCAAGGTGGTTCGTTTATTTTTTGATATTCGCAGTAGTACTGTTTTTCATATGGCTCATGCTGTGGATAATCAAATGGCAGAACTCAAGGATAAAACCCGCCACAAGACAAAAACTTGTAAAGCGCACAGTGGAAAATGCCGCCGCACAGGGCCTGTTGATAAGCTGCCCCTTATGCAGGACACCGCTCCCCAAAGGAGAAGACTTGTACAGCCGCGTCTACCGCCCCATGAACGTACCACATCAGCTGTGCATCGTAATGGGCTGCCCCCACTGCTATCCAAAGATGGAGCCGGGAGTGAGGAGGGAATGCCCCGTATGCCACAAACCCGTCCCTCAGGATGGCCACCTTGTAGCACGCCTCTTCAACTACGCTGACGGCAAAAAACACGTCGCAGTAACCGGCTGCACCAACTGCTGCAAGAGTTCCGAATAAGGCTTGACAACGCCGTTCGGCTAATTTATAATTAATAAACAGGAAATAATGCCGTTCGGCTAAGAAACATCTCTTTTACCACAAACTAAGCCGTTCGCCTAAATTTGGAGATTGAATGAAAATCAGCGATGCACAAGAATTGGGAAAAGCCATCCGAAACCGCCGCAAGGAACTGTCATACACCCAGAAATACATCTCCGACGTCACCGGGCTCAGCGTGAGTTTCCTTTCAGACCTTGAAAACGGTAAGCCGACCTGCGAGCTAGGAAAGACAATCAGGCTCATAAACCTTCTGGGCTTAGATTTGAATATCGAGGCCAGGGGGTAAGATTCTAAGCATTTATAGTAAAAATATGCGTGACAAGATGCTTTACAAAGCTGTTCCACAAATCTTACAGAATTTATCATCGTTACCGACTGCTGTGCCGCATTTCGGGCAGAATGCAGTGTTTGCTTTTACAATTGCAACATCAGTACTTTCATCTTCCATGAATTTAATAATCTTACTGAATTCATCACTTTTGCACCATTTATTTATTTCGGATGTTCTTACTGATGACAGAGGATGACTAAACCACATTGTCGCAAAATATTGCATTGCCTTGTTCCATTTGTCATTTAGCATATTCTGATACGCTTCTGCTTGCTTCATGTACAGTTCTTTGTTGATGTTTTTTAGCAAGTCTTTTTTACCTGATGAAAGACGTAACATAACATTCTCTACATGCTCACTTCCTTTCATGTAAACTGCTGCTGCTCTATCCGCGGAAAGCTCGCTGCATCTGATCCATGAAGCAAATGCCAATTTCAACGGAAGTGTTATTAGATGTCCCAATCCTCCTAAAAAACTGCTTCCTGCTGAAAGTATTGCGAATCCGAGACTCCGATAAAGAACATGATGGCATGCTATATGCCCGCATTCATGAGCTATGACGGCAGAAAGCTCTTCTTGAGTCATCATATCGAGCAAACCTGATGTTATTGTTACAAATGTTTTCGAGTCTCCGTCAGTATAAGCTTGCGGATATGGATTCATCTCCAAATAAAATTGAGGTTCGGCTATTCCTAAAGTTTCGCAAATAGGTGGTAATAAATTATAAATTTCAGGAAGCTGATTAGGTCCGAGTCGAATTTTCATAGCCATATTCAAACATTCCGATGTGGTCTCGCTAAATATTTCCATGTATTTTTTCATTATGAGACCCAAACCTGGGATTGCTTTTAACGCCGCTAGAGCTTTTCTGTCTGCTTCATGATAATACATATCAGATGGAACCGCTTTCATTTTTTTCCCCTTGTATAAAATTAGTATTTTATTGTCCAGATTTTAACCAGTCTATTTTTACCATCTTTAAAGTTTCCAAAAAGTATGACTAAAAAATCTATGAGAGGCCAGACGAATACAATAATACTGCCTTGTATCAACATTGTAGCAAAAGTAGAAAAAACTATTGTTGTAGAGAGTAGTAACTGCAAAATTCCTGTTCCAATTTTTCCTACATAGAATCGATGTATTCCAAAAATTCCAAGAAAAAAAGCAAGAAGTAATGTTGTTGATCTGCTTTTAGGTGAAACAGCATTTTCCGTTGGTGGCTGTTGCTCAATAATTGATTTAACATGCCCTTCCTTTATGACGCTTTGTGCTGCTCCACAGGCTGGGCAGAAATTAGCTTCCTCTCCTATTTCTTTTCCACAATATCTACAGAACATATTATCCTCCTCGTTTCATGCTCCATTTTTCCATGTATTCATAATTCAATCATCTTGCAAGATGTTATAAGTCCGTTTATTATACCTTTCTTCTCATATTCACAGAAATCTCCTGCTTTATCTATACTTCCTGTTTCGCTGAAATGTCTTGCCTGACATGCTCCTCCACATAAGTATTTAAAATCACAGATTTTGCATTTATCAATACAATCTACTGTATGAGTTTTAAAGTTATTGTTTTTCGGGGATTTATAAATTTCTTCAAGTGTGTTCTCTTGTATATTTCCCAAATAGAATTTTTCATCATGCAACAATTGACATGGATATACATCGCCTGTGCACGAAATACTAAGTTCACCATCTCCCAAGGAGCATTTCATTATTGAGTGGTTTTTCATGTGGGCATTTATAATGCTCTCAATATCTGAGAATGGATTTATTCTTTCGTAAACACACAATGACTCATAGTATTCTTCGCCTGTAAGTATATTTGAATTGTCTTTAGCTCTTCCAAGTGGAAATAAAGGTTGGAAAGTAAGCGTTTCTCCCCATTTTCTGTTCATTTCAGAAATGTCATTTACATTTTCACGGGTAACTGTCATTGCTATTTGCACATTTGCGTTATAGGACTTTAGCAGTTCTATCGCATGTAAAGTTTTTTGGTAGCTTCCATGACCTCGGTAATAATCATGAATTTCTGCTGTACTTCCATCCATGCTGATTTTAAATAAATCGAAAATAGAAGCCAATTTTTCCGCATTACTTTTATCAATCAGAGTCGCATTCGTAAGAAGTCTTGTTGAATAGCCCAATTCTTTTGCATATTGTGCTGCTGGAATTGTATTTTCAGAAAGAAGAGGTTCTCCTCCAGTGAAGATTATGCTCATATCTCCATTGCTAATTTTTTTCGCTGAATTCAAAATCTCTCTGTATTTGTCCAATGTAAGAGCAGAAGAGCCCAATTCATTTCTAGAGGAGGCAAAACAATATGAACATTTGAGATTGCAACGCTCTGTCATGTTTAGATATAGGGCATTCAGAAAATACGGTTTATGAAAATGCTTTGTCTGAGGTTCCTCTTTGAATAAAGACATGTTATCCGCATTCTTAAGAAATTTCACAACACTTTCTTTTTTTATGCTTGAATTGAGAAAATTGATTTTTTCAGCAGTCTTTTCAAAGGATAAGCATTCTGCATATTCTTTTATCGTTGCAGCCCCAGTAATATTTGTTACAATCCATGCTGGTACTTTCGGATTCAGAATCAGATATGAATTATCCTTTGAATAGATATTTAGTGTTTCTGTAAGCATAGTTTAGCTGCCTGAACAACCGGTACCTAAACCACATATACCTCCACCTCCACTACAACCGGTACCCAAACCACATATACCGCCACCTCCACTACAACCGGTACCCAAACCACATATACCACCACCACCACTACAACCAGTGCCTAAACCACACAGTCCAGAGGCGCGAATTTTCTGTTTCACTCGATTTGCGTAAAAATTTGTTTGCATACCAAATGCAAGCGATGTTTCAGTGATATCTTTTTTGTCATAAACGAAATTCGCCAATTTCATAAAAACCCCTTAAATTAGAAAGTAAAATATTGTTCCCGCCATCTAAACAACATCAATATATTGTTGTTATACTATTCTACTTCAATATCTTGAATACGTCAATTTATTAACATCAAAATCTTGATAAAATGGAAAATATGGGATTCAAAGAAAGACTACGGGATGAGATTGAGTATCGCGGACTTTTAGTTAAAGAGGTTTCGGCTGCGGTGGGAATCAGCAACAGCACTTTTCTGTCATATATTGATGCACGTGGTGTTCTGCCTAATGTAGAGACTGCCGTAAAGATTGCAAGATTTCTAGGAGTCACAGTCGAGTATCTTGTTGACGGTGATGACGGTTCAAATCTCAGGTCTGATTTAAATCAGCGACAAAAAAATCTGAATGATTCAAAGGATGGTCTATCATCAGCAAAAAAGCAACTTAACGAATCCTATGACAAGCTTTCTTCCCACGACAAATCCATCCTAATCAAAATTGCAGCTGCCATGAGCCAGTAAATTAAAGCACCCCATGACAACTGCAGCAATATTCTTGTGAAAAATCCCTACTTCTTCTTGGAAGCCGACTTTGAACCTTTCTTATCCACGTCAAAGGTGTATTCGGTGCCGTCTGCGCTTTTAAATTTTACACTCTTTGTATTTTTGCCCAGTGTAAAGCTTATTTCCTTGGGCTCATCGGACCAACGGCCATTCCCTGCATGGAAATCAGGGAAGATGTATCCACCCGCGGCCTCATCCTCAAGATTAAGGCAAATATAATTGAAGGTTGACGTACACATGCCTATATCCTGATTGAATTGTCCAACATACAGGGTCTTGTACTGATATTCCCTAAAGTAATAGGTGTCCCCCTCCTTTCGCCATGTTCCCTGAGACAGAATGTAAAAGCGACTCCAGTCAGGCTCATCATTGGAAGCAGGCAACGTGGCAGGATCTGTCCATGTAATCCAATAATGACCGGTGTCATTGCAGGATAATTCCATTCCACCTTTTGAACTCTTCAGATACAGTGGCGAAGAAGGACTATAACCGCCGTAGATTTGCTCAAGCTCAACAACAGCGTTCACCACATTCTTCTTTTTTATCGCACCCTGGGCTTTTACCTCACTCTTTCCCACATAGGTTAATGGAACTTCAGACATGTTTGGCTTGTCTACATAGGCGCAACTATATAACTGAACTTCCACTACGAACTCTCCCTGCACACCGGGAAAAACCAGATCCATGTCGGAAAGCTGACGGTTCAAAGTGTCAATTTTTATTGATTTCTTCGCATAGCCAATGTTCTCTGCATATTCATCAGCATCAAAAAGGCTGACAAAACCATAAACAGACATAGAAGGCTCATTACCAGGCCATTTCAGGGAGACCTTTACATCAGGATAAACATAATCAGCATTGTCTCCGCCGCAAAATGCAGAGGCTGCAATCATCAGGCACCCTACAATCAATAGAAAGCATTTTTTCAAACTCATAAACGACCTCCTCGTGCATACAGTTCACAGTATAATGATAGCGTCCCGCAGACAATATGGCAAGTCTTTTTTTGATTCTGTCAGTTTTCGACCGCATCCCTGAACATCTTTCGGAGTTCGTCTATTGATTTGTGTATGTCATATTTCTTGCCCATTCCAAGATATCTGGCCGCTTCCTTTTTTCGCCTCTCATCATCAGACAGCCAGTAATCAATTTTTTTGGCAAGGTCCCTGGCGTTGCAGCGCTTGTAGATGCTCTCCGGGCTCAGGGCAAACTGTGATGTGGCAGTATATCTTCCCTTTGCAATGACAGGAACCAAACCGGTTTGAATGGCTTCCATGCAGGACATTCCTTCAACCTCTATGATTGCGCAGTGAATGTACAGTGAAGCTTTGGCATAGATCTGCTTGAGTTCATCCGCATTGCAAAAGCAGAATACAGGTGGAGTTTTTAGGATGCCTTTTTTTACAAGTTTATCGGCTTCCTTTTTCAGCATGGCTTCCGTGGGTCCGCGGCCTGCAAATACAAGCTTGATTTTGTCGGCATATTTTGAATAGCGCATTGCCTTAAGCAGGACCTTCTGTTTTTTTTCAACTGAATATCGTCCGGTCGCAACTATTGTATAAAAACCATCCTCCATCTCCCTGTGCTCAAGTGGAGCTGAATCCTCATTAAGCATGCCGTTTGAGATTACACGAAGCTCTGGTTTATAATGATAGCGGATCAGGCGCTCCTTTACATTCTCTGTCGGACACTGGATGATCTTGCAGTGATTGAAAACTGTGTTCCTCCATAAAATCATGGTGGAACAGTTAAGCGAACGGCTTTTCCTCAAATGTACTGAGGCAAACAAATTCTCTGGATGAAGATGATAGGTGCCGGTCATCGGTTTATTCTCTTCTTCCGCAATCTTACATACCAGCATCTCAAGGTCAAAAGGCTCTTCAAGATGAACGACATCAGCCCACCTGACTGCCTCGGTTATGATGTCCCTGTCCCTTTTGGCAAACGAATAGCCCTGCTTGCGTACAAGTCCGTCAAAAACAGGAATCTGTGCATCGGGCAAAAGATAGTCAGGCTTTTCTCCGTCCTCTCCTGCTGCGGACAGAATGCGCACATCCTCGCCAGCCTCACGAAGATACTTGACCGTATTTCTGCATGAACCGGCAAGCCCATTTCCTCTAGTAAAAGCATTGTTCATAACAAATAGAATTTTCATAAAGTACCATCCATCAAGGAGCCTTGATTCTAGCATTTTTCCTTATCTTTGTGAACTGGGAAAATTTAACTTTAAACTTGGAGCAAATGAAGCTGATGCCTTAAATAATCTTATACATGGGGCTTTGATTCGGGTAAAGCTCCAGCACATGTTTTTCGCATGGCAGGACCTCGCTTGGGTCATGAGTTACGTGAAGCAAGGTGGTAGTTCCGGTTTCTGCTATTACCTCAAGCAAATCCAAAATCTTTGAGCGGTAGTTTTCGTCCAAACCGTGGCATGGCTCATCCAGAATCAAAACGCGGGGACTTTTTACGGCGGCCCTTAAAATCAGAATGGCCCTCTGCTCACCGTAGCTCAGGCTCTTGAATGACTGCATTTCCCTTCCTTCAAAACCGGCGAGCTTTAACCATTGGCGTGCAGTGGCTTTTTCAAAATCACCGGGAGTTTCATAAAGGCCTATGCTGTCGTAGAATCCGCTGATTATAGCCTCAAGCAAAGTGGTGTCACCCACCATGCGGTATTCAACATGAAGACGGTAACTTACAATGCCAAGATTTTTCTTTATGTCCCATATTGTCTCACCGCTTCCACGGCGTTTTCCAAAGAGGTATATCTTTTCGCGGAAGACCTGCATGTTGTCGCCGGTAATGAGCTCAAGTATCGTCGTCTTTCCCGAACCGTTTGGCCCGCGGATAAGGTAATGTTCATTCTGTCTTACTTCCCAGTTCAGGTTTACAAGAACATGATGATCGCCCCACCCTACGTTAACGTCTTCAAATTTAATCAGGGCAGAATCATCTGAATCGTTTTGAGAAGTTGCTGCATTTTCTGATCCAGCCGAATACTTTTCCTGAATGTTCCTGAGCGACTCAAGGAATTCATTTCTTTCCTGAACGCGCTTTTCCCTGTCACGGTTAAGTCTTTCGGCAAGCAGGGTCTCGTATTCCTTTCTGTCACCGCAGAACGAAACTTTCCTGTCTGTAAACTCAAGCACACGGTTTATTGAATCGGGTATTTCCGAAAACCGTTCCATGCTCAGTAGTATTCTTGGGAATGCATAATCGTCGTCCCTGGAATTAAGCTGGCGGCTAACCATGGTCTCAAAGAATTCAAGGAGGATATGGCGTGATTCGGAATCAAGTCCTGCAAAGGGATCGCTTAACACCAGTAGTTTTGATCCGGATAAAAGTGAACGGCACAAAAGCGTACGGCGGATTTCACCTGTGGACATGTAGCGAAGTCCCCTGTCCAGAATATGTTCCACACCGCAAAGCTTTACCTGGGGCATGGTTTCAAGTCGATGTGCAATTGGAGGAAGCGGGGCATTCTTCTTGCTTGAACCACCCAAAACCTCGGCAATGTACTGGCGTCCAGTCCTACCGATGTCTTCCCTGTCCAGGATTTCACTTTCATCGCGTTCACGTTCTTCTTCTATCAGGCGGGCTGCCATCTCCAAGGACACCACGGAAACAGAGCCTTCAAATGAAGAGTAAAAAGAACCGCTTTCTTCGGGATTCATGGATTCAACCGGAACAAAATCAAGCTGGGAGTTCAGGGCCTTTATGAAGTCAGCCTTTCCACCGCCATTGGGACCGGTCACAAGCCAGCATTCACCCTTTTGCATCTGCCACGAAAAATCCGAAAGCAAAACCCGGGCACCATCCTGAATGCGGCAATTGAGTACAGATATCAAACTGGAATTTGTATTAGACTGCATGAGAAAAAAAGTGCCGGGATTTATGAACCAAAGAGTCCAAATTACCCGGCATATAAAGAATGTTTAGCAGATAACGACAGAGTTGTCTGTGTGGGAGAATGGAGCTGGAATATATTTGTCTGCTGCCCAGTCATTTTCCCAGCGTTTTCCATCAAGCAGATAGCGGAACTGGTATTCCTTGCCTTTTTCAAGTTCGATTGTAACGGAGAATGAACCGTCCTTGCCCTGCTTAAGAGGATTTGCCGTGCTGCTCCAGCTGTTGAAGTCTCCGGCTATAGTTATGGTTTTTACATCACGTGCGGCTTCTGCTTCAACAGTAAATGTAACCTTGCATTTTGTAGGGTCTTTCTTAGGATATGATTTCTTTAATGCCATATTATCCTCCTTTTTGATAAAAACCAATAATTAATTGTGATAGAGTGTATGTATTATATAAAACTTTTGCATTTTAGTCCATAGTTAAGGGGAGAAAACGAAAAAACTGTCATGCTGAACTCGACCATCCTACTATACAACATGAGGATTCCGGATCAGGTCCGGAATGACAGGCATAAAACCTACCCCTCAATCACAACCAGATTTCTTTCGTGGTCTTCGAGGAAGGGGACTGTCAGCGGGATTTTTTGATAGCTGGGGATTTGGGATTTTACGGTTTCCATTTCGGCCTGGATTTTTTCTGAGCGAGCCTTGTAGCAGGCAATAAAACCACCTTTCTTGAGCTTGTCCAAAAGGAGGCCTGCAATCTTTTTGTCAAAGGGATGAAACGCCCTGAAAACCTCAATGTCAATGCTGTGGGACTTTACGGCATCGGCCTGGGTGCAGTCAACACGAACGTTTTTAAGCTTCATCTGGGTAACGGCATCTTCAAGAAAACGGCAGCGCCTTTCCATGCGTTCAACAAGGACAAAATTTTCTTCCGGCATAAAAACCGCAAGAGGAATTCCAGGACATCCACCACCGGACCCAATATCGGCAATCAAAAGCGGCTCATCTTTATTTGATTTAATCTTTTGTGCAAGCTTTTTTATTTCCGTGGCGGCGGCAAGAGAGTCAAGCACGTGGTTTACAGCAACCTCTTCTGCTGTGGCGGCACGAATCAGATTGTAGGTTTTATTGCATTCAAGCACAAGCTGAATATAAGTCTCCAGGGCATCCATCTGCTCCTGACTCATATCCAGCCCAAGTTTATTTACTCCTTCGTGGAGCTTTTGCGTCATCAGTGGTTTTCTCCAAGATCGATTAACAGTTCCAGCTTCCAGTCGGGGTCTGTGGTCCTCATCGTAACAAGGTTTCCAGTCCGCACCGCACTCAGGTTTTCACGCTGAGAGAGCTGGTACAGGAATGAATACTCGTTCAAATAATCCTGGGTTACCGCAGCAGCCGCATGATAATTCTGAAGGCCGTTTGTATTCTGGTCTTTCTTGAACAGCAGGTGGAATGTCTCGGATCTGGTCTTTCCATCGCTGGCATATTTTCTGTCGCCAGTCACAAGGAAGGTACCGTCTTCCTGAACGTCAGAAATATAAATAGTCCGGCATGTGCGCAAGACATCGTAGCCATTTACAGAAAAGCGAATCAGTCTTGATGCCTTGGTTCTTGCAGCACTTGAATTATCAGTTGAAGTAACCACGGGGGCCTGAACCGCCTGGGATGCAACTTTTTCCGGAGCAGATGTCTGCTGCTTTATTTCTTCCATTTCGGAAAGGACCTGTTTGAGCAGTTTGTTTGTCTCTGATGAACTGCTTGAAGTGTACAGGTTTGAAAGCCCCAGAATCGAACTGTTTCCGGTCTTGCTTTCCAAAAGGGTTTCCAGCATTCCTGTTGAGCTTAAAGTCTGAAGGTCGCTTGCAGTCAAAGTTGAAAGTAGGTCCGAGGAGCTTTTTTTGGAGGCAGAATCCGCTTCTGAATCTGAGGCACTTTTTTTGTTCGATTGCTTTTGTGCGCTGTCGCTGGAGTTCGAATTGGAATAGGAAAATGAACTTCCAATTACCGGAACGGAAACCGTCGGCATGGTGGGAGCAGAAATGGTCGGCATGGACGGAGCGGTCAATCCCTGTGAAAATGCAAATCCGCATGCAAGGCAGATTGCAGTAAATGTGATGATTTTTTTACAAGTTTGCAAGGCTTTCCTCCACATATTCAAGTCTGGTGGTTAATTCATTTATTGTCTTTGTAAGTCTGTCACGTTCTTTTTCAAGCTTTGTGCGGGCATCAACTGACTCGGCCTTTTTCTTGAGCATCGCAATGACGGAATCCGGACTTTTTCCCTTTTTGATTGCATCCTGTGCAAGGGCTTTTTGTTCAGGCTTTTTTGCAGACGCCATTATCTTCATGTTTTCAAAACCGAGTTCGGCATCTTCTTCCGGCAGCATTCCCACTTTTGTAATCGACTGTGCGGTATTTCTGGGAAGCTGAAGGACACGGTCAAGATAATCCTCGTAGCGTATGTTGTTTTCCTCGCAGAGGGTGTGTGCCCTAAGAAGCTTTTTGCCAAACTCCAGCATCAAATGTCCGTTGGGTTTGATGAAGTTTTCCTTTATGTCTTTGGTCAAAGCTTCCAGATCAGGGCTTCCGGAAATGTCCATCTTGTAATAGCCCTTCTGTTCGGCAATGTCCAAAAGTCCGTGGAATTTGGCCCAGAAATAATTCGTGTGGCTTCTGGAAGAATGCATCGGCTCCCTTCCGCCGTTTTCCTTTATCTTTTCTTCGTTGATCAGGTGGTGGGTGTATTCGTGGATTGCCGTGTAGATGAGCTGGTTGTCTTCTTTGAAATTCTTATTGTGCAAAAGGATTTCCCTGGTTTCCGGTTTGTAAAGGCCGTTTACCCTCTTGCTTTCCTTTCCCGTCATTATAACGGAAAATTCCAGTTGAGTATCTTGAATGTCCAGGAGCATTTCCTTGATTTTAGCGTTGTCCATCAGCCTCCACCCTACTCATACAATGACCAACATTTTATCATTCAAGCGGATTCTTTTCAAGGGATTTGTCGGATATTAAAGATTGAAAAGTCAGCAAAGGACGCCCATGGAGCCTAGAATGATAGAAGCCGCCACAGTTGAAGCGGTTTCCGTCCTAAGGATTCTTTCGCCCATGCCAAGACGCACAAAGCCGTAATCCTGCAAAAGAGAGCGTTCTGCATCCGTCCAGCCGCGCTCGGAACCTATGGCCGCCACCGCCGGATTCTGCATTGTTGCAAAGGCAGTTTTTTCTCTGGTGCAAAAATCCCACAGACTGCCCGCGGGGTTCACGTTGTCCAAAGCCATTTTGTTTTGTGCCTTCGCAAAGTCCGGGTAGCACGCCTTTATTTCCTCAAGGCACGAGCGCAGATTCCTATGGACCGCCACTTCAGGAATAAAGGTGGATCCGGCCTGAACAGTTCCCTCCAGAAGCATTTGACGTGCCGCCTCCGGACTGGACATTGTTGATGACATGTATGATTTTTCGCCAAGCTCGGTACCGGTCAGATGAACAGCCATAACGCCAAGCCCTGCCATATCCCTTAGGAGTCTCTTAAGCTGAATGGGACGCGGAAAGCCTATGACCATCACAAGCGGATGAAGCTTTTTCCCCTCTGATTCAGGAGTAAACGTGAACGAAAGTTTTTCTGCAACCGAGTCAATCACAGCTGTACCGGATGCCCCTCCGATGATTCCTGCGGTAAAGGTGTCGCCTTCTTTCTTGTGGAGGATTTTTATGATGTGCTGTGCGCGCGGATCTTTTATCTCAAGAGGTTTTTCGATTTCTTCCTTTGAAAAAAGACAGATGTTCATTTCCGGGACTTAATGGTTAAAGCCGTATTCTTTCTTAACGGACTCGTGCTGTTCATCAAGGAGTTCCATAACGTGGTCTATCATACTCTGCTTTGGGTCCTGGGTGTCAGCGGGAAGTTTTGCCATGTATTCGCTTCGGAATGAGCGGCATTCAATTACAGGACTTGCGGTAAATGACTGACGTGCGGGTTCAACCAGATCGTTGAGCATGTCTTCATCCTGAATTTCCAGAATTGAACCGTTCACGCTTACAAGAACCATATAGTCAAAGAGGCGGAGATAGCTGTCTATTTCCCTGAGGCCCCTTTTTGTATCGGGATGCCCCGGACGATATCTGGTGCCTGACGGGAAAACAAGAATGACCTGACCACGGCGCTTGCATTCATCCATTGCACGCATTGCTGCCATGTTGATTTTGCGGGCCTTCTGCTCCTCTGCCTTTATAAGTTCAGCTGACTGGCCATCGGCTTCAACCTTGCTCAAGCTTCTGGGCGGATATATTACGACACGGGTAAAGCTTTCTGCAAATGCCTTGACCACAGGATTATCCTGATTCAGCTTCATTCCGGCAATTGCAACAACATTTTTGGAAAGGGCTTCCAGCTTTGGATTTCCTGATTTTTCAAGCAGATAACAGAACGCAGGCAAGTCTGTGTTTGAATAATGTTCCATCAAAATCAGGCCGGATTTTCCCTCTTGAACCAAATCATATAATTTCTCAAAATTTTCAACACCGCCAATGAAACTGTCCGGAGTCGTGTTGTCAGAGACAAGTTTATCCATGAATACCCTGGTCTTGGGATTTGCCACCTGATAGACATTTTCATCACTGATTGTAGAAGATTCAATAGATACCTTTGACAGATCGGCAAAAAGATCCTTATATTGTTCCCTCAAAGACAGTTTAGACATGTACAAGCTCCTCATAAAAACAGTCTAGTACCAATTGAAAATACCATCATTTAAAAATCCCTTTCATTCTATAAATAAAATCAGAGGGTGTCAAGGAATAATTCATAATTCATAATTTGTAATTCATAGTTGAATGATGTTTTGGACTTTTTTCCTTTTCTTGTTATTGTTTATGTGTTAAAATGAGTATATCGCCTAAAAGGAGGCTTTACATGAAAACAATGTTCAAAAAAGCTGTTATGATTTTATTATGCTTTTCTTTTTCCTTATCATTATTTTCAGAGCCAGACAGCCTAAATCTTACCAACAGTGATGTTCAAAACTGGCTAAAAAACCTGCAGCCAATAGTCGAGGAAGTTAATGAACTCAAGGCATATACCTATTTTTTCGGCATCGGACAGATAACAGCACCCGACACACAAAAAGACGATGTCATCAAGATTTTGCATAAATATGGAATCCGAGGTGCAAACTGCATCGAGAAATTCAACATGATGGCTCTTGGAAGTTTTGTTATAAGCCTTGAAAAAGGAATTCTGAAGGAAATAAATGCAAAAGACTATTCGCTACTTCGCTCATATTCAAAAGATGTAGCGGAAAACTACGAAAAACTAAACCCTTCCTACGCCGCTTTACAACAATTACAACAAGAATGGAACAAGGCTTTCAAAGAACTGGAAGATATTGATTGGAATACCGAATTGGAGCAGGCACTCAAAGAATTGGAAGACATTGATTGGTCTTTCAACGAACCTACAGGATCCAGCACTAAGGCTACAAAAGTCGGTATCTCCTTGCCTACAAAAATCTTACAACGCTGGAACCAAGATGGTGCAAACATGAAGTCACAGTTGGAAAAACTCGGTTATCAGGTAAACCTTTGGTTTGCGGACAATGATATCGATACTCAAATTTCGCAAATTAAAGATATGATAAATAACAACTGCAAGGTTTTAATCATCGCCCCTATCGATGGTACCGTCCTTAAAAATGTTCTTGAAAGTGCAAAAAAGAAGAAGATTCCCGTTATTTCCTATGACCGACTGATAATGAACTCTGATGCAGTTTCTTATTATGTTACTTTCGACAACTACAAGGTTGGAACAACGCAGGGCGACTATCTCGTAGAAAAGCTCGGACTCAAGAGGCGCTTAGCTTCAAATCCAGTTTACATGGAATTCTTCACCGGTGACCTTAGAGACAACAACATCAACTTCTACTTCGGAGGTGCCATGGACGTTCTCAAACCATACATAGACAATGGTGTAATCGTATGCCCATCCAAACAGACGACAAAGTCTCAGTGCGCAACATCGGATTGGTCAACAGAAGAAGCTCAAAAGCGAATGGAAAACCTCATAAAAGCTAATGGATATGGTCCAAAAGGCAAAAAGCTTGACGCAGTCTATTGTTCTAACGACTCCATAGCAAACGGCGTTACAAATGCCCTTATTTCAGCAGGTTATGATGCAAGCAATTTTCCGATTATCACTGGACAGGATTGCGACATCCCATCTGTAAAGAACATTTTCAAGGGCTTCCAGTCAATGTCAGTTTTCAAGGATACACATACTCTCGCTTCAAAGACGGTTGAGATGGCTGACGCAATCATGAGGGGTTCCCATCCATATATCAATGATACTATAACCTATGATAACGGAGCAGGTATCATTCCCTCTTATCTTTGCGAACCGCTTTTTGTAACGAAGGAAAACTACAAATCATTGTTGATTGATTCAGGATATTACACAGAAGAACAACTCAAGAAATAAAACCATTTTTGTCAAAGCAATGCCTCGGGGTTCTTAGGGGGCACCCCTAAGCAGTGCCGCGGAGAGTAGGGGTTAAAGGGGAAGGGAGGAGCTCGCTTCTGAGTAGGGCTTCTCCCTTCCCCTTTAAAAATCGGGGGTCGTACAGGGGGACTCCCCTGTAAACCCGTTTTTCAATGGACTTTTCTTCATTTATGCTGTATATTATCCAATAGGTGGAGGATTCATTATGGGAAATAAAAGATATCTGTTTACTTCTGAATCTGTTGGCGAAGGTCATCCCGATAAAATCTGCGACCAGATTAGCGACGGTATTCTTGACGAATGCCTTAGACAAGATAAAGAAAGCCATGTTGCCGCTGAAACTTTTGCATGCCAGGCACTCATCCTTGTTGGTGGAGAAATCAACACCGAGGCATACGTTGACGTTCAGCAGGTGGCACGCGATGTTGCAAAGCGCATAGGATATTCAAATCCGGATTACGGTCTGGACTACAATTCAATGGCGGTCATGAACATGATTCACGCCCAGTCACAGGACATCAACCAGGGTGTCGTTGGAACCGGACTCAAGGAATTTGAAGGACAGCAGGGTGCGGGCGACCAGGGCATGATGTTCGGTTTTGCATGCAAGGAAACCCCGGAATTTATGCCTGCTCCAATCATGTTTGCCCACAAGCTCATGATAAAATCCGCGGAAGTAAGGAAATCAGGCCAGGTCAAATGGTTCAGGCCGGACTCAAAGGGTCAGGTCACAATAGAATACGAGGGCCATAAGCCTGTCAGGATTGATACTGTCGTCCTTTCACAGCAGCACGACCCCGGAATAGAGCACGAGGAAATCAAGCAGACTGTAATCGAAAAGGTCATCAAACCGGTTCTTGAACCCACAGGCCTTTTGGATTCAAATACAAAGTTCTTCGTAAACCCGACAGGTCAGTTCTGCATCGGAGGTCCTGTTGGTGACTCAGGCCTTACGGGAAGAAAAATCATCGTGGACACTTACGGCGGAATGGGAAGACACGGTGGAGGCGCATTCAGCGGGAAAGACCCCAGCAAAGTGGACCGTTCTGCGGCATACATGGCACGCTACATCGCAAAGAACGTCATCGCGGCAGATTTAGCCGAGCGTTGTGAGATTCAGCTTGCCTATGCAATCGGTGTTCCGTTCCCGGTAAGCATCATGGCGGAAACTTTCGGTACTGCAAAAGTCCCGGAGGAAAAAATCGTCAAGGCGGTAAAGGAAGTCTTTGACACAAGCCCTGCTGGAATCATAAAGACCCTGGACCTAAAGCGCCCGATTTACAGCGCAACGGCAACTTACGGACACTTTGGAAGGGACGAGTTCCCATGGGAAAAGACGGACAAGGTTCAAGCCATTCTTAAGGCCATAAAATAGACTTTACGCCCCAGAACCAGCTTCGTTTTTTACCTTATATATAGTGGGGAAAAAGCCGATAATTCAACGGGGGTAATGTGATGAAACTTAAAATCACCGTCTTTGCAATTTTATTTTCTCTTTTGTTCATTTCCTGCAAGACCACAGAAGGAAAAACCATTAACGGTGATGGAACTGTTGTCGTTGACCTTTCCATGCAGTTCAAGGATGTTACTTCCACAGACGCAAACAGAATTCACCATCTTACCCAGGACCTTGATCCGACAAAATACACTGAAATAGAAAAATACACTGAGGATGTTTTTATCCCCAAAGGTTCGGCTTTACTTGATCTTGCACGTCATGAGGAAGAATTCCAGGGCTTTACTCCAGCCGGTATCATCATTCGGACTGATCCTGATGAAGTTATGGCGGTTTACCTCTATTACACCCGCAATACAGTAACCCTGACATTCAAGCTGAGCGGAGGAAAAAATTCCCACGGTTCTTCAACAAGCACGCTCAAGGGATTATACGGCTCTCCGTTGAATGTATTTGAAAAGCTGGACATAGGCCCATATTATCTGGGTTCAATTACAAGATGGCCAACGACATTCCCTCCTGTGGACACAAGCTATGACACTGCAATCTTTGCAATAAACGATTTCATCAAGGAAGTTCCTTCTGGAGACACATACCAGAGGATCGAGATGGGCCCCACATACATGATAAACATGGGTGACTACGAGATAGCAGCGGTAGAAGTCACGCAAGTCCTTTACTATAACATCATGAAGGAAAATCCAAGCCATTTTAGCGGAAGCATAAGGGTACCTGCTGAAAACGAAGTGCAGGACTACAGGCCGGTGGAAAACATCAGCTGGTTTGACGCTATAAAATTCTGCAATCTCCTGAGCATGAGGGAAGGTCTTGAACCCGTATACGTCATAACGGGCACAAGCAATCCGGACCAATGGGGAGAAGTTCCGGAAGACGACGAAAGTTCAATTCTTGGACTGTGGCAGAGGGTCACTGCAAAAGCGGATGCAAACGGATTCAGGTTACCGACACAGGCAGAATGGAAAAAAGCGGCAGGAAACGGAAGCTCCTCCTGGAATGCACTCAACAGCAATGCACGCACTCACGAAGTTGCAAAATTCAAGCCCAATGCAAACGGCCTTTATGATTTAAGCGGAAATGTTAGTGAATGGTGCTGGGACAGTTCGGCAAAATTTGTCTCCGAGGTTTCATCCGACGAGGCTCTTGTAAACGGCTTGTACAGAATCCAGCAGGGTGGAACATATTACGCACGCGAAAACATCAACACCAGCTCAAACAGCCCTTATGTCAGGACAAGCGGCTATGGTTTCCGTCTGGCAAGATCAATAACTGACCGATAAGCAAAGGCTTTGGCAACAGCTTTTACCAGATCATTTACTGTCTTTATCTATTGACTCTTCGTTATTTACGGATTCTTTTGCAGCATGGGCACATGTTTTATTTTTTCCAACGGACATGCATGCCGAACAGTTCATTCCGCATGAATTCTTCCCCCTTTTAAAATTCCTGACCATCACACAAACCGCCAGGATTACAAGGGCAAGAACAATCAATGAAACAACAAGCGTCCACATACACAAACTCCATTAAAAAGCATATACCATATAAACGGCAAAACTACAATAGCCGGTGACACACAGCTTCTCCCTAGATTTTTTTCAGGCTTTATGATAGATTGGGTTCGAGAGGAGGATACATGATTACTAAAGTACTTAGTGTGGGTGGTTCAATTATTGCACCCGATAAACCAGATGTTTCACTGCTAAAGAATTTTACCTCAATGGCAATTTCATGGCTCAAGGCAAACGAAGATTCCCGTCTTATTCTTGTAGCCGGAGGTGGAGGTCCTGCACGCACATATCAGAACGCATACAGGGAAGTCGCATCACTTTTTGACTCAGACGAAAAGGCTTCCTGTGGTTTTGCAAGCGAGGAAGAAACCAATTACGCATGTGACTGGCTCGGAATCATGGCAACCCGCATGAATGCACAGATCCTCAAGACATGCTTTGGCCCGCTGTGTCCCCACGAAGTCATAACCGATCCGACTGCAGCTCCTGATGAATTTCCTGGACGTGTCCTTGTGGCTGCCGGATGGAAACCGGGATTTTCAACAGACAACGACGCCGTTCTTCTTGCACAAAAATATAAGGCTGATACTATCGTAAACCTTTCAAACATAGAAAAAGTCTTTACCGATGACCCGCGCAAAAATCCTGATGCAAAACCTCTGGATACGATTTCATGGGCGGACTTCAGGAAAATGGTCGGCGATGAATGGGTCCCAGGCAAGAACTGTCCGTTTGACCCTATCGCAAGCAAGAGTGCAAGTGAAAGCGGACTTACGGTAATTTGTGCCGCCGGAAAGAACATACCCAACATTCGTGCCATTCTGGACGGAAAAGACTATATCGGAACCGCAATAAAATGAGCCGGGTAAAAAGCTTTTCAATTCCCGCCCTTTTATTAGTGCTGTCTGCCCTGTTCCTTACAGGTTGTGTAAGCCTTGGACACAGGCAGCCGGTTTCGCGCAATCTTAGTGACCCTGCAATAAAAAACCAAAATCAGCTTGTAAAATTCTTCATGAAGCAGAATCCTGAGGCAGATAAAAAACAGGTTAAGCGGCTTGCAAAATATTATATAGAAGAAGGTCTTGCAGAAGGCATCAACAGCGACTGTGCCTTTGTTCAAATGTGCCTTGAGACTGGTTTCCTGCGTTTTGGGAATCTTGTGACCCCGGAAATGCACAATTACTGCGGACTGGGAGCCATAGACGAAAACAACCGCGGCGAATCCTTTGAAACCGAACAGCTTGGGGTAAGGGCACACATCCAGCACCTTCACGCATACGCCACTACAGAGGACATTCAGCTTGCAAACGAATTGATTGACAGGCGCTACAAATGGGTTCAACCACGTGGGAAAGCGCCTACCGTCTTTGAACTTGCGGGAACTTGGGCCGCCGACAGGGAATATGGGAACAAACTGGATACCCTGCTTTCCAGGCTGGAACAGTTTTAGGAATGAGCCTGAACCATTTCCTGGATTTCATTTGCCATGTTGTCCAGGGAAACCTGTTTTTGAACCGCTCCCATCTCAAAGGCAACCTTTGGCATACCGTACACCACACTGGAATTTTCATCCTGACCTAAAGTCCACGCACCCTGTTTCCTCATCTCACAAAGCTGTACAGCACCATCGCGTCCCATACCGGTCATGATTACACCCAAGGCACGGTTTTGATACACCTTTGCCACTGATTCAAAAAGAACGTCAGCGGAAGGCCTGTGACCGTTTCTCTGCGGTTCCTGATTAAGGCGGATTACATTGCACAGTGATGATTTTTCAACAGCTATGTGATAGTCACCAGGAGCTATGTATATCTGTCCAGGATGTATAAGGTCTCCGTCCTCGGCTTCCTTTACATTCAAAGGACATACACGATCCAGGCTGGAGGCAAATTCCTTCGTGAATCCCGCAGGCATGTGCTGAACGACAAGTATGGGCTTGGGGAATTTTGCAGGTATCTTGGCAAACATTTCCCTCAAGGCATTTGGACCACCTGTTGAGATACCGATTGCAACAACATCTATGGGGCCGCCATCCCTAAGCGGAGTGATTACCTGAGGCTCTTTTTTTGATGACATGAACAGATGCGGATTAAATGCAGGTGCTGTTTCCTTGGCGGCAGGCTTAATCTTATCGAGCAAACCTTCCTTTTCTGCGGCATTCTCGGCTTCCTTGAGCTTAACCTGCTGCATGAAATATTCCATAGGATAGGTTTCTTTGCCATGCCTGCGTGCATAACGTCCACCGTAAGAAGCAATGTTTTCAATTATCCTGTGGGAAACCGCAGAAATGTTGCTGGAAATGGCACCGTTGGGTTTGGTAATAAAGTCACTTGCACCCAACTCAAGACAATTCATTGTAACCGCCGCACCCTTTGTTGCAACAGAAGACAATATGATTACGGGAATATCAATTCCCTGCATCTTGCGTTCCTCAAGAAACTGAATTCCGTTCATCTCGGGCATCTCTATGTCCAGAAGAATTACATCCGGTTTCAGCATGGGTATTTTCTGAAGGCAGAATTTACCGTTCATTGCAGTACCGACAGTCTTTAATCCAACAGTCGAGTCTACTATCCTTGAAATAAGATTTCGCATCAAAGCTGAGTCATCACAGACCAAAACAGAAATATCATCCATTTAATATTCCCCCTCGCTTCTTGTTATTATTTCTTCAGGAAACCCCTAAAATATAAAACTACTGGTTTTTAGTCTTTACTCTTTTTTCTGATATAGACAAGCCCAATCAGTTTTTAGGAATTCAAATTTTGTGTCCATTCCGAAAAGGCTTTCTGAATGACCGATAAACAGATATGAATTTGAGGCCATAGCCTTATAGAACCTGTCAATCGTAGCTTTTTGTGCCGCCTCATCAAAATAAATCAATACATTACGGCAGAATACAACATCAAGATTACGGGAACCGCTGTCGTGGCGCAGATTGTGGTAGTCAAAGCGTATTGTACTCATCAAATCCGGCTTTACCTGATATCCCTTGTCGCTTTTGGTAAAGAATTTGTCCAGATAATCCTGTGGAATACCGGAAATTCTTGACTCAGGATAAAAGCCCTGCTGTCCGACCATAAGTGATTTGAGTGATATATCCGATGCAATAATGTCAAAAGTGTAAGGAGCGGGAAGCTTGTCCTTTAAAATCATTGCGATTGTGTAGGGTTCCTCGCCGGTTGAGCATCCTGCACTCCATATATGAATCTTAGTCTCGCCTGTCTTTTTCTTGTTTTCGATTACATGTGGAATTACATAATTGATTAGAGCGTCAAAATGCGGCTGATTTCTGAAAAAGCGGGTCAGATTTGTGGTGATGCTGTCCAGGAAAGCCTTGAATTCAACTTGATCGGATGTAACAAGCTTGTAATACTCCATTACGTCGGTCATCTGCTTTTCACGCAGACGTTCTTTTATACGACTATCCAAAATGGAGCGGTTTGTATCCGAAAAAGTGATTCCGCTGGCATCATAAATTAAAACGCGGAATTGGTCAAACTGAGAATCTGTAAGCAAATCTGACATATAAAATAATTATATCCCCACTTTGGCAAAATGTCCACTGATATTTTTTTAGTTCAACTCAACCCTTAATTCAGGATTGATTGAATTGCCGTTCTTGTAAACTGTAAAATGCAAATGGGGACCTGTACTTTGACCTGTGCTTCCAACTTTGCCAATCTTCGTCGTGGTGTAAACATACTGTCCTTTGGAAACCAGAATTGAACTCATGTGACCATAAAGGGTTTTATAACCTGAATGGTGGCTGATGATGACATAGTTTCCATAGACATTGCTCCAGCCTGCTGTAATAACCTCTCCTTCAGAAGCTGCATAAATCGGGGTACCAGTAGGACATGCCATGTCAATACCGCCGTGATATGTACGTTTTGATGAATCGAACGGACTTACGCGCCAGCCGAAACGTGAAGAAATGTAGTAGCTTGAATGAAGCGGATTCTTAAAGAGGTCACCGTTAATCTCAAGCTTGGTGATGCGGTCCATCTTTGCACCGGTAACAAAAACTGTGCGTCCGGCATTAAGTGAAGTGCTTTCCTGCAGGGAGTTTGCCATGGCGACTTTATCTGCCGCAACTGAATATTTCTGTGCGATTGTAGCGGGTGTCTCACCGTCTGTCTTTACCGTATAAAGAATGCCTTCCAGTGTGGGAATCTTAAGGTACTGGCCTACCTGAAGCGTTCTGGATGACTTGATGTTGTTTACGCTGATTACTGTATCTTCGGTTATGCCGTAACGGCTTGCAATCTCACTGATTGTATCTCCGGATTTAACTCTGTATGAAAAATATGAAAGGACATTGTCTTCTGTTGGGTCAACCTGAACTTCTGCAACGGCTGGTTCTGACTCTTCCTCGATTTCGCTAAGGAGGCTTTCTACAGGAAGATCGTCCTCCAATCCACGGCCAAGCTCAGAAATGTCAACTTCCGCAAGTTCTTCAGGCTCTTCCTCTGCAACTGGCTCAACTGCCGGCAAATCAGCAAGATCCGCAAGAATCACGGAAGAAGGAAGGTCTTCCTCCTGAACAGGGAACCTTTCGCTTAAATCTGCATAGAAATCCATGCTTAAATCCGGAATCCCTGGAGTCTCCAAACCGCCCATGCCACGGTAATTGTTATGATGCACCACTGCAACCGTTGTACCGATTACCAAAGACGCCGCACCTAAGACGCTAAGAGAACATACCAATCCGAATTTTACAAAAGACTTCATTTTAGTTCTCTTACTATACCAAATTTTGTCACCAATTACAATTTTCTTTCCCATAAATTTCCCACTTTTTTTAAAAAATTCCAAGATTTATGGCTGTCCCGGAACTTTTTTCTTTAATCCCACCAAATATGTTTCAAAAGACTCTGATCTACATGCCTCGGGCTTAAATCCCCTTGCCGAAGCAAATATCTCCTTCATTTTAAGCAGCTCCTTCTGCTGGTTTCCGTTCTGGAAGATTTTTACGCAGAAATTGCCGTTTGGCTTAAGCATTTGTCCCGCATACCAGATTGCCATCTCCACCAGGGCCTTTGAACGGGCTGTATCCACCGTCCTGTTTCCTGTAGTAAGGGGAGCGGCATCACATACAACAAGGTCATACGGGCCGTTCTGCTGAATCTTGGTACGGATTTCCTCACTCAAGAGGTCCCCCTGGAAAAACACCAGATTCTCACCTTTTACGGTTGAATCAAGCGGGTTCAAGTCTACGGACACCACTTTGCCCGTACCGCCAAGGTTCCGCAAAAGCCATGTCGTCCAGCTTCCGGGTGCAGAGCCCAAATCGAGCACGACATCCCCTTTTTTCAGCATACCGAATTTCTTGTCGATTTCCTGAAGCTTGTACACACTACGGGCCGGATACCCTTCCTTAAAGGCTTTTTGAGACCAAAAATCCGGCTTGCTGTAGCTATTCTGTTTGGACGGCATAGTAAAATTATCGGAAAAATGAGGCTAAATTATTAGAAAACAAATAAATAAGTCCCAACCCGACCTTAAAATTTCAATCAGCAACTTTCAGTTTTCAACTTCCAGAGGCAGTTTTTGAATTAATCTTTTTGACAAATATATCCATGTTTGTATAGACCATTATGGTGATGTAAACGATGATGCAGACCGCAAAGGCAACCGAGAAATTGAAGGTCAGGACGCTGAACTGGGTGAACAATGAGCAGAAGACCAGAATTGCAACAAGGAAGGCAACGGCATACAGGATCCATGCCACAAGGGAAAGCTTTTTTTGCTTTGGAACGTAATCCGGATCAATTTTGCGCAGGGAATCGGTAAGCGACTGTGTGTTGACTGGAGAATTTATCGTAAGCGGGCCTGCCGCTATTTTTTCCGCACGGGAGATGGCCTTTATCTCTTCACGGCATTTCGGGCATGTAAGCAGATGCCTTGTGACCGATTTAGGTATTTTTTCCCCCTTGTCCAACGACAGGTAGGTGTTCATGCATTCCTCACAGTTTATCTTCATCTTCTTCTCCTTTTTCCTTCTCTTACCGCCATCTGTCCCTAATTCTTATACGAATATTCAAGCAGTTTTTGCCTGAGCACTTTTTTGGCCCTGAAAATATGTGATTTTATGGTATTGACCGGAAAACCGGTAATGATTGCAATTTCCTCATAGCTGAAGTCATAGAAAAAATAAAAGTCAAGGCAGATTGAATAATTCAGAGGCAATTCCTTTATCGCCTCCCGAACAGCTTCCTTGGTAAGATTGAACAGCTGCTCCTCTTCCGGAGTCTTGAAGCTGGACTTAAGCTCAACATCCTCGGCCAGTGACTCGCAGTCTTTTTTTGCATTTTTGGCATTGATTGCAGTGGTATAGGCTATTCTGGTAATCCATGTCGCAAAAGAACTCTCTCCCCTAAAAGAAGAAAGGTTCTTGTACACCTTGATGAAGACTTCCTGCATGAAATCCTCGGTGTCCGTCTGGTTCCTGAAAAACTGAATGCCAACCGCACGGACACGGTTTTGATAAAAAGAAATCAGCTTGGCAAAGGATTCGTTATTGCCTTCAAAACATTCCTTGATTAGTTGTGTATCGCGTTTGAGAATTTGTTTTTTTTCTGCTTCACCGGAATTATCAGGTTTCATTTTCCTTCTTGTGCTTAAAGTTCGGGTTCACCTTGTAAAACAAAAGCAGTGAGAGCCCCACCATCAACGGAATAGCACCTCCAAGCAAAGAAAAGGTCAATCCGTCAATCAACAGAAAAAGAACCGTCAGCACAAATCCCACCCCGGTAAGGCACAGGCCTGTAAGGAGAGAGAATACCTCAAGATTAGGATGAATGGGCTGATACGTTCCCTGCGCAATCCTCTGCTTGTTTTCCCGATGCTTCCACAACAGGGCAAAAAACAAAATGACGGCACCAAAACAAATACCAATTATGGGAACTAAAGAAACAATAACCTGAGCTGCAGGTGTAACAGATTCATTCATAACTTAACCTCAACTTAATAGACAAGGCTGATTCCCATTTGTTGCAACATTCGGCAGTCTACTACTGAAAAAACTGATATTCATCAAAATACAGTTTGGTGATTTTCCCCATAACAAGCTGCTCGTTGATTTGCTCGGTGAGCTCTTCCTTTATTTTCTTTTCACCGGTCAAAAGAAGCTCTTCCTTTGTGTGCGTGGTAAAATATTCGAATATGATGCTTTTGATCAACCTGTCTTTTTGGGAGATTTCCTCGTATAACGGAGTGTCATCGTCCGGGAACGAAAACCACGGCGTAACAACCATAACGGTTCCTGCCTCAGTCTCTGAGGGTGCCCTGGTGATGGGACGCATCTGCCCAAGCTCATTGTATGTGGTTACCTTGGTCTTTGACCTTTTGCTGCGGTTTATGACTTTTTGCGGAGTCGGATCATTCCTGCGGTATTGGTTCTCTGCATTTTTATTGAACGCTATGAACAGGATTCCGGTTGACACAAAACCAACGACCACAACCATCAGAACCACTGACAGTATCTTTGGAAGCCTGGGTGTTTTTACAGTCTCCGGATAAACATTATCCCTGAAAAATTCCTGTGCCCTTTGTGTATAAGGATTTTCCCGATATTCCATTTAGAACCATTCCTCCCTAGCTAAACTATAACCTATTCTTCCAAAAACCTCAAGACAAAAAACTCACAGTGATTTTACAATGTATGGTGACAGCAGTGACAGTGTCCGTGTGGTGGCGTTTCCGTCCTCATGCAAGATGCCGGGGATCCTTGCCTCAAGCTCTATCGTGTCAGAAAGCCATTCTTCCTTTTCTATCGTGCCGTTTTTCCTTACCAGCTCAACAAGGTGGTTTTGAGCCATCGGTATGCTAAAGTTCCTGAGTTTGCCCAAAAGGATTTCGGTCATCTGTTCAAGCAGAATGTCAAAGCCCTGCTGTGTATGTGCCGAGACCTTTACCGCATCAGGGAAGGCCGTATTCAGCTCTGCAATTCTTTCAGCGTCATCCTGAACTGCATCTATTTTATTGAGCACGACCAGTCTTGGAATTTCACCCGCATGGATTTCGTCAAGGACACGCAGGACCTGATTGTACTGCCACACGCACTGGCTGTCACTTGAGTCCACCACAAGAAGCAAAAGGTCACAGATGGACGCTTCTTCCAGAGTTGAACGGAACGCATCGATAAGCGTATGGGGAAGATTTGAAATGAAACCGACAGTATCCGTAAGCAGAACGGAAGATGCCTGTGAGATGGCAAACTTTCGGGTAGTCGGATCCAGGGTTGCAAAAAGCTTGTCTTCAACAAAAACGTCGGCACCGGTTAGGGCGTTCAGCAGACTGGACTTTCCGGCATTGGTGTATCCCACAAGAGAACATGTTGCAACGGCTGTCTTTTCCCTGAGTTTCCTTTGGGTTTCACGGTTAGAGGCTACCTGCTCAAGTTCCTTTTTAATCTGAATGATCTTGTCTTCTATCTGGCGGCGGTCAAGTTCCAGCTGGGTTTCTCCGCTTCCCTTTGCACCATAGTTTCCACCCCTCTGACGTGCCATGTCTCCGTACATGTGGCTCAATCGCGGAAGTGAATATGTAAGCTTTGCCAGTTCCACCTGAAGTGTGGCTTCCTTTGTCTTGGCGCGCTGTGCAAAAATGCGGATGATGATTTCGTTTCGGTCACAGACGGGAATGCCTGCAAGTTTTTCCCAGTTGCGCTGCTTGGTCGGCTCAAGCTCCCAGTCGAATATGATGGTGTCGGCAAAAATTTCCTTTGCCCTTTCCGCGATTCTTTGTGCGGTTCCGGTTCCCATTCCGTATGCGGGTGTCGGCTCACGTCGTGCGAGTACTATGACTCCGGCGGTTTCCATGCCCAGCGTATCCACCAGTCCCTTGAGTTCATCCGGTTCCCTGTCGTCCTTGTTCGGGTTTCCCACCAAAAGGCAGCGTACCTTTCGTTCTTCCTCTTCCTTAACTTCAACCATAGAAAAACATTGTAGCATTTTAAGTTGAAAGATGAAAGACTTTTGATTTGACATGTGGAAGGCAAATGGAAATATCAATGGGGAAGCACTTTCATTCCCGGCGGGAACCGTGTCAAGCCTACATGATGTACGGTATAAGGTATCTGACTCGCTGTCGCTCGCACCGCACAAATGTATGCTTGCCCCGAACCTCGCCTGCATTACAGTGCTTCCCCACTCATCGGTTTTACCTTCCACAGCTCTCTCTCAAACATACTTTCACTTGAAACTTCCTCTGCTTTTCTTTAATATTGTTAGAAATTACTAATAAGAGGTGCAGAAAGATGAAAAAGTTCAAACGTACATTGGCTTTAGCCCTTGTACTCATCCTTAGCGTGGCAGGTTTGTTTGCTAAAACAACTCCTGTAGAAAATCTCCACCAGTACCAATTGGAAAATGGCCTTACTCTGTTTGTGGCGGAAAACCACTCCGTGCCGCTCACTTACATCGAGATTGCCGTACGAACTGGTGCCGTGGAACAGACTCCTGAAAATGCAGGTCTCTTCCACCTTTATGAGCACATGATGTTCAAGGGAAACGAGCTTTATCCAAGTGCCGCCGCCATACAGAACGCCCTTTCTGAAATGGGTGTTGCCAGCTGGAACGGTACCACAGGTAAAGATTACGTAAACTACTTTATCACGGTTCCTTCTTCTCAAACAGAAAAAGGTCTTGCCTTCTGGAATGCGGCCGTAAGAACACCGCTCATGGATCCAAAGGAATTCGAAAACGAAAAGAAAGTCGTCATTTCCGAAATCACAGGTTATGAAGTCAATCCGGGAAACATCTATCAGAATTATGTCTCAAACACACTGTTCCCAGAATCCGGCTACCGCAATGACCCGGCTGGAACCAGAAAGACAATTCAGAGCGCAACAGTCGCACAGCTCAGGGACATTCAGAAGAAATTCTACATTCCTTCAAATGCGGCCCTTTTTGTTGGCGGTGACGTAGACCCGGAAAAGACATATCAGCTTGTAAAGGCAATCTACGGAACATGGGACAACAACGGAAACTCTCCCACAAAGCCACATGACCAGCCTACAAAGACTCCGCTCAACAAGATGAAACTTGCTGTCATGCCACATGATGCAATGTCACCATATGTCGCACAGGTATCCGTTACATTCAGGGGACCGGACACAGACTTTGACCTTGACGACACTTATGCCGCCGACTACCTCTGTTCCCTTCTTGCTGAACCGGATGGTCTCTTCAAGACAAAACTGGTCCAAGACGCTGAGCTTGGCATTCCACAGTCCGACTATGCAAACGGAGGATATACAACCGTGCGTGCAAGCGGAATGTTCAACTTTAGTGCAATAATGCTTCAGCCGGAAAACAACCTCCCGGAACGCTCAGTCAAACTCCTTAAAAAGATTCAGGACGATATTTTGCCTCAGATTGCAGCTGAAAAATCACTCTACCAGAAGAGCAAGGTAAAGCAGATTGTTTCAATTATGGAAAGCGACAGGATTTCTTCTACCGATACCGCAACAAACCTTCTGTCTTTGCTCAGGTTCTGGTGGGCTGCAACATCAAGCGACTACTACTTCTCATACTATAAGAAGCTTGGAACCATTACACAAAAATCAATGCAGAATCTTGTGAACGAATACTTCACCGGAAAGAATGCACTGGTTACGGTTCTTGTAAATCCGCAGGTATATCAGCAGACTGTGGCTCAGTACAAGGCTCTTGGATTTGAAGTAATCGACGCAAACAACGCCTATTGGTGGAACAACCCCAAGTTCGTTCCCGATGCAAAAAAGGTTGCGGGCCTTACCGACACGTCATCTCCGGAAAAGATTCCAGTCTACAAGCCGGCACAGGATTCAGGCAAGGACAATGCCACACTCGCAAAGGAAAATGTAACGGAATTCAAGCTCAAGAATGGAATTCCAGTTTATGTTCTTACCGACAAGACAAAGAAGATTGATACAGTATCTGTCTGCGTAAAGGGAGGACTTTCTCACCTGACCACAGAAACCTCAGGTCTTGAAGGAGCCCTGTTCCAGATGATGTCACAGTCTTCAGAGAAATACAGCTTTGAGGCAAGGCAGAAAATCAGCTTTGAGACAGGCGCAAACCTTAACCATTACACAGATCCTGAATACAGTACGCTTTCACTGTCTGTTCTTGACAAGAATCTTTACACTACCCTGCCGATGATGCTCGACGGTCTGGTGAATCCGAAGTTTGACGAAAGTGTCTTTGCCAACAACATGAACAATTACCTTCAGGAAATTCAGCAGACCCTGAACAATCCTTCATCCCTCATCATGTACACGGCACAAAAGACCGTTTACCAGGGACATCCGTATCAGACCACAACTTCCGTTACACAGGATTCAATCGGAAACATCAGCATTGACGCAATGAAAAAGCTGCATTCAGAAATCATCAATCCAAACGAGATGTTTATTGTTGCAGTTGGAAACATCAATGCAAAGAAACTTGTAACCGAGCTGAACAAATCAATCGGAACGATTCAGGCTAAAAAGACTGAGGCCACAGCAAAACAGGACGTTCCAAAAGTCAGCATAAGCGGAAAGCCTGTTGTTCTTGGAAACAAAAACGTGGCAGGAAACGGATATGCCCTAAGGGTATTCCCGGCACCTTCCGTTACAAGTGCTGATTACATCCCGGCATGCATTGCAAACAAAATTTACTCAGACATCATGTTCAATGTCGTAAGGGAAAGGAGAGGCATCTGTTATACGCCACTTTCAACGACAAACCGTTCAAGGGCACCGATTGGAGCAGAAGTTCTTGTAAACCTTACCGACTACAACAATTTTGCAAGCGCAGTGTCAGAAGCCCGCAACCTTATGTCCAGCGGAAAGGTGATTAAGAGTCTTGATGAAAAGGGCAACTACACCTTTGATACCCTTGCAAACAGCCTTGAAAGCTACAGGAACAAGTACATCAACTCAAGCTTCAGTGAGCTTGCAACAAGCATGGGAAAGGCAGCCAAGTTGATTGACAACCTGGTTTACTTTGAAGACATTGCACACGACACAAAGGAAATGGAAGAACTCCAGGCCATTAGCGCCAGCGACATCCTCCGAGTATTCAAAACCTACTGGGTTGACGAGGGTTCCAGATGGTTCGCCATCGTAGGCCCCGGAGACGAAAACCGTTTGAAGTTCAATTAAAAAAAATACTAAGTATCGTCATGCTGAACGCCTGTCGTCAAACAGGTGATTCAGCATCTTGATATGAAAGCTCTGGATTCCGGATCAAGTCCGGAATGACGGGTGGAAGACTTTCATCTTTCAACCTACCACTTCCCAGTGTCCGTTCTTGTCGGCACCCACACGGCGGATGAGGTTCTGCTCCTGCATTTTCTTCATGTTTTCCTTAATGTTTTTTACGGCTATTCCAACCTTCTCCGAAAGCTCTTCCTGAGTGATATGGGGATTTTTCTTTATGGCCTGCATGATTTTCTTTTGATTTACAGTCACCTTTGCAGTCACCTTTGCAGTCACCTTTTTTGATTCCTGAGCTTTAATGCTTTCATCTATTGCATTTCTGAAAAGGTCAAGCATGAACTCAATAAAAGCAGTACTGTCCGCAGAAGTATCACTGACATTCAATGCTTCATAATAGTCAGACTGATGTTCCTTAATCATGGTTTCTACAGGGAGCCATGCAAAAATCTTTTTCCAGTCCTTTAGGATTACAGTCTGCCACAGCCTTCCCATCCTTCCGTTACCGTCCTCAAAGGGGTGGATGAACTCAAATTCATAATGGAAAACACAGCTTTTAATAAGCGGGTGCTGCTTGCTTGTCTTAAGCCAGCCGAACAGATCTGCCATCAAAAGCGGGACTCGGTCAGCAGGAGGGGCAACATGAACTATTTCTTTTCCATCAAAGATTCCTACGCCACCAGAACGGTATTTCCCATTCCTCTTTACCAAATCCGACATCATAAGGCGGTGAGCACGAAGCAAATCTTTTTCTTCATAAGGATTCAATTCCAAAAGCAAATCATAAGCCTGAACTGCATTTTTAACTTCCTGAATCTCATCGGGAGCTCCTAATACACGTTTTCCCTCGATAATTGCCGTAATCTGCTCTATGGAAAGAGAATTGTTCTCGATGGCTAGTGAAGAATGAATCGTTTTTATGCGGTTTGCCCTTCTAAGTTCAACATGCAGAGGGTCTTCCGAATATGCGGTAAGCATACCGAGTTTTTCAGATATTTCCGAAATCAGGTTTATCGACCTTGCAGTTATGATAAATGGAGGTTCATAGCTCATGCTTCAATTATACCACAAATTCGATGCTTGACCAAGTTCCAAATCCCTTGATTTTTTAGCCTATTGTGACGTATTATTAAAGCAACATTCAGTAAAAAAATCCACATTCTTAATTCCGAATTCCTCATTCCGAATTAATCAAAAGGGGGCAAAGAAATGGACGACGCTGTTGAGGCTGCAAAAGAAGTTACTGCAGAAGTTGCCGAGACAACCAAAAGCTTTTTACACATTGACGATTTACAGAAATATCTGACATGGCCAAACATGATGAAAATAATCGCAAGCCTTGTGACTATTTTCCTATTCTTTTTGGTCTATAAACTAATCCGGCATCTGATGAACAAAACGGCTTCAAAAAAATTCCAGCCGCACACAATGGTAATCCTGAACAAGCTGTTACGCTACCTGTTCTTTGTACTTGTTGTAATGTACGTGCTGAGCCTTTTTGGAATCGACTTGTCGGCAGTTTGGGGAGCTGCGGGTATCGCAGGAATTGCCATCGGTTTTGCGGCCCAGACATCTTTCAGCAACCTTATAAGCGGTTTCTTCATCATGGTGGAACGTTCCATGAAAATCGGTGACTACATCGAAGTATCGGGTGTAAGCGGCATCGTGGACAACATCGGCCTGTTGAGCGTTTCAATCCACACTTTGGACAACCAGCTGATACGCATTCCAAACAGCACCATCATCGGAACAAACCTCATAAACTACAGCCACTTTGAAAAACGGCGCTTTGTATTTGACCTGCCCATAAGCTACGACTCTGACATGGACCTGGCTCTGCAGGCGGCAAATGAAGTTGCGGACATCTGCATGAAGGAAGGCATCGTTTTAACCGACCCGGCACCCAAGGCATACTACGACGGATTTGGATCTGCGGTAAACCTTAAGCTTGCCATCTGGTTTGACAGGACAAAACTTTTGGATACAAAGAATGCCGTATACATCACAACTGTAAAAGTATTCAACAAATATGGAATCGTCATTCCGTTTACAAGATACGACATTTCGATTGTGGAAAAACCGGAAACTAAGACCGAACCCAAAAAGCGGATTACAAAAACCAAGTAGACTGGAGGGAGGGAGAGAGATGGAACTCTGGCAGATAATACTGATTGTTGTACTGGGTATAGTACTAATAGCGGGCATTGTCATCACGATTATAGCAAACAAATTCATAACAGCCTTTTTCATGCCCAAGACAAAAGCATGGAATGCTGTTCCATGGAAGAAGAAGTCCACCCCCAAAACAGACAGGGAAAAGGAAATCCAGGAATGCAAGGATTCAACCAGAAAAAAGGCCCAGGAATGGAGGGATTCAAGTACTGTTCAGGACCTGTGGGTAAACTCAAGGGAAGGTTACAGGCTTCATGGATTTTTCTATCTTGCAAAAAAAGAAAGCCACAAATATGCACTCTGCATACACGGCTACAGGGGAAACACCGCAAACATCGCACCCTACGGACTGCACTATGCAGAAATGGGCTTTAACGTGATTCTTACGGAAAACCGATGCATAGGTCAAAGCGAAGGCAAATTCCTTAGCATGGGCTGGAACGAAAAATACGACGCGCTTGCATGGCTCAACTGCATCACCGAAATGGACAAGGATGCACAAATCATCCTCCACGGAGAAAGCATGGGTGCCGCCATTGTCCTTATGACACTTGGAGAAGCGGTTCCCGAAAACCTGAAGTGTGCCATCTCCGACAGTGCATTTGACACCGCATGGAATCAATTCAAACACCTTGGAAAACACAAGATGCATAAAAAAACAAATATGGGACTTTACATCTGGAAAATCTTCATACGTCTGAGGCTTGGCTTCAGCCTAAAGAAAGTTTCATGCATAAAGCAGCTTAAAAAAGCCAGAACACCGGTTCTTTTGATTCACGGAGGAGCAGACACTCTTGTTCCACCGACGATGCTAAAACCGATCTACAATTCAATATCTTCACCCAAAGACTGGTTCATTTTTCCTGAGGCAAAACACTGCCATTCGATTTTTGCACACCCACAGACCTACTGGGAAAAAATCCACGAGTTCATCTACAGGACTGCCCCGGAGCTGTTATGATAAAAAAAAATCACACGGATTCGAAATTGCTAACGCAATTTCTGACTGTTGAATTGTCTTGATTGTCTTGTTTCCACTCAAAATGCTTGGTTTAGTAAGCTTCTCCTTCAGAAACTAAAAATCCTGTCTAGAATTACTAGCAGTCAGATATCTTAAATTTAAAAGAAAAATCGTTAGATTTTTCGAATCCGTGTGACAAAAAATAGAGGTGCAAGTTTTTTTTTACAGTTTCTACAAAATTCCCTTGCACACCTAAAATATTAATTACTCCTCTTCAGCATCATCATTTTCTTCAAGGCCCCAGTCAAGTTCTCCCAGGGCTTTGAACATATCCTTCAAACCTTTTGCAGTTTCCTTATGAACCTCTTTTGCCGCATCGGTCAATCCGTCAGTCAAGGCTTGTGCGGCATCGGTCAATCCCTGCTCAAGGCCTTCCACATCGATTGAGTCCACGATTTCATCTGCAGCCTTGTCCAATGCCTCGCTCAGTTCATCATAAGATTCTTCCTTCTCTGAATCCTTCTTTTTATCTGACTTGTCCTTTATTGAATCGAAGACTTCATTCCATTCTTTTGAATTGACGATTTTCTGGCTGGTCTTTCCCACATTGTAGAAACATACAGCACATGAAATGAACACTATCGTACAAACTGCAGCTCCAACTATGCCCATTACCAAACCCGCTGTTGCCTTTCCGTCTTTTCCATTCTTATTAGCCACAACACCAAATACGATGGCCAAAACACCAAGAACAAGACCTATCCATGCAAACATATTAAATAAAATTGATACCAGCGAAAGAATTCCACATACAAGCGATGCTACTGCCATGCCGTTTGTTTTTTTCCCTCCGTTGTTCTGTTCATCTGCCATTTTTCATGACCTCCTGTTTTCAGTTATATTTTCTTTTCTGTTTTAATTAGCACTTTCCTAAGCTTTTACAACGAGACTCTCAGCAATCTTCTGAACCTTTTCCAATGGAAGTCCGATTGCTTGAGATATCTGAACATCTGTAAGAACGTTCATTTTCAAAAGGTTTTCGGCGGTTTCCATGGCTTTCTGGGAGGCCCCTTGGACCATACCGGCAGATAGACCTTCGGCGAGACCGTCTTCGTAGCCATCCTCGCGGCATACCCTTTTGAATTCTTCTTCATCATACTCCGTCAAACTCATGGCTGTCACCTCTTCCTTCTGTTCCTTGAAAAATCCACCCAGCAGCCTTTCCCTAATCGCCCATTCCATGGCTTCCTCGACCGCTGCCTTTTTGTCCATGCCGGACTTCCTATTGTCCCTTATCCTGTAAACGTACCTTATGTAATCATACAACGCTTTGCAATTTTTTTGAAGTGGTTCATTACATTTTGGGTTGATGTTTATAACATCCGCCGTCCATTCAAAATCACCCGACCTGTCCTCGTTCATGAATGCATCCGACAGCCTCATTTTCCATCTGCTCTCTTCATCTTCATTGCCGTTGTAGAATACAATGAATTTGGGCGTTGGAATCCTTACAGTCTTGCTGCTTAAAAGGCTCCTGTTCATCTTTGTAAGGTAAACCTGGTAGAGCTGAGAGAAATACATAAGCCCTCTCAGAGGCATGTTCGGGTTATGAGTCGACTGCTGCTCCAACAAAACCATCTGGTCATCAATCAAAAATGAAACGTCATTATGCATGTCGCAAGCTATCGCTTGCTCTTCGAGTTTTTACTTGCTCGCAAAGGCTCGCATTTTTTGCAGGCAAAAAAACGCAAAAACTCCCATTATTACATTCCTGCAATTAGATTTGTATGGGAAAAACTAATTATGAATTATGCATTACGAATTAAGAATTATTATTAATCTGTGTCCCGCCCGAATATGGCCTTGAACAGCCTGTCCTTGTATTCCCGTTGAGGTTTAATCGAAAACTCCATCTGATACTCCTTGATAGAATTGAATTAGCAGGGAAGAATCTCCCCTAATCTATAAGTGGTGTCAGAATTTGGGTTTTAAACAATTTTTGAGGGAAATTTTTGAATTTTTTTTATTGTCACGCAGATTGACGCAAGCTTACGCTTGCTAAAGAGTTTTGCTTTGCTCGCGAAGGCTCGCATTTTTCGTATGAAAAAAACATCAAAACTCTGCCTATAATTCGGTGGTAATTCCTTAAAAAAGGATTTTTTTGTTTGGCTTTTGGGGGTAGTGGAAGTTTTTTGGGATAAGCTGGTGTATAGAAATCGACTTTTCTTAACCCAATCGGCAAGAGACAACATCTACAAAATATACAACGCTAAGATTCCGGGTCAAGCCCGGAATGACCAAACAGCAAGATGTAAACACCAACTAGCAAGACAACTTTCTATAGGGAAATGCCGTAGGCATTTCGAATCCGCGTGACAAACCTCTTTTTCAATCACCAACCAGCTAGACACAAAGCAAATCAGCAAGACAATCTCAATTCATAATTCCGCATTATGCATTCTTAATTAACTGTAATCCGCGTGACAACAACTTTTTTTTCAATTACCAGCCAGCAAGACATAAAAAAAACCGACGAGCTATATTGCTCATCGGTTTAATAAAGACAAGAATTAATCTTTATATTTAATTACTCGAAATCTGACCAGTCAATGTCTTCAAGAGCCTTGTTCAACTCGCCTTCCCAGTCATAATCTTCAAGAGCTTTCTGTGCTTCTTTCAAAGACTTTTTATCTATTCCCAAAGCCTTAGCTCCAGCATTATAGCAAAGTGTACATGCAATAGCAAAGATTGCGCTGATAACGATACCGATGATACCCATAATGAGACCACCTGTAGCCTTACCATCTTTGCCCTTCTTGTTAGCCATAACTCCAAGAACTACAGCTACAATACCAAGTACAACACCAATCCATGCTGTGATTCCCAAGAATCCCAAACATACTCCAAAGAATAATGAAAGGATACCACAAACGAGAGCTGCAATAGCCATTCCGTTTGACTTCTTTACTTCATTGTTCTGTTCATCTGCCATTTTAAATGACCTCCTAAATTCCTTTATAAAACTCCCTCAACTAACAGTCAAAGTTTGTTTTATTATGAAAAAAATTATAACACATTGACTGTAAAAAAACAACCAAATTAAGAAAATTTTCAATTTTTTTTTTATTTTATCAGCCCACTGAGTGCCGCAGCACCGCAACCGACACAGGCAACACAAGCGATTGTAGACAAAAGGCCCCATGCAAGAGCGATAATGCCGCAAACAAGTCCCACAGAAGCCTGCCTGCCAGAATCAGCATCCTTTTTGCCGATTATTCCAAAAATTATGGCAAGTACTCCACAAATCGAACCGATCCAGCCCAAATTGGCAACCGAACCACCAACAGCAATCACCAAAGAGATGATTCCCAAGATCAAAGATGCAACTCCCATGCATGCCTCCTTATATTACTTGAAAAAATCTACAAAAATTTAATTATTCAGTCAATAGCCGTAAACAATCCATTACCCAATTCTGAATTACCATCTATTCCCTGAACACAAGCGAATCCCGGTGCAAGTCTGAACTCGGCTTCCACTCCTGCAACAGGCTTCCGTCGGCATCGTTTCCGTTGGGGTCACCTGTCTTTATGAAGTTGCACAGGTAGTTGCACATCTTTCGTGCCACGTCATAATGTTTTCCAACAAACGGCCTCCAGCATTTGGCAAGGGTTTCAAACCAGAACCACAGGTCAACAGAATGGAATTTTCCGGGATTGTCCCAACCGGGTATTCCCACATCAAACTGATATGTATAGACAGGATTTTTGTCTCCGTTTTTCTGGGTCAGCTCCAGGAATTTTTTAAGCCCCTGTTCAATTGCATTCACCTTTTCATCTGAGCCGGGTAAGGCAAAGGTAAACTCGTCTGTTGTCCAGCCCATCAGCATCGGCACTGACTTTACGGCATTTTTTTCAAAAGCTTCGAACACTTCATATTTGATGAATTTTTCATCACGCACAGGAAGCCATGTTGCGATAGATTTTGCATGTCCACCGTATTCATCCCACTTTTTGCGCAGTTCTTCCGTAGTGAATTTCCTTGCCTCTTCCAGATTTTTTGCCCCGATAAAGTTAAAGAAATCCTCACCCTTCTTTTCAGCTTCTTCCAGAGTTGCAGGGGTCATAATGTTGTTTCCCGGCATGACAAAGATTCCGCTGTGGCATACAGCCCTGTTAAAGAGGCCGTTTTCCTGTCCATACAGAATCTGGTTCAAGACGCTGCCACCACCCGCCGACTGACCACCGATGGTTATGTTGTCCGGATCTCCGCCAAAAGCCTGAATGTTTTCCTTTACCCACTTGAGCGCCATCCTCTGGTCCAAGAGTCCGAAATTGGCAGGTTCATCAGGATTTTCCGCCGTGATGTCCTTATGGCACATAAAGCCGAACATGTTCAATCTGTATGCAAGGGTAACGACCACAATCTTTCGTCGTGCAATGCGTTCCCCGTCAAATTCCATTTCAGCAGTAAATCCAGTCTGAAAACCGCCTCCATAAATCCAGACATAGACAGGAAGCTTTTCATCCGCCTCATTTGCAGGAGTCCAAACATTAAGGTAAAGGCAGTCCTCGCTCATAGGAATGTCCTTGTCCACCGACCATTCACGACAGTACAAGTCATTAGGATCATAATACGGTGTCGGCTGAACAGAGATGGGAGCAAAATTCCAAGCCTTAAGCGTCCCCTCCCATTTTTCCGCCGGAACAGGAGCATGCCACCTCAACTCCCCCACAGGAGGCTTCGCAAACGGAATCCCCTTAAACGCAGTAATCCTAGGATCCGCCGCCGGTATCCCTTCAATCTTCCCCAACTTAGTCTGAACAACCCTAAGCATCAGTCTACCCCTTTTTTTTCTTCAAGAATTGATTATTCCATTCTACCACACAATCCCCATATTGCAATGTAATTCTCTGGTAACACTCTAAAAAATCCTTTCGCAAGCTGACGCTTGCTAAGGAGTTTTGCTTTGGTCGCGAAGGCTCCCATTTTCCCTTTGAGAAAAACAGCAAAACTCCCATTTCGACATGACTTAGTTTTTTCTATTTGAGCCCTTTAAAAAAAATCCGTATTGTTGTAGAATAAAACAATGGTTCAAATGTCGACTTTTGAAATGCAAGCAAAAATTGACGGAAGCTGGGTTCCTACGGGAAAAACATCTGCACAAGCATAGCGCGGAAGCCGTTTTTCACGTAGGGTTCCAGCTGGGAGTCAATTTTTTAATTCAAAATTTATAAACTCGACATTTGAAACATTCAATTTTCTTATTTACAGAGGAATTTTTTTTATGGCAATGGTTATTTTAACTTTGAACTGCGGTTCTTCATCTGCAAAATATCAGGTTTACGACTGGGACAACAAGGAAGTCCTGGCCAATGGTGTTGTTGAACGAATTGGAATTGAAGGTTCAGGCATCACCCACAAGGCAAAGGGCAACAAGACAGAAATCAAGAGCCCCTGTCCAACCCACAAGGAGGCCATTGAGCTCATCCTCAAGACAATCACAGACAAGGAAGTCGGCGTAATCGAAGACATGTCCGTAATCAAGTCTGTAGGCCACCGTGTTTTGCATGGAGGCGACAAGTTTACAAAGAGCGTTGTCATTACACCGGAAGTTCTTGAGACATTCCGCTCCGTACAGGATCTGGGACCACTACACAACCCCGCAAACATCATGGGTATCGAGGCCGCACAAAAGGTCATGCCAAATGTTCCTCAGTGTGCAATCATGGACACAGCATGGCACCAGACAATGCCGGAATCTTCGTTCATGTATGCAATCCCGCGCGAATGGTACACAAAATATTCAGCACGCCGCTACGGCTTCCATGGAACAAGCTTCCTCTACACCGCAAAGAGGGCATCGGTACTCCTCCACAAAAAGCCTGAGGAAACAAACGTCATCATCTGCCACATCGGTAACGGTGCATCTGTATGTGCAGTGAAAAACGGAAAATGCTATGACACATCAATGGGCATCACCCCTCTTGAAGGTCTTGTCATGGGAACTAGGTCCGGTGATTTGGATCCAGCCCTGCCGTTCTACATCATGCGAAAGACTGGAATGAGTGCCGCAGAAATGGACACAGCCTTGAACAAAAAATGCGGACTTTTGGGAATCACCGAAAAATATTCTGACCGCCGTGACATTGAGGTTGCAGCCGCTGAGGGAGATCCCCTTGCACGCCTTTCTATAGACATGGAAGTTCAGAGGCTCAGGAAATACATCGGTTCATTCATGGCAGAAATCGGTCCTGTTGACGCAATCATCTTTACCGCCGGTGTTGGAGAACGTTCACCAATCATCCGTGGTGCATCCCTCAAGGGCCTGGACTTCATGGGAATCAAGATTGACCTGCAGAAAAACGAATGGAGCTTTACAGGAAACGCCGAGACATGCATCTCCGCAGACGACAGCAAGGTAAAGGTATTCGTAATCCCGACAGACGAAGAGCTTGTAATGACAGAAGACGCATACGCCCTGATGAAGGGAAACTACGACGTGCACACAAAGTTCACATACAGCTTCCAGAGCCCCGACTACGTAAACAAGGCACGCGAAGAAGGACTCAAGAAGGACATCGCAAAGAATCCTAACCTCGCCAAGGTTGTGGTTCGTCCGTAAAAAACAGTCCTCCCGAAAGTCTGACATAATACGGCTTCAACATATTAAGGGAGACTTTCAAGGAGGATAACCGTGATTTCAAAAGAACTGCTTGATTTGGCTTTTGCCTACAGAAAGGCCGCTCTCTGGGAAAAAATTGGAGACAGGGATATTTTTGCCTTCCGACTTGAAACTGGAGAGCCGGTTCTGGTTGCCGTCATGGGGAAAATAGGTGAGCACTGTGCCATCGCCGCCTATCCCGGAAACAGGGGACTAAAAGCCTACATCAGCGCACTTACGCCTCCTCCACCCAACCAGAACAGCCTTAAGCGCTTTGAGTCTTTTATTTCGCAGGACTGCATTCAACTTGAACTTACCCAAAAAGACAAAGTGCTGGAAGATGAACTTGAGGAAATAGAGGTATACGCAAAGAAAAAGGGCATAAGCTTGGATGGGAACAAGGCCTATCTTTCCTTTGTCCGCTACTTTCCATACCACGAGGCCGGAAGCCTTACCCAAGAAGCCGACCAGAACATTCTAGCCACCGCACTCAAGATGGCAATCAGCCTTTCACTAAGTCTTGAATTCATTACGGCACCATCACTTGGAATCCTAGGCCTAAAAAGAAGATCGGATCCAATACCGATATTCAGGCTTGAGGACGGACAACTCTACCCCGACGGAGAATGTTATTTCCCCAAAGCCGCAGTTTTTGAGAGTGACTACCTGAAGGCTGACAACCCCATGCTTTCGGCAGAAACAAAAAAACTTCCGCGCAGCAAAAACTACTTTTTTGCGGATCTGGGCCATGTTCCAAGAATTACCAGGGACAGCGATGATTCCACCCCCTATTTCCCGGGCGTTCTGTTCATGATAGACAAAAACTCTCCGATGGGTGACGGCATTACTTTCAAGGCGGATCCTGAGACTCAAGGCCAAAAAGCCATCCTGGAATTTGACTCTTACTGGCTAAGCCACGGTTATATTCCCGAGGGAATTGTCTGCGTTTCGGAAAAAACCTACGCATTCCTCAAGGATTACTGCGAAAAAACCGGAATAGAAGTGAACCTGGACCCAAGCATGATGGAGCATCTGAATGACATAGAGGAGTCATTCTACCAGCGCTTTGAAGGCGATGTGAGTCTTGACGAAGATATAGCTAATTTAATTCAGATGATTCTAAAAATGAACAAAGATGAAATAAAAAATCTTCCTGAGGATCTTGTATCCAGCTTGAAGGACATGATAGCTTACGGTGCCTTCACTCCGGAAATAAGGCAGCAGCTAAAGGAAAAACTGAATTAAACCCACGGACCGCCCTTAAACTCAAAAAAAACAGGACGGCCCTCAATTGTTTATCAAATTACGGGAAAGGACAGCACTCAGGCTTTTCAGTTCCGCAGTAAACGTACATGTCGTAGGAAGAAACGGTGCCTGTCTGGCGGTAATCAGCCGGAAGAATCTGGAAGTAGTCTCCGTTCTCGTCTTTTTCAAACTTAAGGTAAACAGTATCTGTCTTTCCCTTGCAGACCAGAGTAGGACCGTTCAAGGTCTTTGGTTCAGCATCATCCATCCACGGATCCACCCATTTTACCGGATCAGAATTGATGTATGAGCATGTTCCGCTGGATTTTTCCTCCCACCATGCGTTTTCCCAGTCTTCATCTGTTGCGGCAGTGTATATTGTCCATTTTCCAGACTTTACGTACAGAAGTCCCTGGTCAATTCCGGTGAGCATAAAGCGGTAATATCCGTCCTTTATCGCAACGCTCGGCTTTGTATCAGTTCCTCCCGCAGAACTTGAAGCTGTAGTTGTAGAACTGGAAGCAAGGTCAGGTGCCGCTTCATTTTTAGCAGAATACCAGACATAGGGATTGTATGAAGAATCCGCCCTTGGATTTGAGCTAAAGCGCGTCACAGGAATGATGAAGCCAATGGTCCCCGCGTTTTCATCATAGACAAACTGTCCCCTGGCCTCTTCTTTTCCTGTCTTGAGCCATGAATTCCAGTTGATGATAAGGCGGCCGTCTGATTCAAGAGGATTAAGGTATATCTCTTTTCCGTAAAGCCTGTATTCGCATGCAGAGACAAGGATTCCGTTCTTGTACTGATACCACTTGTCGCCGTTTATGACTATCATTACGAGGTCTTTTTTCTTTGGATCCGTCTGGCCTTTGGGAAGATAAGTTCCCGCCTTGATTGTGGCATACTTGGCCTTGTCGCTTTCTATTGCGCGGCGTGTAGAATCGATAAAGTGGCTTTCCTCCATGCTTTTCTTTGTGACACCGGAAGCCCTGTCAGTTACATACAGAACAAATGTAAAATTGTAGGCGGCGCAGTTTACGATAATATCCGAGTAACCTGTTTTGAGCCCCTTAATTGTAAAGTGCGAAAGATCAAATTCATCCTGAACAACCTGAGCGACATCCTCATTGATGACTGTGATTTTAATCGGATAACCGTTTTCAACAGGTTTGGAAGTCGCCGTAAAACTGAATGTCCTGTCAGCGGAAGAAACATCCATCTCCAAATCTGCCGTGGAATCGGTGTAAGTTACTCCGTCATGCGAAACTATAACACCGTTCACACCGAAATACTGCATTGTAGAAGAACATGAAGCAAGACCAGTCAGAAAAAGCGCGCATAAAAGAACTTCAACACAACCAAATACCTTTTTCATACTTTCCTCCTTAATTTGAAAAAAATATTTTTATAAAGGCATCAATAAATGCCGACTATTACAGGATCGTTCCACAGGGAGCTATAGCTGGCGGTTGCATTGCTGGCTTCCTCCCAGACGGATTGAAGTGCATAGGTGCGGGGCCTGTAGACTGTGCGGCTGTTCAATAGCGATGGCTTAAGGCTGTTTACCTTTCTACTAAATGCAATGTGCTGGCCTTCCAGATTTCCAAAATAGTATTCCACAGGATTCTCTATGGCTGTAAACGAGCTGTAGGGCAAACCTGCGGCAAGGGAAACATCAACCGGGAACCATCCGTATTTTTCAAAGTAAATCTCTGACCACCAGTGACAATGGCAGTTTGAATTTGAATCAACATAAATACCGCTCATGGAAGCACACGGAATCTCTACGCTGCGGCAAAGGGCTGTAAACAGCATGGTAAAATCATAGGCATCGCCAAAACCGGAATCAAGCATGTCGGTAACGGAAATTGAGCCTGTCCTTACCTCTTCCTGAATCTGATAGTTTGCAATCATGTAATCGTAAATCGCCTTGGCCTGGAAATAGGGGTTTTTATTCTTGCCGATTATCTCCTGAGCCAAAGCCTTTACCCTTTCGTCATCACTTGGAACGCATGAATCCGCAGAAGTGTAAACTGAATACAAAAGCCTGGATTTGGCCGAGAAACGGGCTATTTTTGACGAATCAATTCCCGCTGAAATTGAATATGAATTTATGACATAGTTCTGGTTGAACCTTAACTGCTCCGTGGTAGAAGGAGTTAATGTTACCTGATGAATCATGTCGAAAGGATCGTCCTGAATGAGAGGAATCGGGTTTACCTCATCAACGCTAACCTTTGGTTGGGCATAGTATTGGGAAGGACGTGGCATAAAGAAAGTCACACGGTTTTCTTCCTCAACATCCCTGTTCTGCACATCTGCCGAAACCTTTATGACATAAGTGCGCATGGAAGAAAGGGTCTTTTTTCCCGCAGGAGCACTCACAGTAAGCTGCTGACGAAGCGAATTGCCTTTGTCGGTATGGACATAAACAGGACCAGAAGCGGCCCCATCAGGGATACGGACCTTTATCTCGGTATCAGACCATGACTCGTAGTCGTAATCCTGATCATTTGCCGCTATGAATTCATACTCGTCGCCAAGGATCAAGTTCAATCCCTGGGCACGGTCAGCTGTAAAATATACAAGGGAGCCGGAACGTACAGCCCCGAAATTTGAGCCTGTAAGAGTAAGAGAATCTCCCACCGATGCAGTCGTAACGCTGATTGAATCCAGCACCGGAAGCGAGATTCTTGGATCAGAACGGACCGTAACAGGTATGCCGGCTGAATTGGCAAAGAAATTAGGCTCAGAACGACCTGCCGATGTCTGGACACACAGCAAACCATCCTGCACATTATACGGAACAATGAATTCAATCCTGGTATCCGACCAAAAGTGAATTCCGCTTGTAGTAATCCTTGAGCCAGAGATTTCCACAAATGAGTTTTCTTTTGTATCTCCGAAACCAGTTCCGCTTATAACGATAAGGTCCCCCGGAGAACCAGTGGGGGGCACGACAGAGACAATCTCGGGCTTTTTTTTATTTGTTTTGCCTGCAACAGGAATACAGAACAAAATGGCGATTATAATGGCAAGCCAGATCCCCACCCTGAACAGCGGAGACCTGCGCCACAATTCCCTAACAGACCTCAGGTTCACTTTCCATCACCCTGGGCCTTGAAATGGAACTGTCCGAATGAAAATTCAACAGAAAAAGTATTCTTATCCTCGTCACCCTCTTGTCCCTGAACCGCCTGAACCTGATTCATTCCCGGCTGGAGGACAAAAGCATCCTGTCCGTTTATCTTGAAGACCATACTGTTCTGATTATTCTGTGTAGTCATGCCTGCCGTCGTGATTCCGGGGTTGGTGTATCCCATAGTCCCAATCGGTGTCCTGAGCGGGCTGATTCCAACATCGGTGTCAACAACTTCTCCGTCTGCAAAAAGATTTCCCAGGGATTCCGGGCTGATTTCTCCATCCATATGAATAGGAACATTTGACGGATATGAAACCTTGGTGGCCAATGCCACAGGAGGGACCTGCTCGGCAACCTCCATCTTTTGCTCCGGCTTCTTCATCAACTGAGACGGCAATACAAAAACAGCCAATGCTGCGGCGGCACCTGCAAGTGCATAAACGGCCTTTTTCGGGGTAAATGTAAGCACACGCTCATCCTTTGTGTGCCTTGAATAGGAAAGACGGGCCTGCAGACGGTTAAAGCTGTCGTCCAGATCACGCTGCGAAAGTTCCATGCTTTTTGAGTCCTGGCTGAAAACCTTGTGCATCATGCGTAATTTTTCCAGCTTAGCCTTACATTCTGGACAAGCGGCAATGTGAGCCTCATATTCTGCGACATAAGCTGCCGGCAGTTCATTATCGAGATAGATTGAATGAATATCTTTTTCAGGACATGTAGACATCTTCTTCTCCTATCAGTTTTATTAACTGTTCCCTTGCACGGAATACCCGAACCTTGACGTTTCCTTCGGTAATTCCAAGCATCTGACCAATTTCCTTATAATTCATATCCCCGTATTCACGGAGGACAAGCACTTCCCTTAATTTATCCGGCAACAGCTCAAGTGCCGCCTTAACCTTATCCACTGTCTCTGACTTAAGGAGATCCACTTCTCCTCCGTCCATCTGCTGGCGTCCCTCATAAAGGGCCTTATGGTATGCCTTTGATTCCCTTGTCTTTCTCTTGGCGTAATTCAGGGACGCATTTTTTACAACGCGGATAAGCCAGAATTTCGCATCATCAAGACTTGGGAAAACAAGTTTTTTCTCGTTTGCCTTGATGTACGAGTCATGCACCAGATCCTCGGCCGCTTCCTCTTCGTTTACAACACGGAAAGCCACCTTAAAAAGCAGCTGCATCGTGGCATCATATAACTTTCTGAAGTCATCAGGATCATCACAATGGATTTCCCCGGTCTCTTTCTTATCTATTAACAATTTATTTCCTCTTGCGTTACATACAATTTTAAGAAAAATGCCCTATTTTTTCCGTTCCCACACAGGTCCGCCAGGAGTATCGGTGACCACGATTCCACGGGCTGTCAGCTCATCACGAATCTGGTCCGCACGGGCAAAATCCCTGTTTTTCTTGGCATCTGTCCTTTCCCGAACAAGGGCATCTATTTCCGCCGCCTCAGGATCTCCCTCATGGGCATCAATAGCGGCAGAACCAGCTCCGGATGCAGAAACGTTCATGGCTCCCTGCTTATCCAAAGCATCAAAACCTCCCTTTATGACATCCAGGCTCAAGACGCTGTCCATCTTCAAGATTGAAGCAAGGGCAGCACCGGCCTTTATTCCTCCTTTGCCACCGGCGGCTTTTTGCATTGCGGCCATAGCGGCAGGAGTAGCAAGGTCATTCTCTATACCCTCGCGGAATTTTGTAAGAGACTCAGCGTCACATTCAATTCCGCCCAAAACGTCCTTATAATTTTCTTTTGTAAGCCCAAGTCCTTCCTCGCTGTTTGCACGTGCAATCAGTTTTGCCACACGACCATGCAAGGCTATGCGGCTGTTTTTGGCACTGTCCATGGCATCAAAGCTGAAAAGAAGAGGCTTTCTGTAATGTCCGCCCAAAAGGAAAAAGCGGTAATCCAGAGGCTCATACCCCTTGTCCTTAAGGGAAAATCCAGCCTCCTCAGGCAGGGATGTCTGCAGGGTTATGAAATGTCCGCTGGACTTGCTCATCTTTCCGCCCTCAAGAATCAGGAACTCGTTGTGCATCCAGTAATTTACCCATGGCCCCTTTGCACGTTCCGCCTCGTCAAAACTTCCTTCACTTTGGGCAATTTCGTTTGTATGGTGCACCGGAATGTGGTCTATGCCGCCTGTGTGTATGTCAAAATGTTTTCCCAAGTACTTCATGCTCATTGCGGAGCATTCAATATGCCATCCCGGATATCCCCTTCCCCACGGGCTGTCCCATGTCATGGCCTGATCCTCGAACTTGGAGTTAGTGAACCAAAGAACAAAATCACCGGGATTCCGCTTGTTCTCATCAATAACGACAACCTTCCTCTTGCCTGCCCCAGCCTTAAGCTCGTCAAGATTCAGATTTGCAAGCTTGCCGTAATCAGGATAGGTCGAGATATCGTAATAAAGGTTTCCTCCAGCCATGTAAGTGTGGCCGTTTGCCTCTATTTTCTTGATCAGCTCAATCATGTCATTGATATGCTCGGTAGCCCGGCAGATTACATCAGGATGACGTATGTTCAGGGCGTCGATATCCTTCATGAATGCATCCGTATAGAAATTTGCCACCTCAAGCACGCTTTGATGTCTCTCGGCAGCCGATTTTTTCATCTTGTCCTCTCCGTTGTCCCCGTCATCAGAAAGGTGTCCCACATCGGTGATGTTCATGACATGCTTGATGTCGTATCCCAGGAAAGATAGAGTCTTGTCCAGAATATCCAGAAAAACATAAGCACGGAGATTTCCTATATGAGCATAATTATAGACAGTGGGACCGCAACCGTAAAATCCGGCATATCCCGGTGTAATAGGAGTAAAATCCTGCAAAGTACGGCCCATAGTGTTAAATAAACGTAATCCCATAATTCCTCCGCAATTTTATAACTGCTACTCGATTTTTTTACATATTTGTGCCATAATATATGGCATGTCTTATAGCATACGTGAAATAGGAGAAAATATCAAGAACTCTCCCCTTTTCGAAGGTTCAGTTGAATACTCGGTTCCTCTCAGTGATTTGACAACTATGAGGGTTGGAGGACCGGCAGAGATATTCATACGGCCGCAGAATGAATTGTCGGCAGCGGTGGCGGTGTCCATCTGCAAGAAGCTGGGTGTAAAAGTGTTTATCCTTGGTGGTGGAAGCAATGTTGTCGTAAATGATGAAGGTTTCTCTGGAGCGGTTATTGCAAGCCGTTCAATGTCAGGGATTTCTCTTGTGCCCAAGGTTTTGGATGAATACTCAACAGAAGACTACCCCAACGCCAAGGAAGCCGTAACAGTTGAGCTTACGGTACTCGCAGGAACTCAGATACAGGAACTCAACCAATGGTGCGAAAGATATGGAATTACAGGACTTGAGACCTTTGCAGGCCTGCCGGGAACAGTCGGAGGGGCAACCTACATGAATGCCCGCTGTTACGAGACGGACTTTTCATCCACAATCAAGGCGGTGAAATACATCGATATTGATGCCATACCGCAAAGAATCGAATCCATGTCCACATATGACATAAACCCTGATTCATTCATCAAGACCTACACGATGACGGAAGGAAGCCAGGACTGGGGATACAAAAAATCACCGTTCCAAAAGACAAGACGCTTCATCACGGAGGTCATCATGGAGCTTAAGGCCCTGGACCCCTATATTTGCGGCGGACAGACTGCCAATCCGGCCATTCAGGACTACATCAAGCAGAAAAACCAGGCCCGCATACAGGACAGGCAGGACAAGGGACAGTTCAAGGCCCCCAGCGCAGGCAGCGTATTCAAGAACAACCACAGCTACGGAAAACCAAGCGGTGCCATAATTGACGAGGTAGGATTAAAGGGGACAAAAATCGGCGGGGCACAGGTAGCTCCCTGGCATGGCAATTTCGTCATAAACACAGGTACGGCTACGGCAGCTGACATAAGGCAGCTTGTGGCATTTATCCGGGAAAAAGTGCACGAAAACACAGGATTCAACCTTGAACCTGAAATAATATTTGTGTAATTCACTTTTTTATCCGATAATGAATTGAATAAGCATCTTAAAAGCTAAGTTTTTTAGATGTTTCCTTGACAGATTTTACTATGAAAATTATACTTTTATATAGAGGGACAGGAAAGTGCTGCAGTTAGCGTTTGTAAATTTTAAACCGAATTCTTACATTCTAGTTGAAGGTACCCCGGGTATTGACCGTTTTTTCATCATCCAGAGCGGTAAAGTGAGTTGTTACCATGAGACTCAGGTTCCAGGGGCACAACCGACAATGCTTGGGCCTGGTGACTTTGTAGGAGTTATTCCCTGCATGTCCGGACACAGCCAGTCGGAGAATGTTATGGCACTGACCAATGTCGTTGCAATCATGGTTCGCCGTGACCAGTATCCTGAGCTCATCATGCGCAATACACCTGTTGCCATGAAGATTGTACGTGCATTCACCAAGGAAATGCGCATTTTAAACGACAACCTTACCAAACTCACACTCAAGAAGACCGTTGCAGAAACTCCGGAGCAGCTTTTCTCTGTTGCCCAGTACTACGACCGCGGAGGCTTCTCTGACATAGCAATTTACGCCTATTACCAGTACATAAAGGCTTGTCCGCAGGGAATCCGCATAGAGGAAGCAAAGAAGAAGTTCGTTCAGCTCAAGGGAAGGACCCATGCGGTATATTTTGAAAGCAACGGTGACCTTACACGCGATTACCCCAAGAATACGATGATTTTTGCCGAGAACCAGTACGGAGGTGACATGTTCATCATCCAGGAAGGTTCCGTAAAGATTACCAAGGTTGTAGACGGTGAGGAAGTTACCCTTGCCATGCTTAAAAAAGGCGACATGTTCGGAGAAATGGCCCTTCTGGAGAACAAGCCGCGTTCAGCATCTGCAATCTCACACGACGCCTGCCGCCTGATGGTGGTAAACCGCGAGAACTTTGACCAGATGGTTGCTACACAGCCCCAGATGATTTCCAGACTTACAACAATGCTTGCAGACCGCCTGTGGTCCATGTACAGACAGCTGGCAAACACATCTCTTGAACACCCGAAAGAAAAGATGATAGACATGCTTGCCCTTCAGATCGAAAAGCAGAAGATTACGGTTGCAAAGGGCGTGCCATATCAGACGGACCTTACACCGGAAGACATCGTAAACCTGTGTGGAATTACACAGCACGACAAGGCTCAGGCAATATCAGAGCTGTACAATGACCCCAACGTAAAGCTTGTTGGCGGAAAAGTAAAGATTCCGGATGTAACAGAACTCATCAAGCAGGCGGCATTCTACCGCAAGCAGAACACAAAGCGAGAAAAATGAAAAGATTAATTACGTCACTTTTATTGATATTAGTTCCCCTCTGCTGGATTGCAGCACAAAGCTCCCTGCCCAACGGATATGCAGGCATTCACCTTGGAATGACAGTTGATGAAGTAAAGGAGGCCCTGCAAAAAGACGGTCAGTTCGGCTACCGTGGAGACAGGGATGTTTCCCTTTTACCTGGAGAAAACCGTTCAATAATAGAGACTGACACATCACGCACAGCCCCGTACTCTTTCCTGGACAGATGCTGGTTCCAGTTCTATGAGGACAGGCTTTACATCATCACAATCAACATCAAGACCGAGAAAATGGACCACTATTCCGTTTTCAGCACACTTTGCGGTAAATACGGCCTTCCCAATTCCCTGAACCCCTCAAAATCAGAATGGACAAATGATTCCGTGATGATTTCGCTTGAACGTCCGCTTTCAATAAAGTACACCGACAAAAAGGTGTTCGACAGCCTGCTTGAGCAGTCACGTGTGGACAAATCCGTATTAGAGAACAATCAGCAGCATTTCCTGGAAGGTCTTTGATCAATGAAAAAGTCAGTCTCCTTTCCCGTTTTTCTTTTGCTGGCTTTTGTTTCGTTTTTTTCATGTGCAGGGAAAAAATTCAACCTCCCCGTCCGTCAGCTTGTAATCTTCAGTCAGCAGGATTCAGGCAACGAGGCGACCCTTTATGTTGACGCAGAGCTTGCAGTAAAGGAAGAGGAAAGAAACTACGGCTTCATGAACCGCAAGAACATCCCCGACGGCACAGGAATGCTTTTTGTATTCGAAAAGGACCAGGTACTTCACTTTTGGATGAAAAACACGCCGCACCCGCTTTCAATCGCATATATCGACAGCACAGGCATAATCTCGGACATCCTTGACATGACACCGTTCAGCGAGACTTCAATCTCCAGTTCACGGTCAGTACGCTATGCACTTGAGGTTCCTCAGGGATGGTTCAAGAAAAACGGCATTAAAGCAGGCGACAGAGTTGAATGGGTCGGACCGGATAACGAAGTGCGGCCTTTGCGCGGAATCAAATAATCCCCTAAACTTCCTTGGAAAGTTCCTTTAACTCAGCTTTTGCAATCGGATCCTCGGGGTCTATCTCAAGGACCGTAAGGAAATACTGGCGTGCCTCGGCTTCGTTTCCACTCTTCAGGCTCAGGAATCCAAGGTTGCTTATGATTTTTGTGCTGTCAGGATCCATCTCCAGGGCTTCCACAAGCGTATTCTTTGCCTCAGAAAGCTCTCCGGTTTCCATCTGGCATATTGCAAGCTCATTCAGCGTATCGGCATTTTCGTCTCCACCCTCACATTCACGGGCTTTCTCAAATGCCATCTTTGCATCAGCAAAACGGCCCAGACGGCGCAGTCCCCAGCCCAGCATGAACCATGCATTCCAAACGGCGGGGTTTTCCTGCAGGAAACGGCGGATCTCTTCAATTCCCTTTTCCTCTTCTCCCCTTGAAATATAATCGTAGGCGTTGTGGAAATGCTCGTTCTCCAGGTTGCGTGTTTTGATTTTTGTTATCTGATCCTGTGCCTCATGCTTTTTCTGTATGCCGTTTTCTCCCATTTCATCATCCGGGGTATCGGCACACAGGGCAAGGAAACTTTCAAAGGCACCGCGGGCATCGGCAAAATTACGCTTCTTGAGGTAGAAGTATCCCACGTTAAAGAATGCATCCGGAATCTCGGGGTCTGCATCCATGGCTTCCTTATAATACTGCAGGGCCATGTCGTCAAAGGCATCGGCATCTTCCGTCAGATTGTTGCGCCTGTAGCTGTCTGCCTTCTGGTCATAAAATAATGCCATGTTCAAGATGATTGCCTTGTTTTCGGGATCCAGTCCATGCAAAGCCCACCAGATTTCCTCTGCAAATTCCCAGTCCTCGTCGCGGGTCTTTAGTATTGCGGCTTCCTGAAGCTCCTTTTTTATTGAAGGACGTGCAGAATTGATTACGCTGCGGTAATAGTCCAGGTTGGGATTGCTGCGGTCATGCGCAAGAACAGTCAGTATACCGGAAAAAATCTGTTCCTCGGTAAGCTGAGACGGGTCAAAGACTTCTTCCTCCTGACCATCCTTTTTCTGCACCGGAAGGGGAATTGACGTGTCTATCTGAAACGCATCCTTGCTAAGTGAAAAATGCTCCGGGAAATTTACAAAATATACTGAGTCCAAGGGATTTGAAGAATTCATACCTGTTTTACCTTATGAAAAAAAAATGTTCTCTTAAAGATCAGGCAAAGCATTTGGGTCAGCCGATGTCTGCGGGGTTGCCAGCTGAGACTGCGTGGCCTGTGCCTGCTGAAGCTGTGCCTGAACCTGAGCTTGTACCTGGGCCTGAGCTTCTGCTGCAAGACGTGCCGCTTCCTCTGCCTTGGAGTTCTGGACTGCCAAAGCACGCTGCTCCTTGATCCTCTGGGCCTCTGCCTCTGCCTGCTGTGCCAGCTCAATCTGTTTTGCCTGATTTTCCAGCTCGTTCTTTCTTAATGAAGACAGATAATTGTTTATGTGAACCTTGTAAGAAAGCGGAAGTGAAGCCTCGTCAAATTTAATGCTTACGGCAAAAATATCCTTTCGGCCTTCTACCGGGAGAGCCTTTATGATGGTTCCTGTAAGTGGAATGGTCTCGTACGGATTGTCAAATTCAAGATTGAGCAGGATTATTTTACCCACAAGGAACTGTGCAAGCCCCAGAACAATAACCTTTGCACCGCCAAAAGACAAATCGCGCAAAATACAGCGTCTAGGAACATTCTGTATGGAAATAACACATTCTTCACGCGGAATACCAAGCTTACGGCATGAATCCGCATTGATTATGATGCGGTCCTCCCTTCGCCTTACGGAATTCTCGTTTGCGTCAATAAGATGACCTATCATCTCGATAAAATCATCCGGCGGCCTCTGTGTATACTGAATGGCCACTATTGCAAGGTCCTTGCTGTTCATGTAGGAGCTTATGGATACAACCTTTCCCGCTACATAAAAACTTACAAGCTGACCGTCTGCCTTATGGAAAGAAAACCTGACGCTTGCCGCAGGATTATCCTTTTGTGCCAGCTCCTGGAAAGCGCCACCCCTGGTACCGACAATAATCTTAGCGTACTGGAATGAGGTAGAGTTAACGATGCAGGGCCACTGATTTCCACTGCACTTTACATATATTTGTCTGGGATCCATAGACAGGGTCTTGATGATATCCCTTGTAAAGATGATCTCAGTAGTGCGATAATAATCATAATAATGCTGCAACTGTTGAGCCGTGATAATAGCCATAAAAGTATTTTAGAATATAAAAGCAGAATTGTAAAGAGCAATTCATAATTCTTGACAGCCACACATTCAAGATGCCGCTTGAATTTCACAAATCATAAGAATATTTAGAATATTGCATAATCTAATTGAAAAAAAAATAAAAAACTGCCATAATATAACCGATTTTATTTATATTGGGGTTTTTATAAAATGGATTCAAATAATCAGGATTTTAGCAGTACTGTACTCACAGCCGTAGCAAAAAAGCGTGAATGGTTTGATACCGTTCTTCTTCCAAAAGTTCAGGACAATTACCGCCTTCACTTGACTTGTGTAAATACCATAATAGAAGCTCTTGTCAAAAAATCCTTGATAAACCCCGACCCATACAAAAAGGACAAGAAGATTTCTTCAATTGTTTTACCCGATGACCACAGCTTTAACGAAAACGAGAGGGCAACACAGCTTGGCATCCGCCTCAGTGATTACCAGAGCATGCTCGACTATATCTGCAATTACATGAAGTTCACAGTCGAGCAGCTGAACACCGAGAAGATCCGCAAGCTTTTGGATTTAAACGCCGTATTCAGCTGGAACAATCTTTCGCCCAACTCCCCAAAAATCAACTCACGCAGCCTTTTCATCTGTATTTCTGAGGCAAAAAACGGTTCCCAGCCGCTACAGATCGCAATGATAAACGACAGCCTTTCAAAAACAAAAGAGGCCCTCGACATCATCAATGCCGGACTTTTGGAATTGAGCAATTTCATCAGGGAACTCTATAAATGCGATATCAGGCGCACAATTCTGCAGAACAAGGACTTTGACAGGACAAAATACAATGCAAACGAAATGCTGGGTGAAATCAAGAGGCTTTTCCCCTCATGCATGCCAAAGCGTCCTTTTGCCACTGACCTTGTAAACGAGGTTATCGCTGAGGAAACTTCACCAAATAAGGCTGATTTACAGACCAAGCTCCTTGCCAAATTCAAGATTGAAGACAACGGCAAGTCCGAGCAGAAAAAGAATACCGTTACAACCCACGACATCCTTATGGACGCCCTCAGGATTCTGGGAACAAGCAACGAACAGTATGCAGTCATTCAGGACAAGCTCAATACCAACCACAACATCATCCAGAACGGCAGGAAATCATTTGGAGACAAATTTGCAAGATTCTGGCGCAAGGTATTCGGTTTGCCCGAAAAGCCGGAGGAATACCAGGTTACCCTGATTGACCCGACCACAAAAGAAAGCAAAAAGGAAAAGCTGAACTATACTGAATATTACGAAAACCTGACAAAGCGCATCAAATATTATTCAGCCATAGTGTCCAAGCAGAGCCTCGTCTATCAGAAGCTGGACGCACAGGAAGATACAAAGACACTTGAATTCCTTAACAAGCAGATGACGGACAACAACCAGCTGCAGATAAGCCTTTCAGCACTTGATGAATACTTTAAGTCAAACGCACCGGTGGCAGACCGCTCAAAAATCAAGGGTATAAAAATGGATCTGTCCATCATAAAGAACATACTCATCAAAGTGAACCAATACCGCGCAGAATATGTCGCCATGCTCGAAGAAAAAGAGCAGATGATGAAATTGGGAATTACTGAATGAAATTAAAGCAGCACCTGGCACATGCCTTTTTTGCCCTGATTTGTCTTCTTTCCGCAAACTTGGCTTTTCCCGCTGACATCTACAGCAGGCCGGATTTTTTTCCTGAGGACCAAAGGAACCTTGTAATCCTGGATTATCCCCACGAATACGACCTGAACCCTTTGACCGCAAGCTATTCAATAGAAGCACAGATTCTTACGGGCCTTTATGAGGGTCTTTTTTCCTACAACCCAAATACTCTGGAACCTGAATACGCAATCTGCTCCTCATACAAGATTTCACGCGACAAAAAAAGATGGACCTTTACCCTACGCTCTGACGCAAAATTCAGTGACGGTGAACCAATTACGGCATCTTCAATCAGGGACTCATGGCTTACCCTCCTTTCTACAGAAGGTGCCCCGTTTGCCTCCCTTTTGGACTGCATCTCCGGAGCAGAAGAATACCGCACAGGAAAAGCCGACGCCGATCAGGTTAGAATAAGTGCAAGAGATGACACAACCCTGGTAGTACACCTTAAGGAACCCACAGAACATTTGCCGAGCCTGCTTTGCCATCACGCGTTTTCTGCCATCAGTTCAAAGCCGGACGTTTATTCAGGACCGTTCAAACTGAAATTTTACAGAAACGGTGTCCTTAAGATGGTCCGGAACCCATATTATCACGACGCAACCACAGTTGTGATTCCGGGCATCACCATCGTACAGACAGAGGATGCAGAAGAGAATACCCACCTCTACAACATAGGTGTCGTTGACTGGCTTACTGCAGACGTTGATGCGAATAAAATACTTAACAGCGAATCCGTACACGTAAACGCTAATTTCGGAACGACATATCTATTCTTCAAGAACCGCGGCGGCATCTGGGACAGCACTGAAATCCGTCAGGCACTTCTTGAGGCCGTTCCATACATAAAACTCAGGGCTATGTTCTCCATTCAGGCAAGCACACTGGTTTACCCCCTTTCAGGTTATCCGGTTGTCGCAGGCCTCCAGGATTATGACGAGGAAGATGCCAAACTGATGATGCAGGATGCCCGTAAAAAAGCAGGCATACCGCAGGACAAGACGCTGGACCTCATATTCGGAATCTACGACAGCCCTGTTATGCGCTATTGGGCACAGACACTTAAAGATGCATGGAAACCCCTGGGCGTGAACCTGATTACACAGACAACTTCCGTGGAGGACTATAATCCTTCAATTCCATATTGGGACGCAGATTTGTTCACTTATTCATGGATAGGGGACTATGCGGATCCTCTGGCCTTCCTTGAACTGTTCCGCGGCAAATCCACATTGAATGTGGCAAATTACCTCAATCCGGAATACGACAACCTTCTTACCGAGGCAGCCCGAACCACAAATGCCAGCGACCGCTACAAGCTTTTATCCAAGGCAGAACAGATTTTGCTCGATGATTCAATGGTCATCCCGATTTCCCATTCCGTAAGCCTTAACATCATCAACCTTTACAACATAGGCGGATGGCAGAGCAACGCATTGGACATTCACCCGTACAAATACCTTTACATCAGGCGTAACCGAAAGCGCATCCCCAACTCAATCTGACAATATTTTTCAAACAAAAAAAAAGGCCTGCCGGTATTGCTACTGACAGGCTGTTTTATATTTAAATGTTTATTTTATTTTCTTATTTTCCTAGAACCTTTTTCAAGCGGGAAAGTGCCTTTTCATCTGCATCCTGTGATGCCTCACGAAGCTTTTCTGTAACGGTGTTGATGTTGTTTACCATAAATACAGGCTGGAGTGTTGCATCAAGACAGTCACGCCAGAGTGAGCTTTCCGGATCCACGATGTTCCTCTTTAATGTTGCCATTGAGATCGGAATGTGGACATACTTGTCATGAACAAGGCCAACGACAATCTTTGTCTTTCCGGCCATAGCTGCATGAACGGCGTTGTTTCCAAGCCTCTCGCAATAGATTGAATCATTTGCAATGGTAACGGCTGCCCTAACCTCATAGCTTGGGTCAATGTACTTAAGGTTGATTGGAATTTTCTTTCCCTTGAAATATGCGTTGATGCTGTCCTTAAGGAATATTCCTATGTCAGCAAGCTTTTTGTTTCCAGATGCATCCGTCTGATTGGTAGAAGCCAGAAGATCCTGACCTGCTCCCTCGGCTACAACAATAACAGCATGTCCCCTGCGCTTAAGGCGTGCCTCAAGATGATTAAGGAAACCGTTTGGACCGTCCATCTCAAATGGAACTTCGGGAATAAGGCAGAAGTTTGTCTCGTGACTTGCAATTGCAGCGGCAGTAGCGATAAAGCCTGATTCACGTCCCATGAGCTTAAGGAGTCCGATTCCGTTAATCTGGGATTTAGCCTCCATATGGCATGAGTTGACTGCATGTGTTGCCTTCTGAACTGCTGTCTCAAATCCGAAAGAGCGGTCCATGAACTGAAGGTCATTGTCTACGGTTTTTGGAATTCCGACAACGGCAATCTTAAGTCCACGGCGTTCAATCTCGTTGGCAATATCAAGGGCACCCCTCTGGGTTCCGTCACCGCCAATGATGAACATGACGTTGATGCCAAGGCGTTCAATTGAATCAACAATCTCCTTTACCCTGTCTCCACCGCCACGGGAAGTTCCAAGATATGAACCACCGATTTTGTGAATTGTATCTACAATATCAGGATTCAGGTCAATGACTTCAAAGCCTTCCTCCTGGAAAAAGCCGTTATAGCCGAACTGAATGCCCTTAATCCTGCGTACACCATAACGATTCCACAGACAGCGTACAACCGCACGGATTACATCGTTCAAGCCAGGACACAATCCACCGCAAGTACAAATACCGGCCGTTACATGCTCCGGATTAAAATAAATCTTTTCGCGGGGACCTGCCTTTTCCATCAAATTGGTCTTGTCATTTGCATCTGCCTTGTGGTCTGCAAAAACATTCACCTCATTGCGGACATAGGAAGTATCCTTTACATAAGTTGCCCTGAAATGACCATGTTCGCGGGAAAGCTCTATTGGAGACGGAACAGTGCATTCCCCCAAAGTTTCAACTGTGAAATCATATGTGATTTGAGCCATAAAAACCCTCAATAAATATATATAAGTGAAAAATTTTTATTTTCATTGTAGAATACCCTAGAATGGCAAAATATTCAATAGATAATTGAAAAAAATCAGCATAAAAGCGATATGATAATATTGACGATTATAGGGTTTTATCAGTATTTTTTTTAAACATGAAGCAGAAAAAACTTTTGAAAAAGCTTGCTTTCTCCGAGCAGGATTTTGAGGACATCAAGAACGCAGTATCAGAACAGGAAAAAAGCACCTGTGGCGAAATAGCCCTTGCAATTGCACCGGAAAGTTCATCTTATGCATTCTGGGAGCTTTTGCCAGCACTGTTTTTCGCCCTTATCGTAATTGGATGTCTAATTCCCTTTTCAAACCACATTTCTTCTTTGATTGACCTGATTTCATGGCCTGAGCGAATATGGGTGCTCCCCACATTCTATGTCCTGGCTGGAGTTGCCGCCGCCGCCATCGTTTACATCTTATGCAACATTTCCGCCGTAAAAAGACGCCTCATCCCCATTGCAGCAAGGAGAACCGCCGTAAACAACCGTGCCCTCCGTCATTTTGTACAGAGCGGAGTATATAAAACAAGCGGACAAACCGGAATATTGATTTTCGTGTCATATTTTGAACGTGAAATACGCATCCTGCCCGACTCAGGCATAAATTCAAAAGTGTCACAGGACCTGTGGAACATTATTGCAGACGAAATGACAGATTCCCTTGCAAAAGGAAATGCCAAGGAAGCCCTGATTGGTGCCATCAACCGCTGCGGAGAACTTTTGTCCCAGAACTTTCCCCTTGATTCTCATGGAGAAAATGAACTTCCCGACGGTCTGGTTATCCTGGAGAATGAACCCTGGGTCTAAGCACGGAAAATTAAAAAAATTCTTCACATAGAATCATAATTCCCCTTTCCTTATTCAACTTTATCTGCTATACTTATTTTGTGGATTACATTCTTGAATTTGACATCAGCGCCTTATTCATCTCCTTTGCTGCCCTGCTTATCTTTGTTTATAAAAAAGACAGGCATAAAAGGCAAAACAGGACTTTTCTTGTTCTGATTCTGACTCAAGTTTTAACCACGGTTTGCGATCTTGTCGGGGCCTACACAATCAAAAACAATCTTTCAAATTTATGGGTCCTTTCAAATGCAGTCAACCTGATTTATTTCATCTCCCATACTTTCCTGCCCATTCTTTTTACGATATACATTCTGGACTTGACAGGCATCATCAAACGGCACAACAAAGCCCTTGGTCTTATTTTTGTTCCATACCTCATTTTCTTTATTCTACAGATAACGAACCCCTTTACTCACCTTGTATTTACGATTGATCCCAACCTGAACTACCATAAGGGACCACTTATCTTGCCCATGTATCTGACAGCCCTGATGTACCTGATTCTCTGCCAGATCCTGATTTTACGTTTCCGCACGACAATCTCATTAAACAGGTTTTTGCTCTTAACTGCCTTTACGATGATAATCCTTGCATCCACAGTCATCCAGTTCTTTGTACCGCGTCTTTTAATCGAATGCTTTGTTCAGATTACGATGACTTTATGCCTTTTGATTACAGTGGACAATCCAAGCGAGATATTCAACCTTACAACCGGAATCTACAACAGGAACACTTTCCTTCTGGACAACATCAACTTTTTAAGGAACAAGGTTTCCTACAAGGTCATCATAATCAAGATCCTGAACGAAGAATATTACATGTCCACTTTAGGCTATGCTTACATGCAGGAAATCCTTCAGTCCATAGCACAATGGCTGGTCCTGATTACCAGCGAGGACTGCGTTTACGACTTGAACAACGGCAATTTTGCCATATTGCTATACGGATCCAAAATCAAAAAGGCGGATCAGATTACGACATACCTTACCAACCGCTTTTCAACCGACTGGCTTCACAAGGATGTCATACTCAGTCTTGAAACACAGATTTGCGACATTGACGTTCCTGCCGACGTTAACAATGTGGAAAGCATCGTTACAATCGTTGACGCACCGGGAATCAAGCAGAACACCAGGGTATCGGTAATCAAGCGCGAACAGCTTTCATTCATGCAGAGGATAAAGGCAATCCAGAACACCATATCCTTCGCTTTGGACAACAATCTTTTTCAGGTTTACTATCAGCCGATTTACGACGTCCAGGCAAACAAGATACACAGCGCCGAGGCTCTTGCACGTCTTCATGACGAGGAACTGGGCTTTATTTCTCCCGAAGAATTCATACCTATTGCCGAAAAAAACGGGTCAATCATTGCAATAGGACAGTTTGTCTTTGAGGAAGCATGCAAAATGTTTTCTATCGAACAGCTCAATGGCATAGGGATTGATTTCCTTGAGGTTAACCTTTCCACCGTGCAATGCAACAACAAGAAGCTCTCGCAGATTTTCCTCAACACACTGAACCATTACAACCTTAAACCAAGCGCAATCAACCTTGAAATTACAGAAAGCGCCGCCATCAACAGCCAGGAAACTTTCCTTCAGACAATAAAAGACCTTAACAATTCCGGATTTACATTCTCGCTTGATGATTATGGAACAGGATACTCAAACGCCTCTTACATATTCAACATGGACTTTGACATAATCAAAATTGACAAAACCATATTGTGGGAAGCGGAAAAATCTCCGTCCGCACTCATCATCCTGCAGAACACCGTCCGCATGATAAAGGAACTTGACAAAAAGATTCTGGTTGAAGGTGTTGAAACAAAATCACAAAGGGACCTTATGGTTCAGATGGGAGCCGATTACCTGCAGGGCTTCTATTTCTCAAAGCCGCTTCCAAAGCTTGATTTCATCCAGTTCTGCAAGATGTTCAACAGGACACATTAAGTGTTTTAAGAACATTTTCTAATTCATTTTTTATTTCCCGAAATGATTCAGGACAAAAAAAATCCCCCGCTGGAAAACGAGGGACTTTCTCAGAAGAATTATCCTACCATCTGTAGTGTGCAAATGCCTTGTTGGCCTCTGCCATCTTGTGTGTATCTTCCTTCTTCTTATATGCGGTACCAGTATTGTTATAGGCATCCAGCAATTCAGCAGCCAGTGTTTCTGCCATACCATGACCTGAACGATTGCGTGCAGCAGCGATCATCCACCTCATGGCAAGAGCTTCACGGCGGCTCTCGCGGATTTCAATCGGTACCTGATAGGTAGCACCACCAACGCGGCGGCTCTTTACTTCTACCATCGGTTTTACATTGTCCAAAGCCTTAAGGAATACTTCCAGAGGATCCTTGTCGGTCTTTCCCTTGAGTTTGTCCAAAGCCTCATAAATAATCTTTGTGCAAACCTGCTTCTTTCCGTCCAGCATCATGCGTGTAACAAACTTGCTGATGACAGGGCTGTTGTATTTTTCGTCCGGCATAACTGGGCGATTAACTGATTTCTTATGTCTTCCCATAATCTCGCCTCCTTATTATGCCTTAGGTCTCTTGGCACCATACTTTGAGCGGGCACGTTTGCGTCCGTCTACGCCAAGAGTATCTTTTGTACCGCGGATAATGTGATAACGTACACCAGGAAGATCCTTTACACGTCCACCGCGTACTAAAACAACTGAGTGTTCCTGCAGGTTATGTCCAATTCCAGGAATATATGCAGTAACCTCAATTCCATTACTCAAACGAACACGAGCAATCTTTCTAAGAGCTGAGTTCGGCTTTTTTGGTGTCATAGTCATAACACGTGTACAAACACCACGTTTCTGCGGGCAAGACTGAAGCGCGGGAGCTTTAGTTCTGTTAGCCGCTGACTGACGACCCTTACGAATCAATTGGTTTATTGTAGGCATTGGCCTATTCTCCTTTATTTTTGCCGAGCAGCACCTCGGACAATATTGACAAAATAATAGGTGCTAATACTATACCGAATTTCACATGATTCAGTCAAGAGAATTCCCGCTTAATCACGTAAAATTCAGGAAAAACAAAACCTGCCGGATGCAAATTTCTGTAATTCACACACCGGCAGGCTTATTTGATTAATCTTCTTCTCCCATATCTGCTGTGCCCATGGACATTTCCTCTGCCTGCTGCTCAAGGAGTTTCTCCTGTCTGCGCAATTCAAGGATTTCTTCCATCTTGGCATCAAGGTCAGATGCAGAAGAGTCAGAAAGCTTAACGTTATGATACTGCCTCATACCGGTTCCAGCCGGAATCATGTGGCCGATAATTACGTTCTCTTTAAGACCGTGCAGGCGATCCTCAGCTCCGGCAATGGCGGCATTTGTAAGAACCTTTGTTGTCTCCTGGAATGAAGAGGCAGAGATAAAGGAATCTGTTGCCAAAGCAGCCTTTGTAATACCCTGGAACATAGGACGTGCGATGGCTGGTTCACCACCCTGTGCAATCACGCGGTTGTTTTCCTCGTGGAATGCATACTTGTCCACCTGCTGGCCGTAGATGAAGCGTGTATCGCCTACCTTTGTTACCTCAACTTTCTTAAGCATCTGGCGGATGATTGTACCGATATGCTTGTCGTTGATTGTAACGCCCTGTGAGCGGTAAACTGACTGAATCTCATTGAGCAGGAAGTTCTGCAATTCATTTTCACCAAGAACTGCAAGAACATCATGTGGATCCTTTGCTCCGTCGCATAATGGCTCACCGGCCTCAACCTGGTCTCCGTCACGAACAAGAAGGCGCTTGTTCATTGGAACTGCATGGCTGAATTCCTTGCCATAATCACTTGTTACGATGATTGTCCTCTTGCCCTTAACAACCTTGCCGAATTTGACAAGACCTGAAATCTTAGAGATAACAGCCGGGTTCTTTGACTTGCGGCCTTCAAAAAGCTCAGATACGCGTGGAAGACCCAGAGTAATATCGTTGGCCTTTGTTCCTTCTTTCGGAAGTGTACCAAGAGTTACACCAGCATCAACCCACTGCTTGTCATCAACCTTGAGTGTTGTACCAACAGGAAGGTGATATGAACCGACCTCTTCTCCAGCTTCCTCATCACGGATAACAAGGCGTGGCTGCTTTACATCCAGGTGCAAATCTGTGATGCGGCGCTCAACAGTCTTTTTGCCGGTGTTCTTGTCCAGTGTCTCACGTTCCTCAACCGTCTGGCCCGGAATAACGTCCTCATAATGAACATAACCGGAAATCTCAGCGATGATAGGCTCGTTGAACGGATCAAATTCACCAACCGGAACATTCTGTTCTGCCACAGTTCCACTCTTTGTGAATGCGGCATAAACGATTGAACCGTTTGCTATTTCAACCTTCTGGTCGTTACTTACCAGATAAACTACATTGTCCTTTATGATGATGCGTCCGTTGTCAGATGCGGTGACTTCCTTTGAGCCCTGCTTGAGGATGACATTACCCTTACGTACACGGGCACCATTCTGAACGACGACCTCGTCCGTTTTCTTGAACGGATAATTGCCGAACATCTTTGCAACAAGCATGGTACCACGACGGGTAAACAGCCAGTCACCGTTTGCCTTTTCAACATGGGTTCCGGTAAGACTAAAGATGTAAACCGGATACTTCATCTTGATGTGGTTGTCAGATGCAGAAGTTTCAGCGGCACCACCAGTATGGAATGTACGCAGAGTAAGCTGTGTACCAGGCTGACCGATTGACTGTGCGGCAATTGTACCGACAGCTTCACCGATTTCTACAATCTTGTTGCGTGCAAGGTCTTTTCCGTAGCACTTTACACAGATTCCATATTTGCTTTCGCAGGTAAGAACCGTTCTGAGCTTGACCTTTTCTACACCTGCCTTGTCGATTTTATCTGCAAGGGCTTCGTCGATGTACTGGTTTACGTCGCACAAAAGTTCACCGTTAACCGGGTCAAGAACACGTTCAATAGAGAAGTGTCCTGCAATGCGGGATGCCAGGCTTTCAATAACGGTTTCTCCGTCCTTGATTGCGGCATAGTCGATACCGTTGATTGTACCACAGTCTTCTTCGTTAACCACAACATTCTGGGCAACATCAACAAGACGACGTGTCATGTAACCGGCATCAGCTGTCTTAAGAGCGGTATCAGAAAGACCCTTACGTGCACCGTTTGAAGAAATGAAGTATTCAATAACAGAAAGGCCTTCCTTGAAGTTTGCCTTAATCGGAAGCTCAATGATTTCTCCGTTAGGTTTCTGCATCAAGCCACGCATAGCTGCAAGCTGTGAAATCTGCTTCTTTGAACCACGAGCACCGGAGTTTGCCATCATGTAGATGGTGTTGAATCCATCCTTGTCATTTGCAAGCTTCTTGTACATGGTGTCTGTAAGCTCATCACCAGCCTTTGACCATTCAGCGATGGACTTTTCACGTCTTTCCTTTTCGCTTATGGCACCCTTACCGTGATCCTGAATGATCTTGTTTACGATTTCTGTTGTCTTGTCTACGATGTCCTTCTTTTCGTCCGGAATCAAGATGTCATCCATAGAAAGTGTTGCACCGTAGAATGTTGCATTCTTATAACCAGTTGCCTTGATGTCATCGAGCATCTGGATTGTAAGCCATGAACGGTCTGAATTGTAAAGATCGTTAATAAGCTTGCGCTCCTGCTCTTCTGTCATTGGAACAGAACGGTTATAAACAGCATTTACCTTTGCCATGAGCTTTTTGTCTGCAACAACTTCAGAAAGAGTCTCTTCCTTTAATTCAGTAAAGCTGAACTTTTCTTCAACAAGAGCCTTTACCTTTTTGTCGCTTGTCTGCTCAGTGTGGTAAACACGTTCAATCATCTTGCGGAGCTGTTTGTCTCCAAGCTGCTCGTTATAGTAGTCTACCTCAGCCGGCATTGCCTCGTTGAATGCAAGACGACCTGCTGATGTAGCAATGTACTTTGAATCAGGCTCAGGATCGTTGTGAACACACTTGTTAAGGATGTTCTTTGGCACACGGATAAGTGCCTGCCATTCGATTGAACCACTTGATGCGGCAAGCCTTACTTCATCTGCAGAACTGAAGATCTTTGCCTTTGAAACATCACCGTTTTCCGGAGCTCCCTTTGAATGGGGCTTGATTGCTGTCATATAGTAAATACCCAGAACCATGTCCTGAGAAGGATATACGATTGTGTTTCCGTTTGCAGGGTCAAGAAGGTTGCGTGCAGAAAGCATCAGGTTCCAGCATTCCATCTGAGCTGCCTGAGTCAGAGGAACGTGAATGGCCATCTGGTCGCCGTCAAAGTCCGCGTTAAATGCCTTACATGCAAGCGGGTGGAGCATCAAAGCCTTTCCTGGAACAAGAACCGGCTCAAATGCCTGGATACCCAGACGGTGAAGTGTAGGAGCACGGTTAAGCATAACAGGATGCTCACGTACAACTTCATCAAGGATTGCATATACTTCTGAAGATTCTGTGTCAACATAAGTCTTTGCCTTTTTGATGTTGCCGGCAATTCCCTTGTCCACAAGCTTCTTCATGATGAACGGCTTGAACAGCTCCAATGCCATCTTTTCCGGGAGACCGCACTGCCACAGCTTAAGCTCTGGTCCTACAACGATAACGGAACGTCCTGAATAGTCAACGCGCTTACCAAGAAGGTTCTGGCGGAAACGTCCCTGCTTACCCTTGAGCATGTCGGAAATTGATTTGAGCGGGCGGTTTGATGCACCCTTTACAACACGCTGCTTGCGCTTACCGTTGTCAAAAAGGGCGTCAACTGCTTCCTGGAGCATGCGCTTTTCGTTGCGGATGATGATGTCCGGAGCAAAAAGGCCCTGAAGCCTCTTAAGGCGGTTGTTGCGGTTTATAACACGGCGATACAGGTCGTTAAGGTCAGATGTGGCAAAACGTCCACCTTCAAGCTGAACCATTGGCCTGAGTTCCGGCGGAATGACAGGGATTACATCAAGAATCATCCAGCTGGCCTTGTTTCCAGATGAACGGAAATTCTCTACGATTTCGATTCTCTTGAGTGTGCGCTTGTCTACTTTTGAGCCACCCTCACGCATCTGCTGCCTGAGTTCAACTGCAAGAGAGTCAAGGTCAAGGTTTTCAAGAAGAGTCTTGATAGCCTCTGCACCCATTCCTGCAGTAAATGACTCACCATAACGCTCGCGTGCATCATTATACTCGTCCTCTGTAAGAAGCTGCTTCTCCTTGAGGTCGGTGTTTGCACCCGGGTTGATGACGATGTATTTTTCATAGTACAAGACAGAACGCAAGGATGCCAACGGAAGATCCAGCAAAAGTCCCATTCTTGACGGAACTGAGTGGTAATACCAGATGTGGCTTACAGGGGCAGCAAGTTCAATGTGTCCCGTGCGTTCACGGCGTACCTTGAAATGGGTTACTTCAACACCACAGCGGTCGCAGATGACACCCTTGTAACGGATGCTCTTGAATTTACCGCAGTAGCATTCCCATTCTTTTGTCGTACCGAATATTTTCTCGCAGAACAATCCGTCGCGCTCCGGCCTGAGGGTGCGGTAGTTGATTGTCTCCGGCTTTTTTACCTCACCATAAGACCATGCACGGATGGTTTCCGGTGAAGCCAATTTTATCTTAAGGCTGGCAAAATCCTGAATATCACGCATTTTCATTCTCCTTATCGAAACCAGCACCTGCTTTGTCTATCAGTTCCTGATCTCTTTCGGTTAGGGCAATCTGCTTGTTCTTTTCGTCATAGATTGAGAAATCCAGAGCAAGACCACGCAACTCCTGAACAAGAACGTTGAATGATTCCGGAACTCCAATCGGGGCACTCGGATCACCCTTTACGATTGACTCGTAAACCTTTGAACGTCCATTCATATCGTCAGACTTGATTGTCATCATTTCCTGCAGGGTATTGGCGGCACCATATGCTTCCAATGCCCATACTTCCATTTCTCCAAGACGCTGGCCACCGAACTGGGCCTTACCACCCAACGGCTGCTGTGTAACAAGAGAATACGGACCTGTTGAACGTGCGTGCATTTTGTCGTCAACAAGGTGATGCAGCTTCATGAAGTAGATTACACCGACAAAAATCGGGTTCAGGAAAGGTTCTCCTGTAAATCCGTCGTGTACAATCTGCTTGCAGTCCTTGCTCAAGCCTGCCTCAACAAGCTTTTCTGCAATCTGTTCCTGGCTTGGGGTTTGGAATGCAGGTGAATTGTAGAATTCATTCAGCACCATACCTGCCCTACCAAGTTCTGATTCCATTATCTGACCGATGTTCATACGGGAAGGAACACCAAGCGGGTTCAGACATACATCAAGAGGAGTACCATCGTCAAGATACGGCATGTCTTCTACCGGAAGAATGCGGGCTACAACACCCTTGTTTCCGTGGCGTCCTGCCATCTTGTCACCAACAACAAGCTTACGCTTATCGGCAACAAGAATCTTAATCTTTTCACTTACACCTGGAGGAAGTTCGTCACCTTCAGATCTCTTAAGGCGTTCTACTCCGATTACAACACCCTGAACACCATGCTGGAGTTTAAGTGATGAATCGCGTACGTCCTTTGACTTTTCACCGAAGATTGCATTCAAGAGCTTGAATTCCGGAGTTGTATCGGTTTCGCTCTTTGGTGTAACCTTACCTACAAGGATATCGCCCGAGTGTACTTTAGCACCTATGCGGATGATACCTTCGGCATCGAGGTTTTCAAGAATCTTTTCCGGTGTATTTGGAACTTCACGTGTAATCTTTTCCGGACCAAGCTTAGTCTCACGGATGTCTGTCTCAAACTCATGGATATGGACAGAGGTATACATGTCTTCTTTTACAACACGCTGGCTGATGAGAACGGCATCCTCATAGTTGTATCCATTCCACGGAACGAATCCAACAAGAATGTTGCGTCCAAGGGCAAGCTCACCGTTGAATGTTGCAGGACCGTCTGCAATTACGGCACCCTTCTTTACCTTTTCTCCAACCTGAACAGTCGGCCTCTGGTGATTACATGTATCGCTGTTTGTCTTCTGGTATTTGAGGAGTGGATATTCATCAAGAACATCTCCCTTTACTCCGGTCGGCTTAATCTTGATAAGGTCGCTTTCTACCCATACAACTTCACCATCGCGTTTTGCCTTAACAAGAACGCCTGAATCGTATGCTGTCTTCTGCTCCATACCGGTTCCTACATATGGTGGCTCCGGGAACAAAAGCGGTACTGCCTGTCTCTGCATGTTGCAGCCCATCAATGCACGGTTGGCGTCATCATGTTCAAGGAACGGAACAAGGGAAGCAGATACAGAGATAACCTGACGTGGAGAAACATCCATGTACTGAATGTCCTTTGGAGAACGTGTTGAATAGTCTCCGCGGTGACGGCATGAAACGAAATCGGTTGGGAAAGATCCGTCCTTTTTCATTCCTTCTGTTACCTGACCGATGTAGTACTTGTCTTCGTCGGTTGCATCAAGATAGTCTACCTTGTCTGTTGCCTTTCCGTTTTCTACCTTGCGGTATGGTTCTTCCAGGAATCCGTATTCGTTGATGCGTGTGAAGATTGAAAGAGAAACGATAAGACCGATGTTCGGACCTTCAGGAGTTTCAATCGGGCACATGCGTCCATAGTGTGTATAGTGAACGTCACGGACTTCGAAACCTGCCCTGTCACGGGAAAGACCACCCGGTCCCAAAGCGTTCAAGCGGCGTTTGTGTGTAAGCTCGGCAAGCGGGTTACACTGATCCATGAACTGTGAAAGCTGTGATGATCCAAAGAACTCTTTAACGGCAGATACAATCGGTTTGATTGAAATAAGGTCCACCTGCTTGAGGGTTTCAACTTCCTTAAGGTTCATGCGGTCTTTTGCAATGCGCTCCATGCGGGCGAATGCAGTCTTGTACTGGTTTGTAAGAAGTTCACCAACAGAACGGATGCGGCGGTTTCCAAGGTGATCCTGGTCGTCTACAAGTTCCGGCTGAAGATATACTTCGATCAAATGCTTCATCGTATTGATGATGTCATCTGTTGTAAGAGTCAATTCTTCTCTTGGCGGATCATAGTTGAACCTTTTGTTCAGCTTATAGCGTCCAACACGGCTCAATTCATAACGGCGCTCACTGAAGAACATGCTCTGGAGGTCCTTTTCGGCCTGCTCAAATGTGCTTGGCTCACCAGGATTCAGGACATCATGCACTTTCTGGATGCAGTCTTCCTTTGTCGGCTCGTCGGTGATTTCCTGCCCGTCTTTTGCAAAGATGATTTCCTCACGCTCAAAGCAGTTGATGATCATCTCGCTGTCCAGTGACGGATTGAATTCTTCTTTCTTGCCAGGATTCTGTCTTGCATTAAACTGAATGACGTTCAATGTCTTTACCTTGTTGGCAACAAGGTCGTCGATGTCATGCGGATGAAGTTTTGTTCCTGCGCGGAAAAGCTTTCTTTCTTCTCCTGTTTCCTCATCCTGAATAATAACTGCACGAGACAGAACTCTTCCCACGATCTTTTCACGTTTGGCTGCATCTGTAGGAATCTTGATTTCTTCGCTGGTATAGAAACAATCTATGATTTCCTCGCGTGTTGAATAACCCAATGAGCGGAGGAAGATTGTTGCAAGGATTTTCTTCTTGCGGTCAATCTTTGCATAGATAAGGTCTTTTTTCTGGTCAATTTCAAATTCAAGCCATGAACCACGATATGGAATGATGCGGCTTGAGTAAACGCCCTTCTCATACTTGAAGATTACACCAGGCGAACGGTGGATCTGACTTACGACAACGCGCTCAGCACCATTAATGATGAATGTTCCGCGGTCGGTCATCAACGGGATGTCGCCCATGTAGACGTCTTTTTTCTGCTGAATGACACCTGTTTCGTTAAATGTCAAGTTAATGCAAGCGTGGAGGGGCACCTGATATGTAAGGCCCTTTTTCTTGCAGTCAAGTTCGCTGTACTTGATATTCTTTTCATCCAAACTGTAAGATACAAAATCCAGCGTCATGTCGCCATTTGGACTTTCGATTGGGAAGGTAGAAGTGAATACTTCCTGCAAGCCCTGGTTTAACAGCGGCTCTCCTTTGTCCAGGCGTTCTTTTTGAATGAAAAATTCGTAGGAAGAAAGCTGGATGTCGATTAGATCGGGGAGATCCATAAAGTCCTGGATATCCTTACCGATGTACTTACGTTCGATTTTTCTGCTTTTTGCGAACATCTTTACCTCTGAGGGGTGTGTGGAAACTGGTGCAACCGGAACTGCTACAAGCAAAGACTTTGCTCAGCACAAGAACCAGTGCCCTGCGGGACGTTTCGGTCCGGGCAACGTCATGCGTCAGTCGACATGCCAAACTGTTTTAAGACGCACAAAGCCTCAAAAAAGCCATCTCCCTGTGGAAACGCTTTTCTGAAGCCTAATAACCTTGTTTTTGGACAGTCTGAAGTTCAAACTGTCCATTAATTATCAACAGCCAGTAACTGCTTATTTCTTGCTTGCAACGCCACCAGCAGCCTTGATGTCTTCGATCATCTTGTCTGCATCAGCCTTAGATACGTTCTCTTTGAGTGTCTGTGGAGCTCCTTCAACAAGAGCCTTTGCTTCACCCAGACCAAGACCTGTGATTGCACGAACAGCCTTGATAACAGCGATCTTCTTAGAAGCATCGATGCTGTCAAGAGTAACTGTGAATTCTGTCTGCTCTTCAGCAGCAGGACCAGCAGCTGGACCAGCAGCTACGGCAACAGGAGCAGCGGCAGAAACGCCGAACTTCTCTTCCATTGCCTTTACCAAGTCAGCAGCCTGCTGAACTGTCATGTTTGCGATTGCGTCAAGGATTTCATCATTTGAAAGTGCCATAATTGTCTTCTCCTGTCATACTTTGATGACATGTCATTTATAATGACCATTCGTTGCAGAAGGAAACATACCGTCACCTTGGTTCTGCATACGTTTTTATTTTCCGCGGATAGTAATCAGCACTTTGAAGCCTAACCGCGAATAGACAGTGCCTTGATTAAAGTTTACATGCACCGTCGTTTCGGCTCCCATACGGAAACCGATGGATTTAATTTAACCCGTACAAAAATTATGCTTCTGCAGGGGCAGCTGGTGCTTCTGAAGCAGGAGCTGATTCAGCTGGAGCGGCTTCTTCCTTAGCGGGAGCAGCAGCGGCTGGACCTTCCTTTTCCAACTTTTCGACATATGCCTGCAATGTACCGGCGAGCTTGCGTGCTGGACCGTTGATTGTAGACATAAGCATAGCGATGAGCTGTTTCTTTCCAGGCAGCTTTGAGAGAGCCTCAATCTTTGCCTTGTCATACACCTCATTCTCTACCCATGCACCTTTTACAACAAGGGCAGGAGTATCTTTTGCAAAGTCAAAGAGAACTTTTGCTGACTCGTTTGCATCCTGCTTTACCATTGCGATTGCAGTTGGTCCAGAAAGGAATTCTGCAACTGAGTCGTTCTTGAGTTCATCAAAAGCAACACGTGCGAAAGTATTCTTAAACACCTTGAGGGTTGCATCTTTTTCGCGAAGTTTATCACGAAGCTTTGTAATCTGCTCTACGGTAAGACCACGGTAATCAACAAAAATGTAGTCACTGTATTCACCAAGAATCTTCTTGGTTTCTTCTATAGCTGCGGTCTTGGCAGGCTGTAGTTTTTTAGCGATAACTGCCATTATGCTTCCTCCTTGTAGTCAATCCAGACACCTGGACCCATTGTTGAGCTCAAGGAAACTGAGCGGACGAAACCAGCCTTTGCATCAACCGGCTTTTTGCGTGCCAATTCAGCAAGGAATGCCTTGACGTTCTCTGCTGTGTCGTTTTCAGACATGGAAACCTTTCCAACAGGAATGTGAACAACTCCACCCTTGTCTGCGCGGAATTCTGTGCGTCCCTTCTTGAGTTCTGCAACAGCACCTGCGATGTCAGCGGTAACTGTTCCTGTCTTTGGGTTAGGCATAAGACCTCTGCGGCCCAAAACCATACCAAGGCGACCAACATCCTTCATCATATCTGGAGTAGCAACTGCAACATCAAATTCTGTCCAGCCACCCTTTACCTTGTCGATGTATTCAGTTGAACCTGCATAAGTTGCACCGGCATCCAAAGCTTCCTGAACGCGGTCTTCCTTACAGAAAACCAAAACCTTCTTTTCACCGGTAAACTGATGCGGGAATACCAAAGTATCACGTACAGTCTGGTTCTTCTCGAGCTTGAGTGAAACTGAAAGTTCTACAGTCTCATCAAACTTTACATAATGCAAATCCTTTACCAGTTTGCAGGCTTCTGCAATTTCATACTTCTTGGTAATATCATATTTTGCAAGTGCATTACGATACTGCTTTCCGTGTTTCATTACTGAGCCTCCACTTCTACACCCATACTGCGAGCAGTACCGGCAATAATCTTCTTTGCAGCCTCAATGTCATTGGCATTAAGGTCTGGAAGCTTCTGCTTTGCGATTTCCTCAAGACTCTTCTGAGAAATCTTGCCTACTTTGTCGCGAAGAGGATTTCCTGCACCCTTCTGAATGCCTGCAGCCTTTTTGATAAGAACTGCTGCTGGAGGTGTTTTAAGAATGAATGTAAAAGACTTGTCCTGATAGACAGTGATGACGACAGGGATTATGAGTCCCTTTTCCATACTCTTGGTGCGGTCATTGAATTCCTGTACGAACTTTGGTGCAGGAACACCGTGAGGTCCAAGAGCCGGTCCGATTGGTGGAGCTGGTGTAGCAGCGCCTGCAGGGCACTGTAACTTGATGACAGCTGTAACCTTTTTTCCGGCCATAATATATCTCCTTACATTGGTGTGGTCGGGTTTTGTAACAAGTGACCCGTCCTAACGAAACGCCTCTATCCAACGGACTTGCGCTTCTCCCAAATAAAGCTAAGTGCGGTTTCCCACACAAATACTTTCAAAAACCAGAAAGACTGTTAGATCTTTTCAACTTGTAAAATATCAACTTCAACAGGTGTCTCACGGCCAAAAATCTGAACGTTGACACGAAGCTTGTTTTTATCTGCATAGAACTCTTCTACAACACCAGTAAATGTTGCAAATGGTCCTTCAATAATCTTTACCTTATCATTAACTTCGAATGACTGCTTTACGCGTACCTTCTTCTCGCCCTTAAGATCACCTGACTGCTGCAGGAGGTTCTTTGCTTCCTCTGAACTGATTGGACGCGGACGTTCGTTCGGGTTGGTACCGACAAAACCTGTAACACCCTGGATATGGCGGATGGTATTGCATGTAGCCTTCCATCCCAACTGAGGCAAATCCATCTCCAGCATGATATAACCGGGAAGAAGCTTGTTGTTGCGTGACTTTGACTTTCCGTCCTTTACTTCTACCACAGTCTCCATAGGAACTTTTACACTGGTAAGCACCGCAGGATCAATCTCCCCGGAATTCAATAACATATTCAGAGTACGTTCAATTTTCTGTTCATATCCTGTGTAAGTATGAATAATGTACCAGCTTTTTGCCATAAACAGTTCCCTTGGCTTACTTTATAAAGTTGCCTGTAAAGATGAAGCTATACAAACCGGTAAACAGGAAGTCCATAGCTCCCAATAACACGGCAAGCACAAAAAGAGAAATAATCACAACCTTGACAGAGGAAATCACTTCGCCAAATGTAGGCCAAGAAACTTTTCTAAGTTCAGCGACACATTCCCTGCAAAACTGGAAAAACTTTTTCATCTTTCATCCTCTTACTAAAAAATCAAAAATTACAGGCCAGGCAGGACTCGAACCCGCGACAACCGGTTTTGGAGACCGGGACTCTACCAACTGAGCTACTGACCTAAGATATTCGGCGGGCTAGTTGGTAATCCCGCCATACCCCATCAGGGCTTTAACTGCTTATTTAGCCTTTGTTTCCTTGTGCATAATTGACTTACGGCAGAAAGGACAATACTTATTCTTCTCAAGCTTACCGGTGATGTTCTTGCGGTTCTTGTATGTGGTATAATTCTTTCTCTTGCACTCTGTGCACTGCAAGGCGATAATTTCTACGGCTGACTTCTTTTTGCTTGCCATAACATGCTCCTTAACTTGACCTAAATTGGACTAAGCTCCCGAGCGGAATCGGACCGCTGACCTCATCGTTACCAACGATGTGCTCTACCGACTGAGCTACAAGAGCGAAAAAGACACGTGAACAATTTACGTGTTTAGCAACTATACAGAAATTCTAGAATTATGTCAAGCCGAAATTCTGAATTTTACAGGGTACCGGCTGTTTTTTTTCCTTTACGACTGAGTAAGAAGGGTTTTGGGAGGAACAGATTTGGTTACCCAGGTATTGCCGCCTATTGTACTGCCCTCGCCAATGACAGTTTCACCGCCCAAAATCGTGGCATTTGCGTAGATTGTGACGTTATCCTCGATTGTCGGGTGGCGCTTTTTGTTCATCAGCTCCTTTTTTACACTAAGTGCCCCTAGGGTGACACCCTGATAAATCTTTACATTGTTGCCTATTGAGCAGGATTCGCCTATTACGACACCGGTTCCATGGTCGATGAAAAAGCTTTCCCCTATTGTTGCGCCGGGATTTATGTCTATGCCGGTTTTACCATGCGCATGCTCGCTCATGATTCTTGGTATGACAGGAACTCCATTTTCGCATAGGAAATGTGCAATACGGTAAACGACAATCGCCTCAAGCCCCGGATATGAAACTATTACTTCCTCGGTGGATTTGGCGGCCGGATCCCCCTGGTATGCAGCCTGAACGTCAAGCCCGACCTTTCTGCGTATCTCAGGGATTTCCTCAATCAAAGCTTCGGCTGCCTTTTGTGCAAGACTGAAACAATGGCAGTTGGAGACCTCCGTACCCTGTGTAACGTAAATCAGGGCCTTTTTAATCTCACGGGTAAGCATGGATATGATCCTATTGACCTTTTGCCCGGTAACATAGCGCAAAGTCTCACAGTCAATGTCCTCGGCAGTGCGGAATCCAGGAAAAATCAAGCTGATTATGTCACGCAGGATCTCCACGACATTCTGGCGGTTTGGGAATTCCATCGCCTCCTCCAGGTTAATTCCGCCATATTTATTGTAGGATTCCAATATATTGTTGACAGCATTATCAATTGAATGCATGTTTTCCATCTTTTCATCACAAAGCATGGGGATATAATAGCAAAATAATGGGGAAACGTAAAGGGTGGAAAATTACCAATATGACACAAAAAAAAATAGAGGTCCCAAACAGCAACGCCATTCGAGACCTCTACCGTCCGATTTCTCGGACATCGGAGAGAGTTTATCAGCTTATTTACAAGCTGTTTTTAATATACTCCAATCAAGATTAATTGTCAAGTTTTTTTAATAAAGATTTACATTTTATTTCAATAATTTTATTTATTTTCCAGAAAAAAGGGCCTGGACAAGGTTTTTGATTGAATCCACCGCTACGGCATCCTCCTCTGATGAAGGGGCCACAGCACGGGAAAATCCCAGTTCTTTGGCGGCCTTGAGCCTCTGCTTGAGTTTGGACACTGGCCTGATTTCTCCTGCAAGCGAAAGCTCACCCACAACGACGGTCTGCTCAGGGAGGGGGATGTTGGTCCTTGCCGAATACAGTGCCGCCGCCAAAGCCGCATCAATGGCACTTTCGGTAAGGCGCACACCACCGGCAACATTGATGTAGATGTCCTGGTCGGAAAACTGAATGCCCGCCCTCTTTTCCAGTACAGCAGCAACACGGCTTACACGGGCTGAATCAACCCTGTCGGAATACACGCGGTTCATCGATGCCTTGGCAGGAACCGTCAATGCCTGAACTTCCACCACAAAGACACGGCTTCCCTCAAACACAGGCACACAGGCCACCCCAGCCGGCAATGCCCCCTGCCTCCTTGTCAAAAAGAGAGAAGAAGGGTCCTGAACTGGCTTAAGGCCGTCTCCGTCCATCTGGAAAATTCCCAGTTCGTCAATTGAACCAAAGCGGTTTTTCATGGCACGCAGGAACCTTACCTCATCGTTGTTGCGTTCAAATGAAATGACGGTATCTACCATGTGCTCAAGGCTTTTGGGACCTGCTATCGTTCCGTCTTTTGTAACATGGGCGGTCATGATGAGCACGCTGTCCCTTTCCTTTACCCAGGAGATGAGTTCATTAGCACAGTATTTGAGCTGGCTTACGGTACCGGGCACAACACCGGCCTCAACGGAATAGACGGTTTGAATCGAATCGATTATCACAAGGAGCGGATTAAGGGAATCAAGGGCATCAAGGATGTCTTCCAGACGCAGGGTACACAGAATCTCCAGGGAATCAACCTTGAGCCCAAGTCGAATGGCACGGCTTTTTATCTGTGAGGCAGATTCTTCTCCAGAGACATAGAGGACGCGGGCCTTTTCCATTCCGGACAAAACCGATGCCGCAGTTTGAATCAAAAGAGTCGACTTTCCGATGCCAGGTTCACCACCAAGCAAAACCGCAGAACATTTTACAGCCCCACCGCCAAGCACACGGTCGAATTCAGCATTACCTGTGGAAACACGGCCTTCTGACTGTACCTGGATTTTTGAAAGGGGAACGGGACGTGCCTTTTTTGCCGTTCCATCAGCATTCATCCTTGGGGAAGAAGCATTCGGATCTACGATGCATTCCTCCAGCGTATTCCACTCACCGCACTGGGGGCATTTTCCAAGCCATGCAGGTTGCGTATATCCGCAGTTTGAACATTTATATACTATACTGCCTTTTTTCTTTGCCATAAAACCAACTCCTATTTTGAATAATTCATGCTAAAACGACAGAGCATCCACCTTATCAGATTCATTTCCTTCAATTTGGACAAGGATTTCGTTGGGAAGACATGCGCTCCACTCCCCCACAGAAGAAATCGGCGCATGCTGTACACATGATTTTGTGGGACATGGTGATTCAACAAAACGGACTTTACCGTCACTCACCTCTATCACAGATGTACCAAGCCTTCCCTGAACCTCATAAGTGCCATCATGATCCATGGAATACGAATATTCCTTTCCCATTCCCATGATGACAAGAGTTTTTTTTCCTCCGCCATGAGCCTTTATGAAAACGAATGAAAGCACTACCAGCGCAAGACACAGGAGAATTACAAGAATATCACCCGGACGGAATCCCGCTTTGTTTTTCATTTAACCTGTTCCAAAACAGCCTTCAAATCTACCTGAAGGAATCCGGTCCTGCCTGTCTTGTAAAAGCTTGACTCTTCCCATGCCACATAAAGAGTGTCACCCGCTATTGCAAAATCACCATAGGCATATCCTGCCGGCAAAAGAGGAAGCCTGAATGCCGCCACCGAGGAATTCTGAGCTGTATCGGAGGAATTCAAGATATAGGTTGTTCCGTCTGCAAAAAGGAGTGTTGAATATTTTGAAGAATGAGAACCGTTTGCCATAAGGGGAACGGAATTTGATCCCTGCTGATAATAACTGACCGCAGAGGTCCCGGAGCCATCCTTCCACAAGATGGAGATTGTGAATTCACTTGGAATCGAGGCACACAGCTTTTTCAGGTCATCAGGAGCCGCAGAAAACTGTTTTGGCATGGAAAGATTCCTGTATTCCTCCTCGGTTGAAGTCCTGAACGTGAACAGATCAGGATTTGCAAGCGCAGGAGAAAGCTCTGTCAGCGGTGCATAGGGTTCCCAGTAAAAATAGGTAAAGCTTACACGGTTGTCTACAATTTTCTTGGCAGAACAGGCCCATGTCTCACCGTCCCAGAAATAGCCTGCAATCTGTTCCTCATCACTAAGCTTAAGGTTATCGTACGAGACAAGGGGGAAGAATGCCCTGGCAACAGGATCATATTCAACAAGGAATGGTCTTGTCGGTTGAACCGCATTTGTTATGGATTTCTCAAAGTCTACATTAAAGAAACTGCTTCTGTACAGGTAAAAAAGCGGGCTCTTATTGCTGAAAACAAGGGAATCGGCCGTAACACCGGAAAAAATCGAGGCATCCGTATGGAGTTCAGGTCCATTTTCATCAAGAACAAGCATTCCCAGCCTGTTTACAAGTGCATATCCAATTGAAGGATCAGGAGAAGTCGAAGCCGACGTTATTCGCACCACCTCCGTCCATGCCTTTTCTGAAACCATCGGAGAATGCTGAGGCAAATCCACGGTAAAGAAATTCATATCCGTGAAATAATACCACACATGGCTTTTCTGCACGGGTTTAAGCTCCATCATGTCGCCAAGGGGAGACTTATTCTTTTTGTCAGAGCATGAAGTAAACAAAAGCCCCAGAGTAATTAGAACTGCGACCCAATTTTTATTTTTCATATACATAAATATACCACATTTTCTCCAAAGGTTCAAACAGCAATTCATAATTCATAATTCTTAATTTGAATATCGCTTTTCCTGAACGAACCCTTCGCTATCGACTTTACGATCCTGTCCATGTCCAAAACCCAGGGATCCTCATACAACGCACATTCGTCATAGAGCCTCTGCCAGTTGAATCGCGCAACATAATCCTGAACTCCACCGCCCTCCGACAGACGGTAGATTCTGGCCAAAACCTCAGCGACAAAGCCTCCAGTCACGTCCATTTGGCATGAATAAGGATACACGGCTCCCACCGGCCTTTGCCTGAACCCGTCCGCCACAGGATATGCCAGAACCGCGGACACATAATTCTTCGGGACAGAAAAAGGAAGGGACCTGCACCCGGGATTAACGCGTAAATGACTTTCAAGCTCAGGAGATGACACGCAGAACACATCGATTGCCTCAACTTTACCATCTGCCACCTCAGTAAAGTCATCCAACTCTGTTTCCATGCAGAATTCCACATTTTCCGTAAGAGAAAAAAACGAACAGCACGAAAAGACCGTCACCACAGCCAACATGGCCGTTGAAACAACAAATATTTTTCCCATACCATATAATTAGCACGGGAAATGATGTTTTTAACACAAAATCAGAAAAAAAATAAAAAAAGGACACCCCGAAAGATGTCCTTTATTTGGCATTTCACTATGAGGGCAGCCTAAGCCACCCTTCCATTTTCTACTGGAGCAAAGAGAGAACGTTCTGTGAAGTCTGGTTTGCCTGAGCGATCATAGCTGTACCAGCCTGCTGCAGAACCTGGTTCTTTGTAAAGTCTACAACTTCCTTGGCCATGTCTGTGTCGCGGATGCGGCTCTCAGATGCCTGGAGGTTCTCTGCACCGATGTCAAGTCCAACAACTGTCATCTCAAGGCGGTTCTGGTATGCACCAAGGTCAGCGCGCTGCTTGTTGATCTTCTTGATTGCTT
>JAEEIU010000014.1 GCA_016281495.1 Treponema sp. | reverse complement strand
TTCAATTGCATCATCTACGGCTTCCCTCAGGCTCATTCCCTTCTTCTTGTTTTCCTTTACTCTGGAAACATACCTTACATAATCATACAACGGTTTGCATTTTTTTTGAAGTACCTGGTTGTGGTTCGGGTTGATGTTTATAAGTTCTGCCGTCCATTCGTACCGGCCCGACTTGTCCTCTTTCTCAAATGCATCAGATAACTTGAGGAACTCCTTGTCATCAGTTTCCCTTGTACCGTTGTAAAGGACTATGAATTGTGGATTCGGAATTTTGACTATGCTTGAACGGAAAAGGTGCCGCTTCTGTCTGCTTAGGTGCATCTGGTACAGCTGTGCGAAGTACATTAATCCCCTTAACGGCATGTTTGGGTTGAAGGTACTCTGCTGTTCGAACAGGGTCATCTGCGAATCCACGAGGAATGATACATCGTTCCGCATCGTAAGGTAGATTACGTTCTCGATGGTGTTCAGTTCCAGTGCATCGGGGTCTGTATAATTCGTTCCCCTGAGCGCGTTGTACAAATCCAGTCGCCACTTCTTGCTCTGGTCGTTGTCTTTTCCGAAGATGGAGATGAAGAGACGGTCCTTGTAGTGGTTTACCGTTCCTGATGGTGTGATTTCGTTTGCCATGTTCTGGCCTCCTTGGAAATTATAGGATATGGGACTTATAAAAGTCTCTATAATATAAATGGTGAAGGAATTTGCATTTTTAACAAAAAATCGGGGAAAAAATTTGAATTTTTTTCACGCGGTTCCACATGTTGCTTTAGCAACAACGTCAAATCCATTCCTTACAGAAATGGCTCAAAGAGACGTATTCGATTTTGCTACGCAATCCATTTAAAGTTTTTTTCGTTTGGCTCTGAGGTTAGAGGAAGCATTCTGGGATAAGATGGCACATGAGGATTTCGCTTTCTTATGCCAAAAAGCAAGATGATAACACCAGACAGACTGACACACTCTATCTTTAAAGAAACGACGTAGTCTTTTCGAATCCGCGTGACAATTAAAACTTTCCACAATCTCAAGCCAATAGCAGCCTGCCTGGCTGCCATCGGTATGACGGGATGTAACTTCGGCAAAGACGACTTCTACGGTTACTGGCGCACAACAGACTTTGACGCTAATGGCAACCGCATTGATTATTATACAATTACAACCGGTACGGCACCTAATACCACCACCTATTATTACCAAATCGACTGGGACTTTAATGGTGTTTCAGAAGACATGTTTAAAGACGGAGGAACATTTAAGCAGCATCTGAAAAGGGCCGATTCTCTAGACCATCTTCGAGCAGGAACTTACGACAACGAGACATTTTGGACAGGAAAATACCAGCTCAAAGGAAACAGTGGTTACAGCTATGGAGTCCTAGTCCTTTATTATGAATATGGTGCACAGTTAAACGACAGGGGTGGTACCGTCATCAAAACAAATTATACCTATGATGAAGTTAAGAATTTTTCTGAGGCAGATTTTCTCAAAGTATGGAAATATGGCAACACAAGCTCATCCGCAACAGTTGAGGGGCTCCTTACAGACAATTCTTTAATTTCTTCTGACCCAATTGATGCCGATGATGGCACAAGTGGAGTTAGCAGCCACGGTATTACTGTACAAAAACGAATAAAAGACAATAAAACCGAATATGGAGACATTGAGTATTTCCGTTTCAGGCTCGAAGATGGAGTAGGATTCAAAGGTTATGCTCGTATGCTTGCAACTACAGTTGGCACAGACGGACACTCTCCTATAGGTGGAATTTATAACCAGTGGAAGAAGCTGAATACACCAATCGCAGTTCCTTCCGAGGAGGATCCTAAACTTGGACAAAAATCAAACAAATACGGTTGGAAAAATAACAGTGAATGTTCTTGGAACGGTACGAATTTCCGTGCCCTTGCACTTATGGATAAAAGCTCCGGTGAATGGGTATCAAATGACAGTCGTACAAATGAACAGTTGTTCAAGATTTCTAGAAATACCAGTGGCAGTAAAATTACATCAATCGATACCAGTGCCAACACCAACGATCCAACAGATTACAGCATAGAACAATAATCTGCCATACCATCACCAACTAAATTCCCGCTCATTTTTGGGCGGGATTTTTTTACCTAAATCCGCGTGACAATCTAACCTCAACTCAAAACTTACAATTCAAACTTTTTCTTGCCCCATGCAGGAATCAGACGCTGAGGGTCTTTGGATGTCAGGACTTTGGCAAAACATTCCTGGGCCTGATCAAATATTCTGGAAAGGCATATCTTTTCGTCCGCGGTAAAATGTCCTAGAACGTAATCGGCTACCTGTCCGTTTGCAGGCTTTCCCACACCAAAACGCAGCCTCCAGAAATCAGCGGTTCCCAAGACGGCCTTGGTTGAACGAAGTCCGTTATGGCCACCGAGTCCACCGCTCCACTTAAGGCTCACTGTTCCCAAAGGAAGTTCAATTTCGTCATGCACAACAAGAATGTCAGATGCGGGTATCTTGTAAAAATGGCTTGCCTCGGCAATGGCATCTCCACTCAAGTTCATGTATGTCAGCGGTTTAAGGAAATATATCTTCTTTGGTGCGGCATCGGGAATTGGAAGTTCACCGGAATCACGAGCCTTTAGAATGCCTTTTTCAACAAAGGTCCTGACAAGGGCATCCGTATCCCAGCTGAAAAAATCACCCTTGAATTTATTCTGCCACGAAATGCGACCTGAACAGCACAGCGCTTCCTCAAACATCCACGCAACATTGTGCCTTGTTCCCTCGTATTCCTTTCCGTAGTTTCCCAAAAAAGCGATCAGTTGAATCATTCAATTCCTCCAACCGCCATTATACACAATTATTCCTTTTTACTCCACAAGAGGCACATCGAATGCAGAACTGCCAGCATGGTAACGCCGACATCCCCAAACACCGCCATCCACATGCTTCCGAATCCCAGGGCACAGACAACCATGATGCCAAGTTTTACCGCAAGAGCAAACACGACATTCTGCCACACGGTACGCATGGTTTTACGGCTTATCTTTACCGCAGAAGCAACCTTATACGGACTGTCATCCATTACCACAACATCAGCAGCCTCTATCGCCGCATCACTTCCCATCGCCCCCATTGCAATTCCAACATCAGCACGGGTCAAAACAGGGGCATCGTTTATTCCGTCACCGACAAAAATCAGACGTTCACTATCTGCCTGTTCCTTTAACAAAGCCTCGATTTTTTCAACCTTGTCTCCGGGCAACAGGTCTGAATACACTTTGTCCATGCCTAGTTTTTTTGCCATGTCATCCGCAACTTCCTTTCTGTCTCCCGTAAGCAGGACCGTTTGCTTTATTCCCAGAGACTTGAGTCTTGTAATCGCCAGAGCGGAATCTTCCTTTGCCACATCGCTGATTACGATATGCCCCATGTATTTTCCGTCAACGGCAACATGAACCACAGTTCCGGCATCGTTTTCCTCACATGGCTTGAATCCAATGACATTTTCCTTTTCCATCAGCTTCAGGTTTCCGGCAAGAACCGTCTTTCCTTCCATATTACATTTGATTCCGTAGCCGCTTAATTCTTGAGTGTCTTGAAGTACAGTTGAAGAACACTTTTCGCAGCTGTGAGCCCTCTTGAGGGATTTTGAAATCGGATGGTTTGAAAAGAATTCCGCATGGGTCGCAACGGCAATCAAATCTTCCTTGCTCATGATTTTTTCATCAAGGGCATGGATCGCCGTAACCTCAAACACACCGCGGGTCAGGGTTCCGGTTTTGTCAAATACTACTGTTCCAGTGTGTGCAAGCTGTTCAATGTAATTTGAACCTTTTACGAGGATTCCCCTTTTTGAAGCAAGGCCTATTCCCGCAAAGAATGAAAGGGGAACAGAAATTACAAGCGCACATGGACATGACACTACAAGAATCTCAAGCGCACGGTAAATCCATGTCTTCCACATTCCCACAGTAGTTACACCCATGACCTTCATCACCAGAGGAGGAAGCAAGGCAACAAGAACTGCGGCAATACAAACTACAGGAGTGTAATAGCGCGCAAACCTTGTGATGAATTTCTGGGTTTTTGCCTTTTTGCTCTGGGCATGCTCCACCATTTCCAGGACACGGCTAACAGTGCTTTCTCCAAACGCCTTTGTCACCTTTATCTCAAGAACGCCATCCTTGTTTACAAATCCGCCAAGAACCACATCGCCTTCCACAACTTCACGGGCAACACTTTCCCCAGTCAATGCGGCAGTATCAACAAACCCCTTTCCGCTTTCAATTGTTCCATCAAGTGCAATGCGTTCTCCGGGTTTTACGACAATCACATCACCAATGGCAACATCCTTTGCCGCCACCTGAACAACTTCGCTCCCTCGCTTTACATTTGCAACATCAGGACGCACATCCATCAGTTTTGTAATTGAACGCTTTGAACGGTCAACTGCAAGGTCTTCAAGATATTCACCAAGCTGGAACAAAATCATTACCGCAGCGGCTTCCGCATATTCACCCATGAATATTGCACCGACAGTCGCCACAGTCATCAGGAATTCCTCGCCAAAAACATTTCCCTTTGCAAGTCCGTGAACCGCTTCCTTTACAACGGAATAACCCGTAAGCATGTACGCGGCAAAGAACAACGCCATATACACAACTTGAACGACAAGCGCAATCTTTTCATTATTATTTACAATGGGTCCATTCAACGCAAACACAGGCAGTTTTTGAACAAGAAGTCCTGCAACAAACAGCAGTGCAGCCAAAAGGATTTTCTTTATTGAATGTTCTTCTTCATCGTCATCGTCTCCGTGATGGTGTCCGTGGTGGTGGCCACAGCAGCAACCGTCGCCATCGTCATCATCGTTATCTTCATCATGGTGGTGGTGATGATGCTCATGATGGTGGCAGCAGCAATCGTCATCTTCGTCGTGATGATGATGTTCGTGCACGTGCTCATGTTCGTGTTCATGTTCATGTTCGTGTTCATGTTCGTGTTCATGTTCATGTTCGTGTTCATGTTCGTGCTCATGTTCGTGCTCATGCTCATGTTCGTGCTCGTGTTCGTGCTCATGCTCATGTTCGTGCTCGTGTTCGTGCTCATGTTCGTGCTCATGCTCAATTTTATTCATCTTTATTTCTTCATCTTTGTCTGCTTTCATGTTCGACCTCATTTTTCACTCAAATGTTCAATTCCAATATTCAGAATGATTGAAACGTGTTCGTCCGCAAGAGAATAAATCAGCGACTTTCCCTCACGCCTGTATTTGACCAGACCGTTTGTCTTGAGCACACGCAGCTGCTGGCTTATGGCAGGCTGGGTCATGTTCAAAGCCTCAACAATCTCCGTTACGCTCATTTCCTTTTCAAGCAGGGCATAAAGTATCTTGATTCGTGTCGAATCCCCAAACACCTTGAACAGCTCCGCCAGATTAAAAAGCATCTTTTCCTGAATCATCTTCATGCTTTTACATTCTCCTATATACATATAAGCATATATTTATATATTTGTCAAGAGATTTGTCATTCCGGACTTGATCGAAAGCAGATTGTCACGCGGATTCGAAAAATCTACGATTTTTCTTTAAATCAAAGTTGTGATGTATTCTTTGCTCTCGTGATATACACAGATGGAAGTTGACTTATTGGATGCAGTGTCATTCCGGACTTGATCCGGAATCTTTCATTGGCATTAAAAAATCATAGATTTATTGTCAAGTCCAGAAAGACCAAATAGCATGATGAAAACACAAACCAGCTAGACACCCCTCCTCAGGGAAATTGCGTAGCAATTTCGAATCCGCGTGACAAACCTTCAACCTTCAACTCGTCCAGATTATCCAACAGTTTCCAGAGGTGTTTCTTAATGTTTTCATCTGCGGGAACACGGTCGGGAATCATGACGCATTTTAGGCCGGCGTTCCATGCCGAAAGAATGCCGTTGGGGCTGTCTTCCACTGCAACACAGTCGCAAGGTGGCATGCTCAGTTTTTGGCATGCAGTTCTGTAGATTTCTGGATCCGGTTTTGCCCTTGCTATTTCGTCACCGCAAACCATAACATCAAAATAAGAGAGCATGCCTGCCTTTGTCATCAGGTGAATCACAAGCTCCCTTGAGTTTGAAGAAGCCAGTGCAATAGAATAAGATTGATTTTTTAACCAGGCCAGCGTTTCCCTTGCAAAAGGTTTTTCCGGAACACCAGTTTCATTCATGATGTCCAGCGACAAATCCGTAGTCAAATCCCAGAATCCCTTTGCATCAAAATCCTGCCCGTAGTTTTTTTTCAGAACTAAAATCGTGTCAGCTTCAGAAAAGCCCAATACACTTTTGTGGATCCGATCAATTCCATCAAGATTCCACATGTCGGCCGCCATTATCCATGCCTTTTCGTACACCGCCTCACTATCCAGGAGAAGACCGTCCATGTCAAAGACAAATGCCTTGGGAATAAATTCGTTCAAACTGATTCTCCCAAAACAAGCGGCAATTCACCCTTCAAATCCTGCTCCAGCTTTTTTGCATCAGTGAACACAAAAGATTTTATTCCAAGAGCCGATGCCGCATCACAGTTCTTTTTCCTGTCATCAATAAAAACCGTATTTTCGGGAACTTCATTTTCTGCAGTAAGGATTATCTTCCAGAATTCAGGATTGGGTTTTGACACTCCCATAAAGTTTGAAGCATAGGTTTGATCAAAATATGAATAGTCACCCCGTTCAACATGATTACGATAGTGACCGTCAATAGTATTCGTTCCGCACACAACACGATGTCCCGCCGCCTTCAGTTTTTTTATCAGGGCAACGGTATCTTCCTTGAGCACTGGATGAAACAAATGCTGCCACCAGTCAGTCTGAACGGAAACACCAGAGCGCCTTGAAAACTCCACCCAAAACTGTCTGGTAGTAATCATGCCATCCGAACACATCGTAAGCAAGTCAATTGAATGTTTGTCATAGGAAACACGGGTCATCGGGTCGGTAGGAGATGAATTGTTTTCAGGACATCCGCAAAATGCCAGAAACTCAGCTCGTTCCATCTTTAAAATCTGCAGCACGCGGGGAAGCAGTTCAGCAGTATTCGTCACCACCCCGCCCATGTCAAAAATAAAAAGCATAAGTCATCAAACTCCGTCGGAAAATTCCGGAGGAACTTCTATCACTTCTTCCAAATCAGAAAAAGAATTCAATTTTGCAATGTATGACTTTACCTCACCAAAACCATAGGAAGCCCAGATGAACGGAACACCAGCCTGCCTGCACGCATCGCAATCCCCCTGAATGTCTCCGACATAAGCCGGACTCGTAAGCTGATTCCTCTGCACAAGCATCATTATGTTTTCCGCCTTGCCTTTTCCTGTGCGGCCAAAACATTCCCAATCCTTGATGCATTCTTCCAAACCAGTCTTTTTCATCATCAGCTGAATGTATCCATCCTGACAGTTGCTCACTACAAAGAAATTGGTTTCAAGGCTCAGTTTTTTAATCGTATCAACAACTCCTGGATATGTAATGTCCAAAGTGTTTTCGTTAAGCGAAATGGTCTCTTCCGTACAACAATTTGCCATCAGAATGTCGCGCTGTTCTTTATTCAGGTTGGGCCACAAATCCTCGGCAATAACGTCCATGGTTTTTCCAAATTCCTTCTGCAAATCCTGGGCGTTCACCTTCCTGGCATCCATGCCGCTAATGTTTATCGCACGGTTCCATGCCATAGCCACAATCCCAGTGGTATTCCAAATCGTCCCATCAATATCCAGAATTATTCCATCGTATTTTGAAGTATTGTTCATATTAAAAAAATAACACATTTTCCGATTTTAATCGAGAGGGGATGAGGGTAATTCATAATTCATAATTCATAATTCATAATTCATAATTCAGAATTTAGAATTTAGAATTTACAATTGAGAATTAAAAATGAATATTTTTCCCTTGACAGAATGAAACTTAATAAAACAATTTTCCATCATGATAATCAATCTTTACAATGACATATCTTAAAACATGTGTTATAATATTTTTCTAGAAGGAGTATTTACATGGGCTGTTTTCGTGTTTTACTTTGCATAATTTTTCCACCGCTTGCAGTACTGGATCAAGGCTGTGGGTCCATCATAATCGTTACGCTGCTCACTTGCTGCGGATGGGTTCCAGGTGTGATTGGGGCGCTTGTCATCAACAACAAATAAAGAAAAACAAAAGTTGAATGCAGCCTTATTTTACGGCTATTCCAACCATTCGTTTATGAACTGCTTTGTAATCATCATTTTACCATACTCTGTCGCAAGAGGATAGGCATCTCCAAAGTCTACGGTTTTTCCGTTGGCATTAAATACTTTCCTGCCCTTTACAATAAGGTTTATTATCCTTATGTTACCGTTTTCATTTACTTCCATTATCAAGAGTTTATTTTGTTCAGAAGCATCAAGCTCTTTAGTTTTAAGGCGAACCTCTATTCCACTTTTTATTTCTATCCAAACATTCAACAAAATATTATCCACATCATCTCCGTATAACGTCATCTCTTATTGTTTTCGATAAAACCGACAATTTCTTTCATGAAGATTTTTTCTCGCCTAAAATAATCCTCTTCTGATTCTGTATCCTGACTGCATATTTGTGAAATCAATTCCGCATAGTCTTGAGGAAGTTTTGGCAGGTTGTGAGAATAATAAATCGCCCTGTCTTCTGCCGGTGAATAAAATCCATTCATGTAGAACAAGGAACGAATTCCTGCACGTATTGCGGTATTCAGGTTTTCATGCAGTTGAATGAATGCTTCACGGCGGTACCAGCGGTCTTTTTTATAATCGGATATGAGATAATGAATGTAACCGAGAGAATTGTCCAATTGAATTTTTAAATCTTCCCTTACATGCTGATTGATTTTTTCAAGTTCATTTTTATATGCATCATTCGGATCAAACAGAATCTTGGATTCCAAAACGGAAAATTTTCTTGGTTCTTCAAACTTTGAAAACATAGCAGCATCAATAAAATCTGTAAATAGGATTGCAAACCACAGGCCGTCAACTTTTACGCAATGATATGGAATCGGTGGATCCTGGTCCGGCCCGAATATGTCCTCTGCATTGATCTTACTTCCATTTTTTCGCATGACGATTAGATCGACCATTCCGTCATATTCACCGTTTTCTTTTATGCGTGGAAAAAAATCAGTACGGGAGACACTTCCAGACAGCAGGATTGTTTCAATTTCTGTTTTGTCAATTGAATTAATGTAATCGGCCGTTCTGTCCCTTAAGTTTTTAATAAAATCTTTTTGCTGTTCGATTATCGCTTCTTTATTTTTCATTTGCTTCCTCTCTCATGCCGACGCATGCAACAGCCACTTTTATTTTTCTATTACATCAGTTTTTGCAAGCATGTCGCCGATTCGCTTTTTTGCCGCAATGTAAACTATTATTTCTATCCAGCTCAAGAGCCAGGTTACATTCCGCAAAAGCCTTTTTCCTATGGACGCGTGTTCTTTTGTCTTGGCATCTACAACCTTTAATTTCATTACCATTTTTCCTAGGCTGCCATTTTTCGGTAAGTCACGCAAGAGGAGATAGAGGAAAGCTATAAGCGTGGAAAGCATTGCACGAAGAATTATGCTTGAGCTAGGAAGACGGTGGCCCCTAAGCAAGGGAATCATAATCAAGATCCAAAAGGGTATGTTGTTTATGATTGCAGTTATAACAAAATCGATGATAAAAGCCAAAAACCTTTTTACATTCATTTTCTTCCTCCAAAACTATGTTTTTAATTTGTTTCTAAAACTTTAGTCTTCTATTTTTTTTATGAAGTCTGAATACTCTTGTTTCAACATGTCCTTATATTGAGTATCCCTGCACAAACTGATGGCTTTTAAATAATATTTCCTGGCAGATTTCATATTGCTTATGCTTCTTTCGGCAACTGCAAAACTCCAATAGACTTCCCATCGTGATTGGTCTATAAGCCACGCCTGATTGAATCTCATCACAGCTGTACTTGCATCACCCTGCTTAAGAAACCACCAGCCTTCATCTATTAGTGCAATGTACGCTTTATCTTCACGACCTTTGACACTGTTTAAAAATTCTTCATCAGCCTGAAGCTGATAGTCAGTCTTATTTTGATGACCATATTCTGGAATGGCATTAATTGGCCGCTGATCATTCTGAGAGAAGCAACATGCAAGAACTGCTATTTCTAACAAGAAAATAATTGCAAGTCTTTTCATAATGAAAATATTCTAACATGGGATATTTATTTTTTCAAGGAAGGAAGCTGTAATTCATAATTCTTAATTCTTAATTAAAAAAAAAGCCGGCAGCTACCTACTTTCCCGGAACGAATCCAGTATCATCGGCGCAGGAGAGCTTGACTTCCGTGTTCGGAATGGGAACGGGTATTTCCTCTCCGCCATGGCCACCGGCATTTTAATCTATGCCAACTTCGG